>JAUWMV010000015.1 GCA_030613005.1 bacterium | reverse complement strand
GAAATATACTCTATTTCTGAGAATCTTCAGGTTTTCGCTGTAGTAGAGGGTGTTCATATGTTTCTTTTCTAATGCTTCTTGTCCTTGGGTGGACATGGATCCTTGCCATAGCTATTCTTATCTCTAATCTCGTCATTCCTTCTATGAATGACTACTTCGGATTGTTGATTGATTGCAATCTCTCTTGCTCTCTCGATAGCTTCTGCTTGCGTTGGATGATGGGAAGTATCTTTCTTGTTCCTTTCACCTCGAACTGCCCAACCATTGGATCGTTTCACTACATGTTGGTTTTTGCCCATATTTCTATCCCCATTCAATTGATGTTTTAAGGTTATTCAATGATGTATTCCATACTATATGTTTATCATGTTGAAGTCTTCCAAGAACGATCCCTGGAGCAATTTCAATTGAATTGGAAAAATTTATAATACTAGTTTTGTCAAAATTCCTTTTAGAAACAAAGGTTCTATAGTTAGATGGTGGTATGAGAAAATTAGCTGCAAATCTATCTGCTTCTTTTTCTTTATCATCTTTAATTTTACCATCATACTCTAATATCCTATCTTTTTTGCAGTGTTCCTTTATTATATGACCTGCTTCATGAAAAAGTGAAAACCATATTTGATCGATTTTTTTAAATCTAAGTGTTAATTGGATTACTGGCTTATCCGGTCTTATCCAATATGATGCACCACTTGTTGCCATTACCTTGTATTCTCTAACAAAAAGAATGATAACTCCTGCTTCAAAAGATATTTCCAAGATTTTATCATCTAATTGTTTAGTCAAATTCATTGAAAGTGCTCTAATTTTGGAAAGTGCTTGTTTAAATTTATTCTTATCGTAAGATGAACATTTAATGCTATTTGCAGCATTTTCACCTTCCCTTAACCATGATGCGAGTATGTAAGGATTTGGCTCATATCTATCTGATTGTCGATATGCAACCAAGGGATTTAGCCAAACATTTTCAAATTCAGTAGGCGCGACTATCCCAAAGAAACATAAAACTGCTCTGACTATAGTTGTTTTATCACTAGAAAGTGGAATTATTTTTCTTCTTTTCAATTCTGATAAATCAAAGTTTTTAGCCCATTCATACCAGTTTTCCATTCTCTCAGCTTCATCTAATTTTGCCAATATTTCTCTATATTTTTTTTCTCTATTGTTCCAAAATGAGGCAGGTGTTCCCAAAACCAGTTCGAATTTTTGGGCTTTATCTGGTGTAATGGGAGCTTTACCATGTATAATTTCATTAATATCCTTTTGTGAAATACCAGTTTTCTTGGAAAAAGATATTTTTTTTATACCTTTTTCTTCAAGGATTTCCTCCAATGTTTCACCAGGAAGAGAAATATAATCCGGATCAAAACTTGTGCTTTTAACTGCCATGATAATCCTCTATTTTGATAATTGTGATTTCGGTTATTTTTGTCCAATCCAATCCACTATCTTCTTTTCGTGGTATTGGTTCATTTGCTGGTCTAAATATCAATCTTTTACTTCTACTTAAACGCAAACTAAAATGTTCTTCTAAATCTCCAGTTAACTCTTCTATCCTACCTGCTACGGTTTTCATATACTCAAGGCAATTTGCTGCGTCTAAATCAAAAAGTCTTTGTTTAATCACTTTTGTTAATTCGCCATATACTCTCTGTAGTTTCGTTTCATTATTGAAAATCTTTTCTTGACTAGTACTGGAATAATAAATAATCATGTAAACCTCATTGTCAAGAACTATTTACTATTATGGTTAATGTTTTTTATCCAAGTTTGCAAAAATATTCATCTCATTTAAATCTCTTTTCCTCCACTTACACTTGTAAATAAGCTTTCAAATCAATATGCGCAATGCGAAATAAATATCATCTGAACCGCGGATTACACAGATTAGTGGATTAATCCCCTCTATCCCCCAGCCTCTTTCTCCCTAAGGTGAAAGGGGAGTGTGAAGCGAGACCTTTTTTTTCCCTCTCCTTAGGGAGAGGGTGATTCCGACGTAGTCGGAATCGGGTGAGGAGGTAAAATCGGAATCGAGTGAGTTTCGGGATAAACTTTGTTCCGACATTCTTAATGTAATTTTTTTAAATGCAAAAAGCTTAACATTTCAAGTTTTTATGGATAATAATTATTGCAATTTTTACATTAATTAGCAATTTAAACTACTCGAATTTTATAGTTGGAGGTTTTTCAGTGGTTCTGAAACCTGTCGAAATGATCTTAAGCAGGAAGGATATTGCCAAAATTGTCAGCGATATAGGCGGACAGATATCCAATGATATGAAAGATTTGAATCCAATATTTCTCGTGGTTCTTAAAGGTGCGGTAGTGTTTGCAGCTGATCTTATGAGATCGGTCTCCATTCCTATAAATCTGGATTTTATTAATGCTCGATGTTACGGTAATGCGATGGCACCGGGTAATATATGGGTGGATATTCCCGAGGAAATAATCGTTAAGGACAGATATGTTGTTATTATAGAGGATATAATTGACACAGGTACTACTCTTAGAGCAATATTAGACAAACTAAAAAATCGAAATCCGAAGGATATTGTTGTTGCAAGTCTTTTGTCCAAACCAGAGAGAAGAAAGTTCGGTGTCCCAATTGATTATCTTGGTTTTGAGGTGCCGAATACTTTTATCGTGGGTTACGGAATGGACTACGCCGAAAAATTCAGAAGTTTACCTGATATAATGGGTCTCAAGGAGATTTAAATGATCCGAACAGGGCTTTCCGTTTTCAGAGATGAAATTATTGGTAAGTTGGGCAGAAAAAAATTAGCTGTTCTATGTAATCAAGCCTCAGTAGATGAGAATTGTATCCATATTTTAGACATTATTTCCGAAAGCAACGCAAAACTCGAATTGATTTTAACTCCAGAACATGGGCTATTCTCAATAGCACAGGATCAAGTGGCTGTTGAAAACACAATTCATCCGAAATATAACATACCAATGATTTCTCTTTACGGCGACAACCCTGAATCTCTTAGCCCCAAGCATGATATTTTCAATGATATAGATATGCTAATAATAGACCTTCAGGACATAGGTGCAAGGTATTACACGTTTGTATGGACAGCATCATTGGCATTAGAGCGAGCGGCTGAAATGAACACTTCGGTTATGGTGCTGGATCGACCTAACCCGATAACCGGAGCGATCGAGGGTCCGACGCTCGAGGATGAATTCACCTCCTTCGTTGGTTTGTATCCGATTACTGCGAGACACGGAATGACAATTGCAGAAATACTGAGCTATGTAAACATAAAATTCGCGAATGCTGCGGAGTTGGAAATTGTGAAAATGAAGGGTTGGCAAAGGAGTATGTGGTTCGACGAAACCGGATTGCCATGGATACCGACCTCACCGAATATGCCCACACTAAAAACTGCAACAGTATATCCTGGGATGTGCCTTATTGAAGGAACAAATGTCTCCGAGGGTCGCGGCACGACCAAACCGTTCGAGGTGTTTGGTGCACCATTTATTGATTCATACGATTTTGTTGACAAAATTAATTCCTTTAGACTCGAGGGAGTCAAATTCTTACCATGGTTTTTTGAGCCAAAATTCAGTAAATACGCTGGAAAGACTTGCGGTGGAGCATTGATAAATGTAATACAAAGAGATATAGCTAAGCCTGTTCTAATTGGATTTGCAATTGTTAAGGCAATTTTTGAAATGTATCCCAATGAGTTCGAGTTCTCTCAGGAATCCTATGAATTCGTTGGGGATAAGTTAGCTTTCGATGTTCTTGCTGGTTCCGATAGGTGGAGAAATATGATTGTTCAGGGTGCATCTTTGGAGGATATTTCCCTCACTATGGAATCGGAACTATCGGAGTTTAGTGATATGTCATCGAAATTTAAACTTTATTGATGCAATATCATCCGATTGATGGTTAAACCAAGCATCGGAAAGGAGAGTTTCAAATGAACAGAGAAGTTTTAGGATCAAGGCAAATCGCAAGAATTGGCTTAAATTTAGTATTTATTCTGTTAATTCTATTAATTTCAAGCCAGATTTTTGCACAAAAAAGCGAGGAGGAGAGGAAAATGACCGATGAAAAAAAAGCGTCTTTGGAGGAGATGCACAAATATTTCGCGATAGAACTAAATAACAAGACATGGGGACTCCTGGGGAAAAAAGATAGAACCGACGCGGAAAATTTGCGTATGATTCACATCGCTCACGGTTCCTGTGCACATTGGTTACATTGCGGTACTGCCGTGAACGAGCAAAGAGGTGAATGGCTTATTTCTCATGTATATACAGTCCTGAATATGCCACAAGCTGCAATATTTCATGCAAAAAGATGTATGCTTCTTACACAGGAAAACAATATGGTCGATTTCGATCTCGCATACGCTTATGAGGGAATGGCTCGAGCATATGCATCACTTGGAGACAAAGAGGAATGCCAAAAATACATTAAATTGGCAAGAGATGCCGGGGATAAAATTCAGAATAAAGAGGATAAGAAGATTTTTGATACTGATTTCGATGCTGAACCATGGTTTGGAATGAAATAAACTATACTATACGATAAGATTTAAGAATGCTCCTGCGTTTAGTAATATCACTTATTTAACGATGATGTAGCTGTGAATTATTGGTTGATTTGTATTGAGGATGTGGAAATTTATCGACAATGAAACTGGCTGAAATAAAATAATATATTACAGTATTGCTGCATTATTGTAAATACTTTATTTATTCTATTTTGAGCATTGTAATTTATAACTATTGTTATACAGATAGATATAATACTGAAATGATTAGATTAGGCAATTTCGATAAATACCAAGGTTTAATACGATTTTTCTATTATACTAAATGATATAAAACTAATAAACATCGAGTCCGGGAGCAACACAATGGACAATGATAAAATTGATGATTTTATAAGAGAACGCGAAAGACGTAACAAAATTGTCCTAGAGCATGCGAATTTGGAAATGAAACGGTTTTTCAGCCTCGATTCTCAAATCTACAGATCGGGTGAACTATCGTCTAAAATGAAGGAGCTAATGGGACTTGTCGCTTCTGTTGTTCTTCGTTGTGATGAATGCATTGTGTTTCATGTTAACAATTGTTATAATGAAGAGGTTACAGAGGGTGAATTCGTTGAGGCTTTGTCTATTGCACTAATTGTCGGAGGTTCTATTGTTATACCACATCTGCGGAAAGCTTTTGCCTACTGGGACGAACTTATAAAACAATAGATGAAATAATTTTATTGATATTAAAGCATAAATTAATGAGAAATATTTCTTCTTATTAAATTTCAGGTAGGAGGTTAGTCTGTGTATCCCGATGTTAATCTGTTTCTTGATCAAATTAACGAAATTGTGCGCAGCGATCAAAAGCGAGATAAGAAATATAAGGGCATCTGTAAATTGCTTGCGGCAAGCGTAAGTCACTACGACTGGGTCGGAATCTACGTTGCTGATAACGAAAAAAAGCAACTTAATCTTGGACCCTATGTGGGGAAAAACACATCATACATTAAGATACCTTTTGGGGAAGGTGTTTGTGGACAGGTCGCTGAAAAACAAGTAATGATAGTGGTTCAGGATGTCTCAAAGAAGGAAAATTACCTATCCTGCGGTTTGGCGGTTAAGTCAGAAATAGCAGTTCCGATCATCAAAGATAATGTTTTTGCTGGCGAGATAGATATAGACTCATTTGTTTTAGCACCTTTCACAGATAAGGATGAGGAATTACTAACTAAAGTTGCAGAGCATGTGTCCAAGCTATTCTGAGAAAATTGTCGCTCGATTATTTGAAATCTATCGCGATATCGAGCACAACATTTCGCAAAGGCTTGCAGAATTCAAAAGCATTTGGGAGAACGGTTCTGAGGAAGACCTTTTTAAAGAACTCGTTTTCTGCGTTTTCACACCGCAGTCCAATGCACATATATGCTGGGATGCAGTTAATATGTTGCACGATAGTGATTTATTAATACAGGGTTCCGAGAAAAGAATAGCTCAGCAAATAAATAATGTTCGATTTAGGTATACTAAGGCAAGAAATGTCGTTTTGGCTCGCAAACTTTTCCAAATTGACGGGGAAATATGCATAAGATCTCATCTAAGAAAGCTGAGCAATAATTACAAAATGCGGGAATGGTTAGTTCGTAATGTTCACGGGATAGGATACAAGGAGGCAAGCCATTTTCTAAGGAACATTGGGTTCGGTGATAATATCGCAATATTAGACCGTCACATTCTCAAAAACCTTGTCAATCTTTATGTTATCGCAGAGAATCCTAAGTTCATGTCTCACAAACGATACCTAGAAATTGAGCGTAAGATGCTTAAATTCGCCGAAAAAATTGGGATTCCCGCAATCGAACTTGACCTACTTCTTTGGTTCAAAGAAAAGGGCGAGATATTTAAATAAATTTTTTCACGTAATCTTATTTTAATCAAAACGGTGAATATGTCTGAACCGCGGATTACGTAGATTAGTGGATTAATCCCCTCTATCCCCCAGCCTCTTTCTCCCCAAGGTGAAAGGGGAGTGTGAAGCGAGACCTTTTTTTCCCTCTCCTTAGGGAGAGGGTGATTCCGACGTAGTCGGAATCGGGTGAGGGGGTGAAATCAAAATCGGGTGGAGAGCTATAAATCGAGTTTTTGTGGTTTTTCGGATTCTCGGATTTCGCGATTGGCTTTTTTTAATGTTTCGCTTATGTCAATCACTACGAAAGCTGATTTGCATGATTATATCAACTGGTCTACGATCTTCTGGTTGAATCTACCGGAGTTTCCAAACAGACCAAGTGGAAAAGGCTCATCTCGGCGTTTGTTGCTTTCACAGTTCCATTTCTCGGCGATTGCTTTAAGCTCAGCAGCAGTAATCAAAACTATACTCCTATTTATATTCTTCGCTGAATATGTAATAGACAATAACTCAGATTCTGGTGTGAAATCAGGTGCAATTACAAGGAAAATAGGAACAGGCTTATCCGAATTATTCATATAACCATCAAATTGTTTTATATGATCTTTCAAGTTTACTAAACCAGGTTCTTCTTTGGACTTGTTGTCCCACATCAGATACATATCCTTAAAGCTGATAAGACCATCGGGACGATTCGATCCTGGTTGGTTAAGGGGATTATGGTTTAGCATTTCCTCAAATAAATATTGCGTGGCTTCTTCAAAGTAGTGTTCCATTTGAAGATCTTTTTCTATTATGCCCTTTGCTCTGAGTAATTCTCTATTTCTATATGCAAGCTCCACAAAATGTTCGTAGTAAACTGCTCTTGGGTCTTCTGCATCCTTGGTTTTGATTTGCATTTTGTCGAAGTATTCGATTATCCGTACTATTCTTTCAGATTTTGAACCGCTTACAGCTATACCTAATTCAGAACAAATATTATATAGTTGATCATTATTTAGTATCTCTAACGCAATAGAAGGTGCTATGCGGTGTATTATCTTTTGTTTAAGGTTATCAACTTTATCATAGGAAAGGTCATTATACCCATTCTTGGATAAAATTTCTTGTAGAGTGGTCTTCCTTTTTAGCTCTTTAAGTCCCAAGAGTAATTCATATCCTTCGGTCCTGATCTCCTTACCAAGAACTTCTCTTATTACCTGTGCCAATTCTTCAGGGATAATATCAAATGACTTTCTGTTATCATCTTTTATCCCTACAAGCAGACCTTCATTTTGAAGGTATATGCGAACCTTAGATACTTCTGTCCTTGTATGTAGTTCATTATTAGCTTTAGGAAATTTTCCGAGTTTGGTTTCAAGAATACGATGTTCATATTCAGTAATTTGAAATTTATTGCGAAGTCTTCTCAAAAGATTTGCTTCATCAGGCGATTTTGTGTCCCTGTGTTCCCAAGCTACACTGAGAACAAATTTATAGTGCTCTAAATTTGCATAACGATCCGACTGCTTACTTCCAGCCAACACATAAGTGTCCAACTCATTAGACCTATCTATCAACATTTGTTCAAATGCTATGACCCTTTCTTCCAGAACATCTGATGGCAATGCGAAACCCACTTCTTCTAATAATATGTTCCAAATGATGATTTTCGATAGAACTCTTCGGTCAAGATCTATTTCTCCATAGAAAGCTTTTTCAATGCTATTTTTCACAGTTTCTGGATGCAAGTATTGTGGTTTTACTTTTTTTACTGCCTCCCTGAGTCTATCTTCATTTAGGTTACTGTAATCAACAACATGTGCACTCGCAAATCTTCTTAACTCAGTAACATTCTTAATATTGTCTATTACCTCCTCGAACTTCATTTTCTACTCCTCCTATTTTATTTCTTTTTCTCCACTTACTCTTATAAATAAAGTTTAAAATCGATTTGCGCAATGCGAAATAAATATGTCTGAACCGCGGATTACGCAGATTAGCGGATTAACTGGGATTTCAACCCCCTGACCTTTCACTACGCACAAGGTCTGTCCCTCTTATTAAGGGGGACAAATTCACGGAGCGAAGCGTAGTGAATTAGGGGGTTGTCAAAGTAGTATAGGTGTTTTTGAATTTGGTCATTTCCTTACCTACTTTTTCTTTTTTTAATAAATAGCACTATACTGCCAACTACACCAACCAAAAAACCTATTGGGCATACTAAAACTGCTAGGGTGAAGAAGAAGGGCTCGTCTCCTCCGCAAAAGTTCCAAAACTCCTCGCCGAACAAGAGAATAAACAGACCATAAATGACATTGTGCAAAATAGCAAAGATAAAAAATCCTGAAGAGGAAGCTCCAGTTAATATTAGAAACTTTTTAAGCCATCCTCCCACTTTTTGCTTTCGAGTGAAAAAAATCAATGCTAAACCTAGTAAGAAGAAGGCAGTTCCAAAGATGATAAAAAAAGGAATCTTTATATTTCTTGGAAATGCTGGAATTGCAATTACACATGCTATCACAGCAAAAACTCCTACTAAAGCATAAAATATCGTTGCTGGTTTAAATACTCCTTTTCGAATTCCGGTAAACAAATCCATTTTATTACCTCCTTCTCAAGCGAAAATCACTCCTTTTGCTTTATCCCTCTTTTGTCCTCCAGACATTTTCACCCAATGGGAGGACAATACAAACTGCACCAATCCCACCAGATGTACCCCTTAGGGGGTAAAAGGGGTTGTTGAAGAAGTAGAGTGTATTCATGGGATTAAATGTAGACTAAATTTAAACTTTGATTTTGGTTATCTCGAGTAGTCATTCTTCCTCCAAAAAGGAGGGAAGATATTGAAATAGCAGTAGCCCATTCCTCGTTCTTTTTCATTGTGTAATATGATTGCGGAGGTCTTAGATCGCTCTTCAGAATATGAGCGAGTTGCGAAAGAAATATTGGTGCTGGATAGGGTTTTACATCACCTAATATTATTGCGAATAGTATTTTCGTACCTTTTGAATAATCATAGAATTCCTTTTCAGTGCAGCTTATATCATGACCATATTTCTCCCAAATCTCAGTTGGTTCACCTTTATCTACATCGAATATTGTAGCCTCGCCAACAATTGATCTAGCAGGATCAGTTGCATATATTGCTATTCTGTGATTAATCCATTTTTTGGAAAACCTTCTACGAATTTCTACTCGTTTCTTCCCCAACATTATATTTTTGGCATGTTGATGGTGAATGCTAAAAACCAATCCATTGTCTGTGGAGAAACCACCGATTGTATACATATATTTCAGCTTTGGTATTTTCTTCATAACACATTCCCAAACTTTGCTTAAAGAAGCAGAACATAGCAGTTCTGTTTCAAACAAACGATATTGGTCGGAAGCTTCGGTAAATTCATCAAAGCCAAATGACTTGAAAAAATCTTTCTTCAGTTCCCAAAGGCTTTCCGGTAATGTAAAATGGATTTCCTCTGCTATTTTTCTTACTTCAAAAGCCATTAAGGTAAAAAATAAATCCCCAAAACTACTGTTCTGAAAAGATTCACTGATTTTCAGATGACAAAATTTTGAGCTATCTCCTTTTTTCACAATTGCAGATATAACAGGAATATCATCTGCATATGCGATATAGGCGACCCTTTCTGCCGTTCTAATTCCTGGGATAACTTTTTTTTGGAACCATTTATCAATACCGGGATACATGTTTTCATTACTCTCAACCAGTTCCTCAAAATCTGTGAAACTCTCATGGTCAGTAATGATATTATCCCCATCAAATTTTACTATTCTTATATCAGTTTTTGGTATAAGCTCTGACATTTCCTCCTCCAATAAGTTAATCTTCTATTGGTTTCACTTTGCCATCAGATCCAACTTGTATTTTTTTGGGCCAATCTAAGAATAAATCAGATAATTTTAGCGTCTGGTTATCATACGGTTTTGATTTTGGCTTTCTTGGACTTTCTGACATACGGTAAAACTGTAACTTAGCCATTTTTTCACCATGTCCTAAGGAAACATCTAAATCATGTCCTCTTACTTCAAAAATCAACGGGGTTCCAACTTTTTGATCCTCACGATTTAGACCAAAGAATGGATGAACAAAACCTGCATAATGAATTCTCATTTCACCAATAGTTTCATCCATCGCCTTGCAATAAATTGCAAGTGTATGAGGAAGAGCAATTTTTTCCATTGATCTTAATATATAAAATGCCGCATTTTCAATTTTGAGTCGATTATTATTGGATTTTTGGAAAAGCCAATATTCACATGGTCTTTTTTTTCTTTTTGATTTTCCCTTAACCCACAAATCGATGGGAGTTAATTTATCACCATTTCTTTCATGCCTTCTTGCGAAAAATGCAGCAGTTGCTTCCGTCACATTGCGAATATCGCAATTACTTAAATCAACTGATAGTGTATATTCATCATTATTGGGGTTGAGAATGTTTTCTCCATATAATTCTATTTCATTTTTTTTAACAAGTGAATTTTCAGGTTCACCTTTGAATAAGCGCAATTGGGTTAGAGCTATTCCAGGTTTTACCCGTACATCAAAAGTGATAGGTGATATTTCTAAATACATATCACCATTAATATTCTTTGGTTCAAAAGAGTCATAGCAATCCATACCATCAACAATTAGTCTAGCCAATACATCTACTCGTCCTATCGTGCTTTTAGCAGTGGCTTGTCCATGAATATAAGGATATTTCCCTATCTGCAATTTTTCCATTAATCTAAATACATAAGTGTTACCTTTCTTCAATAGAAAAATTTCGCCTCGTTCTGGATCCAATTTTATAGCCAAATTGTTATTTCTAAGCATAGTACTATAATATTCATCCTTGCCAGCAGGTTTCACAGAACCCTCAATCATATCATAAGCCTCATCGCTTAAGCATAAATCTATGGACGATAAGCCACAACAGGTATTAGGTTTATTCACACCATGAATCTGGTCATTATCACAAAGGAATTTCAGTTGCTTTCTACAAAGAACTCCGGGACTCCATTGTTTAATTTCATCATTGGGCATTTCATCTCCTATTGCATTTTCTCGATCCCAAATATACCTCATCCGTTCTTTTTGGGCAAGTGAAAAACCTAAGCCCTACCTCCCGAGCACGGCTTTTGCTTATGTGCTACACAATTTCAACAATCCAGATTTCCGAATACCCTCCATATCCCGCGCCGTTTCTTGCTCTTCCTTGAAATTGTCCCAATCCTGCTCGCTAATATAATATTTTTTTATGCTTTTGCAAGACAGTGCTTTCCAAAAGGTCTGACCACTTCGACAATCCACATTTACAAAAGTTTCTACACTTCTCAATCGAATAAAAAAGCGTTTGATATCAGTAATTTATTTGGATGAAGTTTCCTATTATGATATATATTTCCCTAAAAATTATATCAAAAATTCTGGATACTTACTCGAATTGGTTCTAATAAAATAAGAATAATAGGAGTTGTGCAGTGAAACGAACTGTCGTTCCTAAATCAGTTTACGCTCCACTGTTGGTAATATCGGCTTGCTTTGCGCTGGGAATAATTGTTGGGAACGGCAACTCGATACCTATCTCGCAATTAATATTGATCTCTATCCTTGCAGTTATATTGGCAATATTTGCTACACAAACTGATAGAAAAACAATTAGAATCCTTGCTATACTCATAGCCTTTTTTGCCGCCGGAGTTTTCAGGATATCGCTTTCGCAAATACAACCCAGTAATCTATGGAGAAATTACGATAATATCACAGAATTCAGCGGTACAGTTGTGAACTATCCAGAACATAGAACCAATTTTTCCAAATTCACTCTGAGAATTCGATCGGTTAGTGTAAATGAGAAGCATTACAGGGCATCGGGGAAAGTGTTGATATTCATAATTCCCAGTTCTAAATTAGAGATAGGCGATCAAATTGCAATCAAAGGAATCCCTGAATTAGTTCCGGAATCAGCAGCAAATTTCTTTATCCATAACTACGGTAACTATTTGCGTAACAAAGGAATATCGGGATTCTTGTGGACATATCGAAAGAATGTTAATTTTGTCAAATCTGATTTTAAATACACATTACTGAAAAAATTAGCGCAACTTAGAGAGACAATCTCAATCAAAATAAAGGGGATATTGCCAGGAAACAACGGAGCGCTTTTAGAGGGTATCATCTTCGGAAGAAGCAGCAGTCTACCACATAATGTTAAGGATAAATTCAGCAATGCGGGTGTGTATCATATTCTCGCTGTTTCGGGATTACATGTTGGAATTGTTGCAGCAATTCTATTCTGGATATTGCAGCGATTTAAGTTAGGTCGATCCCAAATTGCAATTTTAATTGCGATAGGATTATGTATCTATTGCTTGTTTGTCGGACTGAGAGACTCGGTTGTCAGAGCCAGCATAATGGCTGTCTTCATACTTTTAGCGCCGTTAATTTACAAACGAACGAATCCATTAAACGCCTTAGGTGCTGCTGCACTTCTAATATTGAGCTTGGCTCCAAGACAGATTTTTCAGGTAGGTTTTCAGCTTTCATTCGCAGCAGTAATCGGAATTCTATATTTTTTACCACGTATCTTATATTTACTTAAGCTAAACTTCCATGAAAGTAGAAATATACTTTCATATATACTTGTCATTTTCTTCGTCACAGTCTCGGCTCAATTGGCGATAATACCAATTATTGCGTCAAACTTTCATCAGATCCACATCCTTTCTCCAATAATCAATCTATTTGTGCTTCCTGCAGTAGGATTCGGTCTGTACTTCGGTTTTGCGGGATTGTTTGCATACTTTATACATCCAATATTAGGAAAATTCGGTATTTGTTGCGCAGGATCTATAATGGATTTTATTCTTCTGGTTGTGAGACTCTTCGATAGGATTCCATTCGAGTATATCGCAATCGCTCCTCCTTCCACATGGACAATCTGTGGTTTTTATCTATTTATTATAGGCATCTTTAACATTACTTTAAGTAAATGGGCTAAGTTCTTCATTCTGATAGGATTTATTTTGCTTATGATTCCGATATTAAAGACAACACGAACTTACGATAACTGCGTTTTGTTTAATGTCGAAAAAGGTTTCGCAGCATATTTCGAAAGCGAAAAAGGGAATACAGCTCTTATATGCGATAGCGATTTTTATAAATACTTAAATGTAGTCAAACCGTTCTTTCTTGCTCGGGAACACAAAAAAGCGGATATGTTTATATACCTCGACAATACTCTGTGGCGATATGAGGGACGTAGAATCGCAGAAAGTTTAAATCCAGATACTATTATTGCTAATATTGATCCGAGAGTGGGTGTTCAATTTAATTGGCTAACAATTCATCGAACTCCTAAGGGAGACATTATGATTAATTTTGCTAATCGAAAGCATCTATTTAAGCGTGATAGCTTGGGAAATAAATTTAAATCGTGTGATATTTCAACTGTAGTTACCGAAAAAGACGATTTGAAATACAGTTTAATTTCTCCTCAAAAATCGGAGTTAACCATTTTGGTAACAGATAGTTGCGATGATAGAATTCAATATTTGGATAATAAGAAGTTGTATTTGTCGAATGGTGCGGTATGGTTGCAATACAATTTGGATGAAATAATTATAACTCGACCTTAGAATAATTTAAATATTATTATTTATATTCAAAGAATAATTTAAAATATTATATTTAATTTCATATTATTGAAAATATTACTTGACATTATTTAATTTTCACTTTTAATTTTTGTACGGAGGTGATAAGAATGAAAAAATCTCTTGAGAGATGCCCAGCATGCAATACTTTTTTAGAAGTTACTGAATATACATGCCCCAGATGTAGAACGAAAATTTCTGGAAGATTTGAACAGAGTAAATCCGAACTAGAATTGCCTAAAGGATTTATGAATATCCTAAAATTATTCATATCCTCATACGGCAATATCGGTGAAGTGGCTAAATCACTCGGTGTTAGCAGACCCACCGCTAGGATCAGAATTGAGCAACTTGGTAAAACTCTCGGAATTACAATGCGCGACAGAGAAAAGACCGATGCTCTGGAAATTCTCGAATATCTCGATCGAGGTGAACTAAATGTGGATGAAGCTTTAGATAAAATTAGAGACCTTGAATAGGAGGAAATAAAATGTCAGTTGAGACACAGAAAATCCTTGAAATGCTTGAGAACGGTAAAATAACCGCTGAACAAGCTGAGAAACTTCTTAACGCACTGAAAGATGAAACTCGGGAACATTATAAAAGCCAAAGAAGAAAAGGGAAGAAGAGTAAATTCATTTACATAAATGACCCAGATTTAGATTTTAATCCGCCAGATCTAGAACAGTTCGGTGCGAAAATTGGACCTATTATAGGTAGTGAAATGGGCGAAATAATGGGTGGAGGCAAAAGCCACACATCACCGATCGAACCTTCCGAGGTGGAAAAAGTTAAAATTGTAATGGGTAATGGGGATATCGATATTAAGAATACTGAAGGATATCCAAGATTCGACGGAGGACACACTTCTGTTATAAAATTCAAAAGTGGAGTGCTAAATTTTGTAGTGGGAAACGGTGATGGTGCCGCTGAAATCCCCGCTAATATCGACCTGGATGTGAAGTCGGGAATAGGCGATGTGAAACTCGACAATCTAAGCCTGCAAAATGTAAATATTATCGCTGGTTTGGGTGATATAGACATGGTTAGTAGTGCTGAAAATATTGACCTAAAATCGGGTAGAGGTGATATTAACTGCAAAGTTAACGCTAACAAGTTAACTGCAACTATTGGTGATGGCGATGCTGATATTAAAGCTTCAAATACTGATGAAATAAATGTCAAAATAGGCAATGGCGATCTGGATTTGGCTGTTGAGGGTGGCGCAAATGTGGAGATAAAGCTTAGACCAAAAGCAAAACTCAGTTTGCCTGATGGTGCTGAAATTATCTCTGACGAAACCACAGGCTCTTTGAGAATGATTAGGCAGGTGGTGTTTAAATTTGGTGATGGCAGTGCCGATGTTAAAATTTCATTAGGTTCTGGTGACGCTAATATAAAACTTTAATGTAAAAAGGAGGTGCGTTATGGCAACCGAATCTCAAAAAGTACTCGAGATGTTGGAAGGTGGGAAAATAACCGCTGAGGAGGCTGAAAAACTTTTATCGGCGCTTAATCAGCCGGAGCCAGACGAGTCGTATTCAGGGAAAGCGAAATGGCTTAGAGTAAGAGTTTATGAAGGTGATCTTAATCATGCAATAGTTAAAGTTAACATACCGCTTCGGCTGGTGAAAAGTATGGTCAAACTTGGGATGAAATTTTCCGGTGCTATTCCAGATAAAGTTCAGGAAAAGCTTGCAGAAAAGGGCATTAATGTGAATCTTGAGAATATGGATGCGGATTCAGTAGCGGAAATTATCGATGAAATTTCCAATTTTGGACCGTTAGATCTTGTCGAAATCGATGAAAAGGATACAAAAACTAGAGTCGAGGTTAAATTAGAGTGATTATAAGAACTGGCATAGGTTATGATATACACAGACTCGAACGCGGTCGTAAGCTTATACTGGGCGGTGTAGATATCCCGTTCCATAAAGGTCATGTTGCGCATTCGGATGGTGATACATTAGTTCACTCGATTATAGATTCACTGCTTGGTGCTGCAGCTCTGGGAGATATCGGGCAGTTTTTTCCTGATACCGATGATAAATATAAAAATGCGGATTCTATCGAGCTACTTCGCAAAACTGTGCAGATGATTTTTGCTAAGGGATTTTCGATTGTCAACGTCGATTCGACAATAATAATCGAGGAGCCCAAAATGACACCGTATATTCCTCAAATGCTAAGAAACTTGATTAATACAATAGGCATATCAATACAGAACATTTCGGTCAAAGCCAAAACCAATGAGGGTCTGGATGCAGTAGGCAGAGGAGAAGCCACAGCATGCATAACAGTAGTTACAATTGAATCGGAGAAACGATAGAAACTTAAGCTTATTTCAAGTTCAGATAATGAAATAAACCATTCACTTTCAAAGAATAACGACAAGGATGTTAGCACATGTGGATTCAATTAATCTGGTAAGTTGCATTTTCAGACTCAGGTCATGTTACTATGCAGCTATCGCTTGTTTTATGATCGTATTTATTAGATTTCATTCCCAAAATTGCAAACTTAAATTTGCATACCTTAATTAGATTTATTTCAAAATAATCCCAAATTAAAACTTTTAACCTAAGATTTATTTTTTTCTTGACATTTTCTTTAAATATTACAATATGTTATACAAAACACTTAAGGTAAGTGGTGAATAATGCGTTATATATTATTAAGTATTACGCTGTTGGTGTCTAATTATATTCTTTGTGGATGTGCAGTATCTCTTTCTTCAAACGCTAATAAACCCCGAAAAGCCTCAAAAATGAAGCCTATGATTTGTGAACTCCGCATTCAGGTTAAAATTACAGATCAACTCGCTCCATACCTTGCCGAGGAGGGATATATCAAAGTGCTTGGCGCTAAAGGTTACACAGTCTCAAAAAAGTATCCTGTGCGTACTGGCACGCAGATGGTCATCTTCCCGGATATGCAGGCAGGACGATATATCGTGGAGATATCATATGGAACAATTGTTGCCACGAAAGGTATCATTCTATGTTGCAACTGCCATGATAATTGGCAAGTTACATGTATGGCGGATCTGAAAAAGCGCTTCAAGAAGAGTGACGCTACATTGACTGGATACAGTTCCACATCAGGATATGATGGTTATACTGGTTACTCCTACGATTTGGAAAATTGGGGTATAGACGAACAAAACGGGCAATATTGGGCTGTAGGACACGATTATACCAGAGGATATACAGTTGAAGGTACCCATACGCAGAAAAGCAGCACAAGACCTCCAAAATGCTCTTTCGTTAGCCCGTGTGGTGAGGATTTGATATTTGTGTTGCCCAAAGACGCCATTGGCGAATAAAAAAGCATTGCATCCTGTGAATGACTGAGATGGTTGTGCTGTGAATAATCTTTTCAGATGCAGGATGTAATTAAGGGAGTTTAGCACTGTTTATTTGCAAACCGGTACAAGAAACAGAATATTAACTGGGTACAAAAATAGCGTTTTCAGCTTGGAATATAACCGCAGGTTGGGGGAGTATGGGTGGCAGATTACTTTCCTAAGAAGGGAATAGTAAATATGCTTCAGTTGACATTCGGACCAGAGAATCAGTTTGTGCCTTCATGGTCCTCCGATGGGAAATGGATAGTGTATTCTTCGTCGCCGATTAATCTCCCGAGTACAGTCGTTAACAGAAAAACATAAAATAGATTTGATAATTGAGGTGGTGGAATAACTTTTTTAAAAAAAAACTATTGCAAAAATAGAAAAAATAATTATATTAGTATTAACTCCTTGTTTGGTTTGTTTAATTGGTGTTGTTCATGCCTCTTGGTTAATGTTATGTCGAAGCCTCGCGAAAGCGGGGCTTTTTGGTGAGATCGTTCCCTTTATATGTTCCTTTCTTGAGCATTGTCATCTCATCTCCAAGTTAACTGTTTTCCACAATACCTATCTTCTCTATCGTTTGGACAGGCGACTTCTGAGCCGATGACTTTAGTCGTCGGTTTCCATATTCACTCGCAGAGGGCTGAAGCCCACTGTTGACAAGGACACCAGTCTCCTCATTGTCAACAGACTGCTTTAGCTGTCTGTCCATGAGAGTATTTGCGGATGGTGGTTCTGCAGAGGACTGAACCCGCTGTTCAATTTTCCTTCTCAACAATTGCAATCTCCTTTTCCGTCAGTCCATACAATTCGTAAACCAGCGCATCGATTTTCTTATCCAAATGATCTATATCGTCCTGAATTATCTTTTTCCTGCTTTTTGATTTCTCTTCATGAAGTTGTTTATGAAGTGCGAGCATATCTTCGACCATTTTCACCATCTGGTCGTACTCAATGATACGAGCAAGCTGGGAATAACTACGCTTCTGAAATCCACCTTAGTTTATCTCGTAGTCTATTCAAATGGTCATGGGAAAGATATTTATCATGTTGAAGTCTACCGACTACAATACCGGGGTGAATACCGATGTTGTTTGCAAAATCCTTGACGAATTCTTCTGAATATCTTTTCTTCCTTTCAATTTCCTTATATTCAGAAGGTGGAATAAGAATATTCGATGCAAATTCGTTTGCTTCATCTTCCTTTTGCCCGGTGTCGCTATCATAATCGACAATGATCTTGTCATAGGTATGGAGCAGCGCATGCCCTAACTCATGGAAAAGTGAGAACCAGAATATGTCCGCATACTTACCCCGAAGGTTAATTTGAATGAATGGATGGTCGTTAAACCGGTAGTATGCCCCATTGACACCCCCTTTTGGGTATTCTTCTATTAATATGAGACCTAAACCTGCAGAAGCCAAAGATTCTTTGAGCCTATTCTCAAATTGCTTCGGTTGCTGAATGGTCATCGAACGGATATCCTGAATTAGTTCTTCAACGGTGTTTTTATCGAAAACCGGGAGGTCCATCGCTTCTGCAAGAATTTGCCCTTCACGAAGCCAGACAGCCACCACTTCCGGATTCTTAACGGCTGTGCTCTGGCGGTACACAGCTTGATAACTCGGTTGCAACAAATCGATGGATGGTATTTTCAGATATCGAAGTAGTTCCCGAAGTTCGAAAACTTTGTCCTCATAAGGTTCTATCAATCCCCTTTTGGAAAGCTCCATAATCGGGAATTTCTTCATTTTCGGAACATCCTTTTCCAGCGCTCTTAACTCTTTGATATGGGCTTTTGTAAGCTGATAATCGGCTTCGGCATTGAGCCAGAATTTGGCAGATATGTCAAGAACATTTTCAAGTTCGAGAGCGGTATCTGGGGTAATAGCAATTTTTCCGGTTGCGATGCCACTGATTGTCTTCTCGGGCCTTCCCATTCTCTTGGCTAATTCCTTTTGGGTAAGACCTTTGTATTCGAGAACTTCTTTAAGGTGCACTCCAGGACAAATCGCCTTGTCGGTTTTTATTTTTGTAAATTGCTCGATCATAACCTTCCTAATTAGCTATGTGGGTCATGGATTTTATCGATTTCGATATATTGCGTTCCGTTTTCTCGCTCCCTGAACCAGAACATCAATCTCTTGCTTTGCGTCAAATTTACAGAAACTCTTTTATCGTCATATGGATGGGGTTTCAGATACTTATGTTGAGTATACAATTCATGCGAACTTTCGATAGCTTCGAGTTTTTTCAGGATATTATAAAACCTGTCAGACAACTCGCCGAGCTCCTTTTTTCGTTCCTTCTCGGATTCAAAGCATTTCAAAAGTTTCTTATCTCTGAATTCAATATACATATCAAATTTCTCTCCACAAGAAATAATTAACGGGAAGTGTTAATTTTTTTCTCCCTCCACCACCCTTATCTCTTCTTCCGTCAGTCCATACAATTCATAAACCAGCGCATCGATTTTCTTATCCAAATGATCTATATCGTCCTGAATTATCTTTTTCCTGCTTTTTGATTTCTCTTTATGAAGTTGTTTATGAAGTGCTAGCATATCTTCGACAAGTTTCACCATGTGGTCATGCTTTTTCACATCGTCAGGATTGGAGAAGTCTATTGTGCGGATAGGGAGGTTTTTTATAGTAATAATCGGAATTTTCGGGAATAATTTCTTTGATGTCTTAAATCTATTTTGAAGAATGAAAGATAGTAGCATTGAATTTAACAAACCTAATAAATACTGTATCGACATACTTGATTTATTAATAATATTGTATACATCGCAGACATTATAATACCTTTCAGGGTCATAAGTTGCTATTATTGTGGTTCCAATTCTGCGCATTAAAATTTTAGGGGTTATATAGATACTTTGTTCTTTGAAGTGTGAAATATCTTTTTCGTCAAAACAGATGTATTTGTTTTCAAATTCCAAAGAATATCTAGTAATACATCTTCCTGCAATGAGTGGCTTAAACTGCTTATTCAATTTTTCATCTGAAACAAATTTTGATTTATAGCCAAATTCAATACCTCTTGATATAATAACAAAATCTGATAAATGTGGCATGCTTTGAAATATCTTATCAATTAAATCCAAGACTTTAGGTTCTGTATAAATATTAAAGATTTTATATGGATTTATTATAAAGTCACTTTGATTAAAAATAAAAGTTTGAATGTCTCCATCTCCGATATTTCCCACTACTGCTGTTATTTTATTGTCCTTTGCTTTCTTTTTTTGGATAAATATTAAACAAGTATCCACAGAAGTTTTGTTAAAAACACCTGATCCAAGATCAACCAATTTGTTTATGTTATAGTTTTTTAACAAAAAGTCTCTTATTGCCTCATATCTAACATTCGTCATTAAATTACTCGGCACAATGTAACCAAAAAAACCATTAAACTTTAGTAAAGTGATTGATTTTTCAATAAAGACTAAATAGCTTTCTGTCTCGATATCTGCTGCCGAATACTCTTTATTTACATATTTCTTATCAAGTTTACCAAATAATGCACCATACGGCGGGTTCCCAATCACCGCATCGAAGCCGTCGGATAACTGTGATGTGAAAGCTTCATCGATTGTCGAGATTG
The DNA here is from genome assembly GCA_030613005.1 of bacterium. Lineage (GTDB taxonomy): Bacteria > UBP14 > UBA6098 > B30-G16 > B30-G16 > JAUWMV01. Next base: position 29,517 of record JAUWMV010000015.1, on the reverse strand, counting down.
CAGAGGGCTGAAGCCCTCTGTTGACAGGGACACCAGATATATCATTGTCAACAGACTGCTTTAGCTGTCTGTCTAGCAGCTGTCTGCCCATAGGTTGTCTGTCTATTGGAGCAAGACCATGTTTCTTGTGATTTTCATTGATATAGATTATTCCATTTTGCAAATGTTCATCAGTATCAATATATGTATGGCTATATCCTTTTGCCCATATCTTGGATTGCCTGCCTTTGCTGTCAACAGACAGCTTTAGCTGTCTGCTAAGTGAATATGAAGAATACCCTTTCAGGTTTCTCACAATTTCATCAAGCTCATTTTCCTCGCAAACAACAATACAATGGACATGGTCATCCAATACATTCAAAGCCAAAATCTTGTAGCCTTCTTTTAATATTTTTCCCACAAGATAGTTATAGACATCGTTTCTTTGATTCTCTTTAAAAATGAAAGGCTCACCTCGCCTAACGCCAAATTGAACCATTCTCTCACTTACACGACTATTATGCGTAACCCATGTAACATGATATGCTTTGAGCAAAGGTCGGCTGTCTTTTTCAGAAGTGAATACCCGTGGAAATTCATTTTCCCAATCGAAAGGTCTTATTCGCTCGAGCTCATCGGTTCTTTCCTTTGTGCCAACAGCAGGAAGGATATCCATATCCAGAATATCCGTGCCAATAAGCGAATTGCCGCATTTAATGTTATCCGCAAGACCGGGCAGCAATTCTCGACCGCGAATCGTGTCGAAGCTTTCATCTTCCATTAGTTTGAGATATAGCGAGAACTTTGTTCCCTCGACGGCACGCTCGTCTATGTCTACGCCGAAGATATTATTGAAAAGGATTTGCTTCTTAACATGAAAAGCCAGTTTCCATTGTCCTGTCTCGTTGTCCTGATATGCGTGTTTGATGTTTTTCTTTGGGTGCTTTCTATACCAATTCAGGTAGTAGTCCGTAAGTCTCTCAAAAGCACCGATAAGAAAAGAACCGCTGCCACATGCAGGATCGAGTATCCTGATTGTTCTGATCTCATTTGGGATTTTGCCTTATTTTCTATATGTTTCCAAGCGTTTCATCCAAACCCAATATCATCTCTTCTACTTTTTTCTTGGCTTCTTCGAGTGTTTTCGCAGCTTCGGTACGCAGGCGCTTTGTTTTTTTTATTAAGTTCGGTATATGTTCTTGCTTTTCAGGTTTTTCGCCGGAAATGAGGGGATTTAATCAGTCACGATCTATTCCAGACATAAATGACATTTAAATTACGATTTTACTTGCAGATTTATCTATCTTGGATTACCTGGTAACCATACCCCAGTCTTATAAAGCAATTGTCTTATGATCTCCGTAGAATATATAACGGAAAGACGGCTATTCAGTTTGATTGTTCTATAACTATCAAGTTCTAAATAATCGAAACTCAATGAATCTAATTCATATGTATCAGCAAAGTGACCTACATTTATTCCTATGAATTTAGTAATTTTTCCTTCAATTAGAAAAACAGCACCACCGCTCATACCTGGCAAAGAGTAGTAATCGCCAAGAAGTTTGCGACCCTGTGGATATACTTTGGCCAAATCATATGCTATTCGACCCGAAACAAGTACTGGTCTACTAACTTTATCTGTAAAAGCACCAAATCCTTTGGGAAATCCCAAAGCCACTACTTTACTGCCAATTGGGTATTCATAGCTAAACCTACTAGCACCAAGTACGCCTATAAGTTTAGCATCAGGCATTAGAAGAGGCTTTCCACTTGCCCAACTAGGTGCGTATAATGAACACGCTGACGATATTACGAGCGCTGCAATATCAATTGAGAAGTCATCAAATCTGAAGTAATTTCTGTTCTTAATAATATCAAAACACATGACATTACTATATGAAGTATCCTTTGCATCTACACGAAGTGCAATGCAAATACCATCTCTTATGCTATCTGGTTTTCTTTCAATACAATGTCGCGCCGTCAAGAACACTAGTTCCGCTAAAGGAGTATATGAATGTATAATTACGCATGAGGCAAGTTTCCTTTTTTCTTCTTTTACATATAATGGGTAAACAGATTTAGAAATCTTTGGATACAAATCCACAATATCATCGCCGTAAACTCTTAAAAAAGAGGTTACCCATATTAATAATGTTATGAAGATTCTGATCCTTTGCATATACTCCTTTCATTTATGTTCGTTGTTCAATTTTGCTTTATATAAAAGTTCTGCAAATACAAGATTTATAATGAATTCTACAACATCACCATCACTCGCATCTCCTAATAACCGTCATATCCCACACTGTTTTTTTGCCACTTCGCGACGAGTTTCTACCTCCTCCGCTATCTCCTTTTGAATTAAGATAGAGGTAAAATGAATATCAAAATTATGTTTCATATTCAATCATGTGTATTAAAAGATCGAGTGTAAACTGAATAAATAAGTAAGGCTAATCTTTATCCCAGTGTTAAAACCAAATACATCGAGAAATCCAATATTTAAAGAATTCTCAGTGTTTGTGGTAAGTATGATTATTTCAAGAATCAATAATAAATCTAATGCTTAATTTCATTTATACAATTTAACAATCTTTCATTCTTTGCTTAATAATTTCTAAAATTCCTTTTTTTTGGGTTTCAGTCTTGCCTTGTGTCAAACTTAGAATCAGCGCTAACTTTGAGGTTGGACCCCAACTGGGATACTTCTCTTTGTCCTTAAAAGCTGAAACAAGTTCATTAATTGTAAAATCAGGCCATTTATGAGCTCGACCTTTATCCTTTGCATTAGTTACTGTTTTTGCTATATCTGTTGATGTTCCAGATGAATTATATACAACAATTAGCTTTGGAGCAAGAGTGAGATATTCAATTGCAAATCCGTAAAGTCTGAAACAATCTTCCTTTTCTTCTGTATAACCTAATTCTTCTTTTACAGCATTCCTTAAATAAAGAGATAAATTAGGTTCACCTTCACTGAAATGGGGATATTCTCCTTCTTTATTATAAGAGGGTCCATGCATAAATTCTCCTATCCCTGCTTCCCACGCCTCTGGATACAATTCTGTCTCGGAGGATCTTTGCCTTAACAAGGCTTTATTATCCTTTGTCACAATCGCCATATGTATCGCGAAATTCGATGGTAATAACAAAGAACTACCCTTATTAAACTTTAAAATATTAATTAAAACTTCATTTCTAAGGTTTCTAAGTTCAGGTTCATACATTCTACGTAGTATGGATAGATAGTAGATATACTTCATTGGACTTAGAAAAAGGATTGTACATCCTTCATGATCATAGTGCTTTCTTTTTAATCTTACTTGTAACCCCCAGTCTTCTTTGATTAATTCTGATAGACGATCTTTTTCCTCTTTTTCCATCGATTTAAACCAGTTTATATAAACTTTCTTAATATCCCGCTTCATTCCATCGATAAATTTCAATTCGTGAATTGATACACACTTCTCATAAACATCCTTAATATCTTTATCCATTCCATTTAAAAAAAACAATACTTCATTAGATTTTTTATAAGATTTATTTGAATCTGGTGGTTCATATTCCAGTTTAACATCATCTATTAAAGCATTGACCAAGTGACCCCTGAGCCAAACGCAATCTGTATTATTTATGACTTTCTGTTCAGGATTCTTATATGCTGCTGTAATCCACTTATTATGATTTTCTACACTTTCAAGGTATTTGTACTTTTCATAAAATTTGTGGAGTATATCTACTATGTCTTTAATTTTATTTGTTCTTTTATCTAAACGTATCTTTCCTTCTAACTGTTTAGGAAGTTGTGCATTATCCATCTTGATAACAATCACATAATTGGGGAAATCATTTAGCATTTTTTCTAATGCTGCTTTCAATTCGACTTTAGTGTATTGATGTTTATTATAATTATCAGAATGAAAAATTACACAGAACTTACCTTCATTCATATATTTATTCCGCAAAAATTCTTTTAGTTCTTCGGTAATTGAATCAGCAATTTCCTTATTCGATTTCAGTGCATCGAAAAATATTTTATATCCATAATCTTTTAGTTTTTTATAAATTTCACTTACATATCTTTTTTCCACTTCAACATCTGCATATGAGAATAAAAAATCATACTTAACTTGGTTATTCATTTTTTTTCCTCCTTTTCAAGTAACATAATAAGATACCAAGGAAATTCAAGAAAATTAGATTTCCCTAGCACTAATAATAAAAAAATAATATAAATTAGCATATTGCCAAAAGCTCCAAAAAACCTACTTCTACTCTGGAAAAAATCCTTACAATACAATATTTTATAGATAGTTTTTCAAATCATCTATTCTATCTGTTTTCTCCCATGTAAAACTTGGCAACTCTCTGCCGAAATGACCATAAGCAGCTGTTTTTAGGTATATCGGTCTTCTAAGATCGAGATATTCGATCATTCCATGTGGGGTTAAAGGGAAATTATCGAAGATCATTCTCTCAAGCTCCTCTTCGGGAAGCTTGCCTGTTCCATATGTGTCGATAAATATCGAGATAGGTTCTGGGATTCCTATCGCGTATGAAAGCTGAACCTCGCATTTAGCGGCTATTTCTGCCGCAACGATGTTTTTGGCGATATGTCTTGCCATATATGATGCGGATCTATCCACCTTTGAGGGGTCCTTACCGGAAAAGCATCCGCCGCCTGTGTGAGCGTAACCACCGTATGTATCGACAACGATTTTACGACCGGTTAATCCTGTATCGGCTACTGGACCTCCTAATACGAAACGTCCAGTTGGATTAACGTATATCTTAGTTTCATCGGGCATCATTTCCGGTACAACGAGCGGCTTAATAACTTTGTTTATAATTTCTTCTCTAACTCTTTTTTCCGGTATATCCGGGTGATGTTGTGCTGCTATTACTATTGCATCTATGTGTTTAGGGACACCTCGTTCATATTTAACTGTGACCTGAGTTTTGCCATCCGGTCTTAGCCACTCCAAAACGTTGTCTTTTCTTACTTCAGACATTTTATATGCCAGTTTATGAGCCATCGCAATAGGCAATGGCATAAGTTCTGGTGTCTCGGTGCAGGCGTATCCGAACATAATCCCTTGATCTCCGGCTCCTTCTCTATCCACGCCCAATGCTATATCACTCGATTGTTTATCTATGGCTGTTAAAACTGATATATTCTCCCAGTGAAATCCTAGGTGAGGATCGTTATATCCGATATCACGGATGACTTTCCGGGCAATCTCTGGAATTTCCACGTATGTAGTTGTAGTAATTTCACCACCAACTAAAACCAATCCTGTGGTAGCAAAAACCTCGCATGCTACACGACCATTTGGGTCATCTTTTAAAATTGCATCGAGTATTGCATCGGATATTTGGTCACAAACCTTGTCCGGATGTCCTTCAGTTACACTTTCCGACGTGAACATATATTTACCTTGTTGTTGAGTCATATCTTCCTCCTTTTTGAGGTGTTTGAGCCCTCATTTCCATTCCAATTCAACTTTGGATGAGTTTCCTATGTTTAGTTTATATGCTATTCCAATAAACGTAGAATCATTTCCCAGAATAGAGCTTTCCAGGATACATTTCGAAAGTGTCGTGCCATCTCCCACAATGCTGTCCATCAAAATAGAGTTCTTAATATGTGAGTTCTTGCCTATAGATACAAACGGTCCGACAATAGAACCCTCAACCGATGCACTTTCTTCTATATACACTGGTGGAAAAATAATACTGCCTTCACGCTTTGTTGTGTATTGGTTTTTTGAGAGAAGATGTCTCTGTGTTTGCAGTAGCGTCTCCGGCTTTCCGCAGTCGTACCAACCATCGATAGCGAATCCTTCGAATTTCTCTCCGGCTTTGAGCATTTTTTGCAGCGCATCGGTTAATTGTATTTCTCCATGAGTTTTTAATCCACTTTCTATATTACCTTTCAGCGTTTGTTCAAGCGTTTCCTTTCGATTAAAACAATAGAAACCAGCGATAATTCGGTTGCTTTTTGGATATTGTGGTTTTTCCTCCACTCTTATAATATTTCGTCCAGACATTTCAACCACACCGAACCTTCGAGGGTCTTCAACCTCGGTTATCCCGATGAAATTCTTATTTTTTTCGTTAATAATACTGCTCAGATCTGCTTCAAGAATCGTATCACCGAGAACAACTAAAAAAGGTTCAGATGAAATGTGTTTTAATGCGAGATAAATTGCATATCCTAATCCGGATAATTTCTCTTGATAGACAATATTAACAGGTAAATCGTAATGTTCTTCAACAAAATCCTCTATCTGATCGCCCATATAACCCACAACTAATACAAGTTCACTAACTCCCTGTTCAATAAGCCAATCTATAATGTGAGCGAGAATAGGTTTGCCTGCCAACGAGAGAAGCGGTTTAGGCGTTGTGTGCGTGAACGGTCTAAGTCGTTCTCCCACACCGGCAACAGGTATTATGGCTTTCATGGAATCCCCTCAAATTTCTTCTAAAATCGAATAATCATCGATATATATTAAAATTGCTATTCTTCAATCTTTTCAAGAATCCATTTTGTTATATCGTCAGTTTCTACACCCTCTGCTTCAGCATTGAAGGATGTAATAATTCTATGACGAAATACCGGCAATGCTACTTCTCGGACATCCTCGATTGATGGCGTGAGATTTCCGTGAAGAACCGCTCTGGTTTTTGCGCCTAACACAAGATATTGGCTTGCTCGAGGACCAGCGCCCCAGCGCAAATATCGCTTAACGAAATCAAACTTACTCTTTCCGGGGCGTGTGCTATTAGTGAGTCTGACACAGTATTCTACGATCCTATCGGAGACAGGTATTCGCCTCACCAGTTTTTGAAGTTTAATAATATCGTCGGCGGATAATGTCGGTTCAACCTTTGGTTCAAAAGCCCCAGTGGTCTTCTTAACTATTTCAACCTCTTCGTCAAACTTTGGATAGTCGATATTAACATTGAACATAAATCGGTCGAGCTGAGCTTCGGGAAGAGGATATGTGCCTTCCTGTTCTATAGGATTCTGAGTTGCTAATACAAAAAACGGTTCAGGTACTTTGAATGTCTGATTACCAGTTGAGACTTCATGTTCTTGCATAGCCTGGAGAAGAGCAGCCTGCGTTTTTGGTGGCGTTCGGTTTATTTCGTCAGCTAATATAATATTGCCAAATATAGGTCCTTTAACGAATCTGAAGAATCTCTCACCAGTGCTTCTATCCTGTTCCAGCACCTCAGTCCCAGTAATATCCGACGGCATAAGATCGGGCGTGAATTGAATCCTCGAAAATTTAAGCTCCAAAGCCTCGGATATTGTGCTGACCAAAAGTGTTTTCGCAAGTCCGGGAACGCCTATCAGAAGAACATGACCTCCAGCGAGAAGAACGATTAGAAGCTCCTCGATAACTTTATCTTGCCCAATTATTCGTCTGGCAATCTGCTCTTTTATAGAATCCGCAGCAAGTGAAAGATTTTCTGCAGCTTTTGTTTCATCTGCAAGATTTATAATTGTCATAGCACCTCCTATTTATCACTTTGCAGAGAGGAATAATTTATAAAAATTTTAAATAAATCCTAATAGCATAAATCTGTTTTATTAATCATAAATGTTTGGTCTATTAAGATAGGCAGTTAAATTATAAAAGATGTTAGTTGTGTCAAAGAGAAAGTTTTAGTTAGCTAAGGAATGATATTAATTAATCCACTCTTATCTAAATTTCAACAATAGTCTGTCTTGACAAATCATTGTCATATCGGTATAGTGAGTTGAAAAAAACGGGAGGAGTAATGACAAACAAATCACGAAAAGAAAATCCGACAGCGTTAATTACAGGTATAACTGGGCAGGACGGTTCATATCTCGCAGATTTTCTCCTTGAAAAAGGATATAAAGTCTATGGAATGGTTCGTCGTAATTCAACTGAGAATTTCGAGCGAATAGAACATATTAGGGACAAAATAACTCTTGTTCAAGCCGATTTGCTCGACCAAATGTCCATGAACTCATTGATAAGGCATTACAAACCTGATGAGGTTTACAATTTGGCTGCGCAATCTTTTGTTCCTACATCGTGGGATCAACCGGTCTATACAGGTGAAGCCACTGGTTTAGGTGTAACTCGCTTACTTGAATCTATTCGATATAACCTACTTGAAACGAAATTCTATCAGGCTTCCTCATCGGAGATGTTTGGTCGTGTGCGTGAGATACCGCAAAATGAAAATACGCCATTTTATCCGCGCAGTCCTTACGGTGTGGCTAAGGTTTATGGGCACTTTATCACTGTGAATTATCGAGAAAGCTATGGGCTTTTTGCTGTATCGGGGATTTTATTTAATCATGAATCACCTCGACGTGGCAAAGAGTTCGTTACGCGAAAGATAACCGACGCTGTTGCTCGAATAAAATACGGGCTTCAAGACGTTTTACGGCTTGGTACTCTGGATGCAAAACGCGACTGGGGTTTTGCTGGTGACTACGTGGAGATGATGTGGAGAATGCTTAATCTTCAGGATGAACCAGAAGATTTCGTTGTTGGCACTGGGATAGCGCATTCCGTTCGAGAGTTCGCTACGATTGCGTTCAATTATGCTGGTTATGATATAGTATGGGAAGGTGAAGGATATGAGGAAAAAGGCTTAGACAGGAAAACCGGTGATGTATTGGTAATTGTGGATCGAAAATATTTCAGACCAGCTGAAGTTCATCAACTCCTCGCAGATCCTAAAAAATCCCTGAAAAAGCTTAATTGGTCTCCTAAAGTGAAGTTCGAGCAGTTGGTTTGTATGATGGTAGATTCGGATATGAACTGCATCGAGAGACTTCTAAAGAAGTAATAGCAATAGATTTCCCGCAGATTTTCAAGATTTGGGAGGTTTCCGATAGATATGAAAATATTTATTACGGGCATCGAGGGTTTCGTTGGCAGTTATCTTTTGGATGAATTGCTAAAAAACGATCATGAAGTATCAGGATATCATTTTCTCGAGGATGTTCCCAAGAAAGTTCGAAGAACTGATATAGAACTCATTCGTGGTGATGTTTCGAATAGGGAATCCTTTTATGAAGCCTTGAATCGCTCAAAACCTGATGCTGTAATTCATCTTGCTGCGATATCTTTTGTCCCTTATGCGCACAGTAACCCAAGTTTAACCTGGAAGGTCAACCTATGGGGTACATTGAATCTTTTGGAGTGGATTAGGAATTATTCGCCAGATACGTTCGCTCTAATAATATCGACTGGAGAGATATACGGTTCTCCGTTATCCGATGACGAACTTCCACTAACAGAAAACTCACACTTTCGTCCGAATAATATGTATGCAACCACAAAAGCCGCAACAGATCTGGCAGCTCAGCAATATCAAAAATCATGGAAATTAAATGTTACAATAGCACGTTCTTTCAACCATATAGGTCCGAGACAAGGAGAGGTTTTCGTTACTTCCGCATTCGCAAAACAGCTCGCACAGATAATGTTGAATAAACACGCACCGATAGTTAGTGTGGGCAATCTCTCGGCTTATAGGGATTTCTCGGATGTTCGAGATGTAGTCCGAGCATACAAGCTAATTGTTGAAGCCAAGAAACCTTTTATTTTTAATATATGCAGCGGTACGCCAGTTCGAATAGGCTCAATTCTCGATACACTCATAGAATATGCAAATACTAACATAAAAATTGAAATCGATACTTCAAGATTACGTCCAATTGATACGCCTATGGTTTACGGCAGTCACGAAAAGATTACCAATACACTTGGCTGGGAACCAGAAATTCCATTATCTAAATCGCTGAGGGATATATTGGATTACTGGCTTAAGGTTTTGTCGTAGTATTGACAACTACAATTATTTTGGTTAAATACTTGTTTTTCTATGTAAGAGATTTCCATAATATACAGTGCGTCTTTTATTTTAACCAAAAAACTTGACATTTCGTGGTATGCAGGATTTAATTTGAAATAATAGTCGAATAGGAGCTCTGATAATGAAAATAGCAATAGGCAATGATCATGCAGGTTTCCAGCTTAAGGAATTTATCCGCGATGAACTTCGACAACAGGGCATTCAGGTTGAGGATTTCGGTTGTCATTATCCTACACCACATGATTATCCGGTGTATGCATTAAAAGTAGCAAAACGGATTGCGGATGAAGAGTTTGATTATGGGATATTGATTTGCGGTACAGGTCTTGGTATGACTATGTCTGCCAACAAGATAAAAGGAGTTCGAGCAGCACTTTGTTCGAATACACGATATGCTGAATTGTCTCGACGGCATAACAATGCTAATGTTCTATGCTTTGGTGGGCGCATGATTGCACCGGATATTGTGCTGGAAATTGTAAGAAAATTTATTTCAACTCCGTTCGACGGTGATATGCCAGCCGGTCAACGTCACAAAAGACGAGTGAGAATGATCGATTCAATTGAAAATTAATTAGTTAGATTATAAAAACTTATGGAGGTAAAAATGTTCTTGGAGTATCTGAAAGAAACCGATCCAGAAATTTTTGAGGCTACATGGAAAGAGCTAAAACGTCAAACCGACGGGCTGGAACTTATAGCCTCGGAAAACTATACATCGTATGCTGTTATGGCTGCTACAGGTCTCATAATGACAAACAAATATGCTGAGGGTTATCCTGGGAGACGTTACTATGGGGGCTGTGAGTTTGTAGACATAGGAGAATCTCTTGCAAGGAAACGAGCAAAGGAATTATTCGGTGCTGAGCATGCTAATGTCCAGCCACACAGCGGTTCCCAGGCGAATATGGCTGTATATTTTACTTGTCTTAAGCCCGGAGATACTATTATGGGACTCAAGCTCACTCACGGCGGACACCTGACACATGGCCATCCGGTAAATTTCTCGGGTTTTTTGTATAATGTGGTGCATTATGGTGTTGACAAAGAAACCGAAATGCTTAATTACGATGAAATTAGAAAACTTGCAATTGAACATAAGCCGAAACTTATCATGACTGGTGCGTCGGCATATCCTCGTTTCTGGGATTTCGATAAGTTCCGTGAAATAGCAGATGAGATTGGCGCAGTTTTGGTGGCGGATATGGCTCATTTTGCTGGACTGGTTGCAGCTGGTATTCATCCAAGCCCTGTTCCGAAATGCGATTTCGTTACATCGACGACACACAAAACTCTTCGTGGACCTCGAGCAGGATTTGTTTTGTGCAAGGAGGAACACAGGAAAGCGTTGGACAAAATAGTCATGCCAGGCATGCAGGGTGGTCCGCTTATGCATGTTATTGCAGCAAAAGCTATTGCATTTAAGGAGGCTATGACTGTCGAATTCAAAGAATACCAAAAGCAAACCGTTGCCAATGCCTCTGCAATGGCAGATGAGTTTGGAAGGACTGGGATTAGAATCGTATCTGGTGGAACCGACAATCATCTTATGCTTCTCGACCTCAGGGCGTTGGATATAACAGGCAAGGCTGCGGAGGAGGCATTAGGCAGAGCTGAAATAACAGTTAATCGCAATACAATTCCGTTCGATCCGCAGAAACCATTTATTACAAGTGGTCTGAGGATTGGAACGCCTGCTGTAACAACACGTGGTATGAAAGAGGAGCAAATGCGTGAGATTGCGCAGTTAATCCATAAAATTTTAATTAGCATCGAGGACGAGGCTGTTATAGCAAATGTTAAGAATAGTGTTCTCGAGCTTTGTGAAGGGTTTCCGCTTTATCCTGAGTTAGTAGCGGATATGGGAAAAATGATTTAGAAATTTATCTCATATATCCTTGCAACTCCTTTCTTCCCAATACGAAAGGGAAACCTATGATGCTCTCTTTTCTTTACCCTCTCCTTAGGGAGAGGGTGACTCCGACGTTAGTCGGAGTCGGGTGATGGAATAATGAAAAAAACTCGATAGTAGTCAAAAACAGGTGAGGTCCGAAAAAAAAATAGGTTGCAGGAAACTAATAAATATCCTGCAACCTCTGGACAACAACGGGCGGAGAGAATCCTGATTGTGAATTACTTCAATATCTTCTCGAAGAACGGTTTAAACATCTCCATTGGTATTGGGAAAACAGTTGTTGAGTTGTTCTCGGCAGCTATTACATTAAGCGTTTGTAAGTATCGAAGCTGTAAAGCAGCTGGTTGTTTAGACATAATTTCCGCAGCTTCAGCAAGTTTCGCTGCTGCCTGAAATTCTCCCAAGGCAGAGATGACTTTGGCTCTTCTTTCTCGTTCTGCTTCTGCCTGAGCTGCCATTGCACGACGCATCTCATCCGGTAGATCCACGTGCTTAACCTCAACCATAGATACCTTTATGCCCCATGGGTCGGTTTCGCGATCGATAATGTCCTGCAATTTCTGATTTATAACCTCTCGATTCGAGAGCAGATCATCGAGTTCAGCCTCACCGAGAACTGATCTGAGAGTGGTCTGTGCAAGCTGGCTGGTCGCATATAAATAGTTCTCTATTTCTACAATAGCCTTGATAGGATCTATAACTCTGAAATACACGACAGCATTGACTTCAACAGACACATTATCCTTTGTTATAACATCCTGAGGAGGAACATCCAAAACGACAGTTCTTAGGGTAACTCTAATCATTTTGTCAATAATGGGAATAATGACAATTAATCCCGGTCCTCTCGAACCGGCGATTCTCCCTAACCTGAAAATAACTCCTCGCTCATACTCCTTAAGCACTCTAATAGCGCTTAGGATCAATATTAAAATTATCGCACCAATAATCCATGCAAAGCTTTGCATTTCGACCCCCCTTAAAATGGTTTTATTTCTGAGCTATTCGGCTAATGCTCTATTAAGTTGTATCTCTAATTGTTTAATAATGTTTTGGTTAAATCCCACAAGGAATTCCCTAACCACACCTTCCCGATCGACGATAAGCGTCTGCGGTGTAATACCGCCATACAGCATGTCAAGTCTTATGCTTTCGTCCGAAGATGGTATTAATATATTATATGTCAAGTTCTTATCCTTAACGAATTCTTTTACATCTTCCTCCATGCCTATATCGACAGAAATTCCCAATACCTTAAGCTCTTCGGGTACTCTTTGTGCAAAAGAATTCATCCATTCAAGTTCCTCATCACAGTGCTCACAATCGAGACCGAATAAATGAATTAACAGAACTTTGCCTTTTTCTGAGCGTAAGTTAATCTCTTTCTTGGTATGAATATCAAAGAGTTTGAGCTTCGGAAGTGGAAGTCCTAATATTTTTTTTCTCTGTCTCTGCCATTTGGTTTGAATCCCATACATAAACGCTTGATACGTTGCTCCTTTGTAGTTAGAATAAATTCTTTCTAAAGTTGAGTATAGCGAATCATATAAATCATCAACTGGTGAAACAACATATTTTACAATAGGATACTCAGATCGACCGTCGATAAGCAAGAAATCTGTCCTCGCGTTCCCATCTTGTAATATTCGAATCTGGTATGCCAGAATCCATCGTATACCCTCGAGAAGTGCCCATTTGCGCATAAGTTCTTCGGGTGGTCGAGTTCGTTGCAAAGGATCGTTAAAAAGTTTGTCGGTTAGAATTTCAAACGGCATAGGTTTAAAATTGAATTCCTTAGCTAAAGACGGTAGAAGTTCATTTAACACTCTATTATTTTCTGCAGATATTTCTGGATTGTTCGATTGCCATGGGAGTAATACAATTGTTGAGTCAGCTTTCGTTAGCTTTGACTTTTTTATAATAGAATTAATTTTAACACGGATTATTTTGTTCTTTTTGTCGTTGGAGGATATTACAATGCTTTTCTCATTCGTATCACTCGTATCGGGCACATAATAGCCGAAGAAAATTATTGCACTATCCCCAGGATATATTGTGTCTGGAAGATCAGTGAAAAACAAGATACAGTCACACATAGATCTTGTAGTTGCAATTAAATCCTTATCACCAGTGTTCTTGACCCATGTTGTAAGTTCGATAATCTCACCTACACGAACGGTTCCCAAATTAAAAGATCTAGGGTGAACCGATATGGTGGGTGACTTAGCACAGGATGTGCCAGAAAACGCAACCAGAAATAGCAATATGACAGTTGCGGTTCTCATCAATTCAGCACCAAACTGCGAATTCTTGTTGTATTCAGAGTCCTGTTGGTTTATGGAAGTTCTTTTCATCAAATTCTCCTCAATGAGTTAGTGTTAATACTGTGTCTTTAAGTGAAAATAACCATACACCGCAAGAAGGCGGTATTATTGTCGTAACATTAAAGAGCCCCTTTTCATAGTTATAAATAAATGGAAAAATATCATATGTAAAGGGAAAGTCCCATCGAAATGTTTTTCTTGATAATCCGCCAATAAGATTCCATCCTCTCTGCAGGTTTATACTAAGAGAATCTATCCTTGAACCGATTACTTCAAAAATTGTGTCGGTTGTCGAATATACCCAATACCCATAACCGGGATAAAGCGAATCGACACCTACATATGTGGTTCTGTTGTACCAGTATATCGGAAATAATGTTGGAATTTGCCTTGTGGGTGTCACTTTGTCAACTGGTAAAGCAAAAAGATTCCATCCACGAGTTAAGATAACGAAAGAAGTGTCGCGGATTGGATATGCCGCAGCACTTCGAGCGTCGATCAAGCCCCAACCGTGTCTGTTGCTCGGTCGGATTGCATGTCGTCCTGTCATTGTCAGGGCTTCTCGTATCTCCAGAGGTAACAATGACGGTCGTAGACTTTGAAGTAATACACCGACTCCAGCTGCAAGTGGGCATGACATAGAAGTACCACTTGACCGTGTATATTCGCTATTTGAAAGACCATTAACGCCGTATATGTAACTTCCCGGTGCAAGAATTTCAGGCTTAATTCTATCGTCTGCGGTGGGACCTCTTGAAGAAAAATTCGTTACAGCGCCTGTATAGTCGCACGCTCCTACTGTGATAATGCTATCAGCATCTCCCGGTGCTGAGATTGTTCTATACCCTGGTCCGGAATTTCCTGCGGAGTTGAATACTGTAATGCCTATATTGGCTGCATGATCAGCGGCGATGCTTATTAGTGCTCGGTCTCCGTTATATGAGGATGGAACATACCAAAGTCTATACGCAAGTGAGGATGTCATAATATCAACGCCAAAGGAATCTGCCCATTCTATTGCAGCAATCCAGTTGTCCTCTTCGATAGGTGTTTCGCTTGAAATATCCTCGGTTCGAGCGAGAAGGAAACTTGCATCAGGCGCGACTCCACAAAATCTGTTTTCTTCGTATCCTCCTACAAGTGACCAACAAAATGACCCATGCCTTGCTATCGACGGACTAGTTAAATCACCAGTTCTATAATACACAAATGAATCGTCATCGACAAAATCCCATTGCGCAATAAGGTCTGCGTTTCTCAAAGCCACGTGGAAAGGATTAAATCCAGTATCATTTATCAAGATAAGGACGTCCTTTCCTGCAACTCTAACTTTGTGAAGATATTCAACATTAAGCATTCTCAATTGATCACCTGCTTCCCTGTAATCGGTGGTATCCGGTTCCGATCTTGAACTCACAGCCGCAGGAATTACGCTTTTAACAAATTGAAACTCCTTAACGGTTTGGAGAGTGAGTTTATCAGCCCTTACAGAAACTGCGTTAAGCCATTTGCTTTTGTGGACAATCTCTACACCAAGTTCCTCGAGTTCACGAAGATAAGATTGGCAAATAGGGATGTCCTGGAATCCGACGATATGTTCTACAGGAAGAATTTTTAGTCTCCTCTGAAAAGCTCTCGGAGATAGAGAATTCTTCGCGATTTCTAATGCAGCAATAGAATCCTTATGGGAATTAAAGCCTTTATCGTTAAAGAAAACCCAGTGCTTCTCGATGCCCCACGAGATGTTGAAAATTAGAATTATTAATACAAAATATCTCATTCCTACCTCACATTAATAGTGAATTCCTTCTCCGAGACATTTCCCGCACGGTCGATAGCTAATACTCTCACATTATGTTCTCCGCTCGATAAGGGCTCTCGCGGTGTTGCAATTAGAACAACATTGTCAGCGTCATATTCTGCCAATTCCCATAAATCGTCGATATAAATTTCCGGCAGATTGCCCTTGCCGAATCCGGAAAAGTTGTCAGAAACATAAAAGCTAATCTCAGCACGAGACTTCAATGTAATGACCGGCGGTTCATTGTCAACAAGTAGTATAAAAGTTCCCGGTGCTGAAATTGCACATGTAATAGTTCTTCCACTTCTTCGAGAGGATTGTCGGTAAATTTTTCCGAGCCATAGCCTCGCCACACAGATTTTCCTCAGTTCATCCTCATCTATTGTATTTCCAGCACGTGGCTCAAAAGTCAATGTACCTCTCTTATAATAATAAGTTGTGTGTGGATCGAAATGAAAAAAATCGCTGACAAAAGCATCGGAAATACTCGGTTCTAAAAATACAATCATTGGAGATGGAGCTATAACAGCATTCTCGGGAACATCGATTGTAGCTGCCCAATTCTCAGAATTCAAAGTTTTGGAAAATTTCCTTTTCGGACGAACGAGATACATCTCAGGGGAATATCGGCAGACCTTGGTAGTATAGAAGTTGTCGATTTTGGCGCGAATAATAGGTACAAGTGTTCGATCGGGGTCTGAAATCTGTCTGATTAGCCATCGAGTCGGTTGAATCATCTGGCAGATTGCAGGGATATTTCCTACCTCAAATTTTGGCGTTGTCTGCGGTGGAATATCGAATTCAGCAATGTAGTGGAATTGTCCAGCTACTGTGAAAAGTGAACATGCAATTAGCACTGGGGAAAGTGAGCCGTTTATTCCTAAGAAATTTGTTTCGAATTGTACACTATCAGACCCGGATAGGTAATAATAACCACCTTCACGATTTTCATATGTTCTTTTCGTTAGAATTTTCTCCGAATATATGCTTCCTGCTGGGGTGATATAGTGAAGTATAGCATTATTTGAATCATTTTCGGCAATTATTTTGTATTTTCCGTTTCTCATTGGCTCATACTTTAAGGAGATTTGCTTAGGTTTTGTTGGTATGATTTTAATTATACATCTGTCAATGTGCCCCATTAAATCTTCGATTACAACTGATAAATTGTAAATTCTCTCCGACTGAAGTTTCGATGCATCGATAATGCCGGCATTAACAGGAAGATTTGCAAGCAGCATGTTGTCTGTCTCACCCAAGCAATATAACCGATGAAATCTCTTGTTGAACAACTCCTCATGCTCGGAATCGTACATGAATCCAATTGTTCTCGTTTGCGACATCAGGAATGAATCGTATTCGCAAGAAAAGATCATCGAGTCGTTTAACATGAGTGATAGCTTAAACGGACCCAGTCTGTTTTGACTGCTTTCGACGGCTAAGTCATAAGTCGAAACCGCTAATCCTATCTTTCCCCAGAATCTCACTGCTTTATCGGTGTCCCAGAATTTACTACCATTCGATATTTGAAAAGGTAGCAAACCTTCCTCGATCCATGTAATGCAATCCAATGGATTAATAGAAACAGCCGAAATTTTTGGTGGCAAATTATCCGGGGTAGTAATGCCAATAAATACTGGATTAATAATCATACTATCGTTTTTACGAACCTCGAAATGCAAATGTGGGGAACCAGCACCTGTTCCGCCTGTGTATCCCAAGGTTTCTCCCGCATGGAAGAATAACTCGAATTTACTGAACCATATATCGGTACAAAACGATTTTCGACTGTATTGGGTGTTAATAACTCTTGAAAGCATAGGTTCGGCAAAAGAGGATAGATGCGCATAGACAGCGGTAAAAGTATCCTCGAACGAGAAATACAGAACTTTTCCGTAGCCCCAGGGAGTAACAGTAACTCGTCTGATCCAGCCATTTGCAGGAGCTACAATGGGAGTGCCTGAATTTGCGCGGATATCGATCCCTGCATGATAGTGCCCCACTCGAAACTCTCCAAATGAAGAAGTTATTACATCATGATCTGGAATAAACCATATATATTCTTTTGTCTGTGCGTTTGAAAAACAAATTACGCCTAATATCAGTGTAATAATCGAGTGGAATTGCCATATTCTCATCATATTCATCATGATTTAAATATATATTTGTCTATTGATAAAGCACTGCTTAAATTAATCAGGTTGAATGTAGCAGTAGCTTATGCCGAAATTATGTGCATATCCGAGCTCCCCAAAGGCGGCAATGGAATAATCTACAGCCAATCGTGTCCATTTTATCGAAGTACCAAAGGAAAACGATCTTGTGTCGTGATGAATGACATAACCTGCGTGAAGCGAAATCCATTGCACTGGTGTTGCAGTCAGTCCTACTGATGCATAATCGGGCAAATCTGAGAAATTTGAATACGAAACGCCTATTCTATAGAAATCACTTTCATAGCCTACCCAAAATCTTAAAACAGTGGGCATGGGATACAGAAATTCAATATATTTCTGTGATTTACCTATGTTATCTATGGAGGCTGCATAGTTAAATTTTCCCTTCTGAACGGTAGCTCCCAGTGAAAATGCATAACCTTCAACCTTTTCAAATTCTAATGATTCGTAAACATACTTTGTAGATGCACCAACCCAAATAAATTCACTGATGTGATATGAAGCGCCTACCATGAAGTCCGATCTCTGCGCTGAGAAATAATAATCTGGCAATTCGGTTGGATATATTCGTGCTTCAAGATCGGATACTGTGTTAAAATTAGCTCGACCAAAAACACCGATATTGTCCCTCCATTTATAGGAAACAAAAGCGTAATTCTCGCTCTCATCTCCAAATCGTATTGAATAACCGGTGGAAACCTGGAAAACTTTATCGTTAACTACTGCGGGATTTGACCATGCCATTGGAATCGCACCTGCTAAAGCGAAATCCTCAGGTGAGCGAGGCAATGTCAGGTGTATCCACAGTGGTGAGCACCGCAATGGTGAAAATAAAAGAACAATTAAAAGAAATGTTAATGAAAAAAAACTTCCCTTCACCACATACCTCCAACATATATTTTTCCCAATTGCAGAATATACTATTTAAAAAATGTTTTGTAAAACTGTTTTTAGGAAAAGGAAAGTACTGTTTTTTTGGAGTTTTGTTGTTCAAATATTATTCTTAAAAAATATTAGTTCCAAAGTAGAGCAGATTCTTTTGGATCGCCTTCATAAAAAAAAAGATTGGAAGAATATTGATAGAAGGTTTCCTTATTCTATATTTTCACAATTTGATTGCACTGTCTTTATGAAGATTAAATATGAATTTGATTTTTAAATTGAAGCAAGATGATTAAATTGCATCTGTAAGATATGCAATAAGATAAGGAGCATGTATGAAACTGCAAGAGTATCGAGCAAAGGAGCTTTTCAGAAGAAACGGTTGCAACGTACAAGAGGGTAAAGTCGCCGAAACGCCAGACGAAGTTTTCGATATAGCACGTGAATATAACGGAAAGACTGTAGTGAAGGCTCAAGTGCTGGTGGGAGGTCGCGGTAAAGCTGGTGGTGTTAAATTGGCAAAGTCACCTCAGGAAGCGAGGGAAATTGCCCAGAAGATACTTGGTATGGATATTAAAGGATTAAAAGTTAAAAAAGTTCTGGTAACAAAAGCTGTAGACATAAAACATGAAGCATATTTCGGTGTAATCCTGGATAGAAAGACCAAAAAAGTAGTAATTATGGCTTCCTCTGAGGGTGGTGTGGATATCGAGCAGGTTGCTCGAAATACTCCAGAGAAAATTTTCAAGGTATACACCGATCCGTTCTTAGGTTTAAGACCGTATGCAGCAAGGTATCTTATGGAGAAGATATACGACGATCCCGATGTTATAAAGCAGGGAATCGACATGCTTCTAAAGCTTTATAATACATTTATATCAGTTAATGCAAGTTTGGCTGAAATAAATCCTATGGTGTTAACACCACAGGGACAACTTATTTGTGTCGATGCTAAGATAGTTCTGGATGACAACGGACTAATGAAACATCCTGAACTTGAGAGCTGGCGCGATCCCGACGAAAGTACTCCTGAGGAACTCGAGGCTAAATCCGCTGGATTGTCATTTGTGAAGCTAACTGGCAATATAGGTTGCGTTGTCAATGGTGCTGGTCTGGCAATGGCAACTATGGATCTAGTTAAACACTATGGTGACGAACCGTCCAATTTCCTCGATGTAGGTGGCTCATCTAACCCTAAGAAAGTTATCTCCGCATTGAAAATAATAACACGCGATCCAAAAGTTAAGGTTATATTGTTTAATATCTTCGGAGGAATAACTCGATGTGACGATATCGCTAACGGTTTGGTTGAGGCTATCGAGGAATTTAAGCCAACTATTCCAATTATTGCACGATTAACTGGCACAAATGAGGATAAGGGTCGTGAAATTCTTCGGAAGGCGAAAATTCATGTTTTCTCCTCGATGGATGATGTGGTTAAAAAAGCTGTTGCACTTGCAAAGAATTAAGTTGTTTTTGAATAGATAGTTGAAAATTTGATCACTATAGTAATTTATACATAGGAAAGTGATAAATAAGTTATTTCATATGAGGACAATATTATGACAGAAAAGCGAAAGCTGACAATATTTTCGTTTACAGATTTAAAAAAGCAACATGTGCCCATTGTTTCTCTTACGGCATACGATTACTTCACCGCTAAATATCTTGACGAAGCAGGCGTCGATTTAATATTGGTAGGAGATTCAGTGGAGATGGTGCTTTATGGCTCAGAAACTACATTGAGCGCTACGATGCAGAAAATGCTGTATCACACTGAAGCAGTGGCACGAGCGGTTAAGCATGCTTTTGTTTCTGCGGATATGCCGTTTTTATCTTATCAGGGCAGCATTAATGACGCTGTAATAAACGCTGGAAAATTTCTTCAGGTTGGGGCTCAGGCGGTTAAAATCGAGGGTGGAAAGAATTTCGCTAATGTCGCTAAGGCGATGATAGAATCGGGAATACCGGTTCTGGGACACATAGGAATGCTTCCGCAATCGGTAAATGAGCTTGGTGGATATAGAACTCAGGGTAAAAGCGAAGCCGAAGCGGAAAGACTCATCGAGGATGCACTAATGCTTCAGGATGTTGGAGTTTTTGCGTTAGTTATAGAAAAAACCTATTCTGAAACCGCAGCTCGAATTACCGAAGCTATGAAAATCCCTACAATAGGTATAGGTTCAGGTCCCCATTGTGATGGTCAGATTCTTGTGCTGAACGATATACTCGGACTTTATGATAAGTTCATGCCACCATTTGCACGAAAATATACCGACTTGAAAAGCGAGATAATTAAGGCTGCATCGCAATTTGCCGAGGATGTCCGCAACAAAAAATTTCCATAAATACACGCTCCAATATTCAGCAGTTACTAACTTTGATCGAAGACAAAAGCCACCCCCTTCAATCTCTTGCAAGGTGAAGGGGGTTTGGGGGTTTTGGCTTTCACATGATTGGGAGTTTATAAAAGTGAATTTCGCCAAAAATCTAGGTTTTTTTTTCACAGTCCTAAATAACTATTTCTTCTTTTTCTTCTTGGGTCCTTTGTCCCATTTCTCATACTTCGAACCTTTCCGTTTTGCATCTTGCTTCTTTTTGGTAAGGTCGTCGCCTTTATGAGTTTTTTTCTTTGTCATTGCTCCTTCCTTTAATTGTTTGTTTGTTCAAGTGCGATTATTTCACTGTATCGCGTTTATTATCAGTTTATCTCGTTTATTATACCTTTGACTTTTCCATCCCATTCAAAATAATTTTCTGTAAACAAAAAATTAAAAAAATTAAACTTCATTCAGAACATATTTTTTAATTTTCGTTATTTTGGTGTTCTATAAAGACTTATAACCTTTCCAATAATTCTTACATCATCTCTAAAGTGAACTATCGGTGGATATCGATTGTTATCGCTATATAGAATTATTTGTCTACCACCATCCTGAAATCGAATCCTTTTCAGGAAAGACAGAGATTCCTCGAGAATAGCTAACACAATATCGTTATTCGCTACACTTGCTGGATCTTTATAAATAACGACAATATCTCCCGGAATTATTGTAGGTGACATACTGTCGCCGATAACCTTTGTTGCCCAAACCAAATCTCTGGGAAGACCGTCGACATGTTGGACAGGGATATATTCAGTAATTTCATCCTCAGTCCACTCTCC
Organism: bacterium; assembly: GCA_030613005.1. Taxonomy (GTDB): domain Bacteria; phylum UBP14; class UBA6098; order B30-G16; family B30-G16; genus JAUWMV01. Next base: position 7,391 of record JAUWMV010000015.1, on the reverse strand, counting down.
TCTTCCTGCAGATGCCCACCCCAATACTGGAACCATAGTGATTGCCGTTTTGAATAATCCCGATACTTCCGAAAATTTGGCATTAGATTCATTTCTTAATTTCGACGGTGTCGGGACATTTGTGAAACTGAGCAAATAATCGGTGCTTGTAACCAATGCTTCTGCCAGTTTCGCCAGTTGCCTCGAGCCGGGCTGAGCTCTCCCGGTTATATAGTTATGTATTGCGGCTTTGCTGATTCCTGTGAGATCAGCAAGCTCCAGTTGTGTTGAAATTCCCATTTCAATCATTCTGTCCTTCAATCTTTCAGCAAATTTATTCATAATACCTTATTAAGGTTTAATATCGTTTTTCGGACTAATTTAATATAAATTTGGGATTTGAGGATGTCAAGAAAGAAATACATAATTATGAATTATTTTATAATTATAAACTTCACCATTTATTATTATCGATAATTACTATATCTATTATCCTCAAACAAAGTGACTTACAAGATATACATGCAGTTCATTAATGTGAACACAACCGTTGATGTGATCGTTTAAACTTAGCCTATTCTACCTAATCAAAAAAACCACTTTGCTGAAAAACTTTTTTCTTTAAATTTCAAATTCTAACTAATAACCAAGAGAAAGGAATGAGAATTTTGGGAGGCAAAAAGAATTCACAGGCTGACGATGTATTGGATACAATATTGGGTGAGGGCTCGAACTTTAAGGGTGAATTGTTTGTTCAGGGCAGTGTTCGTGTCGATGGCAAGCTTGACGGTAATCTTAACACAACCGGGCATCTTACAGTAGGCAAAAAAGGCGTCTTAAACTCTCCAAATATTACTTGCAAAACTTCTCATATTGCTGGTGCAGTTAATGGAGACTTGGTTTCCCCAGGGCGTACTTTTCTTGCATCGAGCGCTAAGATCGAGGGTAAAATCACTACGGATATACTCGTTATCGAGGAAGGCGCATATTTCAATGGCAGCTCTGATATGGGGCATCACAAATAATGACAACTCCTTATGTACAAACGAACACGAATTGCTCTGGAAGTTACACTGGATTTAATGTTTCGTTTTCTATTATAGATAGTTTATTGATTGTCTTATTATGTGAAATTTCTCTCAATAATTGATACAAACTGAATTATCATCGTGATTGTGTGTTTGCAATAAAAAGTCTAAATATGTGAATAATTTATTAAAGTAGGATTGGTAATGGAGAAGACATTAGAGAAAATAAAATCTGCAGAATCGGAAGCTGCAAAAATTGTCGAAAAGGCGGAATTAGACGGCAAAAAACTTATTGTCGAGGTTAAACAAGAAATTGATGATAAATACAAGGAATTAGAAGACCAGCTCGAGGAATCGCTTGTTGAAGCTGTTGAAATGGGCAAATCGGAGTCTGAAAATGAGATAAAAGAGATTGACTCAGAAGCTGAGAAAAAAATTAATAAACTGTGGAGCAAATTTAATTCTATGACCGATGAATTAGTTTCAAAAATTATTTCGGGGTTATGATATGGCTGTGGTTCCAATGCAAAAAATCGGCATTGTGGGATATTCCGAAGATTGGCAATTGATACTCTCGGCGCTTCAAATGGAGGGTGCAGTACATATCGAGCCTATTAATCCACCTCAGCAGGAAATTGCGGAACTCGAGGATAGACTTCGCCGCATCGATAATGCAGTTAATTTTATAATAGAAATATCTGAACATAAAGCCAAAAAAACAACTCTGTCACCTCATCAGGTCCATGGGATACTAGAAAATATCGATCTTGATACTATCCTTGACAAAACAGAAAATCTGCGAAAAAACCGTGAAAATCTCTCGAGTACTATTAGCCATTCGCAAAGCAGAATACATACTCTAACTCCATGGGTGAATTGGATTTATCCGTTGGAATTAATTAAGGACACACAATTTATTAAAATCAAAGCTGGATTAATTCCCATTGCTAAATCACCGATTTTCGAGGAACATGTTAAGGATGAGGAGCTTTTTCACTTACGAGTTATTAGAAGAAGCCATGATGGTCTTAATATTATAGTTTATTATCACAAATCTGTTTCGCAGCATATTGAGCAGATACTTGCAAATAACGAATTTATTCTATGGGACCCGAAGAAATACATAGATTCTCCATCTAAGGAAATTAGAAAGTTAAATGCGGAAATTGAAAGAGCGAAAAGAGAACTCGCGAATATTAAAACCGAGGTTAGCAAATTTACCCCAAAAATAGTTCCGTTATGGGCTGCTGGCGATCAGTTGGAACAAACAATCGAGCAACACAAAGCTCTTTCAACAGCCTCATCCACTGCAAGCACCTTTACAATGCAGGGCTGGGTTCCTATGAAAAATTCGGAAAAACTCAAACGAAAGATCGAAGCTGCGTTCGATACAGTTGAACTAATATCTATACCTGTTTTGCCTGAAGATGAACCTCCTGTTGCTTTGAAAAATCCGTTTTTTATCGAATCATTCGAAGTTATAACCGATCTTTACGGCAGACCGGGAAAGGGAATGGTTGATCCTACTCCTTTTATAGCTCCGTTTTTTGCTATATTTTTCGCTTTGTGTCTCACCGATGCTGGTTATGGCTTAATCTTAACGTTAATTGCATCTGTTGGTTTGTATAAATTCAGGCAACCCGGAACTCAGAAATTTCTTAGGTTGATTCTGTATATGGGACTGATGACAATTCTCGCTGGAATTATTTCGGGAAGTTATTTTGGCATTGCACTTCCAGAGGCATCGGAAGCTACAGGATTAGCTGCGATAGCTCTTAAGCTAAAGCTTTTCGATCCGCTAAAGGATATAATGACATTCTTTGCTATATCTCTTGCATTCGGGTCGATACAGATTTCGATAGGTTTTCTTTTGACGATGTATGTTCATCTTAGAGAAGACAAAAAATTGCTTAAAAAAATTCATGATGTTTGGGTTAATATAGCATGGATGGCTACAACTATTGGTATCGGACTGTTCCTGATGAATTTTGTTATACCCGAAAAGCTCCCAACATTTGGTGAAATAGGAACTAACATGTTGCTAGTTGGAGCCATAGGAATAGTAACTGGACACGGTATTTTGGGACCTTTGGCTGGATTTTCTATAGGACAATCTATGGGATCAGCACTTGCTTTCGATGGATTATATGGAATTATTGGTGTATTCTCGGATATTCTTTCATACGTGAGAATTACGGCGCTTGGGTTATCTACGTCCATCGTAGCTGGTGTTATAACTGAAATGACGATTAAAATGAATGGTTTTCTGCTTATCATTGGTATATTTATTCTCATTGCTGGGCATGTTTTCTATGCAGTGTTTTCCTCGTTAGGTTCGTTCGTTCATCCTGCACGATTGCAGTTTGTTGAGTTTTTTAGCAAGTTCTATGAATCTGAAGGAAAATTTTTCGAGCCTTTCCGGCGCAAATACAAGAGACTTAATGTGTTATAGAATTATATTGTAATTATTATTCATTGAAATATTCAATCTATTAATGAAATAAAAGTTTTAAATAAAAGGCTTAAGGGGGACATTATATGCGGATAACAAGACTGATTATTGTTTTAGCAATATTATTAATCGCAGCAGGACTATGGGCACAACTAGGTTCAGCCAAGCAGACTGATAGCAAAAGCTGGTTCTCCTGGGGTCCTATATCTTTAACGTTATTTGGCGCTGGGATCGCCGCTGTTCTCGCGGGTATTGGATCGTCTATTGGTATCGGTATTTCTGGAGGAATGTCGATGGGTGCAATGCAGGAAAGACCCGAACTTTTCGGGAGATTCCTTCCTCTGGCTGCTATGGCTGGAACGCAAGGAATCTATGGCATTGTTATAGCTGTTGTTATTATGGGGAAAATTACTCCCGGAATGTCACTCGAGACCGGATGGCAGCTGTTTTTCTCCGGACTTCCAATAGGATTTGCAGGATTGGTATCTGCGATATGGCAGGGAAAGGTCTGTGCAGGTGGAATAGGTCTCGTAACCAAGGATCCATCGCAGTTCGGGAAGGCTCTTGTTATGGGTGTTCTCGTAGAGTTCTATGCTCTTTTAGGGCTTTTGGCAAGTATTCTTATGACTGCGAGAATTGCTTAAACAATAGAAATATTAGATCTTCTTTGTTTACAATATCTATATAAAAAATGGAGCAAAATGAGTATCGAGGGAATTATAACCCGTATTAAACAGGATGCTGAGGCTTCCGCAGAGCACATTATGAAAAGCTATAAAGATCGAGCGGAGAAAATACGGCAGGATTTTAAAGACTTTCGCAAAAGAGAGATGAAAAAGAACTCAGAAGCAGTTAAAATCGAGCGAGATAAGTCTGAGGAGCGAACTATTAATCACGCTCGGTCTGTTGCGAATCAAAGGATCTTGAAAGCTAAACAGGAGATGTTATCACAATTATATGTCAAAGTTCACAATTATATCGAGAATTTATCCGATGATAAATATGCGGATTTATTTGCCAATTTGTTAGCGGAAGTTCCTTTGGAAAGCGGAAATATTTTACTTTCTCTCGATTCAGATGTTCTAGAGGAAAAATTTCTGAATAAGGCTGAGGATTTGATAAGCAAAGAAAAAGGGGAAAAACCGAAATATATACTGAAAAAAGTTGATGGAGATTTTCGAGGATTTTATCTTGGAAGCGGAAAAGTTCGCTATGATTTAACTCTCGATTCAGTTCTTATGGATTTACGAGATAAAACGGAACCTATTGTGATTAAAATGCTTTTTTAAGAGCATATTTATATAAATTAAGCTTGAATACAATGATCTTGAAGCAGCATATTTGATAGCATCGAATGCACTGAATAAAGTGATTAATCGATTAATTTACCTATCCCAGAAAACGCCGTTCCCGTTTATTTCTTCCTCGTATTCCGGTACGATTAGTTTATTATTGATCCGTTCATCCTTGGTCCCGGAGTAATCGTCCTCATCACCACCGAGGTCTATGCTTACGCCAAGGCTCTTAGCATCGTAGTCGGGATGATAGTTGTTTGCACCTCCACCGCCATTTGAGCAATTCCCGGATTTATATTTATCGATGCCATCATAATCGATGAAAACCGCGAATCCGTTCTGGGCAGCACCGCCCTGTGAATATGTCACTCCTGTATAGCTGTCGTTCCCTGAATAGTCGACGAACCATGCGGATACTATATCCCATGCACCACCTTGATTTATAGCTTCGCGACCTAAGTAGGTATCGTTGCCTGTATGATCGACGAAAACAGCCACTGCCTGATGAGCACCACCTCCTTGTGTATATCGATTGCCGATTACAATATCATCACCAGAACCATCGTCGAAAATTCCCATTCCGAAGAAATATCCGCAGGCTTGCGAGAAATTTCCCGCTTCGTAATAATCGTTCCCTGATCTATCGCACAGAATTCCTATTCCACCAGCTGCGAGCATTCGAAAACCAATTCCCAAGCCCTGACTCCAACCATCCCAGCTATCGATATTGCCATAACCGTTCGGAATTTTGAAAGCCGAAATATATCTATCGTCACCCTTATTATCTAACAACAAGCCTAAGCCCTTAGGAGCACCAACACCCTGTGCATAACGAGCACCGCTGTATGTGTCATCGCCGTCTTTGTCTATGAGAATGCCTGCCCCAAAAGCCGCGAATCCCTGCACTGCCTCTTGGGCAATGTAGAAATCGTTCCCTGCATGATCTATAAGCATTCCCACGCCGCAGAAAGCAGACCCCTGGCATAGTCTGCTGCCGGAATATCTATCGTTCCCTGCAAGATCGATAAGGCATCCACCGCCACAAAGCCCACTGCCGATACTTCCGGGTGTATTACGGATATATGTGTCATTTCCGCTGAGATCTATATGAACGCCAATCCTGCCACTATCGAATCGATGTTTAAAATTGTCGAACAGCATATAAGGCGTGCCACCGCAGTATCCGAAATACGTATCGTCGCCACCCAAATCGATCCATATCGCTGCCTGTTCGGTGTACATCATCCCTTTCACACCGGTTACGATAAGACGTCCCATAACCGGAATTTTCACGTTTAGACTATCTCTTTCGCCAACTTTAACCATTTTATCGATAAGAATATCTCGCTCAGCATCCGCTCCCTCACCCGCTTCCACAGCTGAAAGAGTTGCAAGCAAATCGGCATCATAAATACCTGCGAGAACATATCCTGCAGATAGCAGCTCGGAATAGTCGATTTTCTTTGTTGCTGAGATAAGCTCTTCATACGCATCCACGAGTTCTTCATTCGGATCGGTGTGTATGAACACTGTCTCGGAGAATATATCCAAAAGAAACGGAGGAATGTCGGCAATGAGAGATTTCTCATCCTCATTTAGTGCTGAAAATGCTCGGTCGAAATGCTTATTTGCATTGTAAACTGCATCCACAATCATTTCGATAGTCATTGCCAACGGCTTAAATTTCTCGCTCTCGAAATGCAATTCAGAAATGACATTTTTATTTTCGATTGCTTTTGTATCGAGAACATAAGGCACACCGCTCCAAATCGCTAAAGGATCAGCCGATTTCAAATTCAGTTGCTCTTTAACATGTTCTGCTGCCGAAAATCCTGCTGCTGGTTCCAACAATGCCAACGACACAGCGTTCAGTGTGAAAAATCCACGATATGAATCCAATTCCTTTTTATAGCATTCCGAGATTTTGTTATACTGATTAGTTAGCTTCCCTTTTTTAATTGTCTTCAAAACCATAGCAGCAGTGCTGTCCTTCTCCCAGTGCGGCATAATTTGTTCTGCGGAAGTGAAAAAGTGCTCGCGACCACCTAATCGCATTAGACGCTGATAGTCTCCTCGACGTCCTAAAACTATATATTTATTAATAATTCTGCCGCATCTGTTAAAAGTAACCTTAATCCTATCCCCCGGGTTCTTGAGGAACAGCAGCTCGGTTAGAGCAGCTCTGTCGGGAATCGGCAGTCCATCGATTTCTACTATTACATCGTTAAGCTCGAATCCTGCAATTTCCGCTGGAGTATGACGATCTATGCTTGTTATTTGCACTCCGCCTGGGTCTGTGCTATTCTGAAGTCCCACACCCATAAATGCGTCATCCATTTCCTGACACAAGCAAAGACCAAGCAAGAACATAAGCGTAGTTAAAGATTTAAATCCTTTCATCTCATCCTCCAATTTTATATATTGTTTAATATAGAATAAAACCATTGGATTAGAAATATTTCTTTGGGATTCTAACCTTTCGTCAGTAATAAATCTATCCCGGGGGTTATTATGAAACATATATTTGAATGGGAGAAAAAGTGGTGTGAGTGCCGCGAGATGTTCGTTCAGGGTCGATGCAAATACAAAACAATTACCGGCAAGGGTCGCAGAGCGTTCACCGAGAGGGTTTTCCTT
>JAUWMV010000038.1 GCA_030613005.1 bacterium | reverse complement strand
TCACCCGATTCCGATTAAGGTCGGAATCACCCTCTCCCCAAGGGAGAGGGAACAATATGCACAAAGTCTCAATCTCCCTCTTTACATTGGGAAGAAAGGAACTAGGGGATAAAGGGGTTTCCAGATAAAGAAGGCGAGGTTATAAAGAAAATTCCAGAGAAATAGACCAGAGGATAGAAAGGATTTAATAGAATAACTGCGAGATAAAGGGAACTGCAAAAAAAAATATCACGAAACATTTATATGCTCACAAATAAAGTCGGTTTTATTATGTAAATATCTGTTATATATTAGGGTAATGTTATTAGAGTTGAACATAAAAAATTATGCGGTGATAGAAAGTCTGAAACTAGAATTTGGCGATGGTTTATGCGTTATAACAGGTGAAACCGGCGCTGGGAAATCGCTTATTGTGGGTGCTATAAGCCTTATTATAGGTGAACGTGGGGATACTCGAAGGATTAGAGCTGGAGCCAAGGAACTTATTGTTTCCGCACGCTTCCTTCCAAATGAAAAAGTTAAGGAAATTGCTTCTAAAATGGGCATCGAAAGCGATGAAATTATCATTACAAGAAAAATTAACACATCCGGAAGAAGTTATTTCTGGGTTAACGGAACACCTTTTACCGCAGAAAAAGTTCAGCTGATAAGCAAATTCCTCATCGATTTGCACGGACAGCACTCACATCAATTGCTCCTCGATACGCAAATTCATCTCGATCTTCTCGATCAATTTCTTGGGACAATGAATTTACGCAAATCAGTTTCGGAGTTATTAAAAAATTATAAATCTCTCACTAAAAAACTTGATGATATAAGCCAAAAAAGAGACGAAATTCTCCGAAAGAGAAGGTTAATGGAATTTGAACTTAACGAGCTTGAATCTGCCAAACTTCACGACCCGAATGAGGAAACAATTCTCGAGGACGAACTCGTTAAAATTGAAGCCTCCGAAAGTCTAATCGAACTCGGGACAAATATTTCACAACTCGCATTGGAAAATGGCACCTCGATTGCCGCACTGACTTCGCAACTTAAGCGTCAGGCGGATAGGCTTAGTTCTATCGAGGAAGTCCGTGAAACAATCGAACTCCTCGATACAATTATCGCTGTTACTGGTGAAATGAGAATCCTTGTAGATAAATTGCTCGATGTTGAATACGATCCTATTCGAGCAGAAGAAATTAGGACAAGACTGTCTTATTTAGGCGATTTACAGCAAAAATATTCTATGAATCTGGAGAAACTAATTGAATATAGAGATGACCTAAAATTTAGAGTTGTCAGCGAGCACAACATCGATAAAGAAATTGACGCACTAAAATCCGAAATTGAAAAAAAACGAACACAACTCGAATCAAGTGCAACTCAGCTCTCGGAAATAAGAAAAAATGGCACAGTAAAATTGTCGAAAGCTATCAAAGCAGAGTTTGACGCACTAGCACTTAAAAATGCAAATTTTAAAATTAAACTAACAACTGTTCCTGATGAAAGCAGTCCATTCTTTATAGATGGCCAACCTTCCAAAATGTTCCCCACAGGATTTGAGCGTGCAGAGTTTATAATTCGAACAAATCCCGGAATGCCATTTGAACCGTTGCGAAAGATTGCGTCGGGAGGTGAATTATCTCGTATAGGATTAGCTATAAAAGTTGCTATGCCAAAGTGGAGCGATACAAGCTCTACGATTTTCGACGAGATCGATTCTGGTATAGGCGGTCAAACCGCGGTAAGCGTTGGAGAACATCTCGAAAAGCTATCGAAAAACAGACAAGTTATTGTTATAACACATTTGCATCAAATTGCTCGATCTGCCCAAAACCATACTTTAATAACAAAAAGGCTCGAAGATAATATGACTTATGTCGATGCTAAAACATTAAGCAGCACTGAACAGGATTCTGAGCTTCAAAGAATGCTCGCATTAGAATAATCATTGTTTCAATTCGAATTGTTTGCTGAAAAAAACAATTGCAATGAAATACAATTTCTCTTTAATACATATATGAAAAATAGAAACAACGTTACAAACTCAACGCAATTAGATAATTTATCCACTAAAGCATTAACGATACCAAACCTTCTGACAATACTAAGAATTCTTTTACTTCCCGTTTTAATACATTCTTTAAATATAAGAGAAACAGCCGGCTATACGCTGGCTATTGTCGTGGGTTCAATAATGATTATTTCAGATATTCTGGATGGATTAATCGCTAGATACCTTCATCAATGCTCTATTTATGGCAGTATTATGGATCCCATTTCAGATAAAATAATAATAGATTCTCTGGCAATATATTTTTTCGTCACAGGTGAACTTCCATGGTGGATTGGAGCTTTTCTAGTTTTTAGAGACACCTTAATCGTTATTTTCGGAGTGGATATGATTATAAGAAAAAAAACCACACCACTGCCAGTAAGTTACGGAAAAATAGCACCACTTTTCTGGGGATTGTCCTATATCATTCTTGTAGCAAAAATGAAATCCGTTGCATGGTCCTTAATTATTATTGCCCTTGCTCTCAGCTTTATCTCATCGATTTTTTATCTTGTTCGTTATGTTCGATTGCCTTCAAGCAATGAGAACATTGGTTCTGTAAAATCACAGGAGGAACTAATCAACCAAAACTCAAGGAAAATTAAATAACATTAAGGCTTTGAAACCTTTAATTATATGAATTGCAAATAGAGAAAAAAAAATAGAAAAGTTAAGGAATATATATGCGTCAATTCGTTATAGTAGGTTTGGGAAGATTTGGCAAAAAAGTGGCTATAACACTTTCGCAGGCAGGAATGCCCGTTGTCGCTATAGATAAAGACCCACGTAAAGTTGAGGCAATTTCGGATAAAGTAGCTTATGCAATAAGAGCTGATGCCACCGACCAAAAAGCTTTGTCTACTCTCGGTCTAACCGATGCCGACGTGGCAATTATATCTTTGGGGGATTTACTTGAAGCATCTGTTTTGGCAACGATTATTCTAAAGGAATTCGGTATTCCAACAATAATTGTCAAGGGCATAAGCCCCGAACACGGTAGAATTCTAAAATTAGTCGGAGCAACCACTGTGGTTTTTCCCGAAGAAGACATGGCATTAAGAGTAGCTCAGAAAATTATCTCCCCCAATATCCTCGAGCACATTCCACTTTTGCCCGGATATTCCATCGTGGAATTCCTCACTCCTAAAAGCTTTCAAGGCAAAACGTTACTCGGTCTCAATCTGAGAAGAAATTATGGTGTCGAAGTTTTGCTAATAAAACGAGGTAATGAAGTAAAAATGATTCCGTCAGCTATGGACAGAATCAATGAAAATGATACTCTCGTTATTATGGGCACAGACGAGGATATTAGAAGAATCCATTTGGTCGAGTAACTTATCCTATTCACAAATCTTAAATTATGTATATATTAATATATGGAAGAATAATTGTTCTTTCAGAGAATTAATTTGGGAGGAAATATCACTTTAGGATTAAACGCGAAAAGCTTGAGCCTCAATTTTCTGAATGAGAAAATAGTTGCAGTTTTTACATAAATTTCGTTTAACTGTCCAAAGAAAAGGAGTTAAAATAATGGGAAAGCATATAAACAGCTTATTGTTACTACTCTTTATGGGAGTATGTTTTGCTATTCCACCGGGACCTATATCTTATCAAGCAGTCCTTAAGGATGCATTTAGCGAACCTATTGTGGGAACACATTTGATAAATTTTTATCTTTACGATGTCGATACCGGTGGATCATACTTATGGATGGAAGGTCACAACATCGATATAGACTCCAGCGGCGTTTATAATGTATTGCTCGGTTCGGCAACTCGCTTCCCAGATTCCGTGGATTTCTCTATAGATTATTGGCTTGGAATTACAGTGGATAGAGGAGAAGAACTCGTCCCGAGATACAAGCTTACCGCAAGTCCATACGCATATTATGCCCGAGACATCAGCTCTATGGGTGCTACGGATGGACAACTTATCAAATGGAGCGATTCACTTTGTAAATGGATACCCTCAAAAGACGATACAGGCAGAGTTAGCTGGGATACGCTTAGTGCTTATTACGACACAACATCGTTGCAATTCCCTGGAGGATCAAGAATTAGCTGGTGGAACTTGATTAACATCCCGTTCGATATAGATTCAATAGATGATACCGGTTTCGTTAGGTTGCGAGTTGGCTCGTCATCCTGGTTAACAGAACAAGCCACATTCATCGAGGGAAACAATATCGAGATTAACCAGAATGGCGATTCTATCACTATTACCGCGAAACATCCTACCGATGTAATCCTTGGCTCAGGCATCGACAAATATCTTCCAATATGGGACGGAATAGATACTCTTGGGACAAGTATTATTTTCCAGACCGACTCTGGAAATATTGGAATTGGTACAGAATCACCCGCTGCAAAAATTCATTTAAAAGGCACATTGTCTTCTGATGGAATATTAATCGAGGACGTCGCTAACGACGGAATAGAAATAAAATCGGCCGGGAAATATGGAATTTTTATAATAGAGCCTAATAATATCGGTATTCACGTCGAATCTTCAGGTCATCACGCCTTCTACGCGAATATTCCATTTGCAGACGGTCTTAACGTTCGAAATGCAGGAAGAAACGGAATATATATCGATCAACCAAACGATAATGGAATCTCTATTGTTAATGCTGGCAATGAAGGCATAAATATTTCTAATCCAAGTGCTAACGGAATTATAATCGATTCTCCCGTTCAAAACGGCATGAAAATAATCCGAGCATCCGCAAAAGGTTTAATTATCGATAACTCGATTGGTGAAGCTTTGTCAATAATTAACTGTATGGCTTCCGCTATTGTTATAGACAATCCAGCACATGACGGAATTGAACTTGTGGATATAGGTCGTCGAGGAATTGTAATCGACTCCTGTGCGAACAACGGTATTAAAATTTCTAAAACCGGTTATGACGCAATATCTATTTTCAACTCCTATGAGGATGGTATAGATATCCGATATCCAAAAAATATAGGTTTAGTGGTCTGGGGAAGCGGTAGTTCTGCCTTATTATTACATTCTCCCGGTAAAGATGGTATTTTTCTCGAAAACCCCAAAAGGCATGGTTTTAACATGACAGATATCGATAGCCATGGTGTCCGAATCTCAGAAACCGGCAAGGACGGGATCTATATGGAGAATATTGGTCGCTATGGTGTCTATGCTAGAAATTCAGTGAGGCACAGTTTTTATGCATTTCATCCTGGGGAGGATGGTTTCAGAGTTCTAAAGGCAGGAAACAACGGCTTGACAATCGACACGGCAATTGCTTATGGAATTTCTATCGAGTCCACTGGCGATAATGCTATTAACATTCGTAATCCAGGGAATCATGGAATTTACATGTTTCAACCCGACAGTGACGGCATAAACATTTGTTATCCCAGGGATGATGGCATACAAATAGATTCTGCCAAAGTAAATGGCATCCTAATTCGCAACGCAAGGCAAACAGGATTAAATATGTCAAATCTGGGCAATCACGGAATATATATCGCTAATGCAGGCAGTTGTGCTGTGGAAAGTCGGAATGTGAAGTTTGGTTTTAGAGTTACTAACTGCACTAAAACGGGTTTTCAAGTGAAAAATGCTCTTAAAGGACTATATATCGATTCCGTTTATAATGCCATTGTTATCGATAGCACTGCACACGATGCTATATTAATTGATAATGCTGGCAATCATGCAATCAGAATCGACCATCCAGGTTCCACAGGAGTGTACATTTTCCAACCCGAATACAGCGGCATAGAAATATGGAATCCGGGAAGAACTGGGTTGATAATTGCTCAACCGAAAAGGCATGGGATTCAAATTTTGGCTCCCGATACACATGGAATTCAAATTATAAGCTCAAAAGCAAATGGTCTATTTATCTACGATTCTCATGAGGACGGTATATGCTTAGTTAATTCTCATACCAATGCAATAAAAATATCCGCTGCTGGTGAAGACGGCATTAATATCACCACACCATTGGATGATGGTGTCGAGGTTAATAGTCCCGGCGGTGACTGCTTTGTTTGTGACGGCACACCACATGCCCTTTTCAGAGTTAGTGGGGACTGCAAGGTTTTCAGCCATAGCTTTAACAATTACATAGTGGACAAAACTGGCAAAGGTTTTACAGCACCCATATCTGCTTCCACTGCAAGATGGCTCGAACATATCGGGGAATCGCAACTTGTGGATAGTAAATGCAAAATCGAACTTCCAAAGCAATTTATTCAGAGCGTAACAATTAACTCTAACGATCCTATGCAAGTTTTCCTGTCCCCATATGGCGATATGGGTAGATATACAATTGAAAGACATGACAATTATTTCATTATAAGACAAATCGAGGGCGATCCTCAAGCGAAATTTGCGTATAAAATTCACGCAAAAATCAAGCATATGGAAAACAACAAACTAGAATCAGTGGCTCTTTCGGAAGAGACAGACTAGTTTTTGTGTTAGTAGATTATATAATAAATAAAGGAACAAAATGCACAGAATTATCATTTCAATATTACTGCTATCCGTCTTTTGTATTGCTCAAACCGAAGCCGTTAGAGTCATGGACAGTGGCGGTGGGAAAGCGACAGACGGCATCAATTTTAACAGAGCATCGATAGGACAACCTATAATAGGAATCTCTGAAGATTCAAGTTTCGTCAATAGAGCGGGATTTATCAGAACAACAGTGGCTTGTAAAATTATCGAACTGCCCGGAAATAAAAACAAAATATTAAAACACGATATCTCTGCTCCTTTTCCAAACCCGTTTAATTCAGTGTGCCACATCAATCTTTTCCTTTCGAATCCATGCCAAGTTGTATTCGAGGTTTTCGATATTATAGGCCACAGAATATACGAAAAAACGAAGCTGTGCAATTCTGGTGCATATTTAATCGAATTTAGAGCACTGGACTTGGAATCTGGAGCTTATTTCTATAGGATTACCATGGATGAGCAGGTATTTTCTGGGAAAATATTGCTACTAAAATGAAGTTTCAACGGTAATTTTTTTATTGCACAAGGAATCTTTCGAAGTTGCATATTTGCATAACAAATCGATTCGCAGTAAACTGTTTTATATGTAACTTATTTAACTTGCAAAACATGAATCTTAACTTTAATTATCACAATTATGAAGAGAATATCTCCAATATTTTTTATTATTGTCGGGCTATCTGCAGCGATTGTTTCAAGAGTCGATATACCATTGGGCGCTGGTTCGCTTCGATTGGATGGTGCTCCTGCGGTGGCTATGATTCATAACTCACCGGTTATTATAATTGGCTCCACCGACGACTCCCTTTACGGTATTAATTGCGATGGCTCAACAGCTGACGGGTTTCCATACTGTGTTGGAGGACCGATTAATTCAAAAATCGCATGGGAACCTATCGATTCGGGTATAGCAATTTTCGCATTAACTGCCGATGGCACGTTATGGCGCATCGACTGGGACGGCTCGATAATTGACAGCGTATTCGCAGTAAAATTGGGCACAAAGGCTGACTATATCTCACCTGTTCTTTTCGATATCGACGAAGACGATGAATTAGATGTTTTGCTTACCGTAGATACAACCCTTTACGTTTATTCTTTCGACGGTTCTGAGAAATTGCGAATAGAATTCAACTCATCAGTTGGGGTTGCTGTTGCGACTCCTGTTGCTGGTGATATAGATAGCATTCCCGGACCAGAGATAATCGTCGAATCGTACGATGCTATATACGCTTTCCACAATGATGGCACCACTGTGGATAGCTTCCCTATTTCTATGCCCGAGCATAACTATCTGAGCTATTCCACTCCTCTTCTCTGGGATTTCGATGAAGATGGAGTTATGGAGTTATTTTTTGCATCCCATTTCTCTGGTTTCTCCTCGGAGAACGGGACAATTTATTCCTATGACAACGATTCTGGATTAATACTGCTCCGAATAGTTGGTGGCATTGGAAGTTGGATTTACGGTCCTCCTGCAATGGGTGATGTTAACGGCGACTACACCTGGGACTTGGCTTTTGGTACCGTAACGTCTCTTGTGCTTGGCATTAATGGCTCAGGAGCTTTGACTAGTTTCGGGGGATGGACAATAAACCTTGCATTGGGGCATATTTACGGTTCGATGCTTATGATGGATATAAATGGCGAACCGGGACCCGAGTATATTTTCCAGTCCTTTCAGGAGGATAGTCTGAGATCTTTTCTTGTTGCAGTCGATTATAAACAATCGGATATAGAAGGCTTCCCCGATACGCTTGAAACTGATAGGTCTGGCTTGCTTTCACCTGTTGCATTCGAGCATGAAAGCACAATTTATATTGCTGCCGCTGATGGCGATGGCAATTTAAGGATATGGTCCTTACCCGGAGCACCTCTACCGGGATATAAAAACTGGACAGAATATCTTGGCAATAGACGTAATTCCAATGTTGCACCACCGAATCCTGCAAAACTTACAATCGTAAACATCTCGGATAACGATTACAAAATCTCTTGGTCGCCTTCAGATTATCCAGAATTCGCAAACTATAAATTATTTTTATCGCCAGATTCAACTGGCACAACTTTCACTCATCTGACTACGATCGATGATATTTCTGAAACCACTTTCCAATTCACATCGGAAGCTTCTATCGAGTCTATTTGGATTTTTTCCACAATCGAGGATATTTTCGGTAGAAGCTCTATAAGAAGCAAGCCAGTACACTTCGTTGACACATCGTCCATTGCAATAAATCTTTCCGAGGAAATTTTTTCTCCAATAGTCATTGCAAACCCATTAAACAGCACATTTAAGCTTAATGCACCTGTGGGAAGTATCGCACAGATTGTTAATATTCGCGGTTCTGTTGTCGAGGAAATTTCAATTGTAGAAAACCCCACTTCTATTGAAATGAATCGTTCACCGGCAGGAGTTTATTTAGTTAATATATTTTCTAACTCGGGAAGGAAAATATGCACCTCGAAAATGATTCTCATAAAATAGAACCTTATCGATTTGAATACTGATATTAATGAATATAGGTGAAGAAATGAATGCCGGGAAAGATAAAATAACTAAGCTTAGCGTGGGTGGACAGGCAGTTATCGAGGGCATAATGATGCGCTCGCCTAATAAAATCGCGATGGCTATTCGAACACACGATGGCGAAATCGAAATTGTTGACAGGAACATAACTCCACTTTCAAAACGCAAGAAATTCCTTGGTTTTTTCATTGTTAGGGGAGCACTAAATCTCTTCGATTCGCTTTATTGGGGGATAAAATACTTGGAACTTTCCGCTCAAATATCACAACCTAAGGATGAAAATCCAAAAAGTAAATCTGTGAATGCTCTCTGGAGTGGACTGTCTATGGTTGTGGCTTTTGCATTGGCTATGTTTATATTTCTTTATTTACCATTAAAGGGTGCAGGTATGATGGCTCTCAAGGATCGTCCATTCGAGTTTAATCTCGTTGCAGGTGCGATTAGAGTGGTTCTTTTCCTGATTTATTTGCTTCTGATTTCATTGCTTCCGGATGTAAAAAGACTGTTTCAATATCACGGTGCTGAGCACAAAACTATAAATGCATTTGAAAACAATGAGCCATTGGAGATAAAGAGGATAAAGCTTTATTCCACGTTCCATACCCGATGCGGTACTAGTTTCATTTTTATTGTTGCGGTGATAGCAATACTTTTCTTTGCGGTTTTTGACGGTTTACTGTATAAATTCTGGGGAATAGCTCTTAAGCCGGTTGCAAGAGTTCCCTATCATTTGCTTTTGCTCCCAATTATTGCGGGTATTTCTTATGAAATTCTCAAAATAAGCGACAAATTGTCTAATAAAAATTTTATTTTCAAAATATTTACTCTTCCCGGTCTCTACCTCCAACGAATAACGACCAAACCACCGACCGATGATATGTTAGAAATTGCAATTGCTGCTCTAAAGAAATCGTTGGAAAATGTAAACTTTGATAATAGCAGGGAACATTAACTATGTCTGAAGGGAAAAAACTTTACGTTGCTTTTCTATGGCATATGCACCAACCGTGGTATTTATTGGATCATACGGGAATGGCGGCAATGCCGTGGGTTCGACTTCATGCATTAAGGGACTATTACGATGTTCCTCGACTTATGGAGCAGAAAGGTTTCCCGGGAACGATTAATCTCGTTCCATGTTTGCTAAGGCAGATTCAGCTTTTATCCGATAATGAGACAAATGATCCATACTGGGACATACTAATAGCCAATCCACAAGACCTCACAGACTCGCAACGGAGTTTCATCGTCTTAAATTTTTTAAAGGTTAATTACTCTAATTATATCTCCAAATCACCCAGATATACCGAGCTTATGGCTAAATATCAGGCTAGCAACGATTATAGATCCTTTTCGGAGCAAGAATTATTCGACCTGCAAATTCATTATTTAATCTCTTGGTTCGGTGAGACTCTGAAAAAAATTCCAGAGGTTATTAAGTTGATAATACTCGACAAGAATTTCACCACCGATGACAAAAAGACATTGATATCCATTGCCAACAAACGAATATCCGAGATAATTCCGTTTTATTACAAACTTTTCTTCAACGAGATAATCGAACCTTCCACATCCCCGTTCTATCATCCAATTTTGCCTTTATTATGTGATATTAGAATTGCCAAACAGTCTAATCCACGAACCACTCTTCCAAATATAGATTTCATGTACCCAAGTGACGCATCCATGCAGATTAAGAACGGATTGGAATTTTTTGTTAGTACTTTTCATATTAATCCGGAATGTATATGGAGTTCTGAGGGTAGTCTGTCTGAAGAAATTATTCCATTATTAATACATAACGGGTTCAAGGTTACCTTTGGCGACGAAGATGTACTCAAGAAGTCTCAAGAGCTTTCATACGGAGAACCGGGAAGTTCAATAGCCGACTCTCACCTAATACCGCGAAAGCTTTTTAGAAGCAATAGCCTAATTCACATTTTCTTTAGGGACAAAACCTTATCAGATAACATAGGCTTTAAATACTACAATATGGAAATTGAGGATGCCGTTAATCATTTTCTAAATGCGTTGCATATAATAAGAAAATCCCTGCCCGAAGACGATAATGAATACATTGTCAGCATAATATTAGACGGCGAGAATGCCTGGGAGTATTACGATCACAATGGTTTGCCTTTCCTTACAAAGCTTTATGAATCATTACTTTCTGACCCGGATATCGAACCCACAACGTTTAAAAAATATCTCTCAAAGAATCCACAAATACCAGTGTTGGATCGTCTTGCACCCGGTTCTTGGATTGCAAGTGATTTTAGCACATGGTGTGGTGATGAGGAAAAGAACAAAGCTTGGAAAATTCTCGCTCAAACCCGAGACAATCTAACTCGAACCTATGATAAAATGGACGTTAAAACTAAAAAAGGTGCTCTCGAGCATATGATGATTGCAGAGGGCTCGGATTGGTTCTGGTGGTATGGCGAGACAAATTTCACACCACATATGGACATTTTCGATTCTCTGTTTCGACACCATCTCAGACGTGTCTATGAACTATCGGATACACCGATACCCACAGACATCACTGAGACAATACATCAATCTGCGAGAGCTCTCGCACCAATTCAGCGTCCTATGCAGTTCATACATCCCAAGTTAGACGGTAAGCCAACATCATATTTTGAATGGTCCTCAGCTGGAATTTATAAAGTCTCAGGGTTTCGGGGAGCTATGTACGGTTCCAAGAAGCAATTTTTGGAACGTATTTTCTTCGGTTTCGATTTACAAAACCTTTACCTTCGTCTCGATTCAAATTTCAGCCTAAAGGAGTTTTTCAAGAAAGGAGGTGAATTTCTACTCGAGTTCACTAACCCAAAGCGAATTTATATAAATATTTACATTAAGAATGATTTTAAAAATATTAGCGTATATGAAATTTCAGAAGATAAGAAAAAGTCAGTTGAAATTCAAGGATTATTAGTTGCATGTGAACGGTCTTGTGAGATAAAAATTCCCTTCATTTCTTTGGATGCGACACCTGAAAAACCGGTTAGATTTGCCGTTTATACTCGCATGGAGAGTTCTCTCGATGAGAGATTCCCGTCATCCGGACATTGTTTGGAAATTGTTCCCCCTGACCAAGATTTTGAGGATAGATTGTGGTTCGTGTAAGTTCTAAATCCAACAAAACACATAAGTAATAATTATAGTAATCTCTGTTATTTTATACAACAAGACTTCATCTAACTTGACAAAATGCATTTTAATTCCTTTTTTCACTTAATGCCCCCGTAGCTCAGGAGGATAGAGCAACGGTTTCCTAAACCGTAGGCCACAGGTTCAAGTCCTGTCGGGGGTATTTGTTAAACAAGAATTTTATAATGTTATTTAGATTGCTTCATAATAAACCAAAATCGGTTAAAAAAGCAATCAGGATATCTTTCTGTTTTGCTTTCTAAGAGTCTTAAATTACTTTATATTGAATTTTTCTGAGAGATGTAATGGAGAAAATTAAAATCGCCAAGGATATGCTAATAGAGGAATTAGTGGAAAAATATCCCGAATCTATACAATTCCTTACCAAAAAGGGAATTGTATGTTTTGTTTGTGGGGAACCAGCTTGGGGTACTCTGTCCGAATTATGTTCAAAAAAGGGAATAGTAAGTATTGATATAGTTATTGGGGAATTAGAAAAATTCCATAACGAAATAAATGTTAACAAAATAAGTAAATAATTAATAAGCCATTCCTATGCAAAAACATCATAAACAAATTATTACTCAAGCTTTTTGGGGTACTTTAGGTGCATCATTTGCAGTTGGAATTATTTATATTTTTGTCAAATTGATAAATCTTTGGCTTTGCACATTTCTCGCATTGATTTTAAGCATTTTTATCTCCTTCTTCGTAGATTTTTTCCAGAGACGATTTAAGATTTCGAGAGCGATTAGTGTTGTTTCTACTCTTTTTATTATGTGTCTTTTTATTGTATTATTCATACTCACATTAGTGCCAATATTATTAAGCCAGGGACAAATGGCATTACGGCAACTACCCGATTTGGCTATAAAAGTTCAGAATGTTTTCAATTCCTACCTGAGTACATTGGGAAGTAATACATTCATAGATATCGAGGACATACTTAATCAAGCATCAGAACTCAGCGGTGATGTCCTATCCACAGGACTATCTATTCTCAGCGAAAGCATAGCATTTATTGTCATATTAACAGTTATCGTAGTTATTGCGATTTACTTTTCGTTGCACCCCATCGACGATCCAAAGCCTTTTATGCAGTGGTTGCCAGAAACCATACATGAAAAATTCAGTTATCTATTCGTTAATATTATACGAAAAATCAGGAGCTGGCTTATTGGTCAGATGTTCTCGATGCTAATAATTGCGATTGCATATATAATAGGTCTAACGATAATAGGAGTTCCGTATGCACTATTCTTTGGGATATTGGCTGGTGTATTATGTTTTGTGCCTTATTTAGGTCCACCTTTTTCTACTGTGGGACCTCTTTTGTTTGCCCTGGTCGATTCTCCTATTAAAGCGTTATGGGTCATTGTCTTGTACATCGTGAGTCAGGTTGCGGAGAGCTATTTTATTACTCCTCTTATTATGAAAAAGCAAGTCAAACTGCATCCTATAATTACAATACTATCTATATTGACCATGGGTGAATTGTTTGGCATTATTGGAATAGCAGTGGCTGTCCCGATTACCGCTTCTCTTCAGTTTGTGGCGGAAGAAACTTTTCTTAAGAAAACCTCTCCTCAAATTGAGAATGAAAAAGAATCGAAAGATTTACCTAAAATAGAAAATTCTTCTCACTCATAATGAACGATATATCCAAAACAACAAGAAATGTCTGGCTTGATTCACCAAAAAAATTGTTTGAAAACACAGCTGTAACATTGGGCAGTTTCGATGGCATTCACCTTGGCCACAGGGAACTTCTCAACACGCTTATCGAAAAGTCATCGCACGAGAAACTGATCCCAATTTTAGCGACTCTCGACCCACATCCGAGACTTGTATTCGACGATAATTTCATGATATTAACAACATCTCAGGAACGTGAATTTTTACTCACGCAATATAATATCTCAGCTATTGTTCACATTAGATTCACATGCAACTTAGCATCTCTTTCCTGTAGAGATTTCATCAAAGACTACCTCGTGAATTCTTTTAACGCAAAGTTAGTAGTCATCGGCTACGATTATCATTTCGGCAAGAGAAGAGAGGGCACCCCGGAAACACTAAAATCAATTGGAAAAGAAATGAATTTTAACGTTGAAGTTATCCCGTCTTTTAAGGTTCAAAGTAAAATTGTTAAAAGCAGCACAATAAGGGAGCTAATCTTAAAAGCAGATATTCGTCATGCGATAGATTTTTTGGGTCATAACTATCTCATATGCGGAGAAACTATACCCGGCAGAGGAATAGGTGCAGAGCTTGGATATCCAACAGCCAATATGAAATTTCCGAGCCATAAATTGCTTCCGCTAAACGGTGTTTATGCCGCTTTGGCAGGTTTCAAGTTACAGTCCGCATCTATGCCAGCTATCGTATATATCGGTACTGCTCCAACATTCGAACAGACAAAAAAAACCTTTGAGGTGCATATTTTTGACATCGACAAGGATCTCTATGGGAAACAACTTAATGTCGAGCTTCTGGATTTTATTCGTCCAGAACTTAAGTTCAAGACTCTAAAAGACCTTAAAGCCCAGATAGGTCGTGATATTACTGAGACGCAAAAGAGAATTAAGCTCTATTCCTCGAAAGAGCAATAATCAAAAGACGTTTTAATTCGATGCCCTATGAATTTTCGTTCTCTAATAATCCAGCAAATTCAGGATAGTTATTATTTCTGCCTTATTGAATGCGTGGAGATAGCTAATAATACACAGAATCAACAGCTTATTGCAAATAAATCAGTTTCTTAGTAATTGCAGAATTACTATATGTAACTTTTAGAAGATAAACTCCCGAAGACAAGTTTTCCATTGGCTTCCATGCTACAGGTGATTCATGCACTCGAGTCTCCCAAATTTTATTTCCGCACAAATCGAAGATCACTATATCCGCACCGGTTGGTACATCGATCATACAGCTTGAATTGAAAGGATTTGGTGAAATGTTTATCGATAGTTGCTCATGTCGAGGTACCTCATTAATATCTTCGGTTTCAAGACTGTCTGCAAAATAAATGACTCCTGAAGCCATCAAAGCCGCTGCACCACCGTCTGCTTTTGCGCCGAATCCTACAATTTCCCCTCTTGGCAATGAAGACCGCCAATTTTCCCATAAGACTGGCACTCCAGATAAATACTTAGCCACAAGACCACGGGAATTCTTCACAACCAAATATCTCCCTCTCGGGAATTCAACAATTCTTATTTCGCTATTGTCCGTGCCACAAGCTGTGTCGCTCTCAAATGTTGTATCTGAAATGTCAACTTCAACAATTCCACCCCAACATGAAACGTATAGCTTCCCAGTAACAGGATCGTATGTCATGTTGTTGGGTGACCAGAAACCGGTAGCAAAAACACTTCCCAACACGAATTTCCACATTCGTCCACCATTGTATGACAGCCCCAATGAAGCCGATGTCAGGACACAAATTGTATCTGGACTAACAATAATACCTTTCATAGGAGTTTTGCCTAACGTATCGAAAAAATATGATAGATCTGTCCAAGAGGTGTCGCCAAAAATTTTCATGTGTAGCTGCCCAAGACCTGAACCAGCAATCCAAACTGAACCGTCGGAGTTAACATCAAGAAAGGATACCATATATATCCATATAGAAACTTCATGTGACGTACCTGCTTTCCAATACCATATTCCATCCGAATAGGAACCCGCACCGAAAGAACCTGCAAAATAATTCGTACCACCGAATTTGTAAATCCTAAGATCGTTGTATCTACCTCCGGTAGCACTTCGCCATGATCCATCATAGTAATAGACATCGGAATCAGTCTCCACCATAGACGGGAAACCTCTCACCGAAGGCACGAACAACTTTACGCTACCTGAGAAATGGTGATTAACATTCCAGATTGGTGGTTTACAAAAGGCTAAGAGCGGAATTAACAGGACAAGGATAATTAAAAATTTTCGTTTCATCATAACCTCCATAAATAATGGTTTAAAAATCTTTCCCACACAAAATGTATGCTAATAAATCGAAAACAATTAGGCAACAATAATCGAATAAATGAAAATTTTTTTTTAGGAAGGTGGTTGAATTTAAAAAATTACCAAAACTCCTTAAACAAATATCAGCTTAAACGTCACTGCAATGAGTATAATACCGAATGAAATATAGAAAAACTTGCTTTCACCCATTTTATTGTGAGCATATGCACCAATTTGAGCACCGAAAATTGCCGGAATACCTACTGCAATTGCAAGAGGGAGTATGAGAGTGCCATAAGTCATCTCGGGGGCTTCCAAAGGCTTATTGCTGAGAGTCATGCGGAATATCGAGCCTATAATTCCCGCTAACATAGCAATAAATGCGGATGTGCCAACAGCTTTCAGTGGTTTATAATGAAGCACGGCTATTAATCCTGCCACAATGAATACTCCACCTCCAATACCTAACATCGATGAACTTATTCCTACAACAATCCCAAGTCCAAATAAAAACAATTTTATCTTCAAGGGCATACGACCCGCATATCTTGCGTCTTCATGCCAAGGGATTTCTTTCGGGATTTTTTTTGTGAAGCCTTTTTTAAACATTCTCATCGCTGCCCATATATTGAATATACCGAGCAGATATCGCAATGGATCGCCACCGATTAAGTTTGTTATGAGCACACCTGCAATACTGCTTAGAACAACTCCCACCGTAATAAGAATTGCAGTTTCGAATTTAACATTTTTAAAGCGAATATGCCTGCTTGCTGAGGAGCCAGAGGAAAGAATTATTGCCCCAAGACTCGTTCCAGTGGCAAGAAGCATTCCAACGTTGCTGTCATATCCCTGTGCCATCAGGAAAAAAAGTAATACAGGCACAAAGACAATACCACCACCAACGCCATAAAATCCTGACAGGAATCCCGCGAAAAGACCAAAAATTATTTTCAATAAGAATGTCAAATGGAACTCCTGTATATTATTAACAACTTAATTTCCATGATAAAGTTTAACTGAAGAAATATGCAATAGACAAACGTTATTTCCTGTAAAGTTGCTTTTCGTATATAAATTTTTCAACTTCAAAACTTACCATGAAGCGTATCGACTTTCCCCTCATAACTCTTTTCCTTATTTCTGTACTTGAAATCTCAAGCAATGGTGTAGATAAGATTTTTATTTTAGACAATACTCTCTTATCAGCATTAAACAGGTTTTTCCCTGGTCTTAGTAAACCGATCACCTCGAATTTTAAAAGTAACTCCTGCCATCGATACCAAGTTGAAAATTCCAGAATTGCATCTGCACCAACAATAAGCGAAAATTTATCGGCGCGATATTTTCTCTTAAGTTCATTTAGAAGATCAAATGTATATGACGGTCGTCTTCTGTGTCTTAAATCGAGATCGGAGGGTCTTATTAACTCGTCTTCGCCGCATGCAAGTGACACCATCTCAAACCTTGTCTCGGGATCTGTAATCTCACTATCTTGCTTGTGAGGTGGTGATAGGACAGGCATAAGCCAAACTTTGTCCAACTTGCTTTCCGTTCGAACCCATTCTGCAAGAATCATATGTGCCAAATGTGGCGGATCGAATGTTCCACCAAATACCCCTATTTTCATAAATCACCAAACTCTATGTTTTCTGCCAACATCTTCTTTATAAAATGTTCAGGATTCTCATATGCAATACAGTGAAGTTTATCATTATTCCTTAATATTACAATCTCTTTTCTGATTTTGGGATTCAGAACTAATCTGCCATTTCTTTTAAGACCTACGCTGTGCACAATCCTGCAAAGAGCATAATCACTGCTATGATTTGGAAAGTAAACTTGAGTATGCTGCTCTTCTTCCGGCAGACGACTGAAGTCGCCTGTTCAATTGTATTTTGCATTTCATACCTCCATGTTTGTCGAATATCTTCACTGTTGCGCAATCCCGATGCAGTCGGGAATGTTAACATACCTTTATAGCACAAGACGAATTGAACATACTTCCCACGGTTGGCAGCGGAATAGTCCGCTGTTACATCTCTATTATTTCAAATATACTATTCGCTTCGTTATTTGCTCAACATCTGTCGTTGCTCGCACAATATAGACACCGCTGGAGATTGTTTCGCGGGGTTGCCAGATGATAACTTCCTGAGCCGATGCATTAACCCCCTGTCGCTTCGCAACATCCTGATTGCTGGTTACATTAACCCCCTGTCGCTTCGCGACATCCCCCTTATTAATGGGGACTGCTTCTGGTTTGCCTCCCTTAATAAGGGAGGTGGCTCCGATGTAATCGGAGTCGGAGGGTTTATTCCAAACCAATCTCCCCCTAAAATCGAATATCTCCACATTCACATTCGCACATAGGGCTGAAGCCCCATGTTGACATA
>JAUWMV010000012.1 GCA_030613005.1 bacterium | reverse complement strand
GTAGCCTGAACATATGCATCACCGATCACTCTCGGTGCACGGACCCTTAAGTACCCTTTGCCTATCGAGTCTGTCACAATAAGCGAAGGAACTACAGAACCATAATCTTCTGGATTCATCACAAGTTCGACTTCCTCACCTGAAACCCTATTTCCGAACCTATCGATAACCTCGAGCGAACATTCATATTCGCTTAAACCATCAGCATACAGTTCAATGCTAGTCGGCATAAACAATATATCGTTAGCGTCATCTGGTGTAAACTGAACAATAAGAGTATCACTTGAAATAATACCATAACCAGTATCAACAAATGCATATATCGAACAAGGACCTGCCTCTATTGGAGCGCGGAGAGTACTGATGGCTCTACCAGAACCGTCGCTTGTCCATGCAAGTGCGGGATTAAAGCTCGCTGAAACAGAACCATCGGTCTTAGCAAATCTAACCGGTGTATTATCCGGTGCAGGGAAACTCAAGCTATCATGCACTTCCGCTGTTAAAGTTGTGGTCTGTATTCCATCTGCTTTCAAAGTCAAGTCTCCTGCAATAAGGTCAATATCCTTAAGTCCTGGTGGGACAAGTTCAATCGTAGTAACTCCTTCTGCTGATGTACCGCTTATCGTTGCATGAACAGCAACATTTCCGGGTACAGTTTTAGCAGTAAATTTTGTTACGCATGATCCGCTTGTATCTGTAACACCGTTTGCCCATATAGAACCATTCTCTGGTGGATTAAGGCTGAAACTCACTATCAATCCCTCAGAAGCCGTATTTCCACCCTCGTCGAAAACTGTTGCCATAATCATTGTCGTATCGAGATTATTAGCTTGAAGAACACTTCTATTCGGTTCAAGGACAATGCTGAATGGTGGACCTGCGATAAATGTAATTTCAACAGTATCAGCTTTTCCACCACAAGTAACGATCAAAGTATCCACACCCACACTTCTCAAAGCGGTCAAAACTGTGGAGAATTCACCACTGGAAGTTTGTCCAGTATAATCGTCAAGTATGCCATATTTTAATCCACTTAATAAAACAGGAGTATTATCCGAAACTGGGAAATTCAAGGTATCAGTAACTCTAACAATTACATCCGCTGTTGAAACACCGTCAGCTTGTAATGTATACCTACTTAATCGCACAATAACCGAACCAACATCTGTAGGCACGATCTGAATAAATATCGATGTTCTCTCTCCCTCAGATTCTGCGTTGACCTGAGACCAACCGGGCACTAAGCCAGAAAATAATATTGTTGAAGCTTCACCTTTTTCATCTGTAATAGCACTCTCATGAACGCTTCCTGGCGAACCGGGTTCAATGCTGAAGGTTACTGGAGTTCCTGCGCTAACCAAATTATCATATTGATCCCTAACTTCAACATAGATTCTCGTTGTGTCTCTGCTATCTGCAACCATAACAGAATCCGGCTCAGCCCAAATTCTGAAATTCCTTGGATCTCCAGGAACAACATATACTGTATCGGTATCCGACACAGAACCACAAGTTGCAACAACAACAATTGTATCAACATATATCGAAGACCAAAGCGTACATTGAGTCTGACCCGATATTGTTTGCGATACAATAGGCTTAAGTCTACCCCCAGAAGACCAGAAGGAGACAATAGTTCTATCGGATAATGGTGAACCTGTCGAATCATAAACGTTAGCTTCAAGAAGAGAGTACCCGTCTTCTCCTGCGCTTGCACCTCCAACAACAATTGTCCTTCTCGAGGGATAAAGCTGAATAGAATCTGCAATCAATGGCCATAAAGATATAGCTGCATTGCTGTATACACTTGGATCTTCCATATAACGAGCAGTAATTACTGCAACACCTGCAGAACAACTTGCGGTATAAATTGCCCATGCAAAACCTGTATCATTGGTGGCACTTAAACTTGTTATCGAGCCCATTGTTGCACCAAATTGTATTCCTTTGCCGGGACCAACGCGATTACCGTGACCATCCTTTACTTCGACGAACACCATAAGAGTATCAGAGCAATTCGCAGGAAGATCGTGTAAAAGAGAGGAAACAAACTCAATCCGCTCTGGCTCACCTGGTTTCATTATTATTTTCAGTGAATCCTTGATTCCGTTCGGACCTTCTGCATAAATTGTAACCGTATCGATAATAGTACTTGCAATATATGTAACCTCTGCTCTGCCATCTTCAGTGCGTTTAAATGTTGGATTCAACGAACCTTGACCATCCAACATGAAGTTAACAGGAATGCCGTCAGAAACAGTAGTAAACATACCACCAGATGTGTCCATTAATATTGCGGTAATAGTGGCAGTCTCCACTCCGTTAGCTATTAGCTCAGACTTATTGGATACAACTTCAATCCAATTACCTTCAGCTGCTTCGAATTTAATAGGCACAGAAGCGCTTGCAATTACTGTAGATCCATCGTAAACTTTCGCATTAAACGATCCTGAACCGGGGGTATTGCTTTTAATAAAAGTCGATGCCATGCCATCATTCGAAGACACATATCCTAATTCCGGATCTACAGTTCCCCGAGTTGATGTAAATTCTACCTCTGTGCTAAGAGCTACAGGATTCATATAGTCATCATAAACAAAAACATTTATTTCAAATTCTCTGCCATCAGCGCTAAAGCAAAGAACGCCAGTAGAATCCATTGCAGTAGTATCAAAGACAATTCTGCTTGCTGGGCCAGCAATAAACTCGATTTCCAACGAATCCACAACCGATGATCCTAATGCTCCAGCATATGCGTAAACTCTTGTCCTACCTAAGGCTGTGGGTGCTTTTAATTTCGTTTGTGCTTCACCAGCAATTGTCCGTACGGTCTTTGGATTTAACACGCCTTGTTCCCATTCCGGTACTAACGCTTGAGCAAAAGCTACGATCGAGTTATCTGAAACATAGGTGCCAGTTATTGTATCGAAAACACTTGCAACAAGAGCTGCTTCATTAAGTCCATTTGCAATCAATCTAACTGAATCTGTAGTCAAGGTTATTTGATTACCCTCCAGTTCCTCGACTATAACTTGAGTATTAACAATCCTTGAACCAACGGATATTGTTATTGTGGCAATACCTGGTGTTCGTGTAGGATTGAAAATTGCACTTGCATATCCTGAAATATCGGTATTTACAACAGTTGAGGCTTCACCGTTCATTTTTCCAGATGTCGTACTAAATGTCACAGGGGTAGATGGTGCTACGTGATTGCCAAACCTGTCGAAAACCCAAGCTTCAATCGTCATCCATGCAGTAGTATCTGCTGGGATCGTTGCGGAATCATCAATTTCAGGCTTGACTTCTATAATATGTGCAACACCCGGATTAAGCGTAAATAATATACTTGTAGTATCCGATGTATAACCGTCAATTTCAGCATATGCATAAACTCTTATCCCAGAGGATGCAAGAGTATCAGCTCTAACTGTGATTTGAGCTTCACCATCCTCTGTGGTTTTAGTCTCTGGGATAAGTCTGATATAGCCACTATCGGTAAAGAAAAAGTGAACGTTTGTGCTGTTAGAAGCTATCGATCCTCCGGGACCGAAAACGGTTGCTGTTAAATAGGTTTCGTCCTCGCCATTCACCTCGAGTGCAAGTTTTCCTGCAGTCAGTGAAACTGTTTGAACCTGCACAGGTATAAATTCGATTTCACTGTAGGCTATTGCGTCACCTACTCTAACCTCAATCAATGCAGTTCCAATATCTATACTAGAATATAATCTAACACGCGCAACTCCTGATGTATCGGTAGTTGTAGTTGCAGAGGTTGCACCTGGTGATCCAAGTAACCCCAGAGTAGTTGTGAATGTAACGTCAATTCCCGGTTCGATAATATTACCATATTGATCAGTTACCTGCGCATAAATCATTATATTATCAACACCATCGGCATACAATGTTTCAGGTGGAGTATGTGTAGAATCAAACCATATGTTAATTGTGTGTGGGTCGCCGGGATTAACAGTTATCAATGTTGAATCGACTACTGTTGCTGCACCAGCAACAGAATCTCCGGCAAATATCCACACATTGCCGTTCCCAACTTCAGTTCCTATGGTGAAATTAGTGGTCGCAGATCCTCCTTTAGTATTTCGAGGTGTCAAAATACTTCCAGCACTGAGTGGTACAACCCAGAAATGAACTGGTGTTTCTTCGGTAATTTCTGAACCTGAAATGTCATAAACCCTTGCAGTAATTAGCGAATTGGAGAATCCATCTGCATCGAGTTCCCTAGGATCTGCGATAAGATCGATCATTCCGATTATAGCTTTTCTAAGATAAACTGATGTTATTCCAGACACTACACCACAACTTGCTTTAATCTGAGTAACTCCCGCTGTATCTGCTGCTCTGAGTATATTATTAACGGTACCGCTATCATTAGTTGTTAGATTATTAAAGATAATTCTCGCAAGTCTTGGATCATCGAAAGAAACGTTTAATCCCGGTTCAACTCTATTACCCCACTTGTCGAAAACCTCAGCTTTAATATCACTTTCGTCAAGTTTATTTGCTAAAATTGTATCAGGATCAGCAGTCATAACAATGAGATACGGTTCCCCAGGTTTAATTTCAAGAATAACACTATCATAAACAGTTGCACTCACTACACCGCCGATAACGACAGTTCCTCGTTTCCTAGTTGCTCTGAAAGTTGCATTTGCTACACCATTTTCGTCTGTGTAATCCATTGCATTAATTGAACCCATAGAACTATCAGGTATGCTGAAATAAACAAGTATTCCCTCGGGCACAGGATGTCCGGTAGAATCATATATCCTTGCAATAATTTCGCTAATAAGGAATCCATCAACGTCTTCTTCAAGTGGCTTAGCAATCATTTCCATGCTAGCTGGAATTTTTGATGTTAAGTTAACTGTGCATTCACCTCTCGCAACGTCTGTATTGTATGAACCAGTGATTCTTGCAGTTCCCACATTACGCACCGAACGAATAAATACGTATGTGCTTCCGGTGCTATCAGTGAGTCCGTATGCAGGGAATACTTCACCCAAACTTGTAATAAAATCTATTCTATAATTTGCATTAACTCTATTGCCATATTGATCGAATGCAACTACACCGATTGTATCAACAGAAATAGAATCCGCAGGTATTGTTCCATTAACAGGAGTCATTGAAATCGTATACGGTTCCCCGGGAATTAACCTAACCCGAACAGAATCTCTTCGAATAGCACCTATTTCTGCAACAATCCACACAAAACCTGTCGTGGTACCGACAATGTATGTATCAGAGAAATATCCGTCGGTGGTTGTTACTACACCAGTTCTGACGATTCCGAATGAATCCTCTGGATTTATATGAAGTCGAACAACAGTATTGTCTGCGATGTAAGCACCTTCAGTATTATAAACATAGCCATAAACCTCTGTCTCCGAAACGCCGTCAGCAGTGAGTTCGCTACTTCTAACATTAATCATTACTTCACCCACATTTGCTGGGCTAAGAGTTATCCGTGCAAAACCGACAATTTCAGGCGTTACATCTGAGTATTTTGCTTCTACAATTGCAATACCGGGATTAGTGGCTGCAGTGAATATAGCTTCAATGTAACCGCTCGTATCCGCGGTAGTGTATGTTCGATCGAAATCTGGAGCGATTGCTCCCAGTGAAGTTACGAAGTTTATTAAATAGTTATCTTCAACAGGATTCCCATGAGCATCTTCAACATATATCTTAATTGTTGTTGTATCAAAGCCATTGGCAATTATATTCTCATTTTCCGGAACAACAGTGATTATCCCAGGTGTTCCTGATCTCATAAAAATAATACCCGTGTCTACTATTGCACCAGCAGAAGCAACAATATATGCAGTATCTCCGGCATTCGTCCCACTTGTTAATATAACTTCAGCCCAACCGTCTACCGTCGTTTCAACAATGGGCATAATCCTTCCAATATTTGTTGAGAAAAAAATAGGAGTTCCATCAGAAACCGGATTCATTGAGACGTTCTGTGCATAAACATTAATTCTGGATTGTGAAACGCCATTCGCAACAAGTGAAATTGAGTCAGGAAATACAGTAATCATTGCCACATCCTGTGGGATAAGATAAATATATTCTCTACCAGTAACAATGCATGTGGCGAAAATAGTGTCTATACCTACAGTGCTTCCTGCTGTATACTCACATATTATCGTATCTCCTGTGAAACCAGTTGTGGGAATTACTACACCACTAAATGCTGTAATTTCAACAGACTGTGCGGGATCAACCAAATTATCGAATTCATCTAACACAACAACTGTTACTTGCGATTTAACGATTTCATCACCAGCATAGAGAGTATCGGGAACAGCATTTATTTCTATTCGGAAAGGGTCTCCTGATGTAAATGAAACATTGGTTTCAGCCTCGAGCGTATCTAAAGTTCCGTTATATACAGCTTTAACAATAGCTTGACCTTTTCTTGTAGGAGCAATGAGCGTAGTTCGTGCTGTTCCATTATCGTCTGTCCAAGCAATAGTATCTATTTCACCATAAGGGCTGTCAGCAGTGTCAACAGAATGAAATATCACTCGCAAACCAGCACCCAAAGGATTACCGGATAAATCGATAAGTTTGGCAATAATTTCAACGGTAGAAACACCATTGGCAATTTGAGATTTCGGATTTGCTTGAAGTGTCATTAACTCTGGTTCGCGAGATATCAATTCTATTTCAGTTGTTTCATATGCATCACCGCATCTAACGGATATCCTTGCCATTCCTGGATTATTCCCAGCGGTAAATATTGCAAAAGCTTGACCAAGTGCTGTTGTAGTAAAACTTGAGGGATTAATTATACCAATACTTGTCGGTTGGAGTCCAAACTCTACTGTTTTCCCAGCGCCTATCGAATTCCCAAATCTATCAGTAATATCAGCGGTGATGTCCGATGTGTTGACTCCATTTGCAGAAAGTATTGTGTCCTCAGCAGTAATCTCTATATGAGTTGGTGGACCGGCTACAAATTCTACGTAAGCTGTGTCAACCAAAGGATTTGTCCGAGCAATAATCATGACTTCACCGGTTGTAATATCAGCTTGAAGATACACTTCAACTTGCCCATTTTTAGTATACTGTAAAATGGAATCCGGGCCAGCAATTGAAGAAATAAATCTTCTAGATTTCCCTCGATTAATATATGTTTTAAGAGACATGGTTCCCAAAAGTTGACCGTGTTCAGCCCAAATCCAAACAGGCATTCCATCTGGAGCGGGAACATGAGATTCCAAAACATAAACTCTCGTAATAATTTTAATTGAATCTCTTCCGTTTGCTATTGCAGTATCTGGTGAGACTTCAAGTCTTATGGAGGTAGATATAGGTTTTAAAAACGGGACAGAAACTTCATCCCAAATATAGGGTGCAGCGGAAATAAATCCTTTAACAATAAGGGTTTCTACTATATCAGGATCTAATGCACCGAGAATACCTTTCCCGTTAATGTCAGTAATCAATGACGCTTTAGTTATCAATGCTGTACCGGATTCAACATTGAACGACACTTCAACACCGGGTGCACCAGCACCTGCGCTATCTTTGACTAATACTTCAATTAATGAGGTATCCATGCTGCCGACAAATACTTGTTTAATCAATCGTAATAATAGGCTTTCCGGTGGTGAATAATCCGGTGGAGCAATATGAAAAACATCCGATTTGTTATAATCTCTTCGACCATAAACAGTTGCAGTTACTGTAAGTGAGCTATCCGAAGGGATAGTCTTTCCTATTAGGTTGATGTAAACACATGCTATACCAAGTGTATCTGGTGATGCACTTAGCGACGAATCTAATATACTACCACCCATTACACTACTGAAGAAAACCGTATTTGTCGAACTAATTAGATTTCCTTTCGAATCTCGGACCCTTGCACAAACAAGATTATCTTGTCGAGCAGCTCTCAATGGATTAGGTACTGCAAAAAGAGAATCAATATTCCATACTTTAAATAATTCTGCGGGATATGGATCACCGCTTTGCTTGCAGCCAATGACTATTCCGGAAATTATCATTGCTGTCAAGGCAATTTTAATAAGAAGCAATTTCCTATATGACATTATCTTACCTCCCAAGTCGTGTAATATCACCAATTAAAAATAGATGCTTTGATAAACTTGTCAAGCTAATTGAGCAAAATCCAAATAAATCAACGAATTTTGTGATTTTTTTTTGGTTTTTTATTTCTCCTCTTCTAAAAATCTTTAAAGAACATCAAACTAAGAATTAATTCCTCAAAGGAGCAATTCCTAATCTATCACATAAGTCGTTGTTATTAAGAAGATTATCGGTAGGTCCATCATAAGCAATTTTTCCAGCCTGGAGTGCAATTAAACGAGGTGCAAATTTTGACAATAAGTCTGTCTCGTGAGTTATAATTATTATTGAAATCTTTCTATCAACCAATTCACGCACTATAGTAAATATATTCTCTCTACCTATATAATCCAAAGACGCAAAAGGTTCGTCAAGGATGAGGATATCTGGCTCAATTGCCAAAACACCTGCAATACCTGCTCTTCTTTGCTGTCCATCAGAAAGTTCGAATGGGGATTTTTTCCACATTTCCTCAGAAAGTCCTAAAAGAATTAAGGCATTTTTACAATGTTTTTGAGGGTCGGAAATCCCAAGTGAAGAAGGACCATAAAGTACATCCTCCCATAAAGAGTTTGCAAAAAGCTGACGCTCAGGGAATTGCATTGCCAGACCAGCTCGTCCCGATCGAAATATTCTACCGGTCTTAGGCTTTAATATACCAAGAGAAAGAAGAGCAGCAGTGGATTTACCTTCACCACTTGCACCTACAAGTCCTACAACCTCGCCTTTTTTTAATGCAAATGAAATTCCCGAAAAAACATTTATATTCATGTAATCAAAATAAACATTTTCAAACGCGAGAACCGTTTCATCTGTTGGATTTGTTTCAATTTCTGGACCCAGTACTTTTGATATTAAATTTGATCCATCAATCTTTTTTAATATGCCATTTTTTAGAAGCAATTTCCTTTCGCATCTCGAAAGTATGTCTGGATTTTGAGTTATGTGAATTATTCCTGTTTTCTCTGCAATTTCGTTAATTGCTGAACTAAGAGATTTTTTGCCACAGTAATCCAGGAAAGCTTCCGGTTCATCGAGAATTAGATAATCAGCACCCAAAGCAACAGCAGAAGCAATTGCAAGTCTTGCTTTCATGCCCCCCGAAAGCTCAAGAGATGAACAACCACAATGAGATTCAAATCCAAAAAGATCCATTAAATGCCTTACACGATTTTCAATTTCACAGGATGGGAAAGCTGCATTTTCCGCACCAAAAGCTATCTCCCGATTTATTTGCGAAGCCACAAAACCATCCTCCGGATTCTGGAAAACATATCCTATTCTGTGTCTGAAGTTGAAATAATCGTCATCGATGAACGGAGAAATTCCGTCAAGCTCCAATGTTCCAGACCATATTTTTTTTACACCTGCTAATACAAGAGACAGAGTTGTTTTTCCAGAACCGTTGTTTCCGGTAATGCCTATATATTCACCCTGTGAATTCTCAAAACTTAAGCCTGATAGTATTTCCTTGAGTTCATAACCGAAAAATATATTTCTACCAATGAGAGCCATTATGAATAAAATATATGGAATATTAAAAGTATTTCAACCCTCAGCGATAAAAAAATTCTTGAAAAACAAGCAAACTGTAGATAGCTTTATTACAAAACTTTGCATAGGAGGAAAAATGCCAAATACCGCACGATTGTTTTTTATTATCTTGATTTTATCAACAGTAGTATTAGCCAGCGGTGGTGGTGGTTTCTTTTGGGTGTACCGCCCAATGAACGTTAAACCAGCAGAAAAGGCAACTGAAACAATAAGAGATCACTTTAGTGATTACAGAAATTGGGAAATTAGCAGCTTTCAGATGGTTTGTGCTCAATTTTCAGGACTTGCTATTGTAAATAAATATTTAAGACTTGGTGGAATAATGAAAATCGGGAGATACGATACGGGTGATCCTTGGTCTGGACCAGATGAGGGTCAAGTTGGGTATGGCGATTTTGCACTTGCTTTTATGCCCGAGGGTTACATGCAATTCGGTAAGATTAATGTGGCTGCAGGTTTAGGTTTAGGTATGGGACTGTATATCACCTATATCGATGACGAACTCGATGAAAACGACGGTGAGAAGGAAATATACTACTTCTTAAATCCAGAGATATCAGGCGCATACAACCTTTCGAAAAATTTCGCTATCCAACTTGGAATTGGCTACCATGCTCCATTTGCAGGCAGCGAAGGCGTATTTGAGCGAGGTACTCTTTTTTCGTATAAGGTTAAACCAACTGAAACAGGTGGTGTTTATATCCGATTAGGTGTTTTCTTCGGAAATCTATATGATAAAAAGTCCTATGAAAAAGAATATGAGGATTTAAAGAAAGAATTAGAGAAACGAGAACAGGAAAAATTCGAATAGGAATCCTGTGAAACAATAAAATAGCTAATCCTTTTCGAAACTGATCGTTCACAAACTTCATTAGTCTTTGATTCATAAAGTGAAAATATTAAGCCCATCATTTAAGATGGGCTTTTTCCTGTTTATTATGAAAACCATAAAGCTTAATTTCTTACTTTAAGTAAACTACCTTTCTCGAAATTTGGAAATTCTCGTGGTTAGCCTTAATTAAATAGATGCCATCAGTTATATTATCACCGGGTTTCCAGATGACTTCCTTGCCATTAAACCGAGCTACAATATGTCCAGTTAAATCTTGTATAATTATATCAGCATCGAATGAACATGCAATCTGCAATGCAGAATTAAACGGGTTAGGATAAGCATCGATTCCCCACGATTCGGGTTTTTTAGCAATCTCGTATACTTCCAATAATCCATCTCTGCCGCATATAAATGAATCACCATGTGTAACATATTCATTACCAACAGGATCGACCATTTCAATCTTTAAATAATATAAACTGTCAGGCATAAGACCGTCTAAAATAAATTTATGTCGAGTTCGCCAAAGCTCTGTCCAATCTGTTGAATCGTAGGGCAAAAATCGGGAATGACCATATAAAGCCCTAGCTTTAACTAACTCCGGGAATTCCACCGACGTAGGAATCTCTATAGAAACAACAGCTGTATCATCGTGCGAATGCAAAAGAATTTCGGGATGTGGTGGTGGGATTGTATCCTTTTCGAGCAATTTACTTTTTAAAGGATTATATATCGGATCACCAATATATATACCCATCCACATAAACCTCTGTTCAGATAGACACGATGCTTCAGCAAAATTATATCCAGAAAGTATGTAGTACAAGAAAACTTCCGGTCTCGCATGACCTATTGTAAATGGTTCAGCCACAACACCTGCTCCACAAGTTAACCCTCTTTTAAAAGCATTAGCCAGAAAAGGAGAAGTGTCAGAATTGCGTATATTATTACCAGAATTTGAGTTTAGGTCACATGCAGCAGCTCCCGGAATCCATTCCCATCTGTCCTGATATCTATTGTAATTATACCATCCACCATACCACAGTGCATTTGGAGCAGAATCCGCTGGAGAGCCATCAGAAAACATAGCAAGGCTTTCTCCAATTTCAGTTTCATATGGCTCCCATTTAAGTTTAAAAAAAGAATTCTCAATGAAAAATTTACCAAATGCAATGGATGAATCCACCTGAGCATAACTGTTATATCCAAATGGATATCGACTTAGAAGTATCGAATCGGGATATTCGCTATATCTAGAGTCTATGTATCCTATACCGTTATAATAACCTGAATCAGATATTATATACTTTTCAGCATACAAGGCTTTATCAACTAAACCCTTGGAATACTCAACATCGATTCCATCTAATCTTGTTACCAAAAACAATCTTTTGCCACCATATGTCTCAGTTCCACGAAAATGACCTTTATCTGAACCAACGGATGGGGAACTCTCACCATATACGTAATTAATTAACCCCGAGTGAGTTAAGCGACCATCTGCAGAATCCAAAAGACCAGGAACATACAACATATTATCAACACCTCTTGTGCGATTAATATCCAAATAGGTTCTAACTCTGGCTGGAATACCGTATGAAAGTAAAATATAGAAAATATTAGACTCACCTAATGAATCTATTTTATCCATAATAGGTATAACAAGCTGATTATAGAAATCGTTCCAGTTTGAATAGGTAAAACCATTAATTGTAGCAATAGCAAGAATGTTCGACGAAGGAACACTCCTTAGACTGGCATAATACATCGCTGTCTCTTCTGAATCGCCAATACCATTATCATTATTGTCCGTGAAATTTGTATTGTATACGATTAATATTTTTGAGGGGTCATCATCAGCAATTGTTACAGAGAATGCAAAAATTATTAACAAAACCGAAAATATTAAATATTTCATAATTCCCCCCATTTGTTTTATAACTCAAAGACAAAGCTTAAAATGCAAAGTTTTAAATCGTGTTTCATTTTCTAACAAGATAAAATAATTACATAATATCTTTGTGAAAGTATGCCGAAAAATCATATAACTTTGTAATAGTTGAAAAAACAATTTAGCAGAATAATATCAAAACATGTAACGCACATAATAATAATCCCATCTTAAGCCATAGGAATTTGTGGATCCAACGAAAACATAATTGTCATCTCTGAAAACTGCTATATCTCGAAGTACTTCTGAGAATGGTGGTCCCATCGAAAATTCACAAATAATGGAACCTTCGGAATTAGTCTTTACAAAAAATGCACCAGACCTTCCAAATTTATCTTGAACACCTGCGAAAATAAAAGAGCCAGTCATAGATGATGAAGCAACAGCATAAAAACAATCCTCCTCCGCAGGGTAACCATATCTTTTTGTCAATAAGGAATCACCTTCTGGAGTAACTTTCATAATCCAGCCGTCACCTTCGCCAGGTCCACTCGAATTATAATATCCTGCAATAATCATTCCTCCATCAGGCAAAGGTATTCCTGAGTAAAATATCCTGTCTCCTATTCCTCCATAAATCCTTGGGTGAGTTGTGAAAGCACCATGATCATTAATCTGTAAAATCAAAGCAATGTAGTTTTTTGTCATCTGGTCTAAAATGTAACCGATTACAAAATATCCACCTCCAATTTTGATAATGATATCTGTCCCAACAACCAATGCCGACGGCCAATCAAATGTTTGAATCCATTGTACACTTCCATCTGGGAATAGTTTTAAAATAAGTAAATAACCAACATAACCATTAACTGCACGATCAAACCTTTGGTTTACAACCCCTGTTAATATTGATCCCCCATCTCTTGTTGCTTTTATAGAATTGGCGAAACTAAGGTTAGGTGAACCGAAAATTGAAGTCCACTGTGTGTCTCCAAATTGATTGACACAAACAACATAAACACTTCCAACAAATTCCGCTCTAAGATCATCGTAATGTAAATTTTTTACCCCAGCTATAAGATATTTGTTAGACATAGTTTTTGCCAAACTATAAGCTATATCATCCCCTTTATCTCCGTAAATACGAAACCAAAAAACAGTTCCCATAGGATCGGTTTTAACAAGAAACATATCTTTATCGTTTCCAAAGGGTGTAAAAGATTCTGTATATCCAGCAGACAATAGCATACCTTCATTTGTTATTTGGATACTATAGGCTTTTTCATCTCGAAAACCTCCGAATGATCTATCCATAATTTGGGCAGAAACAACACATATTAAACAAACTGCTAATAATGTAAATATTAAACGCTTCATATACTTCCTCTCGCCAATTTCTATAATATATTATTATTAATTTTTTTGACAAGAACAAAGAGAAGATTGATTTGTAAATATTATATGTCCAAGGAGTCTAAAACTTCATTGAGATTTAATTTAGATGTTAGTATTGGTTACTAATTTCTAAACATGCAACTTTTTAATTTAAATTATTAAGAGTACTGAGTATATTCTGTAAATAGAATTAACTTCATCAATTAATTATCTTTTAGAATGTTCCTAATACAATAAAAAAAATTACAAGGAGGGTTAAAAGATGGAACGCATAATTCATGCCCCTAAAGGCACAAAATTAACCTGTAAAGGTTGGCAGCAGGAAGCAGCAATGAGGATGCTAATGAATAATCTTGATCCAGAAGTAGCCGAGGATTACGAGAATTTAATAATTTATGGCGGAACTGGTAAAGCAGCAAGAAATTGGGAATGTTTCGATGCAATAATCCGCACTCTTAAAGGACTTGAAGACGACGAAACAATGCTGGTTCAGTCCGGTAAACCTGTGGGTGTTTTTAAGACTCATAAATGGGCACCGAGAGTAGTCATTGCAAACTCAAACATTGTACCTCATTGGGCTAATTGGGATTATTTTAATGATCTCGATAAATTAGGCTTGATAATGTATGGTCAGATGACCGCAGGTTCGTGGATTTACATTGGAATGCAAGGGATACTTCAAGGCACATATGAAACATTTGCCGCAGCTGGCAGAAAAAAATTCGGTACAGATAATCTAAAAGGCAAATTAATCGTATCTGGAGGATGTGGAGGTATGTCTGGGGCTCAACCTCTTGCAGCTACCATGAATAATGCAACTTATCTTGCCGCTGAAGTTAATATACATAAGATTGAACGTAGATTAGAATCTAAATGCCTCGATGAACTCGAAATCGATTTAGATAAAGCAATAGAACGAGCTGTCGAATATAAAGAAAAAGGAATTGCAAAGAGCATTTGCTGGCATGGTAATGTTGTAAATCTGCTTCAGGCTCTTGTTAATAAAAATGTTACACCAGATTTGCTAACCGATCAGACATCAGCGCATGATCCACTTTTCGGGTATGTTCCTGAAAATACAACTTATAAACAAGCAATCGAACTTCGCGATGAGGACTCTGAGGAATATTTAAAATGCTCTTTCAAAACGATGGCTAAACACGTCCGACTTATGATGACATTACAGAATCGAGGTGCAGAAACGTTCGATTATGGCAACAATCTTCGCGGAAATGCACTCGAAGGTGGCTTTATAAGGGAAGATGAAATAAAAAATACAGACGGTTCATGGAAATATCCGGGATTTATACCGGCATATATTCGACCACTATTCTGCGAGGGTCATGGACCTTTCAGATGGGTGGCATTATCGGGTGATCCTCAGGACATCTATACAATCGACGTGGAGTTATTAAAAATGTTCCCCGAAAAAGTGCTTCTCAAACGATGGCTTAGTTTGGCAAAAGAGCGGGTTAAATTTCAAGGATTACCTGCACGTATTTGCTGGCTGGGTTACGGTGAACGAGCCAAAGCTGGACTTATGTTTAACCGACTTGTCCGAGAAGGAAAAGTTAAAGCTCCAATCGTTATTGGACGAGATCATTTGGATTGCGGTTCTGTGGCATCACCAAATCGCGAAACAGAAAATATGAAAGATGGCTCAGATGCAATAGCTGATTGGCCACTTTTGAACTTTGGACTTAATGCAATTTCAGGTGCATCATGGGTTTCATTCCATGACGGTGGCGGAGTTGGAATAGGTTACAGCCTTCATTCTGGACAAGTCATCGTTGCAGATGGAACAGAAATGATGGACGAAAGACTCCGATTAGTCTTAACGAACGATCCGGGAACTGGTATTGCAAGACATGTTGATGCAGGTTACGAAAAAGCAATAAAATTCGCCAAAAAAACCGGGATGAAAATACCGATGATGGAATAGCACATTAAAGGTGCGGTTTAATAAATAAGTATAATTTCCCGGATTTTTACGTTACAAATATCTAACTGCTGCCTTAGGTATCATTAGATAATACTAATTGTATTAATTGACTCATACGTATAATCTGCGGAAAAAACTAGCTATCCCAATCGAAATGCACTCGATCTGTGATGGAGAGTTTGCAAAGAGTGGATTAATGCGTTAAGGTGTTATGCGAAAGACTGCGCTTTAAAAATAAGGAGAAACTATTATGCCTACACATCATAAATTAATTATTGGTAATTGTATGAGTATGGAAGAGATAGAGGATAATAGTGTCCATCTTATGGTTACTTCTCCACCATATTTTAATGCTCCCTTTGATTATAAAGGGTTGTTTAAAAGTTATGGACAATATTTAGGAGTTTTACGGAAAGCTGCGAAGGAAATATTTAGAGTTTTGCAAGATGGCAGGATTGCAGTTTTAAATATTGATGACATGTTAGTAAATGGTGAAAAGTTCCCTATTGTTGCTGATGCTACAAAAATATTTCAAGAAGCTGGGTTTAGATATAGAGATAGGATTATTTGGAAAAAACCTGATGGCTATTTAAGAATTAGTAGGAGAAGCGGAGTCATTTTACAAAATCCCTATCCAATGTATTTCTATCCTGATAATCTCCTTGAAAGTATTATTATTTTTCAAAAAGGTAAATTTAATTATAAATCGATATCCAAAGAAGTGAGAGAATATTCTAAAGTGAATATAAAAGAATTACAGAATAATAAATGGTATATGACCTTATGGGAAATGACAAATGTTTTACCGGGATCAAATTTAGAAAAGGATATTGCAGCTTTTCCTGAAGAGTTGCCATACAGAATAATAAAACTATTTTCATACAAAGGAGAAACAGTTTTAGATCCATTTGCTGGGAGTGGGACAACAATGAAAGTTGCAAAGATTTTAGAAAGAAATAGTATAGGAATTGAAATAAAAAAGTCTTTGGTTCCAATTATTCGTGAAAAAATGGGGCTTGGAAATAATAAAAGTTTATTTGATACAGAAAGTACTTTTAAAGTAATTTCAAGAGAGAAAGTGAAATATGGATATATCAGCTAATATTACTGGAATAAATTATACTCCACATTTATGCAGAGAGTTACAAGAATATCATATTAAAAATTTTGAGAAAGTATTATCCAAAGATTCAGCTTTTATTTTAAAGATGAATAACACCCAACAAATTGCAGTTAGTTGGTGGGTATCTGCTAAAAGAACTCGCTCTTATCCTTATGCAAGAGTTTATGATACACTTGGATTTTCAGGAAAAAAAGTCACAATAATTCCCATTTTTAAAGATGAAGGGAAAGAAGGAGATAGAGACTTTTTACAGTGGGATACCATTTCTTTGATGAGTTTATTAGGTGTAAATGTGATTATATCTTATTACCATGTAGCTATGTCAAGTCCAAGATATAAGAATAAAATTACGAATCAGAGGTTTGATATTGATCAAATCAAAAAAGAATTAAAAAAATCGCTATGCTATCAGTCTGATGCACTACATTGGAATTTAGAACAAATTGAAAAAGTAGGTGAAATTGCTAGAAAAGCATTAAATTCCTATAATAAAATTTCCGCCGATCTTGGTGTAGAAATGCATTCAGAAAAAACTGCTGAGAAAAGAATTAGTGAGCTATTAAAGGGTAAAGATAATTTTATGAAATTATCAAGAGGTTTAGCCCAACAGGCTCAAAAACGAGAAAGTGTGACGGAACAACCAAAAGAATCTTTGGTTGGAGAAAAAGCAATTTTAACAATAAAAAACTACCTTGGAG
Organism: bacterium; assembly: GCA_030613005.1. GTDB lineage: Bacteria > UBP14 > UBA6098 > B30-G16 > B30-G16 > JAUWMV01. The sequence goes on along the minus strand of JAUWMV010000012.1, from coordinate 47,022 downwards.
GTTTATACTTTTTTACTGCAGATGAAGCAAACATACAGAATAAAGATGTTTTACTGATAGAAGCAAAACATTCAAGATATAGTAGATTACCATCATTAGAAGATATAAAAGATGGATTGATAAAATGCTTCTGTTTACAAATTTGAAAAATGTAGAAATTGATGGAGATAAGTATAATCCTAAAGCGATTCTAAAATTAACCACAGGTGAAAGATTTGATTTAAATAAGTTAAATAAAAGACAACTAATAACTTATGATTTGTTAAACAAAGAAGCAAAAATCAATGGTTTTAAAATTGAATTCTTATAAGGTGTACATTGTTATTTAGAAATGTGCGCAGTCCTTCACATAACGCAGCATTTACACTGATCACTACTTCACCCTTGCCTTACGGATATTGCTCCTTGTGATTACAACGTTGTATATGCTGAGACCGATAAACGAAAATTTTCAAGAACCGAGCCCACAAAGATACTTAAATAAGCATTTAGAATTCTCCATAAATTGAATAGTGGAGAAATCATTTTTTGACAGCAGTATCTATTTAATTAATGTTATTTTTGACATCACCGTTTCATTACTGCTACTTACTTTAACAAAATATATCCCGGACTTTAGTCCTTCCGCTTCCCATATATATTTCCCCGGAACACTCACATTATCCTTTTTAATTAATCGACCATCAGTAGTGAAAATTTCAATCACAATGGGTTCATTGAAACTGGATAGATCTATTACACATCGAGCATTAAATGGGTTTGGGAATGAATAAATCTCAGGAGTTTTGGGTCGCAGCTTTTCCTCTGAAATTCCGGAATATTCGGAAACATCGAAAATATAGAAAAAAGGACCGTTTGCTACGTAAGCATAAGGCGGTCGGACATATACATCTCCCCAAGTAAATTCTGTATACGGCAAATTATACGATTCTACAATCCTTATATCCCCTAAATCTGCAAAATTTATTAATAGAAAATCGTCATCATTCACAGCATAGATAATAGAGTCGCATACATAAATATTTTTCAGGAAATTAAATGATTCGGATGCAATTTCGTTTAAAACAAATGGATTACTTACATCATAAATACGTAAACCAGAATTTGATTTCGTAAGAAAAAGTTTATCATCACTTAGAATCATTTCCGAAATGAAACCCTCACCCGGTGTAGTAACATCCAAAGAGTCTGAAATCAATGGTCCCCAAGGATTAAAAGCATCGATTATGAATATTTTCGCTTTTATGTCATTGGAAAGCGCTGCATACACAATTCCGCTATTGGAAACTACATTGCTGGCTGTGGGATATGGAACACCTCGAAGCGGTATCCTAGATAATATTGTGGCAGCTAATGGATGTATTACATCCAATAATAACATAGAATCATTGGTTATCGCATAAAGAAGGAAGTTCTGAATATCCATTGTATTTATCGGTTGTTGTGTATCTATTCTGGTCAATACTTGTGGATTTGACGGTTGTCGAATATATAACGCTTGAATCCCATTACCGATGGCATTATTGAAGTACAAAAAAGTATCTGTAATGTCGATTCCCATGGGTTGTCCTAATATCGGTATCACTTTCTCAAAAAACGGATTACTTTTATCACTTATATTAATCGTACCTAAGTATCCGTTACGCGCTTTTTTATTCAATACATAAACATACGGTCCCCACATTTTCATCTTTTGAAACGTAAAACCGTACGTTCCTAAAAGCCTTAATGATATAGCCCTCGAAACATCGAAAGTATGTAAAAGGTCAGTCGAAATTGCAAAAGCAATTTTACCTTTTAGCACAATGTCTTTCCCGGTTCCTGAACTCAAGTTCTTTGTCGAAATAACGTAAGCAGTATCAGATCGAATGATGATCGATGTAAGCATCGTATCGCAGAGTAACAATCCTGTGCCATCATCACGGATTATTAGTTTCCTTGTTGCAGTTTGCATATCTAAGGATTTCACTAATCTGGGTACTCTACCACTTAAAATGTTATACATTTTTACTGTGTCATCAACGAGCATATAAAATCTTTCATTTTTAGTCATAATTTGATGCACTGAACCTACAATCGGAATCCTTCCTACTTCTGTGGGAGATGTGGGAGATGAAATATTTAACACAATTAATTCGTTAGTTTTTGTGACAAACAATTGTTCTCCGTAAACAGTAGCCATTCGAGGTTGATCACAATCATATTCCCCAACCAAGACTGGCAATGATGGATTAGAAATATTTACAATTTGTAATTCCCTTATTCGCGCAGGTAGATATGCATAATCACCATTTAACACTATAGTAACCACTCTTCGACCTGCATAACCGGGCAAATTCACATGAGATTTCTCTACTGGATTTACAGTGTCTCTTAACGAATAAATGTAAAATTTGTCATCCGATGCCACCATATACAAAAGTGAATCTCTTACTTGAAATGATTTGATTTCAGCAGCAGGTATTATTATTGAATTAACATTTTCGAGGTTAACCGAATCTGAAGCGTCATATATTGTGATTTTAGATGAAAGAACATAAAGGTATCTACCAACGGTTTCGCCATATGTTCCATGACTCATTCGATCTAAAACACCTTCAATGGAAATGCAATTTCCAAAAGATGTAAACAAAAGTATAACTAACAACACCCAGACATATATAATTCTTTCCCTCATATCGATTCCCCCTTTTTATTATACAAAAAATAAAATATTAGAATTATTATTTCAAAGTTTTAATTAAATTATTTTTAGTAATTAAGAAGTCATTCTCTTCTTATAAAGATTTAAATAACTTTACATTGTAAGATTTTTTAGTAATTCTCGAATTTTAATCTGCTTCGACAATATATATGTTTCAATTGATTGTCCTAATAGACACATTACACAATGCTAATGTTTTTTCTGAGTTAAATTCATTTCAATTGAATCTTAACCAAAAGTTTGCATATATGTGGATACTATTCGGTCAACTTCAAATAAATTGTGATGAATTATATTAATGTTAATATTTAACCTAACGAATATGTAATTGAACGATGACTTAAATACTGTATATTTTTCTTGTTATTTTTTATAATATTCCAAAAAATCCTGAGAAAGAAAGGAGTGTAATTGAATATGGAACCCAATCCACCAAATGAACGAACTGTCCGACTTAATAAATTGCATCAATTGTCTCAAATGGGCATAGATTCATATCCTGCTCGAGCAAAATCGGATATGACCTTAAAAAATCTTCTCGAAAAGTTTGAGGAGTTTGTCAAATCTAAAAAAACTATAACAGTTTGCGGTAGAGTTATCTCAAAGAGACTTCATGGAAAGAGTGCTTTTGCACACATTAAAGATGGTTCTGCATCCTTTCAAATATATGCTAAGCTCGACCTTATTGGTGAAGATAAGTATAACCTGTTTAAAAAAATGATCGATGTTGGAGATTTCTTGCAGATAACCGGCACGCTATTTAGAACTCGAACAGAAGAGGAAACTATTCTCGTCGAAGATCTGAAATTGCTTTCAAAAGCATTATTACCGCTCCCAGAAAAGTGGCATGGGTTAGTTGACGAAGATAAACGAATAAGATATCGCTATCTCGATATGTTGATGGATTCCGAAGTTAAAGAGAGATTTATAATCCGAGCAAAAATTACATCCACAATACGCAATTATTTAGATTCACTGGGATATATAGAGGTAGAAACTCCAATATTGCAACGCCTATATGGTGGAGCTTTTGCTAAACCATTTGAAACGCACCACAACGCTATGGATATGAAATTATATCTCAGAATTGCCACCGAACTATATTTGAAACGAGTAATTATAGGTGGAATAGACAAAGTTTATGAAATCGGTAAGGATTTTCGCAACGAGGGTATTGACAGAATGCATAATCCTGAGTTCACAATGATTGAGATTTATCAAGCATTCGCAGATTATTACGATATGATGGATTTGACCGAAAACCTTGTTAAATACATCGCTGAAAAAACCACAGGAACTCTAAAAATAAATTATCAGGAAACTACAACTGAACTCACAAAACCATTTGCGAGAATTTCTTTTTGGGAAATTATTGAAAAAAGAACTGGAAGAAATTTCAGGGACTCCACAAGAGATCAATTAATAGCTTATCTTGAGGATCAACATATCGAATATGACCCAAAGGCTTCGAATTACGTCCTTGTGGATGAAATATTCAAAGAGCGAGTGGAACGCGCGCTTATTGAACCTACATTTATAATAGATTATCCATTAGAATTGTCGCCTTTGGCAAAGAGAAAGTCGGGAACAAAGAGTATTGTTGAGAGATTCGAGTTTTTCTGGTATGGTTTCGAGATTGCCAACGCATTCACCGAGCTTAATGATCCAATCGATCAACGAGCACGTTTTGAAGAGCAAATGAAACTTCGAGCAAAAGGCAACTTAGAGGCACAGGTTATGGATGAAGATTTTCTCACTGCGATAGAGCATGGAATGCCACCAACAGCAGGTATGGGAATGGGCATTGACCGTATCGTTATGATACTAACTAATAGCTATTCCCTTAAAGATGTAATTTTGTTTCCGTTACAAAGACCACTAAAATAGACTAAACTATATTCCTCGAATAAAGTAGGGCAGGTTTATTCCTGCCCTTTACTGTTGAATTAAGTTATGAGAAATTGAATTATAGTATTAAGTTTTGCTATCGTTAGATGTTGGCAATGTAGGTGGCTGTTCTGAATCTATATCCGGTTTCGATTGAATTTGTTGTGGTGGAAACTGTTGTGTCGGTTTTTTATCCGTCTCAGCTTTCTTTTTTTTAAAAATTAATGCATAAATCAAACCACCTAATCCCATTATTACTGGAAAAGTTATCATGCTTATTCCCAGATGAATACCGAAATTTAATAATGGTGAGCTTGCTAACTTATATATCAACTCTAAAGTTTCAGGGGGTAGATTAAACGGTCCGGTTTCAAAGCCTTTATAGATAGCATCAAGCGCAGCTTCAGGTTTGATAATCATCATAAGTGTATTAAGTATAGTATAAAGTATAGATGACCAAATCCCAGCAAATAATCCAGAAAGGAAACCGTTTCCCGAAGTTATTAAACCTATATCATTCCTAACAAGATGTGCAGCAAAGAATCCCCCTGCAAGAAGCCACAGACAACAGCAAGAACTGACAAAAGGTATTGCTGAAAGCAACGCTACAATACTACCAGCTATCAAAGCAGAAGATATATATTGCTTGCTCACAATTACTCCTTTTCTTCAAAGTTTAAATTGCTATCAGCCCAAAGAGTGGGATCTAATTCAGGAAAGATATCGTCCTGAAGTTCAATAAGTTCGAATTCTCGCCACATCCCGCTTGAAGGTTGCCCACCACTTATAAGAATATCCGCAATTATTTTTATTTCATTAAATTTTTCCCAGTGAAACAAAAGCCTATTTTCAGCATAATCCCTTGCAGACCATGTGCTTATTAAGAATTGCCAATCCGAGGATTCCAGCAGTAAAAGCTCTCTTCCAAGTTGTGAAAGAACCCTATGAAGCCCGTCATCATTCCTTCTATCTTCAAACTTATTCGCAAATTCAACCATGATCTTTTCAGCTTCGTATATTTTTTCCCATGTCCATTCAGTCCAGCTATTAAGCCATATGTAGTGAAAACCACCTTGACCCCATGAACCCTCAGGAAGTTCTACAACTTCACCTGGAGGAAATTTCTCCAAGAATTCCCATCCACAAGACATTTCAAGAGTTTCGTTTTTAGCTATATTTTGGGCAACCTCAAGAAGCCATCTAGGACCCTCAAACCACCAATGTCCGAATAGTTCTGTATCGAAAGGTGCCGTGATTATAGGAGGTTGATTAAGGTTAGCAGCGTTTTCTTTGATTATCTCGGAACACAACTGAACAAAATGATATCCGTGTTCTGCAATAACATTAGGGATCCATTCCGGTCTATAAATATTTTTATCTGCAAGGTCAGCTTTAGCATCCGTAACTCGCCAGTATCTGTGTCCACCCGGGAAATGCTTTTTATGAAAATCCAAATAAGCTGGATTTCCGGGATAACCCCATTCACCGCTCCAAACCTGCAAACCAGATTTTGGGTCGCGAACAAAGAATGGAGTTGCATATTTACCGTGTGAAGAACTACAAAGGTAAGGCTTATACGGTGATCGAGGCACTTCCTCGCGGGGAACATATTGGGATTCAAATTGCGACCACAATTTTTTCAAAGCTTCAAATCTATCTATATATACACCAATTGCCTTGCCACCTTTCAGCAAATGCGAATCCACAACGAAAAACCGAATATCCAAGTTATAAAGAAACTGTTCTATACCTTTTCTTAGTCGTGGTGTCTTGTCGTTTCCCACAGGAGGTATCCATTCATATCCAGGTCTATATGCAGCTTCCGGAAGCCATATACCCTTTGGATCCACGCCGAAATGCCTTTTATGTACTTCCTTCGCAACAGCAATTTGCGCATAAACAGAATTATCTGTTCCTAAAAGTGGCAGGTAACCGTGTGTCGCAGCACATGTTATTATCTCAATAAACTCCGAATCCTGCCACCTTCGGAATTCAGAAACTATATCTCCCTGAATTGATTCAAAAAACCTTAGCACATCCGTGTAAAATTTTTTCCACATATCGGCAAGATTAAATCTCTTAATATCGCTAATCTCATCGAAATATTTCTTATCATTTTCCGCAGAAGAAATCTTCATTTTCAGATACTCAGAAAATTGCTCGGAGAAAGAAGGATGAGATAGTTGCTCTAATAAAACTGGGGATATCCCAATTGTAAATTTTAATGGTGTGCCTAACTGTTTGGATTTATGAAGATTCTGTAATAAGGGTATGTATGTTTCCGCTGAAGCTTCGAAAATCCAATCTGCACCATGAGGCCATCGACCATGGGAAAGAACAAATGGAAGATGTGAATGCAATACGAACTGCAAGAAACCTGTCATATCGTTTAACTCCGTTATTTATGTTTCCAAAACCGATTAGTATAACCAATTTTGAAATAATTTCAGTTTGAAAATAGTAACTTAATTTATAATGACAATATCTCTATTGTAATTCCGATAAACAAAAAAAATTAGCTTCCAAAAATTGCAGTTCCTATTCGCAAAATAGTAGCACCATATTCGATTGCAATAGACCAATCCTGCGACATACCCATGGACAATTCAGGTAATTCAATTCCCTGCAAACTTAAATCATCGCGCAAAACCCTAAGAGCTCCAAAGCTCTTTTCAATAGGTTTACATTGGTGAGTAAACGGAGCCACAGTCATTAAGCCTATCAAATTTAGACTTTTGTAGTTGTCAATTATATGACGCACAAATTCAATACAACTACTGAGAGGAATTCCCTGCTTACTGCTTTCATCGCTTGTTTTAACTTCGATAAGAATGTTTTGAGTGATTGATTTAATCTTAGCACGAGAATTAAGAGCATCTGCAATTTTCATTGAATCAATGCAATGAATTAAAACGAACCTGCCAAGAATTTTGTTAATCTTATTTTTCTGCAATCGACCAATAAAATGCCATTTAATGTCATCTGGTAGTTGTTCCATTTTAGGTAGCACCAATTGGACATAATTTTCCCCGAAATCTCTCTGTCCTGCATTGTAAGCTTCTCTGATATCGATCACATTTGCATGTTTGGTCACGGCAACCAGCTTTATATCATCGACATTTCTACTTAACTTCAAGGCTGTTTCCGAGATTTTTTCCCTAAGAGTATCGATTTTATATGAAATTGTATTCACATTAACTATTTAGTATCTCCGTCAATGAGTTCTTTAACTTGAACTAAACGATCATATAATTCTTCCGACATTTCTGCTTTCTCCAGATTTCTTATAATATCGTTCGCTGCATATTTCAATTCTTGACGATTCAAGAGAGGATATAATGATAAAAGCAAAAGCAAGTTCTCCGGTTTGGACCGCCATTGAGGTTCTGAAATTAACTCTAAGCCAAATTTGAAAAGGTCCTCAGCAATTCTAATACACCTTTTCCTCTCGTCACCTAATAATAAGCATCCATCGAGTATAATTTTGATAGTATCATCAAATTTTTCTGCAATAACACTGTATTCCTTTGAACTTTTTAATGCTTCAAGAAGAAGTGTATAGAGTTCTGCGGTGTGTATATACAATTCTGGTGAACTAGTCAAATTAATCAAAAGACGTCTGATTTCTATTCCTCTTTTTGCATGCTCGACTGCCAATTGATATTTCCTTTGATGCAATTCTATTCGAGTCATTTCATGATAAGCGTCAGCACAAAGAGCATATATCTCTAAAAAATTTGGATTGCTGGGGTTATTTTTTATGATATTTTCACAGAGCTGAGTACCCTCTTCAAGCCACACAATCGAGTTGCTAAATTTCTCTAATCTAGCCAATGATAACCCACCAATTATTCTAGCTTTTGCTAAATATTCTGGTTCTATTTCAGCAAGATTCCAGAGATCAATTATTTCTACTACTTCGGTTGCGAGTTTAAGGGAATCCTTTGGGTTTCCGAGTCCGCTGCATATTTCAGATTTGATTAATTTTTGTTTAAGAGAGAGTTTTCGCCATAATTTAGCCCTCCAGTGAAACATTTCTCCTAATTCTGGTAGAAGTTTTTCAAATCTTGTGGTATATTTTTGTGAAGCCTCGTATTCATCGAAATTAAGCAATAGTTTAGAATTATATAGCAAGAAATTGGCTAGGGTAATACCAATTGTATCCACACCTGGAATTCTCCAGTTATTTTCACATATATCTTGAACTCTTTTAAGCCAATTCAAAACCTCAATTTTTGAATATATCCACAATCGTTGTTGCATAATGAAAGAGAAAATCTCAAATATTCGATTCATAATTGGAATTACTCTATATTCCGGACCACTAAGTAAACCAAATGCTAATTCTATCGCGTTTCTGGCATAATTCCAGGCTCTGTCATACTGCTCCATTCGGCAATAAATTGTACACAAGTCTTTTAGAATTCGGATTTTTAGAAGAAGCGCTTCATCCGCCAAAGCGGTTGACATCCCAAATGTAGAGATTGTAGCCTCGACAGCCCTGCTAAGAGTAACCTCAGATTGGGTTAGATCACCTAAACTAGCCTGAGCCATTCCTAAAATTCTGTTAGCTTCGGCTCTTAATAGTATCGCTGCTGGATTTCTTCCTCCGCTATCTAAAACCATAGAGGAAAAAACGCGAAGAACATATTCCGCAATTATTCTTGCAGATTGATTTCTTCCCGCATCAAGAAAGCACTTCGCTGAAATTAACAAATCGATAGTCTCATCATCATGTTGTCTCCAAAGTAATCTCATTCTTGCAAATTTTAGCAATTTCTCTCGATTAAATGTGGGTCTCATTATGTCGAGAAGAATGTATCGATTATACAATTTGAATTCCATATGATTGCTATTTTCTGAAACTTCATCAGCTGCAAAAATTCCGTCAATAGCACTGCCCAAGTCCCATCTGGAAACAGCATTCCGAAGATACCAATACAACATAGGCATACCGGAATTAAAATCTGTATTCGCAAAAATTGTCAATCGATTCAACTCATTTCCATATGTCTCCTTATATCTGGGAATTCTGTTTAATATTGATAGAATCCATTTTTTTGCTCTGGGATGAATTAAAAACCTCCAGGGGACCCTGTCAGGCTTTTCAATTAAATCCACAAGAGCTGGTTCACTCAAAAAGAATTTAATACCCTCAGTACCACCAACAAGTTGCCGAATCACGTCTAAAGACGGTCTACGTGTAGCAATTAATGCTTCAAGAACCTTTAGAAGAGATTCATCTTTTTCTATAATTTTTTTATATTTTATCACTCCTATAGGATAATCAATTGAAGTATAACATTGCTTGCGTTCTATTTTGCGTTGAGAAATCCGTTTTTCGATACCAAGTGAATAAAGATAAGCTTTCCTTTCAAGAAGTGATAATGGTTCTAACGGAATTATCTCAAGGGGAATACCACCAGTAGGATAAGAATTCTTCATTGTAGTAATAAATAAGGTTAAACTACTGTATGCCTTAACACTTAGAATATTGAAATAGGTTGCTGGATTAAGATCTATATCGTCCACCATAAGAACTAATCCTCGCATACCGATATTCCTGAGAGCTTGATCAATATCTACACCAAATACTTCCCAAAGGTTCCATGCAAGCTCTTGAGGGGATTTTGCTAGGAACTTGCTACCCCAATTACTACCCCAGATTTTTCTGAAAACATCAACACCATGCTCAACCAGAATTCTTCGCAATTCATACTCACCTTTGGGCTTTTCTAAACAATGTAAATACTTTACACTTGACGAATATGTAGTATATCTTTCAAATTTTTCACCTCTCAGATGAGCAATTCTCCCTAATACAAATTCCGTAAGAGGAAGAATAGCTCTCCATCTATTTATCAGACGTGAGTAAAGAGCATCGATTGCTTTATCCCATTGAGACATGGCGGGATTATTTATTCTAAGAATAATTACAGGAACATCAACTCTGTCACGCCAGCGATAATTCAAATATTGTAAGAACCAACTTTTCCCAACGCCTTCTTCTCCAATAACTTGAATGATTGGAAGAGTTACTCCACGATGAGTACTATCCAAAATTTTCTCAATAATCTCAGCCTGCTCTCTGCGACCAACAAAGCGCGAAACCCATCCTGGATCGGGATATGCAATTTCTGGAAAAGCCATCGATTTTGCCTTTCATTGTGGACTTACATCAAAGGATAATCACTTACGATTTCACCTCATATTTTATAATTTATGTGTATAAAGCTTAAATTCAATAAGATAATGAACAATTGACATTTTCTATCAAATATCAATGATAATGAAATATGATTAAATGCACATCAAATCAAGAAATTCATTGTTCCCCAGAAAATCTGAGTTTATTAAATACAAAACCAGATAAAAGCTTTGGATAGAAATCTGTAGATTTCTGTGGCATTCTTTCTCCGATGTCAGCAATTTTTTTTACTTCTTCAATTTTTGTGGGGTTCATGAAGAAAATTCCTATCACAGATTCATCGTTCTTAAGGTAATTGAAACCTTCTTCCTTATACCGAATGTAATATAAATTACGCTTTTCTTCCAAAGCCTTTGCATCGATTCCCAAGATATCTTCAAGTAAAAGTTTATGAAGAATAGAGACATCGAGTCGCTTCCATTGTGCGGAAATATCTTCGGTTATGGCGTTATCCATTATGGATTCATCTATTAGCGATAGAATATAGATAGAATTTCCTTTTTTAGGCATAAATACAAAAGCATGTTTTCCTTGTTGACCCATTTCCTTCATTTTAAGCATAGTGCTTTCAAATATTTCTTTTTTTTCAACCTTATTACCCCATTCAAAATCAGCAATCTCAAAGCATTTTGAAGCTTTTTTAAGGAAAGAACTGAGATTAAAGTTCTCTATACTATGTACAACACGGTGAGTAGGAAGTACAACCAAACCGGGGTTTTCCATAGCAACAAATGTCATCATTCGGTTACGGAATGTCTCCGTAACACCCGACTCCGGTACGAGCCCCTTATTGACACATTCTTGCCAATAATTAACTGCAGTTTCGTATCTATGATGTCCATCGGCAATGAAAAGCACTTTACCATTCATAATCGCTTGAACCTTCGAAATTGTATCGATATTCGTTACTACCCAAAGATAATGATTATTACCGTGATAATCCACTGCAGTATAATCTGGTTCTTTACCTTCTATTTCATTATTCAAAATCCTATCAATCTCTCTTCTTTCATCGATATATAGCATAAAAATATTACCTAACTGTGCTCTAGTATGTCGGGTGGCGTTTAATCTATCTGCTTTAGGACCTGCCATTGTCTTTTCATGAGCTTTAACACCCTTGCCGGGTGGCTCAAGTTCCCCAAGAGCTATAAATCCTTGTCGAACAATGCGTTTTCCCTCAATTTCAAAAGCCTGATGATACACATAAATTGCGGGTTGCTCATTAATATCAAATATTGATTCGCTGAGCCAGCAATTCATATATGCTAATGCTCTTGTATATTGATTATAGTATTCATCGTCAGAAGGATAACTTTCCCCTAAGACTATTCTAACGAAATTATTAGGGTTTTTAGAATAATATTCATCTTGCATTTTTGGTTCAATCTTGTCATAAGGTTGCGTAACAAGATCTGATAAATCCTTACCAAACTTTTCTTTAGAATATGTAACTCCTCTAAATGGATGAATCTTAGCCACAATATCTCCTTTCTTTACATTTCAAAAAACAAGATTGCTTTTTAATATATTCCCACAAATTGCTCAATCCAATCGAATATTTACTCCTCTGTGATATGGCAAACCATTAATAATCGATAAACCTCTGAAAATTTGCTCAATCAAAACAAGCAAAGCAATATCATGTTGAATTGTAATTTTACCAAAGGAAATCTTATCATCGCAACTATTAATTACCTTTTCGGGCAATCCATTTGCATCACCTATCACAAAAACTGCATCTTTTGAGTCGAGCATTATTCTTTCCAGAAGTTTAGCCCATTGTATTGAACCTAATATTCTACCTTTTCGAGTAAGTGCAATCGACTTATCAGATCTCTTATTTATTAGTCGGTCAAAGCCTTTCTTATCATTTATGCTCTTTAATTGCATTAATTCAATCTGAGCAAAATGAATAATTCGATTTAGCCAATGCTCAACTGCGGATTGTATCCACAACGCTGGTTTTCCAATTAAAATGATTTTAATTTTCATTCTAAAACCTGCTTAATAATACCACCACCGATAACTCTATTATTATCGTAAAATACTGCTGATTGTCCAGGTGCTATAGCTTCTTGAGCCTTTTGAAATTCTACTATTGCGATTTCGGGATTAATTGTGATTTTTGCACATGCCCCTGGATGTCGATACCTGACTTTTACTGTTGCAAAGAATTCGCTCTCTATTTTATTCATTGCAATATTTTCTACAATAAAGTTCTTAGAAAAAAGTTCGGATTTAGAACCTATTATAATGGAATTCTCAATTGCATTAATTTTCAGAACATACATAGGTTGTTTGTAACCACCTCCTAATCCTTCTCTCTGACCTATGGTATAAAAGGCAATACCTTTATGCATATTTAGCAAATTACCTGATGAATCGTATAATTTCCCTGGAAGTATGGATGATGAAGCATACTTGCTCATGAAAACCTGAAAATCTTTTGAGTTTACAAAACAGATCTCTCTACTTTCCAGTGCAGAATTAATTGGAAGCGAATGTTCCTGCGCAAGTTTATGTACCTCATCTTTTGTTAAATTTCCGAGTGGAAAAATTGTCCTTTTAAGGTCATCTTGAGTTAAACGATATAGGAAATAACTTTGATCTCTCGATGCATCAACTCCTGTGCGTAAAAAATAATTATTATCATTGAAATATTCAATTCCAGCATAATGTCCTGTTATAACATGATTAATATTCATTTTATCGGCTATTTCAATAAGAAATTTCCATTTGATTTTTGGATTGCATAGAATACATGGATTCGGTGTCCGTCCATGAGCATATTCGTGGTAGAAATCATTAACTACTTCATTCTTAAATACTTCCGAAACATCCACATCGATATGTTGAATTCCTAATTTGTTACAAATCTTTTTAGCGTTTTGAACCGCATCATCCATAAATGGAGGATTTTTATTGAACTGCCATAACCGAAAAGTAATCCCAATAACATAAAAGCCTTTATTAAGCATCATTAACGCTGCCACCGAACTATCAACCCCACCTGACATTGCTACAAGACAAGTTCTATTAAAAGTATTCATAGTTATTTTCCCGGGAAAAAATATTCAACAATTAAAGCTACAATGCCGAGTAACATAGATATTTTCAAGAACATCTGACTCTTTGCAACATAACCCTGAATACCCAAAACTCCGGCAATGCCAATACCGAGGAATGGCAATAAAGCCGCAAGCTGATAATAATCTCCGAAGACTCTAAACATGTATGGGATTTCAATGAAAAGCATACTTAAAACACATCCGATAAAACCAAAAACCGCTGCCTTTTTGGGATTTGTGACAATAGGCAACGTTTTCCTATTATCTTCTTCATCACCCAATCGATCTTCGATGTCTTTGTAGATTTCTCGAGCAAAATGTAACCCAAATGCAATTATTGCTGCCCAGATCGTTTTAGAACTTACGTAATCACCCGGTATCGCTCCGTAAATTAGTGTAATACCTCCTGCAAAAGCAACAATGAAATTTCCAATAATCGGTGTGCGAGAAAGAAAAGCTGAATACACAAAAAGAAAGATCGATAGTATTAAAGCGATAATGAAATTCGATAATCCAACATGCCAAGAAAAACAAATTCCTATTAAAATTAGAATTGACCCAACCCAAAATGCTAAGCTCCTTGAAATAATTCCTAAGGGAATCGGTCTTGCTGGATGGTTAATTAAATCGGTTCTGAAGTCAAAAAAGTCGTTTATAGCGTTTTCACCAGCAAGCACTAGTCCTGCTGAAATAGCTGCGATAATAAGCATTCGATCCAAAAAACCAGAGAGCAAACCACCTACAGTAACAGCCACAATAGCTATTAGCACATTCAAAGGTCTTGTGAGTGATATTAGAGCCGAAATTATTACAAATATTTTTTTCATTCGTTAGACATTGAAACGGAATTTTATGTAATCGCCATCTTGAATTATGTAGTCCTTCCCTTCAGCTCTAAAAAGCGATTGCGATCGGGCGTTCTCGTAACCACCAGCTTCGACAAATTTGTCCCATTGGGTTACTTCAGCCCGAATAAAACCGCGCTGCATATCTGTATGTATCTTTCCTGCAGCCATTAAAGCATTTGTGCCGCTTTGAATACACCATGCATGGGATTCATTTCTATTGCTGGTGAAGAAAGTTATTAAATTCATTGAATCTTTGAGAGATTTCAAAACCATCTCTCTTGAATTCTGCTCAGGTAATCCCAATTCTCTTCTAAATGCAACGACATCTTCTGCATTTAATTCTTCCAATTCTGATTCTAAGCCAACCGCAACTTGAATAACCTTACACTGCAAGCATGAAGAAATCTTATATAATATAGATTCTGAGAATAATTCTTCGCAATTAAGAAGAGCTAACCAAAATTTTGCTGTAATCAGTCCTTGATTCCGAGTGAATTTCAGTTCATCTTCGCTGAGTTCGAGGCTATCGATCGGTTGCTGCGACTCAAGAACAGAAACAAACTTCGATAGCTCCAAAAGTTCCTTCTCCATTAAATGTTTCTCTTCTCGAGAATGTCCTTTTTTAATTTCTCGCTCTAATGTTGTCGATCTTGTTTTAATTGCATTACTGTCGAATAATATAAAGGCATCTTTTACTCTTTTTGCATCGACGACAGGATCAGGATTCCCAAAACCTCTATCAAATCCTCTGAGTACAATTATAACTCCATCTGAACCTTGGAGTTGTGAATATATTGAGCCACCTTTTATTATATTGCCTATTGTATCATCGAGCTCCAATTCAAAGTACTTAATTCTCTTCGAATTCGAAAACCGCGCTATATCCTCAAGTCTTGCATCTGGAGCGGGAACAGTAGAAAGTGTTTCATGTCCAATATGCCCGCTTGAAAGATATTTCCATACCATACTTCTTCCGCATTGCGGCAATCCTGTAATAGCAATTTTCATTGGAATTCCTTTTCTTAATCAATTCAGGATTAATAAACTAATGCCCAGATATTACAAATTCCATTCCTCTCAAACATGTTTATTAATTAAACATAATAATTTATGTCTTCAATATAAATCTATCGAATACAATTTTGATATAAACGCCACTCCGATTTAAGGATGCCTTATTTCCCTTTTTTGTTAAATCGGAAAGAGAACAATTAATAATATTCAACTATTCGTTCGAAGTGTACTTCAATAAACTCATCAGTGTGTTAATAACATCCGAAGGATCTCTCAATGACACAGGGATTATCCTAACAACTTCACCGTTCTGATTTATAATAACATGTTGTGGAACCTCGGAAATATCAAAATGTTTAAATAGACAATCATCTTTATCCCAGCATATTTTATACCTTAAATTTGTTGATTCCGCAATTTTTTGAATTTTTCCCTTTGAGTTTTTCCCTTTAGTAACCGCGTAACATGATACACCGTATTTATTTGCCCAGTTTGCAATCTGATTAAGCTGCGAGAATTGTTCAATGCATTTCTTACATTCCGAATCCCAAAAACAAATTACTATAATAGAACCTTTTAACTGATCCGGACCTATTTCCCTGCCATCAAGAGCAATCAATGTAAAAGAATCGGGCAAAGAGGGATAAATCTTGGGATATTTGTCCTTAAGCATCGATACAGCTTGCTCTACAGGCAATCCTGTGATTTTTTCAATAAATCTTTTCGAGATCGAATCGTTAGTTATTACATGAAAAGTCAATGCATCCTTTTCTGCATTTGTAATATCACCAAGTTTGAAATATGCTTCAGCCCTTTTCCAAGTGAAAAAGCTCATACATATATCGGTTCGACTTACCTCAGAAATCTTAGAAAAAGCGAGATTGCAAAGCTCTATAACAGTTTCAGACCTTAATATATTCTCGAGGAAATTAATCGAGGTTATGATATCATCTGAAGATGGTTTTGTATGACTCGTCAGTTTTCGATGTTGGTTCCGCTTGATTAAATCTATTGCAAAAGGCATAATTTCCTCGATAAAGGCGGTGTCATTAGAGGATTTAGCCGACATCCAGACACTCTACAGAAGCTGTATATTCGGATTCTCCTTATCCAGCCTTCTCAAGGATTTTCGGGCGTATTCAGATAGTTCTTCGGAAGTAATCAAATCATTCAACTGATGCATCACTGGAAGTATTCCCAGATACATATTTGAATTCTCTCTAAATTTTTCTGCAGCAAGTTCAAGAACTTTCCGGTGAATTATGGAATCTTTTTGTGAGTTCCATTGAAGTCTATCGAGTACAGTTGTCAATGTTACTTCATCTACCTTATTAGTACCTGGCGGAATTCTTTGAGCGATATCTATTGCTGTATAAAAACTATCTAATGCTGCATAGATTGTTGATATACTCATTAAAATTTCCGAAGATTGTGTTTCTCCCCTTAATTCAGAAATAAATTCAATTAACGATTCGGAATCTTTAATTGTGGATATTGTATCCCATGCTAATATTTTGTAAAAATAGATATTACAATCTCTTAAAATATTTCTTCCTCTCTGCTGATGGAAGATTAAATATCTCGAGTGCACTGGGAACTTCCAAGCCATTGCCATCGAGAACAGTTAATGGTGCAATATTATCATTAATTTGCATCTCTGGGATAGGTGAGATAGGACGAATCTGTACATAACCGCTTAGCAGCTTTTCTGGTATTGCAAATTCTCTGTAGAAGTAATCTTCACCTTTTGTCATTGTATATATTGTATTTTCCAATGAATCGCTAAAATAAAGGAGAGTAACGAACCAAACTGAGTCGCACGACACCGTGGGTTTGAAGTAGACACTACAAGTTTCACCCCACTTGTGTTTATGGGTTCAACAATTGCTTTATTTGAAATTATTTCTTTCCTTGATTTTGAGCACACGGAATTTATTATTGTGGCAAAAATGAGGAGAACCAATAACAAAAGATATTTCTTTCGCATGTTTTCTCCTTAATTAATACCTTTTTTTCCTATTATAATCTCTTAATTCCCGCTCTTTTTCTCGGTCCATTTGTTTCAGGATAAGATATCGTTTTTTTTGATATTCTCTTCGTCCCCTCGCAATAGCGATTGTAACTTTGACCAATCCTTTGTCATTAAAATAGATATCAAGAGGAATAATTGTTAAGCCTTTTTCTTCGGCTTTTGATTTAAGACGTAATATTTCGAATTTGTGCAACAACAGTTTTCTTCTGCGTTTAGGTGCTGGTGTAAATACACTCGAATTATCATACGGACTTATATGCATTTCGCAAAGCCATAATTCACCATTTTTAATGCGAGCATAAGATTCATTAAGACTTGCTTTGCCTGCTCTAAGCGATTTCACCTCCGATCCTATCAGTACAATTCCTGCTTCGAATTTATCCAATATCTCGTAGTCTCTGCGAGCCTTCTTATTTCTTGCTACAATCCTCATTATTCCTCTTGACATTTATATATATGAAAACAAATTACAGCGATGCATCGATAAACAAAACATTTTTAAGTTAAAATATCTTATTTCACGTTAAACGATTTTATAGAATTTATAATATTTTAGTGCAGTTACTCAATAAATTCTTTACGCCTTAAAAATTTGAAAATTTAGTTTGCCGGAGTGGTGGAATTGGCAGACACGTTAGATTCAGGGTCTAGTGAGTTTAGACTCGTGGGGGTTCAAATCCCCCCTCCGGCATTAAATCCAAATATAAAACCTTGATTTTTCACAATCCCGTTGAAAAGCTTGTATATGCAAATATTAAACTCTCCAATTAGAGTTTTAAACTCAATGTATCTCTGAAAATTCCTTTTGCGCCCAACGATTCTTTAAATCTTGCAAGACCGAAATTAGGTATGTTATTCAATGTATATGTCCCAAAATCAAGCCACTTGAAATTATTTATCGATGCCCAGTTCATAATTTCTGTAAATAACAGATTTAACGGTCGCAGATTCTGGTGTTCATAATCCTGACTTATGTAAAAGGATAACATCGTTCGAGGATTACAAATAAAAATAGTCGAACCTGCAATCATTATGCCCTCCAAAAAAGCACCAAAAAGAATTAATCGACCAGGAATAAGTTGATCAAGCTTCTTAATCTCCTCCAAAGTGTGAGTAGATTTGACACCATGACGTAGAGAAAGATTTTTCTTGAGAATTTCATAAAATTCTGCCCAGCGGTCAGTTATAGATACCGTTATACCGCTCCGTTTCGCCTTTCTCATTGCAGTTCGAGCTTCTGGTTTGAAAAGCGACAAATTTTCATTATGATCTGAAAAAATAGGCACAACCGCAGTTAATTCTCTCTTCTTATGATGTGCACCAGCGTTGAAAAGCGCAAAATCGAAATGATCTTCAGGATATTCGTAATAGATCCATGGAGGTCGTGTAATTTCCACTCCGTTAAAATCGTTCTTCAAACAATATTCTATTAACCTTTGTGTCAGGGATATCGCCTCCGAAACCCCAGTTGCTTTTCTTGTTATGAAACTTCCAAAAGATGCTCCAGGATGTGATACCAGAATTTTTTTCTTGTTGACACAACAGATTGCTGCTGGGAAAAGCGATATAACCTTACCCCTATCTTTAAAGAGCAAATGGTTGTGCTCAAAGCGTTGAGGAGGATGATAACCCAGGAATGTTTGGCTGGAGAAAATCGTTCCGTTGTTAGAATTTTCTAAAAAATCCTCCCATAATTCCTTGTATTTAGAATCATATTCAATTATTTCCATTAAACTAATATAATAAATGTGTATCGATTTATCAATAGATTTGTTTTGCTAATAGAACGTACACCACAATATATAGTGGTATAATTTCTATTCAACACAACATATTGTGATTTTTCTCTTGACAATAAAAATTTATATTATTCTTTTATAACCTAAAACTTGGAGGTAAAATGAAAATAATTTCTATTATAATATTAAGTTCCCTTTTGGTTGTTTGTCATGCACAAGATGATAGCCTTGGCTTTAAAGATACCACAGAACAAAAGTTGTCAACGTTCGAAGGTAAATTACTAACAGTTTATGACGATTTGTTTGTTAAGAGTCCAGTTCTCAAATATTGCTCGGATGCTCACATAGTCCTCGATAGCACAATCGATCAAATTCATCCAATTACTATCGTAGATGCTTTAAATTCTGCTACAGGTTTATATACAAAGGAAAGTTCATTAATTGGAAGTGTAAGCTCACCTTTGATCAGAGGTGGAACGATGTCACACCAGAAAGTTCTTATCGACGGTTTACCGGTTTCTTTTCCACAGCTCGGGGTATTCGATCTTAACTGGTTTACAATTCCTGCAATATCTAGAATAGAACTGATTACTGGATCTTGGTCCTCATTGTATGGCACAGGAGGTATGGCTGGTGGTATAAATTTCGTAACTGGATTTTGCGATCTCTCAGGTGCCAAAACCAAAATAGATTATATAAAAGGCGATAACAATTTGGAACGACTTTCTGTTGATATGATTAACAATTTTTTTAATATTGCTTCAATACATATCGGCGGGACAAAACTTGACACTGATGGCGAAATTAAAGATGAAGTCTCTGAATTTGAGGACATAACAGCAAAAATCACGACTGATATTACACAGAAAATTCAGATTGAACTTTTCGGTCAATCGCATCGAGGACAGATTAATCAATTTTCTTTTGGTTCTCTTGGAAAACAACGAGACGAATTCGACTTAGGTGCAATTCATTTGAATCTCATAATGAACGATATTGTTTTACGTGTTAGCGGACAATACGAAAAATATAGGCAGAAATACTCTACAATATGGTCGGAATCTAAGCATAATGCAGATGTCTCCTTAGTTGATATTCGTGGAAGCAAACGAATTGGTGCTTTTAGTCCGACGATATTTATGCAAACTCGCAATTTATCCTTAGAAAGCACTCAAAGCGGAGAACATCACGGGTTAAATGAAATTGCATTTGGGATACAAAGTGATATAAACTTTGAAAACTTTCAGAGTGTCGTCTCTATCCGTTATGACAAAGATATCGATGCTAATTCAGGTTTGAGCGGAGGTTTCGGGATTCGACGAGACTTTGGGAGTAACATTTTCGCATCCGCTACAGCCGGAACAGGTTTTAGAACTCCTACTCCTAACGATCTATGGTGGGGTCCGGAAATCTTTAAAATAATCACTCCTGTGGTTGATTCGGTTACAGGTGATACGTTAAGTTTGGATACATTAATTAATGTATCGAGGGGAAACGAAAACATTGGACCTGAAAAGTCGTTTTCTTCGTCAATCTCAGCTGGGGTAGAAGACGAAATTAAACTGGCAGCAATAACTCTTTTTCTAACAAATTATGCTGATCTTATAGATTGGAGTTTTAATTATATCGCAGTCTCAGGTGAAGCAGATTCAGCAATTTGGGAACCGCAAAATATCTCTGATGCAAAAATAATCGGTTTAAATATAAACCTAAAATATAACTTACTAGATTATATATCTATCGGAGCTTCATATACTTATCTTTCCGCTGTGGACGATTCGGATAATGCACTTCCCGAAAGACCAACACATTATTTCACCATACCAATCGATTTTAAGATTGTAGGATTAGACAATGATCTCAAGTTGGGATTAAGACTTAACAATAAATATGTAGGGCAATTCAAACGGACAGTGAATTTTGAAGAGAAATCTATAACTCCGGGTTTCATGATTGATGGGAACTTATCAGCTAAGTATAAGCTCATTGAATTGTTCTTTAATGTTAAGAATTTGACCGATGTCAAAGTTGAGACGTTCGATGGTAGAAAAACTATGGGGAGAAACATGTATTTTGGAATCGGGTGGGAATTTATAGATTAGTTTTCTCTTGACAACTTATACCGCAACAATAGGTTATTGGGAATCGGCGGTATCGTCTAGTGGTTAGGACGGGTGGTTCTCAGCCATCAAACCGGGGTTCGATTCCCCGTACCGCTGTTTTTTTCTTATAAAAAGCTGTCATAAATGCTATTTTATGATAATTTTATCTAAAATAATCTTAGGAATTAAGAAAGTACATATGTAATAATAAATTTAATTTAACAAATACTAAACATATTCTTAAATTATCTGAATTACTATTGGGAGTATCGATATTAGGAGTATAGATGCAACAACTTGTTATTGCTACCCATAATCTTAATAAATATAGGGAAATATGTAAAATACTACACCCTTTACAGGAACATATTGCACTCCTATTTGGAGGTAACCTATGTGAGGAACATCCTTTAGAGGATGGCATCACATTCGTAAAAAATGCATGTATTAAAGCAAATTTTTTTCTTAAAGTAACCGGTCTGCCTTCCCTTGCCGACGATAGCGGCTTAATAGTCAATGCTCTTATCGGTGAACCTGGTATATACTCATCAAGATACGCAGGACCTTTAAGTACTGACAAAGAGAACAATCTAAAACTGCTTGATAATATGAAAGATATACCCGAAAATATGCGCAATGCAAAATTCGTGTGTACTGCAGTTCTATTGCTTCCAAATAAACTGATTTATATTGCAAAGGGAGAACTAAGCGGTGAAATAGTTAAAGAGCCAAGGGGAAAAGCAGGTTTTGGTTACGACCCAATTTTCGAGTTACCAATTGGAAAAACTGTTGCAGAAATCTCATTTGAAGAGAAAAACAGAATAAGTCATCGCTATATAGCATTTAATCAAATAAAAGAAATTTTGAAGGGTTTATTTCTAAATAAAAATCTGTGAATTTCATCAATATCGCTTAACAAAACGCCACTAAAATAAACTAGCAATATTAGGAAAATAAAAATTACTCATTATCGAAAATCTTCGATTTAATGGTATCTGCAGGTCTGTAAAGATATCTTAGCACTTGGGCGATTGTCCTTCTTAGTTCAGCTCTTGAAACAATTTTATCAACAAACCCATGTTCTCTAAAAAATTCAGAACTTTGAAAACCTGGTGGTAGCTCCTCACCTATTGTCTGTTGAATAACCCTTGGACCAGCAAAGCCAAGAAGAGCTTTAGGTTCAGCAATTATAATATCTCCAAGAGAGGCATAACTCGCCATAACCCCAGCTGTTGTTGGATTAGTCAGAACAGATATGTAAGGCAAACCCGCATCATCCAGTTTGGATAGCAAAGCTCCAGTCTTTGCCATTTGCATAAGCGATAAAATACTCTCTTGCATTCTTGCACCACCGGAGGCTGAGATAATTACCAGAGGAATACACTTATCAATAGCTCGTTCAATAGCTCTGGCAACTCTTTCGCCGACAACAGACCCCATACTTCCACCAATAAATCGGAAATCCATAACACCGATGCTCACAGGTATATTGTCAATCTTTCCAAGACCGACGACTACCGCTTCTGTTATCGACAATTTGTTAGAATAAGCCTTAATACGATCGGAATATTTTTTCCGATCCTTAAATTTCATGGGATCAGTTGACCGAATATTTTCGTCGAATATCTCAAATGTACCCTCGTCCAAAACAATTCTTAAATAATAATTGCTTGTAACTTTGAAGTGGAAATTGCAATTTGGACAAACCCAAAGGTTTCTATCTAACTTTTTTTTATAGATAATTTCCCCACATGAATCGCACTTGATCCAAAGACCCTCGGGAATATCTTTGAGTTGTTGAGAAGTTAATTTAGAATTCCTTTTCTTAAACCATATCATAACCACAATATTTTTTCAAAACGTAATTTGTCAAGATGTTTCAGGCTAACCTGAATTTTATATCACATAATAGAATTTATAAATTAAGTTTGAAGCTTAAGGAATAATTGTTTATTTTATATAGTTGATGTAAAAAGAATATGGAGGGGATTTGAAAAAAATTTTAGAAAAAGTATTCGGAACAGCATCTGAACGTCAAACAAAAAAAATCGACCCAATTGTTGATACTATTAACGACCTTTACACTGAATTCATAGAATTACCCGATGACGAATTCAAAAACCAAACTATTCAATTCAGGAGAAGAATCACAGAACAAACTTTACACCTTCACTTGAAACTAATAGAAATCGATAAAGAAATAGAACAACTCGAGGAATCTGATGAACTAGTGAATTTAATGTATAGACGTGAGCAAATCGATAATGAAATCTTCGAAATAGAACAATCCTTTCTTGAAGAATTGCTGCCAGAAGCCTTTGCCGCAGTTAAAGCAACGTGTCAGAAACTTATTGGAACCGAATTTAACATAATGGGCGAAAAGCTCGTATGGGACATGGTTCCATTCGATGTGCAGCTAATTGGTGCAACTATACTTCATCAAGGTAGAGTTACAGAAATGGCCACAGGTGAAGGCAAAACCCTTGTTGCTACAATGCCGCTGTATCTTAATGCCTTAGCATTAAACCACAAATGGGTTGAAATCGCTATTAAATTCTACGGTGAAGATATTTCAAAATGGGATTTCCAACCGTTTGAGAGTGAGGAAGGTGAAATTGTACCACCTGGTAAAGGTGTCCATCTTGTTACAGTGAATGACTACCTTGCTCGTCGTGACGCTCAATGGATGGACATGATCTATAACTTCCTAGGGATCACTGTTGGAGTTATTCACGAGGGTATTCAACCTCATACCCCGGAAAGAAGAGCTCAATATTGCAAAGATATCGTTTACGGTACAAATAATGCTTTCGGCTTTGATTATCTGAGAGATAATATGGCAATTTCACCAAAAGGTGTTGTTCAACGTGAATTATATTACGCCATTATCGATGAGGTTGATTCAATTCTTATTGACGAAGCAAGAACTCCTCTAATTATTTCTGGACCCGTTCAAAGTACGATTTCAGAACATTTTAAAAAGTGGAATTCTGCTGTTAGACATATAGTCTCAGCTCAAAGCAGAGAATCTGCTTCGCTCATTAATGAATCCCGACAGTTCTGGGCTAAATCAAAAACACTCGAAACTGAAGGAAAAGGTGGCGATGCTGACAGTATAAAAGCTAAAGCTGCAACTCAACTTCTTATGGTTAAGCGTAGCAATCCCAAAAACCCACAGTTCTTAAAACTAATTAAAGAACCGGATATTCTTAAATCTATAAATCATGAAGAAGCAATACACATTCGAGACAAAAATATGAATGAATTAGATGAAAAATTATACTTCGCTGTCGACGAGTTTGAGCATTCTATAAACCTCACCGATAAAGGCAGAAATGAATTAGCCAGATTCAGCAAAGCGGATCCGGAAATATTCACTCTCCCTGATATTGCAGAAGAACTCTCTCAAATCGAAGGGAATGAGGAACTTTCGGAAAAAGTTATGACAGAGATGAAGAGCAAGCTGAATAAAAGATTTGCCGAACGTAGCGAGATAAACCATGCTATTTCACAGCTTCTCAAAGGATATGTGCTATTCGCAAAGGATGTTGATTATGTGGTTCAGGACGATAAAGTTATTATAGTTGACGAGTTCACAGGTCGTCTTATGGCAGGACGGAGATACTCCGAGGGTTTGCATCAGGCACTCGAGGCTAAGGAAAGTGTTCATGTTGAAGGTGAAACCCAAACGTATGCTACTATTACAATACAAAACTATTTTAGAATGTATCGAAAGCTTGCAGGTATGACTGGAACAGCATTGACTGAATCTTCTGAGTTTTGGGAAATCTATAAACTCGAGGTTATATCTATACCAACAAATCGTCCTGTTAGACGAGAAGATTGCAATGATCAGGTTTATCTGACACGAAAGGAAAAATTTGACTCGGTAATCGATGATATTGCTTACTATCACAAGCGAAATCAACCAGTTCTAGTTGGTACGGTCTCCGTAGAAGTCTCAGAAATGCTCTCAAGAATGCTCAAAAGGAAACAAATTCCGCACTCAGTCCTTAATGCAAAGTATCACGAAAAGGAAGCGCATATAATTACCCTTGCTGGCCAACCGGGAGCTGTGACAATTGCTACCAACATGGCTGGTAGAGGTACAGACATTAAATTGGGCATGGGATTGGTTAAGGCATACAAACTTGTTTTCGAACCGATTCTTTTAAGGATAGCAAAGGAAATCGAAGAAGGTAAATCGTTCTTGTTAGTCACGGAAAGCAGAGAGGTTTTGCGCAACCTTGCAGAATTAGCTAAATATGAGGGTATTGAGTTCAGAGAGTTTAATCTAAGGGAAAATTCACCTAATACAATCGCCAAATATTTATCCAATGCTGGTAACGTAGCTATTTTTTCCGGTTCCTCCGGTTTTGTGCTGGCAGAATCAATTCCTAAAGGCAATTTTGAGCGTATTAATTTCCCAAAACCAAAATGTGCACTTCTAACTCATACAATAGACCAATGGACATGTCCAGAAAATCCCAAAGAATGTATAAAAAAAGGAGTTCCATGCGGTTTACATATAATTGGAACGGAAAGACACAATGCTCGAAGAATCGACAATCAGCTTCGAGGCCGAGCCGGTCGACAAGGTGACCCGGGGTCCTCAAGGTTTATGGTCTCTTTACAGGACGACCTAATGCGCCTATATGCAGGCGGTGATCGAGCATACAATATGATTAAGCGACTAAATCCTCCTGAAGGTGAACCCATCGAGCATACAATAATATCAAGGCAAATAGCAGGTGCACAGAAACGCGTTGAGATTCAAAACTTCGCCATTAGAAAGCGCGCATTAGAACATGACGATGTTATGAATAAACACCGAGAGGTTATCTATTCCCTGCGGCATCGAATTTTATTTGGCAACAATCTTAAACCAGATTTTAAAAAGTTCATTTTTGAATTCTGTGAATTCCTTGTAGAAAATTACACCGACTCGAGAAGACCACCTGAAAGCTGGGATTGGGCAGGTCTTTCAGAGGAATTTACCAATGTATTCCTTCTTCGATATAATCCTGAGGATACAGAACACGA
Source organism: bacterium (assembly GCA_030613005.1). GTDB lineage: Bacteria > UBP14 > UBA6098 > B30-G16 > B30-G16 > JAUWMV01. The sequence goes on along the minus strand of JAUWMV010000012.1, from coordinate 20,374 downwards.
ATCCGATTCACTTGTCGAGGAACTATATGAGCTTGCGATTAAGGCTTATAACATGAAGGAATACATTCTGAGCGAAGAAAACTGTAGGCTTCTCGAAAAATTGGTTATGCTCAAAACACTTGACAACCTATGGATGGAACATCTAAGATCACTCGATGATATTAAAGAATCAAGTTATCTGATGGCTTATGCACAAAAAGACCCAATCGTCGAATATAAGATGCAATCCTTCGAAGCATTTGGAATTCTTATGGACGATCTAAGAAAACAAACTCTATACACGTTTTTCCACGCTCAGGTTGCATTACCAGAGGCACCCAGACGACGCATACCGACAAGGATAACACATCAGGAATCGGATGGTTATGGTGTAGCAGCATCCGCTCAAATGGCGCAGAAATTACTCGGCTCACAGGATAGGAAAAGCAAATTTCAATCTCCTCATGGAATAAAATCACCAGGAAGACAGAACTCAAGAATGGGCCCGATTCAAAAAACTCAAACTATTAGAAAAGGTAGGAAAATTGGCAGGAACGAGCCGTGTCCATGTGGGTCAGGTAAGAAATATAAACATTGCTGCGGAAAAAATGTTTGAGTTTCCCGTGAAAGGGAGTGATTATGATTACTGCATTCGTATTTCCCGGACAAGGATCGCAGTTTCCGGGAATGGGTAAAGATCTTTTCAATGAATATACAGTTGTTCGAGAAATATATAATAAAGCAAACCGTATCGCAGGTTTTAGAATTGACGAGATTTCTTTTGATGCTGATAAAGCAACATTAGCACAGACTCAATACACTCAACCATGCATTTTCACTCATTCGTATGCAGTTTTGAATATCATCGACAAAAAATTCGAATTTTCAGCTGGGCATTCGCTGGGTGAGTATTCTTCTCTTGTGGCTGCTAAATCTATTACTTTTGATGATGGACTTATGGCTGTAGTTGAACGAGGTAGATTGATGGCTCAGGCTAAAGAAGGCGGAATGATTGCTCCTCTTGGATTATCGATTGAAAATGTGCAAGATGTCGTTAATTCACTCAAATCTCAAGGTGTTATAGAAATTGCCAACTACAATTCGCCTAAGCAATTCATTATAAGTGGAGAAAAGCAACTTCTGAATAAAGCAAGCGAAATTCTCAAAGAAAAAGGAGCAAAACGAGTCGTACCTCTTAATGTATCCGGTGCTTTCCATTCCCCTCTGATGTTAGAAGCGCAGAAAGAAATGAAAAAGGTTCTGGCGAAAATTAAGTTCAATGAACCTAACATGAATTTTTATTCTAACGTAACTGGAACACTTTTAACCGACCCGACAGAAATAAAAAATAATCTTGTTTTGCAATTAACTAATCCTGTTCGATGGATTGATATTATTGAAAACATGATTAAAGACGATGCAAAGAAATTCATAGAAATTGGTCCCGGTAAGGTTCTTCAAGGTTTAATTAAAAAGATTAATCCATATGTTGAAGCACTTGGTTGGGAAACATTATAACTTTCACATTTAGTTTCATAATATAATTTTGTTATTAATACAATCTTCTAATGATAAAAAATCAATTAATCGAGAGGAATGTAAATGGGTAGTACAATAGCTCAAAAAATTCTTGCTTCCCACAGCGGTAGAGAAAAAGTCGATGTGGGAAATATTGTAACAGTAAAACCAGATTACGTGCTTTCTCATGATAATTCAGCTGCAATAATTAAGAAGTATGAAAAACTACCAGTGGATAAAATATTCGATCCCTTAATGCCAGTAATAGTGTTGGATCATACAGTTCCTGCATCAACATCACAATATGCAAATAACCACAAATCTATACGTGAATTTGTCAAATATCAGGGAATACCAAATTTTTACGATATGGGAGAAGGAATATGTCATCAAGTGCTATCAGAGAAAGGCTTTGCTTTCCCCGGTAGTTTGATCCTTGGGGCAGACTCTCATACAACAACATATGGTGCTTTTGGGGCTGCCAGTGCTGGCATTGGCAGAAGCGAAGTTGCAGCTATTTGGGCTACTGGGAAAATGTGGCTAAAAGTACCGGAAACAATTAAAATCAACATAGAAGGGCAATTCCTGAAATACATAACATCAAAGGATCTAATACTCAAAATCATTGGTGATCTCGGCGCAGATGGTGCGCTATATAAATCTGTCGAATTCACAGGGGATACCATAAAGGAGATGTCTATCGACAGTCGAATGGTTTTGTCCAATATGGCAGTTGAAATGGGAGCAAAGTTTGGAATAATTTATCCGGATGAAATAGTGGACAAATATCTTGAAAACAAGGCAAAAAAGCATTACAAATGGGTTTTGCCAGATTCTGACGCTGTATATTTGAAGGAACTGAGTTATAATGTAAAAGATCTTGAACCGTATATCGCAAAACCTCATACCGTCGATAATGTTAGTCCTGTGGTGGAAACAACCGGGCAGAAAATTGATCAAGTTTTTTTCGGTTCGTGCACCAATGGACGCTTAGAGGATTTCCACGCTGCAGCAGAACTTCTAAAGGGAAAGAAGATTGCCAAAAATGTTCGGATGCTTGCATTCCCAGCCAGTAGGGCTATTTTGCAGCAGATAATTTTGGACGGCACAGCCCAAATTCTGCTTGACGCAGACGTTATCCTAATGAATACAGGTTGTGGACCTTGTCTCGGTGCTCATGAGGGTGTTTTGGCAGACCTCGAAGTTTGCATTTCAACGGCTAACAGAAATTTCAAAGGGCGTCTCGGTAATCCTAATTCTTTAATTTATCTCGCGAGTCCGTATACTGCTGTGGCTTCCGCTATAACAGGTGTTATTACAGATCCGAGAGAAATGCTTAGTTAATGATTTATATAACAGAATTTATTATAAGGCAGAAATAATATATTCTTAATTTCGAATTATCTTTCCTCGATAGATTTTTTCCCATTGTTTCCCGGTCTTTGAAGTAATTTCAGCCTCTAAAACATACATGTATATTCCTTTGCTAACATCGTCTCCATATTCTGTTTTTCCATCCCATGTAATCCAATCAAAAGGATTAGTCGTTGATTTTGAAAGTTGTCTTATCTGTTTCCCATCCACCGTGTAAATCGTAACTATCACATGAGCTGAAATTCCCTTTCCAGCCAATGCGAATGTTATATCAACCACATCTCTGAAAGGATTAGGATAAGGAATAACGTCATAAATTTCGACTTCACAGGGGTCCAACCACAGTTCCACACATTTCTGTGTTACGTTGTTGAGATTATCCCAAACCTGAGCACAAATGGTATGTCCTCCGTATTCAACATTTTCAAAAGTATATGTTGCTCTTGCAAAAGTTGGGTCGTCAATAGAGTATTGAAGTTCGGAAGATATATCGATAATATTATCCTCATTATCAAGTTGAACAATAAGTCCATGACCTGGACGTGAGCCGAAATCGATTCCATGTGGATCCGAGACTTGAATTGTTACCGGAAGGTTCCCATCTGGTGAACAAACTTTCCCGCCATCAGCAAAGCTACTCAATTCAAAACTAATAAAAATTTCTGGACCAGTAGTGTCATCGATAACAGGACTTCCTGACAGTTCTACAGGTATGCTATCTAAAGATCCAACTGCATCGATTTTTTCTTCCTCGCTATATGCATAAGCCAAAACTCTATACCCAGAAACCGAACCCTGAAGATTCTTTGGCACAAAAATAGGAAGCTCAAAATACCCATCATGAATAGACGCAAGACCAGAAAATAAAATATCTCCTTCTTGAATATAATAAACTGCATCACTAATAACTGGAGATTCATAGAATTTATTATATCTCGGTCCAAACAATAGAATCTGTACTTTACCGTTAATAGAAGTTTCCACATCCCCAGAAACAGTAATCCATTGTGCTGCATAAAGAGTATCTGGATCGAGGTTCATTGTTATCTTTAAATGTGGAAATCCAAACTTCATTGCTGGATCCCCAAAAAGTATGTATTGCGAGTCATGATATCGATTTCTCCTGGTAGCAACAAGCGCTGCACCAATAGATATTGAATGATCATAAAAAAGAAGATCAACAAGCGATTTATTGATAGCTTGATTGCCACTAATAGTAGAACCGGAAGTAGCTCCAATCGTTGCTACAGCACCCCCTGATGGTTTTCGCAGAAGGTCTTCACCTATGCACTCAAGATTATCCGTAAAATAAAATTGATGATTATCGCAGGAAAACATTGAAACCAGTGGCAATTTCTCGCCATTATCCCAACCGGGTAAATCCATAGGTAAGTTCAGTAATCTCTCGTGAGCCCAAAGATGATAGTTACCATGTCCTATCCAATCAACGTAAATTGCTCCTTTGCTTACTTCCTGTAAAAGTGCATCTCTTGCAGTGGGTTTTCTTAAAGCAGATGTTCTTGGAAAATCGATTAGATAAATCGGATCTACCATTACGCAAGAAGGTAAATACCGAGTTATAATCTCATTAGCATTTCGAGTGTAACCCAGATGATCTGTAGCGTTATCATCTCTGTATTCATCATCTGCGGCAATTATAGCTCTTATTCTCCAGTCACCAAAATCAGGATTGTCGATATAATTCGTCATTTTACCAATCACTATATCCAGTTGTTCTTGGTTTTTCACAGGAAGTCTGGACGACATAAGCTCGATTATGTTAGAATCTGCATTTATCGTTGCGTAGAATGCGTCAGTCCCATGACTGGCAAATATCGCAGGTGGAAATAAATTCGGTTCATCTGTCATACGATATCTGTAATCCAGATGCCCATCACCAACAAAGACAGCATATTGAGGTTTGGGAGTTGAAGATTTATTATAAGCATATTGTAAGAAATTTCTTATTGCCACAGGATCGAATCTACCGTATCCGAAGTCATGGTAAATATCCTCCAACCAAATTATCCGTGTTGAAAGTCCTCTATTCTCCCAGAATTTAGCCAGTGATTCTGGATTTAATTCTTTTGGAGATAACAGCAAATAATCAACATTAAAAGATTCAGGATTCCACAGAGGTAAATCTCTAACAATAATACCCATTGGAATAGGTTGTGTGAAATTTCTTTCAAAAACGACGTATTCCCTTCTAGCTAAGCTATCTACAAAGTAATGTTCACCATCACCAATCTCATTTGCTTCAAACATTCTAACCTGCCAAATATTTGTGACATCGAAAATTATGGGATTTGTAAACCCAAATATCTCGAATTTTATTTTCCCTGGTGATATTGAATCAGTGTAAAAATGAAGAAAGCTAGAAGAAGCTACAAGATTAATAGGATAATCTATTCCCAAAAATTTAAAATAAGTATCTTTTGAATCATTATATATCAATGTAATATTATTCAAGCCCGACCTTAGTTTTCTTAAGATTAATGAGGGTATGCTTTGACCATTACATCGAATATTATATGTAGTAGGTGCAGGACTGAGAGAGGCTGGTATCTCAGATCCGGGTACAATTCTCAAATCGTTGAGAATAAAGGATATCTCCCCTCTAATAAGTTGATTGTACCAACCATTGCCCATCCAAAAATCATAGAGCTTGTTTTCTCCGTAATGAACTAACATCCTTCCCCAGTTTATTGTCGTATCAAAACTAGTATTAGCAGTTGGATGAAGTCTTTTGGGAGACTCGGGAAATGCCCCGTCCAAGGCAACCCATACTGATAAACTATCACTGAAAGTTCCTTCAAGCCATATAGCTTTCATACCGGACAAAATCCAACCTTCAGGACCGACGTGATAAAAAATTAATGTATCGCTTTCGTCAAAAACACTGTCATCGTTTCCAAAATAGAGAAGTGGCACTTCATTGATTATCTCGAACTGTTCCGCAATATTTGAAGAAAAATTACCAAATTTTGTTGCGTAAAGTCTTATTTTTTGTGGGTTTACTGTGTTGGATTCAATTCCCATTTTCTCAAACCAGTTTTTTGTTATAGCATAAATTCCACCACCTTTTAATGGAACCCTAATCCATGAATCTGCAGCGTCGAAAGGATTCTCTGGAATATCCTCATCAATTAGCATATAACGAAAGTTTTTCGCTTGTTCATAATTCACCAACACCGTTCGCAAGACATCCTCGAATGCCCCTTCAGGGATTAATTCACCCAAACCGCTTAATTTAACATTTATCGAAACCTTATCAGCAATTTCGAGAATTCCCTGTTGATGATTATATTTTATGGGTTTTACAATTATTCGAGCAATTTTCTGTGATCTAATAAAACCATCATCCTCAATAGACACAACGGGTTCTTCGAGAAACGCTTCGCTTTCATAGTAAATTGGCTCAGGTATCATTGGCTTGGCAATTAAATTGCTTTTATCCCAATAAAATGAATCAACTGGGACAACAGGATATGGAACTTTTTGGTTTTGTCCCCATTCAACTTTATAACTCATAGAGTACTCACCTTCAATGGGAACACCAATAAGATAGTAAACCTCTGGTAACTTCGGTGCTCCAGGACGATGTTCGAAATCAAATTCAGAACTCAATAAGATATTTGTAAATTTTCCCACCGGAGTGCTTATTGTTTGCATTTGAAGTTCATCCATTGTGAAAATTATCTCGATAGAATTATCTTCAATATTGGTCTTGGTACTTCCGTTAGCAATTTGAAATACCAATATCGATGCTAATATTATCGTAACCCTTCGCATTGAAAATCCTCCAAAATATTACTTAACATATATAATAGGTTTAGTGTAATTAGAGCCTTTAATTATAGCGAAATACAAGCCACCCGGAATGCTATTAGGATAAAAAATAATAGAACCTTTAACAAAAACCTCATCTACCAATCGTCCACTTATATCGATAATAGCAATATCCACATTCGTCACTCCAACCAAAGAAATTCGACAACTTGAATTAAATGGATTTGGAATAATTTCAATATAAAGATTTTGCGGGAGACTTGGAGGTTCAAAAATTCTAGTCCAATCTCTGTATCTAAAAAAAACTGATTTTTCAACCGCCACAAATATACTATCCGTTGCTGTTATACTAGTCGCAGTTTCCCACATTATATCATCAGGAATCGAATCGCTAACAATAAATTTAAAAAATCGAGGAAAAGTTAAACTGTAAGGAAACGAATCCGCATCCCAGACAACCCACACCGACTCACCTGCTTCATCTCGAAAACGAAGTTGCCATAAATTTAATACCGCAATTCCTGTATCGATGTTCGCACGAAAGTCCTTGATTAATCCGGATGTCGAATCCCCTTGAAAATATGCATAAAATCCAAACATTGGTGGTGGAGGAGCAAGCTCATCGATAAACGGATCGAAAGAATCCGAAGCACCAACTGCCTGCCCAAAATATAGTTTAGGATAATATACACTATCTTCTGATGTAGGATAAAGTTTCACAGGAATCTGCCATTGTCCAAAAAGCATGCTAACAACAGTAATTCCCATTATTAATATTTGCATAGATTTGGTCATATTACTTATCAACATTCTTACAATCAATTACTTAAGGCAATAAAACGTCTTGAGACCATATTTTCAAAGCAAATTAATGTAGATTGAAGAAAAAGCAAGGTTATACTAAATACGAATTTTCATAATCCGCTAAACAGAAAAAGAAACAATTATAGAGTTTATACAACAATGATAATATAAATCAATTAATCGCAATATGTTAATCCAATTATTGACCCGTTGTCTCTGTAACAACCTGCTCGATGGGAACAATACCCTCAAACATTCGTTCAATAGCTTCCTGTCTTAAGGTTCTCATTCCCTGCTGACTGGCTATTTCCTCAATTTCAAGTGCTGAACCACTCTCGATAATGAGTTTCTGGAGTTCTGCAGTGATAGGCATTGCTTCGAAAATTGCAATTCTCCCTTTAAGTCCCTTCCCATTACACGTTGGGCAACCTTCACCTTTGTAAAATTTCAATCCTTTTTTCTTCACCTCGTCCATATCAATTCCTAATATTTCAAGCTGATCCTCAGGCGGTTCATATTCTATCCTGCAATTTTTACAAATCCTCCTCAATAATCTCTGTGCCACAATGAGCTTAACAGCACTAGCCACCAAAAATGGTGCCATACCCATATCAATCAATCTAGTAATTGTGGATGGCGCATCATTAGTATGTAAGGTCGAGAACACAAGGTGCCCTGTTAATGCAGCTTTCGTGGCGATTGATGCTGTCTCTTGGTCTCGAATCTCCCCAACCAGAATAACATTGGGGTCCTGGCGTAAAAATGATCTAAGCGATGTCCCAAAATCTAACCCAATAGATGAATGCATTTGCACCTGATTAATACCTTCAAGGTTGAATTCGACTGGGTCCTCAGCAGTCATTATGTTTATATCGGGATTATTAAGTGTCTGAAGAGCTGAATACAATGTCGTAGTTTTTCCTGAGCCTGTTGGTCCAGTGACTAATATCATCCCATAGGGCATATGTATTGCTTTGTCAAACTCTTTAGAAGCTCTTTTAGGGAATCCGAGTTTGGACATATCGAGCATAAGTGTTAATGGATCCAAAATACGCATAACCACTTTCTCACCAAAAATACACGGAAGAATTGAAACACGAAGGTCGATAGCACGTCCGAATGCTTGTATTTTTATTCTGCCATCTTGAGGAAGACGTCGTTCTGAAATATTTAATTTTGCCAGAATTTTTATTCTTGATATTACAGCGAGTCGGAGACCGAAGGGAAGCTGGAGAACCTCTCTTAAACCGCCGTCAACTCTATATCTTACTCTGAATCGTTTTTCATAGACTTCAATGTGGATGTCTGAAGCATTAATTTTTATAGCATCTAAAATGATAGAATTAACAAGGCGAACAATAGGTTTATCTTGAACGGCTGCCTGAAGTTCGCTTTCTGTGACACTTTCTTCTGTTTCTTCAACTATTTCCATATCCGCACCCATTTCTTCAACAATATCTGTAAGCGTTTCTCCGAGATTATAATACTTATCTATAGCTTTCTGAACCGATTCTTTTGAGGTCATAACGGGTTGTATTTCGCAGCCAGTAATAAATTTCAAAGTATCAAATGCAGATACATTCTGGGGTTCATTGGTTGCAACAAATAAAATCTTGCCGACTTTAATTACTGAAAGAACATCGAACTTTTTTGCCAAATCGACCGGAATTAGATTAACAACATCCATATCGACTTCTAGATCATCGAGTTCAATATTTCCAATATTCAATTGTTTGGCAATAAAACCATTAATTACATTCTCATCTTCCACAAACCTTAAGTGAAGGAGTACTTCGCCAAGTTTTCCACCATGGTCTTTTTGGTGTTGTAAGGCATTCTTAAGCTGATCTTTAGTGATTTTTCCAGCTTTGATTAGCATTTCACCTAATTTCAGAGCCATAATACTCCTTTATCTTATATCATATTATATAAAAAAATCCAAAAAGATTCAAGTAATAAAACAAAGTAGTTTGCAAAGTTCGCAGAATTTTTCAACGGACAAATTCTCTGCTCTAACATTCGAGGAAAATCCTAGTGCTTCTAAATCGAGGATTTTGTAAAACGGTTTCAAATTATTCAAGAGTTTCTTTCGCCTATGTTTAAAAGCTATCTTGAGAAGCTTGAGTATTGTAGCATCATCTATTTCTGGGCAAATGACATTTTCTCTGGGAACTAATTCTACAACAGTTGAATTCACATTTGGAATTGGACGAAAGCTTCCAGGCATAACATCAAAAAGTTTTCTAATATGAAACTTCCTACTTAATACAACAGTGGGTATTCCATATTCTTTACAGCCTGGTTTTGCAAGCAATCTATCCGCGACCTCCTTTTGGATACCAAGAACTACTTTAATAAATTCATTAGCGCAATCGAGAAGATGAAACAGAATCAAAAATGTAATAGAATATGGTATATTCCCTACGATCACTGGTTTTTCCCCATAATATTTTCTCAGCCTGTCAACTGAAAATTTTAAAAAATCCATATGTATAACCTTTACATTATCGAATTTATTGGATAATTTCCGTGCAAGTTCCTCATCCAGTTCAATTGCTATAACATATGTAAACTGCTTTGCTAAAAGCTTAGTAATCATACCATGACCTGGACCTATTTCTAAAACGACTTTATGTTCCCCTAATACTTCAACAATTTTTTTAGCAATACCGACGTTTACTAAAAAATTTTGACCCATTGTTTTACTGTTGTATCGGTTGGAATATGCTGGAATTTTAAATAATTTCTCAGCATTTTTAACAATCTGCCATGCAACTTCTGTCGAGTCTACTGAGTGCAGTTCAGCTATTTTATCAATAATAATAGGAATATTACAAGGTTCATTACGTTTCCCACGCTTTGGGTGAGGTGATAAAAATGGTGAGTCCGTCTCGGAAAAAATCCTTTTCAGTGGAACAGCTCTCACAATTTCGACTTTCTTAAAGTTCTTAAATGTAATTGGACCACCAAATCCAAAATAAAAACCTTTATCGAGTGCCCATTTTAAAAAAGTTTCATCACCAGAAAAAGCATGAAAAACACCACAAAAATAACCAATATTTTCCAATATTTCTTTTGCGGTATCATGTGCCTGACGTACATGGATAATCATTGGTAAAGATAGCTCTTTGGCTAATCTTATTTGTTTTTCGAATGTTGAAATTTGAATATCCTCAGGTGAGTGATCTCGGTAAAAATCAAGACCGATCTCACCAATTGAAACCACTTTTGGACTATATGAAAGTTTTCTAAGATCAGATAACCAATTCAAAGGTAATTGCTGTGAATCATTAGGATGCACACCCACAGCTGACCAAATCGATATGCGGTTCTCTGCAAGTTTAATGCTTAACCTAGAAGTTTCAAGACATGTGCCCACATTTATTATTCTTCTTACATTTTCTTTCTCTGCACGAAGAATTACTTCTTCTCTATCCTCATCGAAATTTGGAAAATCAAGGTGGGTATGTGTATCTACATATATTAATTTCTCGAGGGTCATATCAGCTCTTTTTCTTCGTCAAACTTACATGCAAAACTTTTACAATGTTAATTATTCATTCATAACACAGCTCTTGAAATTCAGAAAATTCATAATTTCAAATTAGGTCTCATTAAATATCCACGGTTACATCTGATGTTCTTTACTGATAATGTATAGCATAATCCTTCAATATACACCCAATATCAAATGACCTAATTAACCTTATAATCTAACCTTCTTTTTCAATGTAATGAATATTGATTTATATATGAAATGTCTTTTCTTTCCTAATAAAAAAGGATGGCACATGTATAGAGTGTGCCATTCTGCTTAGCATTATGAACAGTGCGCATTAAAAAATCAATTTCTTAATTGCAGATACTATAAAAAACTCAAATCTATCAATTAAAAGAACTTATGTCTAATAAATTTCTCTTATCGCTCATCGATAACAATAATTACCTTACCCGCCATATAAACTGTGAATAATAAACTATGAGTTTACTTTTATCTACGTCTTAATCTCTCGATTGCAGTTTTCACAGAAAGCCTCATTCTCTCCATAGCTTTGGAAAGGTCGCCAATCTCGTCGCTGCCCATAATACCGATTTCTGCGTCAACTCGTCCTAATGAAATCTGGTCAGCAGAATTACCCAACGCTCTGACCTGTTGGATAACTTTAACAATCAAAAAAGATAATACTAGAGCGATGATTAGAATGGGTAAAATTATCACAAGTATAACAAATTTCTTTACAGGTGCAGTTAATAAATACTTAATATCGTCATGAGCCCACGTATAAACGACTGACAATTTCAACGGTGTAAATTTTTCGCCATAAGCATACATAAGCTGTGGTTCAGTTTCCCCGGCTGCAAACCAATAGTACATATAGGGACCTTTCCCAATCTTTGCACCTTTATCAAATTCATTTAGAGACTTTTGAACCACTTCTTCTGGTAGATCGGTAATAGCTAACATTCTGGAAAGGTATTTTCGAGCATTCCTACCCTGAACAGCAGGATTTGGATGAATAAGGAAATTATGGTCTTTATCAGTTATATAAGGAAATCCACCACTTACGCTACTCGATACCGTAATTGCCTTTTTTAAAGCTTTAAAAGCCTTATCGAAAGCTATTGAAATTTCACAAGCACCTATAATCTTATCTTCTTGATCCAGAAGAGGGATCATATAATTGAAAGCCAATTGAACAGCGTCATTTCCAAGAGGATTTTCTGCTATTGTAGTAACATCTCTGCCATCTTTAATTGTTCTGCAAATGTATTCCTTTTCAATCTTCTTCCCAATGCCAAATTTTCGCAACGATTGCACCTTAACAAGATTGCCGCCATTATCGAATAAATAAATTGACCACCCAGCAATTAAATTCTCACCATGCTTAATAAGCCAATTCCATCTACCATCAATCTCCTCCAGAAACTTAGCAGAAATAACCGTATCATCAACTATAGATAAGTATTCATTCTCTCCTTCCTCAGACTCCCACTCTACGGCGTAAGTTTCTGAAAATACAAAATCCTCAATAGATATTTCTATGGAATCGTCAACCTCAACAGGCCCAATAAACTTTTCGAATTCGAGAGCGAAAGGTTTAACATTCTTAACAAGGTCTGTATAATGGACTTGGAGTGTATTTTTAAATTGCTTCGCAGATTTAACTTGCAAACTATTATAGACATCGGTAAGTTTGGTGGATAAAATTTTTCCTGTTAGAAAATATCCAAACATTACAGCAATTATTCCAGAAATTAATATAGCAAGCAATACTTTTGGTAACAATTTCATTTCAACCTCCGATTTTATAAAAAATGCAACATTTACAACTTTAAATTAATATTTTTTAGCAAAGATAGTTTTTCTGCAACGTTGCTTAATAATTCATCGACTCCGTCTGCTATTTCATCAGCTGTTAGATCCTTTCTTTTCAATACAAATTGGCCATTCTCGAAAGCCACCTCATCAGCAAAAGGATCGAGGTATGGGTGCTTATCTGCAATCTCGAGAGCTGTTTCAGCTATTCTCATATCTAATATCTCAGGTTTCACTTCTCCAGCCCACGAACCCAGTAATTCATTAGCTTTTTTTATAATTTCTAGGGTGGATACTTTCGAAATTTCCGGTGTAACCTGCGGTGTCTCTGGGGGTGTAATATCCCGTTCAGGCATCGGGATAATAGTTTTTTTCTCCGGTTTAACAACTAATTCTTCCACCGAAGGTTCAGCTGGCTTTATTGTCGGTTCTGAAACTGCAGGTTTTGCACCAAACATTTCAGCTAATGAAGCCAGAGTATCTTCCGAAATCGATTCAAATTCATCTAATTCATGTGTGTCGAATTTTTCAGTTTCTGTTTTAGGTGTCGGTGGTGCTGGTGTAAGCATTGAAGGAGAAGGTTCTTGAATTGGTTTTGGTTGGATAATAGGTCGCTCTTTCACTTCTGGTTGCCCTATAGTAGAGATTCCCCTAGTTTTTTCAGCTTCAATAACATCCAAGACAGCTCCACCCGTAATTTTAAAAATCTCCGAAAGCTTGCCAATTATATCTACTGTACCTGAAAGCAGTTTTCCTGTCTCATCGATATACATAGCCTCAATAACCTGGCTATCTTTGATAAAAATAGCTCCGGTTAATCCTGTTGGCGCTGCCATTTGTATAACGCAATCTTTTCTATCCGACATAAGCTTATTGACAAGGCCTCTTAATGAAACGAATTCAGTGGAAAGACCCTTAAAAAGCGTTTTTCCCTGTGCTGTTGAAGCCAATAATCCAATTTTTTCAGGAGAAACTGCTACAACATCGATAGAACCGTCCTCTGTCTCAAGTTTAGATTTAATAAGATTAATCGCATCCTTCCCAACTAATCGCTCTTTATCGTGCTCCCAAATACCACTGACAATCCTTCCATTGTCAATCATTAAGGCACCCTCCCATTCCCAAAATTTGGCATGGACGTATCCGCTGAAAGAATTCTGTGCAAGTTGTTTCAGCAAGCCGTTAATTTTGATGAATTGGGTATTTAGATTACCATAGACTACTTTACCTTTGGGAAGAATCATATTTTCACCCCCCCAATATTAGAGTTTATTTTATTGATTATTTTCTTAATTACACTCAAAATCCCTTACAAAATATTACTGTTTTACGCTGAAATAACACTAAATTATCCCCCAAGAAATAAAATTTTGTCTTAAAAATCATGTCCTCTTTCTGGACGCCATCGATATGAATTTTGGCATATTAATATTTACTACTTCTCGGATAACACCCTGAAGTGTTTCAATAACTCCAATCCCCTCAGATGCAACAGAAGTGTAAGAAGGCAAAGTTTTTGGGTTAAGATATTTTTCTAAAATTTCAACCGGTACAACGTTTTTCATATCCCTTTTGTTATACTGTAAAACAAATGGGAATCCACAAGGATTAATACCGTTTTTTTTCAGTGTAATAATACATTCCATAAGATATTGTATGTTCTCTCTCATTCTATTTTTCAAAGAATTTGCCACATAAACAACACCATCAGCACCCGAAAGAACAATTCTCCTGCTTTGCACGTAAAAGGTCTGCCCGGGAACAGTGTATAAATTGAATTTAACTGAAAAACCGGCTAGCTTTTTAATCTCAAAATCCATAAAATCAAAAAATAAAGTCCTTTCCTCCTCAGTTTTTATCGACACTAATTGGCTCTTTTTAACCATCCTGGAGTGAAGCCAGACAAGGTTTGTTGTTTTCCCCGATAGCCCAGGACCATAATAAACAATCTTGAATTGCATTTCTCTTTTTTGCCAATTTAGAATCATTATCACATTCCAAACAGTTTTTTGAGTTCTTCCTCAAGTTTTTTAAGATCCCTTTCAGCCTCAGCAGCATCTGTTTCAGATACTTTCAAAGCCTCTATCTTCGATTTATCCGTAGCGATTCCTTCAACCATCTGTTGTTTTGCAGCTCTTTCCCTAGCCTCCTCTATCATTCTATCTTCCATAGCTTCTTTCAATCCGCTTTCGAGAATCCTTCTCAATTCGTTTATAGCCTTAGTAGCATATAGCCTAACAGTACCTATAGGTGTCTCGCTTGGAGTAACGATATTGAGAAGAGCCAAGGTCATAATGTCAGCAATAATAACGCTGTTTGATTCACCCTCTCGAGCCAACATATTTGTATCGGAATCCTTGAGAAATTTTCCCAATTGTTTCATAGCCATAAAGCTACCAGCGGATAAAGAAGAGAACATCACAGCATCCGCACGACGCATTTTACCCACACCAATTATTACTTGTCCATTTGTATCGCTTAAAATAATCACGCGAGCATTAATAATAGCCTGGAGCTTCCTTAAGACAGAACCAATAGCTTCTAAATGGGCTTCATCGAACATTAAAATCTTTGCGCCTGTAGTCTCCAGTGCCATTATTTCTCCATTTATTTTAGATTACATTTTATCTTTTATTAAAAACGAAGGGTCTCCAATCGAAATCTTTGGAGACCCCCTCGCTAAAATTATATTCTATTTCCATCATCCATTCATTATTACTATAATAACAGTTATTATGGAACAATTACAGCAGTCTTAATCTTAACCTGAAATCTTATGTCCGATGTGTAATCGTAATTCATACTCCACATAGGTAAATACATTTGCAACCAGAGATTCTCGTTAAATTTAGTAGAATCTGCAGCAGAACTGGTATCATTAGGTTCCAGAATGCCTTCGCTCAATCCGAACTTGTCTCCTTCCGCCGAAACAAATGCGTCTATAATACTCGTTTTAGTTTCGTCGAAATCGTCTGGCGAGGGAACCAAAGTACCATCGTCGAGAATTCCTCTTATACCAAATAGATCGATTCCACCTTTCGTATCAAGTTCCCATATTCTCCTCGTGAAGTTAGTATCCCATGCAAAACTCTCTGCGCCGAGATAAATCCTTAGAGCATCGGTTCCTTCGTTTCTTAATACAATCTTATTAGCTGCATCCATAGATGCCAGTGTATCCGCATCGGCTATGAATGGAATATGAACGTCGTCGAAAGGCGCTTGCCAACCTATAATTAATGTGTCGGTTAGACTCCAGCTTGAACCACTAACAATATTGAATGACAACGGAGCTTTCTCGTACACGACCCAACTGTCGTAGAATAGAAAATCTCCTTCGTTTGTGGCATAGTCATAAGCCTTAACTCTGAAGTAGAATGTATCATCTTCGTAAGTTGCTACATCGACTGGATCGGATGGTCCAAAGAATGCTTCCGTTAATTCAGTAGAATCTAGCCAATCTGTCCAGGACAATGTATCGTTTATCGAGTATTCTATGTCATAGATGTATATTCCCCAGTTCATATCACCGTCGAAAGTATCTAAGCCGTCCCATGAAACCAGGAAGAACGGATCGTCGACGATAGTATCCATATCCTCGATCCAAGATTGAGGTTCACGAAGGTCGAGGTTAATCCATCTATAGCCGGAATACAAAGTAACATCTGTATCTTCCCATTTATCGAAGCTCGATGTACCTCTGTTCAGTGCCGAGGTTAAAAGAACATCTCCATCTTTTAATGGATCATTATCCTCAACACCGCCACAGGTGAATGAATCCCAATCTATGGATTGTCCTGCAAGGGTTCCTATCACACCGAGCGTAAGCATTATGATAAATAAGTTCTTAAGCATCTTTCCACCTCCTTTTAGGTGAGGGTGGAGGCATCGATGCCCCCACCCAAGCTCGGTGTTAATTAGTCAGAATAAGTAGCATCAAGATTTGTATTATACTTAACGTTGTAATTTACAACTCCAGAAGAAGAGACAATAGGTGAACCAGGCCATCCAGCACCAGTATTCATGAAGGTATTCTGGATTACTGATACATCTGCAGTTGCAGCACCTGAGGTATTCTTAATAACTGCAAAGGAGGAACCCCCCCATTTAAGAATGTTGTGACTAATTATAGCAGCATATGTACCTGAACCAAATCCAGAACCAGCAATCATAAGATCAATTGCATCACCATCCTCAGATTCAATATGGTTTCCGAATATCATAACTTCCGCTGGACATAGTGCGTCATCTTCTTCAAAGTGAATTCCATCATCATATGAATAGATCTTATTATTTTCAATACTCCACTCTGTTACAGAAGGTGTTGAAGCAAGTGCATAACAGAACCAGATTCCGTAATCTTCTATTTCTGTGACGTCGTTATTATTGAATAAGAATAGATCTGCTGGATAATCCATAACTACTGCAGCATACATTTCGTAAAATACATTACCATTAATAATAACTTCCGCTTCGACTGAAGTACCTGTAATAAAGATACCTGCGCCCACAATTTCGAATGTGTTACCTTCAAGGACTACATGACTGAGTTCATCAATAGACACAGCAATTTCAACTAATTTGAACGAGCAACCGTTTATTTCACCCCAGGCATCTACTATATCGATAGCTACGCCATCCTCATCACCTATGAAACTACAGTCGTCGATCTTAAATACAGTCAAGTAATCAGCGAATATTCCAATGTCAATGAAACCCAGGAACTTGCAGTCTTCAACGTTCAGCATAGTAAGTTCAGCATAGATACATGTAGACATACCAAAGAATACACAATTAGATATACCAACAATTCCTGCTTCATCAATATAAATACCATTGGAAGTTGCTGATACTCCAGAAGGTATGAAGGCACACTCATGGAATGATACTGAAGATGCTGTAATTGCTGGATCGATTGTTACACCAACATCACCAGCTGCTACACCAAATGCGCATCTTATAAATGATACAGCTGAACCATCCATTTCTACCTCTACTATAGTATTCCAGAACATAACACTGTTAAATTCAGGAACATCAGCTGTGGAACTAAGCAATACATTGTCAACTTCAGTTAAAGTCAGATCCTCAACAAGAGTTCGCTCACCACTTAACTCTAATTCACCTACATTTTTAATTTGACTCTGGAATAGTCCAGATCCTCTAATCGTTGTAAAGCCCGGTATTTCTATATCAGGATTTGAAACCTCATCGAATTCTCCAGGTCGAACAATGATCATCCAATTATTATCTTCTGCTGGAGTCTGATTAGTAACATAAGTAACCGCATTGCTTAGAAGGTCGAATACCACAGGACCTGTGCTTGTGCCACCATATGCTACATAAACCACGTGAGAATCCGAAGGAGAAATGACGTTACCTGTTACATTCAAGTCACCAGTTACAATAAGGTCTTTGTCGATCTTCACGTTATTTGTGAACCAGACTGTATCCTTACCATAAGGTGCTTCGATTGTATCGACAACTAGTTCGCGCTCTATATATAGATAGTCGTTCACGTAAACGGTGTCATCGATAGGATCATATATTGCGCCATTATGTATTCCCCAGTCTCCACCTTCTGTGTAAATGGCAAAGTTATCAGTGGTAGCCTGACCGGATATATCATCAACATATAAACCATATGCATTGGTGATAGTTCCTGTTGAATAATTTTGAACACCTGTTTTAATTCCATAAGCATTATCGATGTCACCTACATCATAGTTACAAACTTTAGAAATAATTCCCTTTGCGTTAGTTATTGTGCCTGTGGTGACGTTCATAGCATAGCTTCTACTACCCCATAAATCATCAACAACTCCAGTACCTTCATGCCATGATAGGAAGTCACCAGCCATAACACTCCCTATTAAATCGTTGGTACCACCTACATAGACATTACTGACAATACCGCGTGCATTCCAATCCCAATCAGTTCCATCAGGTTCAACAACAATTCCCGAAAACATACCCTGTAAATTAGCTTGTCTACTTCCGAAATTCTTCTGAGCATCGATCAAGCAATTATCCATAGGATGTGGTGCACTTCCAATATATTTTGTGTGAAGTGTATCACCAACGAATATCCCATTGTAGTCCGCGTCCGTTTTTACATGAAGTGGTGCCTCAAGTTTCAAAAGGTCACCAATACCAACAGCTTCATGGAAAATTGTGGAATCATCCATATTTATGTAATTACCCATTGCTTGAATCGAATCGGCAATAAGCTCGCCATTGACATAGAAGTTTGCCATTGTCCATACGGTATCAGTGACGAGACCATCTTTGCTTCGTATTGTATCGGCGAATACTTCGTCGAGTATAATATCACTATTGTAAATCGAACCATTAACATATAGGTTATGATTAACAGTCAAATCGTCATTCATGTAAACGGTATCCTCGAAGAACGCACCATTAGAGACATACAAACCGTAAACATTCATATAGCCCAAAATGGATACTGTGCTAGAACCATGTTTAGGTTCGATATAATTAGTAACAAGCTCATCCTCAACGTATAGATAGTCGTGGACATAAACTGTGTCATTGTTATTATCGGGATTATAGATATATCCACCCCAGATACCCAGGTCGCCATCAATTTCCACATCACCAGTAATTCCCAGATCGCCGGTGATATTCACATCACCGTCGATTCTCACATTACCCCAGAAGTAACCAGCTAAGTCTCCAGATAAATTGTAGCCATAGACACCAGTAGTCATCGATTCAATACCACTACCATTGTTCAACTCAACGCCCAATCCACCTACAACTATAGGATCACCAGATCCATCGAGTAAAACTCCGGAAGCTCCGGCTGCGATATTATCACCATAAGAATTAAGCGGACTAATTCCTGCCAAGTGACCTCTAAGCTCTGAATTAACCAGATTGTGCTTTCCATCTCCGGCTGAGGTGTCGTAGTAAGTCGCTGTAACTACTGCAAGACGTGTTACACCATCAACATCAACTGTAGTTCCAGTTATTTTTGCATCGATAGCATCTTGAGCTGCATATGTTGCGTAAACATCCAATCCGCCTTCTGCATCGTCTGCATCTAATATGCGTACTGGCCCCTCATCAGCGAAGATTTCTCTGCCGTCGTCATTATATGCATCGTCAAGGCTGAAATCTGTAATCAGGTCACCATTTACTACCAAGTTTGCATTCATGAAAACGCTATCCATGAAGTATGCACCACCGTCGACATGGAGATCATCATCCAAGAATATTGTGTCTTCAACTGCCTGGATAGAATCGGCTATAAGCTCGCCGAGTACCCATAAG
Source organism: bacterium (assembly GCA_030613005.1). Classification (GTDB taxonomy): domain Bacteria; phylum UBP14; class UBA6098; order B30-G16; family B30-G16; genus JAUWMV01. The sequence continues at coordinate 297 of JAUWMV010000012.1, read as the reverse complement.
TCGTCCTGCACCTTTATCGTATCTCTAGTCCATCCACCGATACTATCAACTCTGAGGTAGCTGTAATCAAGTTGGGAAACGATAATTGAACCATCAACTTCTAAGTCTCCAAGAACATGAACGTTATCATTAATATTAATTTCCGTTGCTAAAGCAGAAGCCTCAATCTGATCGACAATTAATTCACTGTAAATCTTCAAATTGTCAAACACCACAACGGTATCATCGGTATATGTCTTATCACCAGCCCAAATTGTATCGGACTGTATTCCAAAAGGAGCGATAACCGGGCTTCCG
>JAUWMV010000062.1 GCA_030613005.1 bacterium | reverse complement strand
CCATGTACAAGAAAGATTTTATTGCCTGTGCCTGAATGTTTTAGAATTAAACCTTCATATACTTCGATACCATCAAATAGTAATTCATATCTTCCTTTACGTTCGTCATAATAGCGATAGAGGTTTTTTTCAACGTTCTTTGGGTTTTTCCACTTTATGTCGTGGTTTCCATAGATAAGGTAAAGCCGATTTTCTTTATGGAATTTGCTCATCTTCCAAAATATATGGCTGTGTGCTTGTCTTATATCTGCAAATCTTTTATTCTCCCAAAGCTCATCTCCATCCCCAATTTCAATGTAAGTGAATCCTTTGTCGTAGTAGTAATTCAATGCATGAAAAAAGAGAGTTTGATTGTGAGCAAAGTCATCTGCCCAACTATTGTCACCACGGTGACAGTCGCTAAAGAAAATGAATTTAGAGGAGTCGTTAAAAGCGATTTCCTTAGCTGACTTAAATACTTTGTTTAAACGCTTGTTGGTAGACATGATTAAACTTCTTTCAATGATTTCATAAGATTACAGAGGAAGCTGAAATTACTAATGTTCACAGCGTTTACGACAGGATGATGCCGATGTCCTGAAGAGCAAGATCGAAAGTCCGAAGTGTGTCCTGTGTTAGGTGAAGTATCCCCATATTCATTTTTTCTTGTGCGCATCACTCCGGATTAATCCTACCATTTAGTTACTTTGGCGTTAAAGATGCTACTTTTTGTAAATGTATCTCGTAACCTCCCTTAGCTTTCTGTGCTTGTTCCTCAACCCATTTCTCAAATCCAATTTCCTTAAATCTCTTATACCTATCCATCGTGTCAGGGTCTGCATACTCCTTGAATTTGGAACAAGGGAACTCCTCGCATTCGAAACATATACTCAATCATTTTTCAAAACAGCATTTTCTTACCTCACACCAAGGGGGTCCACCACCTTGTCGACATCCTGGACACTTCGCATTCTCGACAAACCACTCTAATTCCATTACAAATTGTTTGAAATCAAATATCCCTTTGGAACGAAACTCGAATCCGTAGAGCCCTGCAAATTCCCGCATTTGCTTGGCTGTTTCAACAATTAGTCCATTATACTGACCACAACCACCACAATAGTCACCACATGGTGCAACCAAGTCATATTTTTTCATTTTCTCACTTCCTAATTTTAAATCTCTTATTCAATAACTATCAGGAGATATAATAAGTCAAGCGAAGGACAATTTGGGTGAAGCGTAGCCATATACCCATTGTAGAGCAAAATTGTTCCTAACATAAAATTCATCTTATGCTGCTAATTACACAAACTCTTGTTAATTCTTTACCTTCACAAAAAGCAGATTTACATTCATCTATTCTGAAACCTTCATTCTCAAGAAAGGTATTTATCCAAGGAACATACTCGATATCTCTTCTTGAACGGTATTCTGCTATTAGCAATTTTCCTTTGTCAGTCAGAAACAATTTTAATAATCGATCAACGTATTCTTTTTTTAACTGTTCCGGCACATAGACTAATTCAGTTCGGACATAATCATATTTTTGAGGAGAAATCCAAGTAAAAGCATTTCCTACGTAGAAATTGTATTTATATTTTGGCAATCGTTGTTTTGAGAGATCTATCAATTTTTCTGAAATATCTAAACCAAAAGGAGTTATTTTAATTCCTCTTACTCTAGTCCATTCAATTAAACATTCAAGCAAGTAACCATTAGCGCATCCGATATCCAAGAAAGTGCCAGAACTAACTATACATTTTTCTATTGGTTTTCTACATTTTATCCATATTTCTTCAGGTCCAAAAAATCCTGATTGCTGCCACGGAGTATCGCCAGCCAAATAAGATTCTTCCAATTTTGATGACATTTCAGAAAACCATTTATTAATGTTTTTTGGCAACATATTACTATTTGTTTCGCTTTCTACATTTTTCGAAATGTAATTTCGCACAACATTCCGAACGAATCTGAAGTTCCCTGAAGTCGAATTCTGAACCGCTTTGGACATGGAGCGTCGACCCTTTTCGTTCCAACGTATAAAATTAAAATATAGTATCAAACAGATTATCAAAATCAAAACTCTACAATATGCCTCCATCCTGCAGTGTATATCCTCAGTGAAAGGATGAGCAACTCCAAGAATGATCTGATCTGTTGACAGTATACTGAAGTCGCCTTTTCATTGCATTTCTCATTTCATACCTCCATGGTTGTCGAATATCTCAAGCTTCACCGTTTAGCAAGGGGCTTCAGCCCCTTGTTCAAAAATTTTCTTATTCCATGACTCATTAATTCGGCAATTGACTGATGTCCGTCATTTCATTTCTTTTATCTCAAATATACAATTCTCTTCGTTATTTGTTGCCCATCCGATGTCGTCGCTCGTACGAGATAGACGCCGCTAGAAATTGTTTCGTCGGGTTGCCAAACTATCTTGCCTGAATTAACGTTTTCCTGCGAATGAACTATTCGTCCATTTATGTCGTATATTTCAATAGAGGAGGAGTTTGGGAAGTTGATTGTGACTGAAGGGTTGAATGGATTGGGATAAGCATTAAGATATGTCTGGTTAGGTAATATCTGCTCTTGAATTCCGCTTGTAAATGTGAATTTGTATGAAAGATTATCGGCAATATTTCGAGGTCCATAATCAACTATATCTTGTAGATCGCTAAGAATAATTCTCGCAGAATCACCCATTACAGTACTTCCATCGAAAAAGTAACTTATTTTTACGAAAATATCCGCAGTTATGTCGAATGTAAATGGTACGATCAAACTATTTATTTCGAGTTGCAATGTTGATGTATCAATCCCTGAGCCATGATTCAAATCAATTAACTCGATATATATTGTAACAGTATCCGTTAATATAATTGAACCTGGTGATGGATATATTGTTAATTGCGTTGGCTTTGTAAAATCAGTATGAAAAATGTAATTCAATGGATCGCCTGAATTCCCAGCTAAATCGAAATAAGGCGATAATGACACTGAAATCAAACCTTCATTAAAATCACTTGATGGTGTAAATATTAGGGTATCGTCCTCAAGCTTCAATTGTGGTGATGCCAGATCATAGTTAATACTGTCAACAGTTAAGGATATCGATGATAGTAAAATACCTCCTTCATCGTCCAGGATTATTCGTATAGGTTGTCTTTTCACTGAAGTAAAAGTATTCGCCAAAGGCTCTATTAATCTCGTTACGGGTGCAGTTGTGTCTATAATTACATTGATATTCCAACAATAATCTGGAGTAATGTTTGGACCACAATAGAATACATCGTCAGAAACATTTGAAAGGCATATTTTCACTAGATCTGTCGGTAATGGAGAACTTGGAATATAAGTATAAGTGCTGTCA
>JAUWMV010000007.1 GCA_030613005.1 bacterium | reverse complement strand
GAGAAAGGTTGAAAAAAAGCTCAAGGAATGGGTAGAAGATAACGATCAAATGCTCATTGCAGGTCATACACATCGCTCCATATTTCCTGATGAGGGAGAAACACCCTATTTCAACGATGGTTGTTGTGTTCATCCTCGTTGCATAACTGGGATTGAGTTACAAAATGGTGAAATAACGCTGATAAAGTGGTGGGTTAAACCAAAGGATGATGGAGCATTGTATGTTACGAGAGAAATACTGGAGGGACCCAAGAAATTGCATTCTTTCTTCTAAGCGAATTAAAAGACTGACCTTTCTTAGTGGAAATGATTATGGGTTGATATTTAGTTTTGATAAATGATAAACTATGCTTTTTATATAATAGAAAAAAATACTTTGCTGCACTTCGGCTCCGTCCAAAGTCTTTGCTTCGCAAAGAATTTATGCTTATTCCATTGTGCGCAATGGGCTAACCTGGTTTTTACTGAATAAGAACAATGAGACAGTATGAAGCAAATGAGAATAAATTAGTTGTAAAATCTAGAAACTTTAGTATGCTATTATAACAAAAATAATTGCTGGAATTCAGAATTCAAATCGAGGAAGGAAGTGAAAATAGTGAGTATGAACTCGATGGGATTAGATGTAGGTGAGTAGAAAAGGAAACCTTAATAACAAAGGGGAACAAAATGAAAATGTTTAGCAAAACCTCAATATTCATTACACTTGCCGTACTGAGCGTTTTATTTTTTACAAGGTCTGCAATCCCGATTACTCCACCCACTGGACCTTCCGTATCTGTTGGAATGCTTAACCTTAATTTGAATTCTAAAGTAGAAGATCGATATGGTAGTGTGGGGTTAAGTCCCTCTGTAGGCATAGGATGTAATATCAATCCAAAAATTTCTTTAAGTGCTTATTTCGATTACTGGGAAATATGTAAGAGTAGAGTAATGTATGAAGAAGAAATAACGAATAAGCTTAGTAACTTGTCCATTACTTTTTTTGGTTTATATCATATACAGTCAATAAATAGCCCATTTTCACCTTACATAGGTTTAGGACCATGTTATCACTTTGCAGAAATGAAAGTGGAAAGTTCCTATATTGGAGATACAGTGGAAATTATAGGGCGAGACTCGCGAAATCCTTGGGGATTCGATATAACAGTTGGTGTTAACTATCCCATAGCCCCCCGGGTTGCATTAGATGTTGGAGTGGGATATTCATATGTTCCAGTGGATGATTGGGATATGAATAAAGGAGGATCCTACATTTATGTCGGAATGGAATTTTACCCTTTTGGTGAAGGTGATAGGGAGATAGGAGAAAGTGAGATACGGAACTTCAAGTTCGACGAAGGTGCTGAGTCACGACCAATAACAACTGATGAACTTAGAGCCCTTGCGGCGGCAATGGATACGCTGGGAGAAAACTTGCGCGGAATCTATCCACAAAGTAACCTTGTCGACAGCATATACTTCAAACTTGGTGTAATAAAGGAGTCGTTCCTAGCTGGTAACATACAAGAAGCAAAAAATTCTATGGTGGCCTTAATCGGCGAGCGTGATTGTTGGGCTGAATATATGAAGGATCTAAAAGACATAGAAGAAGAATATAAGAAATGTTGTAAGATTTGTATGGGAAAAAGTCGTTGGGAAGCTGGTCTTTGCTTCTTGGGATGTTCAACTCTAAGGGTCCTTAGATACGAGACTGCCTTTGCTACCTATCTTAAGTGCTGTGGGCTCAAATGATCGGGGAGAAATTCTGGTGACACAATACTTATCTTCTCCGAACGTATAAGGGGGTCGGGGCTACACTTTTCACTTTCTATCTCTGGTGAGAAATGTAGGGATACCCCCCTGTATTTGCGAGGAAAAGGGGCGAGGGGCTTTTAGGGAAATAGGGACAGAGACCATTTTTAATGACATAAAGGGGGAGTAAGGGATTCCGAGGGCGCAATATCTATCTTCTCTTGTTTACATCTTTCGGAGTGGGCAAAAATATGAGGACAACCTCCAGAAGGAAAGCAGAAAAGGAAAGGCAGAAGTCAGAACCAAGCGCGATAAAAGCAAAAAAAATCAAAAGAACCAAAAAGCGTTCTCGACTATACACTCTTGATATTGCATGCGCATTGGCGATTCTGGACATGCTCATTGTTAATTTTGCTAGTGTTTTGGGGGCAACGAAAAAAGGACCGGATTAGTTCGTTTGAGTAACTCATCTTCTTTATGGTAATGCAGCAGTATTATTCATAATAATAGCTGAAATTGTTGGTTCTATTATGTCTGCTCGTATGCAGAAAGTTATTATTACAATCAGAAGAAAACTGTTAGTAATATTTAACTAATTTACAAAACGCAATCCACAGATTATTCTATTATTTGAATTTTTAAGTAATTTGCTCGATGGATATTATGAGATCCATGGAGAATCGAAAGTAAGTCGAAGACTTGAATGTAAAATAGACGGGTGAAATTATGGAAGATGAAACAAAGTTGTTCTATGATTTAACGGCAAGAGAAACAGCTGATCGTTGGTTTAAAGAACCCATGCTGATGCCTACTATACAGGAGTTCGTCTCCATGCTTCCCGAGAAGCCTAAAGTGCTTGATTTGGGTTGCGGTCCGGGTCATAAAAGTATGAGATTGTCTGCAGCAGGAGCTGAAGTCATGGGCATAGATTTTAGTCGTAAGTGTATCGAGATAGCAAGGGAGCGTTGTCCGCAATGTAAATTTGAACTCACGGATTTCCGAGAACTCGATGATAGATTTGGCAAATTTGACGGAGTATTTGCTTCTGGTTCGATAATTCATATAAAGCCTATCGAGCTGTCCAATGTTCTGCAAAAAGTTGCTGAAGTGTTAGATGAAAAGGGATATCTCGAGGTGATTTTGCAGGATGGAACTGGAACAAGAGAGATTTTAACTATTATCGATAGAAGAAAGCTAAATCGAATTATTTATCTTTACAATAAGTCGACTTTGATATCATTTTGTTCAAAAAATGGATTGGCATTTATTAAAAAGGGATACCTAAATCCTATCCTTGTTGATAAAGGTTGGCGGTGTTATATTTTTCAAAAATGAAATTATTAATAAGCGTTGTTAGGTCAGAATGGTAGAAGATAACTCTATTTACAATAGAGCGTATTTTCTTCGTGCTTTTAGTTTACGCCAAATATAGTTTATCAGCTGGATTTCAAATACACTCCAAACGATCGTCGACATGGGTGCTCCCAATGTGCAAAACGAAAGGAGGATGAGATGTTAATGCAATTCTCTAATCACAAATCACTAATAACTGTCTTTGTGGGAATGGTAATGTTCCTCTGGGTGGTTAATTTATTTGCTCAGGTTTCTGACAACCATTGGACAGGAACCGATGATGTAGACTGGTCAATTCAAGAGGAGGAAAATTAGGATGAAATTCTGGACAAGGTCTCTTCGTTGCAGATACCGTTTGTGGAAAATCGAGGTCAAATCAGAGACGAGAGCGTAAGGTATTATGCAAAGGCAAATGGGGGAATGGACGAATCGTTGCTACTAAGAATAAAACAAGCGGTTACACATAACACCAGATTAACAGCTTACTTTGTTCATCTAAATGATTTGCCCTTCGTAAACTCGCAAAATGTTAGGAGAAAGACTTTTGTGAGACTTATATTATTTGTATTATAACATAAGTTGATTAGAATATGATTATTAGGAATATTATATGAATTACTTTAAGTTTTTATGCTTTTTCTGGGCAGCCATCGGAATAGTATCTCGTATTGCAATGGTCGTTATGGGAAAAAAGTGGAACACATGGGAAACTGAAAAAGCTTATGCAAAAAAAAAGACCTATTTGGGTTTATTTAGTTAGTACATTGGGGATATTACTTGTCATTTATACATGGTATGCAGTTTTTATATCTAAGATTTCTTATAGCTGGATTATTGCTATATTTGTATCTCTCACTGCTTTAAAGGTTTTGATGTTATTATTTCGATATCTAAAATTTAGAGGATTTGTAAATAGGATCCTGAGAGATCCGAAAAAGATGCTTCATTTAAATGTAGGTGTTTTAATTTTTTCTCTTATACTAATTATTATGGGAATATTTCTTTACTAAAAGGTCTTTTTATTCTGAATGAAACCCTTTCACCCAACACATTCTTTGCGACTCGTTCTTTGCGGCTCACTGTGTTCGACCAAATTCATCTTCGACCGCAAAGTCGCATATACTAGAGACCTTAGATGACATAAATCTCAGGATGTGAAGATATATTTAGACTGGTTCAATTATATTCAGACATGTATGGGAAGAGGAAAATAAGGAGTATATTATGACAAGATGGAGTGTTCCTTTTGCTGGGTTTTTACTTGCTTTAATGGGAGGATTTTCATATGCTTGGGGTGTTTTTATTATTCCTATGGTGGAAAGATTTGGCTGGACGACTGCCGAGGCTACTTTACCTTTTACCGTTTTTATGGTGATATTTGCTTTAGTTATGGTTCCTGCTGGAAGACTTCAAGATAAGATAGGACCTAGAAAAGTTTCCTCGATTGGTGCAGTGCTGTTTTTCCTATCCTACAGTTTGGCTGCATTAGTTGATCGCATTCCTCATACTTGGTGGCTGATTGTAACCTATGGAGTTATAGGTGGAATAGCCTGTGCCTTGACTTATGCTTGTGTTGCACCACCTGCAAGGAAGTGGTTTCCAGATAAACCGGGGCTTGCTATTTCATTTGCTGTGATGGGTTTTGGACTAGCTGCTCTGGTCTTCGCGCCTCTTAAAGCAAAATATTTAATCCCTATTCATGGAATAGAAGGAACCTTTTTTATTATTGCGATTATAACTTCACTAGTATGTCTTTTTGCTGCTTGGCTGATAAAAAATCCACCTGATGGATGGGAACCCATAGGGTGGGAATCTGGTAAAGGAGCAAGGAAAACAACAATGATAAGGCAGGAGTCTACACCAAGAGAGGTTCTCAGGAACTCTCTATTCTGGGTTATATGGCTAACATTCGCATCGGTAATTATAGGGGGACTGATGTGTATCGGACTTATCCCGGTCTATGGGGAGTTAATAATTGGGTTAACACCTACAAAAGCCGCAATCGCGATTGCCATTTTTGCCGGCTTCAACGGTTTTGGTAGACCTGTGGCTGGATTTTTAGGTGATAAATTTGGAGTGGTATGGGTTATGATTCTTACCTATATTATTCAAGTATTAACATTACTTTTCTTTCATATCTTTGCGGTATCCTTACCTACATTATATATTGCTGCAGCATTTCTGGGTTGGAGCTATGCGGTTATTCTGGCTCTCTTTCCAGCACTGACTTCTATATGTTTTGGAACTAAGCATCTGGGTGTAAACTATGGACTAGTATTCACCGCCTTTGGAGTTGGTGCCCTTGCACCAGCAGCAGGTTCATGGTTGTTTGATATTATGGGAAGCTATACTCCGGCATTTGTTTCTGCAGGGATAATGACAGGAATAGGTTTGGCGTTATGTGTAGTTCTCAAAAAGAAGTATGCACTACAATAGGTTATGGATTGATGAAACTGGGAATTTTGTGAGGTAAATTAATTTTAATTTATGTCATCTTACACCGCATATACTTTGCATATTTACGCCTTCTTCTCTGGTACATGCTCTCTTCGGTCGTAATGTCGCATATACCGGAACCGTTATACGACATTTTAAATTCATAAGAAGGAGTTTACAATGAACATGAAGAAGATTGTTTTTATTGTTTTGCTGTTGGCAATTAGCCCAGTGAATGTTATGGCTATCGGAATAGGATTAAAAACAGGATTTGCCGGTGGACCAGTTTTGTCAGTTGTAGGTATGACAACATTGCATAACAACTTGTCTTTGAATCTTTCAGTTGGTGGTTTCCCAGGAATTATTTTGAGAGTGGAGCCGAATTTGAGATTATCTACAGAAAAAAAATGGCTCTCTTATATTCAGGGAGGCATTGGTTATTGGAGGGGTTTCCGAGGGAAAGCAGAAAATAAGAATCTCGTGGACTTACATTTTAATGCAGGAATTTCGAAATCTCTTTCATCTTCTCTTATTCTTTCTGCTGATATAGGGCTTATATATGTGCCTCATTGGATAAATCCTGCGTTTATAAGGGATCTTTCTGGTGTTATTCCAATTGTGCCTATGATTAGTTTAGAAATTGTTTACTATATAAATTGAGGGTGTTCTGAGTGTATGAGTTGAAATGGAGGAAATTGTAAAATTGTAAAGAGTTTCACGTTACCTAAAAGAGTGTATAGCTTTGTGCAGTTTTTTAAATCGGGTCTTTTCCCAAATCCCGATCCCGACTTGCCTGGAGAACTTTGATATGCGCGGAATATTAGTTGAAACTTTTTGTTGCTTTTCTGAAAAAAAACATAAATATGGAGTCTGAAATGAAAATACTTCTTGTTTATCCGAATTATCGAGAAACCTTTTGGGGCTTTAAATACGCTTTAAAGTTTATCTCTAAAAAGGCAACTTACCCACCTTTAGGGTTGTTGACTGTGGCTGCAATGCTTCCCAAAGAGTGGGAGAAAAAACTTGTAGATATGACAACAGCAATATTAAGAGATAGAGATATTCAGTGGGCTGATTATGTATTTATTAGTGCTATGTCTATTCAAAGGGAATCTGCGAAGAAAGTAATTGCTATATGTAAAAGGTTAGGAGCTAAGATTGTTGCCGGTGGTCCTCTATTTACGACTGAACATAAGGATTTTGTGGATGTGGATCATCTTGTGCTTAATGAGGCTGAAATTACGCTTCCGCTCTTTTTAGAAGATTTAAAAAAGGGACACCCTAAACGTATATATACATCTGATCAATGGCCAGATTTAATAAAGACACCTACCCCACTTTGGGAACTGGTCAACAAGAAGAAATATGCCTCTATGTGCATTCAATATTCACGTGGTTGTCCATTTAATTGTGAATTCTGCGATGTTACCTTACTTTTTGGACGCAAGATGCGAATAAAAACCAAAGACCAGATATTAGCAGAATTAGAGAGCTTATATTCACAGGGCTGGAAAGGCGGAGTATTTATTGTTGACGACAACTTTATTGGGAATAAGGGAAAGTTAAAAAAAGAAATCCTACCTACTATGATCGACTGGATGGAGAAAAGAAAACATCCTTTCTTCTTTAACACACAGGCATCAATAAATCTTTCCGACGATGAAGAACTTATGAAAATGATGGTTCAAGCAGGCTTTGATTCAGTGTTTGTTGGTATTGAGACTCCTGATGAAGGGAGTTTAGCCGAATGTGGTAAGATTCAAAACAAAAACCGTGATTTAATATCTTGTATAAAAAAGATCCAAAGGTTTGGTTTACAAGTTCAAGGTGGATTTATTGTGGGCTTTGATAGTGATCCGCTTTCGATTTTTGAAACGCTAATTGCATTTATTCAAAAAAGTGGAATCGTTACCGCTATGGTCGGATTATTAAATGCTCCTCACGGCACCAAACTTTACCACCGCCTTGTGAAAGAGAAAAGAATGTTGATGAATTTTTCTGGCGACAATACAGACTTTTCAATTAACTTTGTCCCAAAAATGGCTCACAAAACGCTCATCGAGGGTTATAAAAAGATTATCAGCAGAATTTACTCACATAGAAATTACTACGACCGAGTTAAGGGATTTTTAAAAGAATATAAGCCGTTGAAAAAAAAATCATTTCACTTTAATTTCACCTACCTTAGAGCATTCGTTAAATCCATATGGTTCATGGGCATAAAAGGGAAGGGGAGACGTTATTACTGGAAGCTTTTCTTCTGGTCTTTATATAAGCGTCCACGACTTTTCCCGATGGCAATTACTTTTGCAATTTATGGGTTCCATTTTCGGAAGGTTTTCGAAAGTTATTTGTGAAATATCTGAAAAGGAAAAGCTTCATCTCACACTGTGCTTGCATTTCGCTTAACTCATCCAAATTGCTCGCATAGCACTTCCTCCGCTGCCAAACCAATGCGACATGAAATGCGAAATGCATTGAACAATCCCGACTGCATCGGGATTGCGCATAGTGGAGATGTATGATTTACATAGAGATATATAAGTTTTATTTTCTCTGTCGAATCTTTCTTATAAAAAGATAAAAAAAAAGCTTGTGAAAAATTTAATAATTTATATAATTAAATTCATAAGTGAATATAAATATTAGGTTTTACTCAAAGATTTCGACTATTAGTTTAACATCTGTAGCTACAAACCAATGGGAGAGAGAATTTGAGATGATAATATTGCATACATACGATTTCTGCCATGAACGACCTCCGCCAAACGGCTTTTAACTGGAAACAGCTAATTCTAATTCAAAGGCAAAAAAATTGGATAATACTATAAGTATTACTCGAAGGCTTCGATTTAGATTAACATCTGTAATAAATAAGACGATGTAAATGATAATATAGCATTCCTAATGTTCTTACCATAAACGGCATCCGCCAAACCGCTTTTAACTAGAAACAGCTAATTCCGCGATTCAAAACCAAAAAATTTGGATAATACAAAAGGTTTTACTCAAAAACTTAAACTGTTATAAAAACATCTACATCAATTAAACCAAGGAGAAGGAGGGATATGAAAGTGAGAACACACAATTCATCCTATTTTTGCTGAGAGCGATTTCTGCCAAACCGCTTTTAACTGGAGACACCAATTCTAATTCAAAGGCAAAAAATTTGTAGAATACAAACAATAAAAAATGGAGAGGGAAAAATGTTTAAGATGAAATTTTCAACTATCGCAATGTTATTCGCTCTGGTTATGGTTGCCGGAAGTGTGTGGGCTGCAACCATTGAGGTGAGCCAGCCGATCCAAGTAACAGAAAATAGCTATTATGAAAGAGGACAATCAATCGTTTACGGTGGCGGCTACTACTGGCTGTTCTATGGTAGATCAGCCAGTGTTACGGGCACCTATCAAAATGCTATTCCCGATGTCAACGACTATGCGCTGTATTACAAGAAAGCCACCACCGTGGCTGAGCTTGCCGACGCTTCAGCGACTTCTATAGCGACTCCGCTAGCTGGCTATCTGGGAGAAACCGGCGCTGCCTATTTTGGTAGCGAAGCCTGGGGATTTATATCAGTTGAGAATACTGGAGGGGCTGACCTTTATGGCTGGTACAGTTCAGATGGTAGTAGCTGGACAAAAACAACATACCCCATATTCGCCGATATGTCGAGTGGAGCTGCTCATCACGACGAAATTACCTTTGACGGCAAGCTTTTTGTAGCCAATGGAAGCTCGGAGTGGACCACAAAATACTCGTCAACTCCCAAGACAGACGCTTGGAGTACGCCGAAACAGCTTGACGCGGCGGGCTGTGTTAATGGCACGGGGCATTTCTTCGTGGGCGATGGGACTCTTTACTTTGGCTTATTGAAAACAGGGAGTGGCAAGGAGAACAGGGTATACAAGTACGACTCGGCCACCGATTCCTGGACTAAAATTGACGAAGTTGCCTCCACGGGCTGGGATGGCACTTTGTTCAAGGTAAACAGTTCCTATGTTTTTGCCCAGGCTCCTTGGGTGGATGAAGGTGACGGCAGGCAGTATATCTATGCTTGGTCTAGTGATGCCATTGATGCTGGATTCTTTGACAGAACCGGAGACCCTGTATCTGTTACGGAAGGTCAATATGGAACCAACAAATGGGTTGATATGTGGCCAATAGGATTCACCGACCAAGGTGGAACCAGTTACTTGTTCTTCACATCTGAAAGAAATCCCAGTGACCCCTCCAGCGAGATTGATGGCAACATCTGGTACCTGGAAGTCGATTGGACTGTAACTAATGACCACTACACTTATATCCAGGAAGCTATTGACGGTGCCTCCGCCAGCGATGTCATAAATGTCGCGGCGGGAACATATACCGAAGCAGTTACAATCGACAAATCTCTCACACTACTTGGAGCAACTTCAGGTGTAGATAAAAACAATTTTACTCTACCTGCAACACCCGGTGATTATGATTCTAATACTGAATCCATTATTAAGGCTCCAGCTCCATATGGTGGTAGCAATGAGCAAGATAATCCTAATACTGTGACAATAACATCATCCAATGTAGTATTGAAAGGGTTTGTTATTGAAGCACTTGATAGAGATTACCATAGTGGAAACAATTACAATAACCTTATTGAGTTAAGACCTGTAGGAACAGAAGCTACAATGACAGGAATTACTATCGAAAATAATGTCATTGGTCCAAACATGGGACAAGAAACCCCCCGTGTAAAAGGTCGACATGGCATACGCTTAACAGCTGGCTATGGGCATACAATAAGTGCTACCATAACCGGTAATAAAATACATGGTACTTACGGTAATGGTAACAATGTCTTTATCTGGGGAACAGCTTATGGCACAGGTGGGATTCCTCCAGCCGGTCCTGGCAAAGCAGATCTTAGTGGGACAACTATTCAAAATAACGACATTTGCTACTCGGCTCGTAGTGGTATAGAACTTTCAGGTGCCCAGAGCGGAGCGACAATCGACAATAACCGTATTTATGGAAACGGTGTTGGACATATTGGAGGCAACGCCAATCTAAAGTATGGTGAAGGCATAGCATTCGTCAGAGATTACGTAGATGTGGGCGAAACGGACCCTGGTCTAGAAGAAAATGCTGGCTTTGTAGATGGCGTCACCATCACAAACAACGAGATATACGACAACGATAAAAACGGCATTTATTTTGGACCTATGAACAAAAACCACACTATTACAGGAAATAACATACATGACAATGGTAATGCAGCTCGTGATGGTGGTAGTGCATTTGGTTCTGGTGATGGTATCCGTATAGATCTTACTGGAGCATTTTATCTTGGTTGGTCTAATACACAACAACTTGGCAGCACATCAAATATTGTAGCCCACTGCAACTGCATTTACGACAATGTCGGCTACGGTGCTCAAGTATTAGGCACTCCCACCAATGGCTTCATTCTTGATGCCAAGAACAACTACTGGGGTTCCGATGGAAGCGGCGCAGATCTTGGTAAGCCTGGTGTTGGAAGTAACAATGCCGTAAGCGACTATGTCGATTATACTCCCTGGTCTCGCAAAGGAAACGTAACCGCAACAGTTACCGATTATGATTATGACACCGACGGTGATGGTAATGATGACATAACCTTGAATTTCAGCACACTTCCACCCGGTGGCGGTTGGGTTAGTATTTCTCGCGAGAATGCGGTTCCAGGCATTCCCGCCGATGAATTACCCGATGGTGTGGGGTCTGGCGATGTCGTGCCCATATCTCTTTCTTTCTTCACCGATATGGAAAACGGCTCGTTCGAAGTAACTGTTACAATAGATATGACTGGAATCGACCTTTCCGGTTACGAGACTGGCAACCTTTATATTGCATATTACTCGACCACGAGCGAGGAGGGGATTCTTGTGCCGTGCACATATTATGCAGCTGATGATCCTAATTCTGGTGATCCACCACGTATCGTATTCACGCTGAACCACTTTACCGATATAATCATCGTTGACCCAGATAACCCGATACATATCTTCCTCGATGGCGATCCTACTTCCGTGGCTGCAGAAGCAGATTATGACAGTATCATCTACCCGACATGGGACCAAGAAGCAGATGACGCTGGTTTCGACGACGGTTACTACGAGACCGGCAGCGCACATATTTACGTTACGCCTGGTGTATATGCCGCACACAATATTGCAGCAGTAGATTTCAAGATTAGCTACGATAATACAAAACTTGCAATGTCAGCACCTGTACAAGGTGGTATCGCTAATTTGTTTGGTACTAGTGGTGTTATGAGTTATGATACTCCAACAATCGACGGCAATACAACGACATACACAATTCACACAGCTAATTTGAGTCCACTTGTAGAGGGTAAAACAACTGACGGAAAGTTATATCTCGCTGATCTTCCCTTCACTCTTGCAAGCCCTGGATTCGGCGAAGTTTCCCTTGAGGTCATATATGTTCGTTATTGGAACACCAGCGAATCGAAGCAATACGGGCTTGCGAAGACACCACACGATGCGTCATTCAAGTTCTACCTCGGTGATGTCGGAAAAACTAGCGGCTCAGTCCCAACCGTGGGTGATGGACATGTAGAAGGCTATGATCTGAATATCTGGACCACAGCTTACTGGGCAGTCAACGGCACAGACGCTAATTTCCTTGATAAATGCGATATAGGTCCTACAGAGGATACATGGGTATTCACCTGGCCTACGGACGGCACCACACCTTCAGCAAACGGCGGCGATGGTGTAATCGGGTTCGAAGACCTGTGCATATTCTCTATTAGCTGGGGTTATTCGGCATCGGATGCATATCCAAAACTTGCACCCAATTCGAATATGCCTGTAAACATCTGGGCAGAGAATAAGGACGGCGGAGAATATACCTATGTTCAGGTCAGAGTCGATGCAAGTAATGCACAACTGAGAGCTGGGAGCTTCACAATCGAGACGCCCGGTTTCGAGCTTGTCGAAGTCATTGCCGGAGAACTGCTTAAACGCGAAGAACCTATTTTCATCGATAGCCGCCAGCGCGAAGGCTTCGTGGATGTGGACCTTGCAGTTATAGGCCATCAAACCGAGCCGATTAATGACGACGGAACCTTATTCACTCTCAAGCTAAAGGGCAACGGTGTGACATCGGTTAGCAACGTTATCCTTCGTGACATGGGCAACAACGATGTCCCGTTTGTGCTGAACAAAGAAGAAGTGGCAGCATTGCCTTCAGAGTTCGCACTGATCGGTGCAACACCGAATCCGTTCAATGCTACGACTGCGATTAACTTCAGTGTACCTTATGAAGCGAAAGTGCGCATTGAAATACATGACCTAACAGGTCGCACGATAGCGACACTGGTCGACGACGAATTCGAAACTGGACGTCACAGCATTATTTGGAACGGCTCGGACAATTCCGGAGGATCAGTTTCCAGCGGTACATATATCGTGAGAATGAGCGCTGAAGATTTCAGCACCTCGAGCAGGATTACATTAATCAAGTAACTGTAATAGAAACTGTAAATACGGGGGTGGTATACGATTGCCACCTCCGCAGAAATAAAGGGGAAAATATGTTTAAGATGAAATTTTCAGTTATAGTAATGATACTCTCTCTGGTTATGTGCATAGGAAGTGCATGGGCGACTGATTTCTATGTTCGAACCGATGGTAACGACAGCAATGATGGTTCTGCTAACGATGCTGCTCATGCATGGCTAACAATACAGCATGCCGTCAATACGGTTTTATCTGGTGATGTCATCAATGTCGCGGCGGGTACATATCCCGAGAACGTAACAATCAATAAAAATCTCACATTGTGTGGTTCGGGTAATCCCAATGCAACAAGTTTTACCCTAACTAATGGTGCAGTGGTCTCTGCATCATCAGGAATTACAGCAGCTACTGTTAATATCGATCAGAAAGGAGCCATCGGCGCCAAGATACAAGACGGCGTATTACTGGTATCTTCCGGTGGCACGGTCAATGTACTTGCAGGAACTTATGCCGAGAATGTAATTATTGCAAAATCCTTGAAATTGAGAGGTATAAATGCTCCGGTTCTGGATAAGAGTATGGGTGACGGGGTTAAAGTTAGCGGTGCTTCTGCAGTTGCGACCATTACGGGTTTCATTGTGCAGAATTATGTCAATGGAATACTTGTAGAATCCAGCGGAAAAGCGACTATCAATAACTGTGAAATAACCGATAATACCACTCATGGCGTTTACAACACTACTGGTTCATCGATAGACGCCGAGAACAACTACTGGGGCTCCGATGGAACCGGCACAGATATTGGCAAGCCTGGTGTTGGCGGTAACAATGATGCAACCGCAAATGTGGATTTTACTCCCTGGGCTCGTAAGGGAAACGTAACAGCAACAGGTACCGATTATGGTTATAACACTCTCGGTGGTGCTTCTGATGACATAACCTTGAATTTCGGTACACTCCCTCCTGGTGGCGGTTGGGTTAGTGTTTCCCGCGAGGATGCGGATCCGGGTATTCCCTCAGGTGATTTACCCGATGGTGTTACGGCTAGCGACGTCGTGCCAATATCTCTTTCTTTCTTCTCCGATATGGTAAACGGCACATTCGATGTAACTATCACTATTACCGGGGTCGATATAACGGGGTTCACTGCAGCGGATCTTTATGTAGCGTATTACTCGACCACGAGCGAAGAGTGGATACTTGTACCGTGTACCGTCACAGGTTCTGGAACCAGCGGTACAATTGAATTCACCATCAACCACTTCACTGATATAGTCATCGTTGACCCAGAAAACCCGATACATATATTCCTCGATGGCGATCCTTCTTCCGAGGCTACAGAAGCAGCATACGATGACCTTATCTACCCGACATGGACTTCTGCGCGTCCTGCAGGGAGTCCCAATGACGACGGTTACTACGAGAGCGGTAACGCAACGGTTTATGTAACGCCCGGTGTGTATGCTCCACATGGCATTGCTGCGCTTGATTTCAAGATAATTTTCGATAAAAATAAGCTTACGATGGGCACTCCGGAGTATGGAGATTTATTCGCTTCGGGTTTATTCCTCTATAATTCCACTTTTTCAGGCGACAATCAAATTGTTACCTTTCAAACTAGTGATGTGTCGAGCACTGTGGATGAAGGTGATACGACGGATGGAAAGCTGTATGTGGCAAAAATTCCGTTTACTTTAGCAAATCCAGGCTACGGGGAGGTTTCACTTGAGGTCATATCGGTCCGCTACTTCAATACCACCGATCTTCGCCAATATGAGCTAGCAAAGACATCGCACAATTCGACATTCAAGTTCTACCTCGGAGATGTCGGTGATGGTGGCTTCACAAATCCAAATACAGGCGATGGGCTGATAGAAGGTTACGACATGAATCTATTCACCACATCCTACTGGTCTGTGAGCCCGGCTGGCTTGTTCTGCAACAAATGCGACATTGGTCCGACAGAAGACTCGTGGGTGTTTACTTTCCCTACAGACGGCATAGATGCTTCAGCTAATGGTGGCGATGGGATAATTGAGTTCGAAGACCTATGCATATTTTCCATCACCTGGTCATACTCGCACTCTGGTGGATATGCAAAATTACTTCCCATTTCGAATACGCCTGTAAACATCTGGGCAGAGAATAAGGACGACGGAGAATATACGTATCTCCCGGTCAGAGTCGATGCACATGATGTGCAACTGCGAGCTGGGAGCTTCACTATCGAGACGCCCGGTTACGAGCTTGTCGAAGTCATACCCGGAGAACTACTTAAACGCGAAGAATCTATATTCATCGAGAGTCGCCAGCGCGAAGGCTTCGTGGATGTGGACCTTGCAGTTATAGGACATCAAACCGAGCCAATTAATGATGAAGGAACGTTATTCACGCTTAAGCTGAGGGGCAACGGCGTGACATCGGTTAGCAATGTTATCCTTCGCGATATGGGCAACAACGATGTACCGTTTGTGCTGAACAAAGAAGAAGTAACAGCATTGCCTTCAGAGTTCGCACTGATCGGCGCAACACCGAATCCGTTCAACGCTACGACTGCAATTAACTTCAGTGTTCCTTATGAAGCGAAAGTGCGCATTGAAATACATGACCTCACAGGTCGCACGATAGCAACACTGTGCGACGACGAATTCGAAACTGGACTTCACAGCATTATTTGGGGCGGCTTGGACAATTCCGGAGGAACAGTTTCCAGCGGTACATATATAGTGAGAATGAGCGCAGAAGATTTCAGCACCTCGAGCAGGATTACATTAATCAAGTAACAGTAATAGAAACAGTAAATGCGGGGGTGGTATACGATTGCTACCTCCGCAGAAATAAAGGAGAATAGTAAAAATGAAATCAATACATATTGTATTCATATTTATACTTATATCAGCAAGTTGCGCACTGGGTAGCATAGATAGTATGCTTTATATTTCACCTGAAACGAGCTATGTTAGTATTAACGACACTTTTACTATTGAAATATGGGTCGATTCTACCTGTCTTGATTTGCACGGATACAGCTTACAGGTAGTACATGATCCAGATATAATAGTATACATTTCCGCATCGGATGGCAGTTGGGCACCAGGTCGTTCAAAACTGTTTATGCCTTCCAATGTTGATTCCAGCGAGGGTTGGGCTTGGTTTGATTGCGCTATATTGGGATTCGGTGGTGTTGACGGACCTATGCAGCTTATGCAAGTTAGATACATGATGATAGACACTGCATTACCAATCACCGTTCTTCAATTTGATTCAACTAGATTTTATGATAGTGCTGTCCATATAATTCCTCATACAAAGCAATCTGGATACGTAGCTACGGATACAAGTCAAATTTTGGAAAAGGAAACAACAAATCTGCCTGAATCGTATGAATTGTATATTTACCCGAACCCGTTTAATTCGGCTGTTACTATTTCTGCGCCGAAGACGGCTAAGATAGAGATATTCGACCTAAACGGCAAAATAGTCTGGGAAACTCCCTCTGTTTCTCCATCTTACCAAGGGAGAGATGTCCGAGGGATAAAAAGGATTTGTGTCTGGCAACCAAGCAAATCCGTATGTTCCGGGATGTATTTAGTACGGATGACTGTGGGCAATAGATCAATTGCAAAGCAGGTCCTTTTTCTGAAATAACCTGGGACGATGCAGGTCACTAAAAAAGAAGTTATTCTTTGAGTGGGAAAAGTAATTTTTGCTTCGAATAAATCTCTATTCTTGCTTCCGCAGTGAAGAAGTAAATTTTTTGTATACTTTCCAAACACTATTTGCTTGATTTTTTAAATTACCGATTATTTTGATAATAATGAAATGGTCAAGATACAATATTAAAGTTAGCATAGATGAAAATAAATTTTTGTTATATAATTTATTATATCGAAATCTTTTACTTCTAGAATGCAATAAACTACCTGAGAACATCCATTTGCTTTCAGAGAAAACATTTCATTTACTAAAGGAGCGATTTTTCATCGTAAATGAGGATTTTAATGAGATTGAAGCAGCATCGAGACTTTATAGATTGTGGAATAACCGTGAAGATGTTTTATCTCTTACTTTAATTCCCTCAATGGGTTGCAATTTTAATTGCAGCTACTGCTATGAGCGGGAAAGAAAGGGGATAATGAGGAGAGATGTTATTGAAAGAATAAAAACCTTAATCGAGAAGCGAGCTGCCAAACTCTCACTTTTAAATTTATCCTTTTTTGGAGGTGAACCTCTTTGTGCTTCTGAAATTGTCTTTGAAATGCTTAATTTCTGTAACATTTTAAAGAATAATTATCCTCAAATGAGATCATACTATGAATTAACAACAAATGGATATTTACTTGACATAGAAACATCGAAAATGTTGGGTTTACTTGGTATAAATATGATTCAAGTAACACTTGACGGACCTGATGAATATCACAATTCAAAACGGAAAACAATATTTGGAAAACCCACATTTAATCGGATCCTTTCGAATGTAAATAACTTCCTTGAACAATGTAAGAAATCTTTCCTGCTTTTACGTTGCAATTATGATGAAGAGAATCTTGAATATCTTATTGAATTACTTGATAAGGTACCCGAAGAATTTCGAAATCGTGTTCAAGTGTATTGTCGTAAGATATGGGGTTGCGGTAAAATTGATATTACTCAAAAAAAGGAAAGGGAAGTTCTGGATGAATTCTATTCGTATGCAATAGAACATGGCTATAGAATTGATTTTGGCAGTTTTCTTGAACGCTATAATTATTGTTATGCGGATCAATCTACTTATTTCCTTGTTCAGACTGATGGACGGCTTTATAAATGCACTGCCTTAGAGAGTTTTGACGAAAAGGATTCAGTAGGGAATATTTTCTGCGAGTCAGATAAAAACTGGGGAGATGTTCCTTTGGAAGTGGATAAAAGCTGTATAGAATGTAAATACCTTCCTATTTGCTGGGGTGGATGTAGAAAACTTCGAGTATTGGCAAAAAGATCAAATAAAAAGTTAAGCGATATTATTTCCTGCAAGCAGGTGGTTGCCGATATAGATAATAGAATTAAATGGTTTGCTCTCCAAAAGATTAGAGACTTAAAATTGGGGAACACTCAATTAGTTTCAATATCCTAAATAACAAGGAGGAAAAATATGGCTGATGAAATCAGAGTAACTGAGCTAAACGTAACACAAGTACCTGAGTTATTCATAAGGATACTTGAGTTTCCGCAATTTCCTGCGGGTAATTCTGTTATGGGCTGTGCTTGCGGCAATGGCTGCAATATACACATACAATGTGCATGCCCTCCTGAATAATTTACTGGATTCGAGTGTTCCCTAATTTAATTGTAGTTTCATTTAATTGAATTCAATTGAGAGCAAATTGCTTAATTTATATCAAATTAACTGCAAACAATGAATCATGATTCAAAAATATTCTTTTAGGTTTAATCGTTTACTTGACAGCAAATTATTAATGTGTATATTTAATTAGAAATTATTATTTTTAAATCGATGGAATTCTATGGGTATGCTTAAGAAAAAGGTTAGAGTATCTAATACAAAGAAGCCAAATCTGTTTTTTGAACACGAATTCTGGGTAGATACAGGAGCACTTTATACATTTATTCCTGAAGATTGGCTTGCGAAAATTCAGGTTGAACCCACAGGTCGCAGAAACCTGATTTTAGCAGATGGTAGAACAGATAACAGACTATTCGGCTTCTGTAATTTTGATATTGAAGGTTTAGAGGGTCCTGTTACCTGCCCGATAATTTTTGCTCCGAATAAATCTCTATTCTTGCTTGGTGCTACAGCATTAGAGAACTTTGGTGTTGAGGTTGACCCAACAACAAAGACCCTTAAACCCATATTTTCTATAATCGGTGGCTTTCTTGCTTCCGCAGTGAAGAAGTAAATTTTCGAACACTTTCCAAACATTATATGCTTGTTTTTTTTAATTAATTTTTTATAATGAATAAAGGTTGGGGAGGTACGAAAATGGTAGGGGCGCAAGGCATCGAGCCATTTTTTGACTTGAAATATGGGATTAAGGCAGTGCATTTGAGATAGCAACATACGCAAGAGATTGGGTGTGAAGAAAAGGCATAAGGAGTATAATATGCGCGCAATCAATCCAATAATCTACAGAGTAGACGATGGTTTTGCAGGATTCGCTGCTGAATTACCTGGTGCTACAGGACAGGGCAAAACTGTTGAAGAAGCCATTGAAGAAATACTCATAGCGATTAAAGAGCTTGCGACCGAGTATAGAATTCGAAATGTGCCCGTTCCCTGGAAGGTTATGACTCCAGTGAAACCGGTGAAGGTCATGGTGTGAAAAGGGAGAAGGTCTTGAAACACCTTCGAAGGCACGGATGTATTCTATCGCGAGAAGGGAAGAAACACACAATTATCTGGAATCCGAAGGCAAAACGAAGCGCGACTGTGCCAAGACACAATGAAATTAATGATATTGTCATAATGGTAATCTGCAAAGAGCTTGAAATACCACTACCGGGAAAAGAATGACTTTTGAAGTAAGAGCGAGCAACGACAGTAGATGCCCAACAAATTACTAATCGAATTTTATATTTAAAATAACCTGAGACGATGCAGGTTGCTTAAAAGAAGTTATTCTCTGCGTGGGAAAAGTGATTTTTGCTCCGAATAATTCTCTTTTCTTGCTTCAGCTGTGAAGAAATAAGTTTTTCATACATAAAGCATTCACCTTGCCTTATTTTTCTTATCAATAATCTAATTCCAACAAATTACCTGACATAATAAGATGCTTCATGAACCGGACATTAAGTATGAAATTCGAAAAAGGAAACGCAATCTTAGCTTGAGAAAATAAGACCTTGAATGCAACTAAATTGTATTTGAAAAAAATGCTTGACTTAAAAAGTTGCGTTTATATTTTACTATATGTAATTTACATATAGATACAATTTACACATAGGAGAGCTTATGAACATGGAAAAGTATGAAGATGAACTTTGCGAATGCGGAGGACGATTCAATCGTTTTGTCGAACCGAGATTGCTTCTCTTATTGAGGGAGAAGAAATCCTATGGGTATGAACTTGTGAGAAGACTTGAAGAATTTCCGTTCCCTTGTCCACCACTTGATGCTGCAACAGTCTATCGAACACTTAGGAATATGGAGGCGGAAGGTCTAGTTAAGTCTGAATGGGAAACAGGGGAATCGGGACCGCCGAAAAGAATGTATCAAATCACTATGGATGGTGAAGATAGACTACATGCATGGGCATTAAGCTTTGAGGACAGGAAAAAAGCGATAGAGTCGTTCATAGAAAGATACAATATAGGAAATAATAAATAGCATTCCTATTACCGAAGGAGGATAAAAGATGAGGCGAATATCAACAGTAACATCACTTGTTATTGTGTTTTCGATGTTTTTACTGGCTTGTGCTGAGGAAACAGTGAAAGTATCGAAGAAGCAAACAACTGAAACATATGAGACTCTGGAAAGCGCTCTCAAATCGGGCAAACTGGTGCTATGCCTTTTTCATAATTCAAAAGCCTGTGGATGCGTATTGAGGAGTTGCAAAGCAGCGCTTACAGTGGGGGACAGTACGGCAAAGACACTACCAGGTAATGTCATATACTTCAAAGTGGATGTTGCCCAAAGCCGAGAGATTGCGAAGATATACAAAATTTTTAATGCTCCAACAATTGTTATTTTCGATAAAAATGGCAAAGAAGTATCTCGCTTGCAATCATGGCAAATAAAGAAGGAAACCATTGAAGCAAAGCTGGGGGAATTAGCCAACAAAGTCAAGGCAACACAGCATGATAAGTAGCCTGCTCAGCAATGCGGCTCAGATTGTAGATTCGAATCCCTGGCTTGCATTTGTAACAGTTTTCGTCGGTGGCTTAATGACCGCAGCCAATCCGTGCGTTATCGCTTCGATTCCGCTCGTAATCGGTTTTATCAGCGGGACGAAAGAAAACTCTGGCTCTAGCATTAAACGGGCTTTTTTTCTTTCGCTAACATTTGCCTTTGGGCTGGCTGTTATGTTTACAATAATGGGGGTTATCGCAGCTCTTGTCGGTGCTCTGTTTGGTGATGTTGGCGGATATTGGAAATACATTATCGCTGCTGTGTGTTTATTTATGGGACTTCATTTGCTCGGGTTATTTAAATTCACTATACCTACACCAAAATTTATCAAGCCCAAAGTAGGCGGAATCCTTGCCGCATTCATTCTCGGACTATTGTTTGGGATAATATCAGCTCCCTGCGCAGCACCCATTCTTGTTGTAATCCTCACATTAATAGCGTCAAAAGCAAACATAGTTTATGGTGTATCCTTACTATTGACCTATTCTCTCGGACATTGTGTTTTTATTCTCGCGGCGGGAACATCGGTTGGGGTGGCAAAACGCTTAATTGAGTCTAAAGGCTTGCGAAAAACAAACTTCTGGCTTCAAAAAGTCGCTGGTATACTAATTATCTGCATTGGAATCTATATAGTCATTATCTAACCCATACAGGAGGATTAAATGGAAATCAAAGTACTCGAAGCAGGATGCAACAAATGCAAGATATTGTTGCAAAGAACAACTGATGCTGCAAAACAGCTTGGGCTGGAGAACAGCATTGAAGTAATATCTGATATAACTGAAATTGCGAAATACGGAGTGATAAGCCTTCCAGCACTTGTGGTGAATGGGAAAGTGATATCCACAGGTAAGATTCCAAAGGTTGAGCAGATAATTCAACGGCTTCAGGATGAAATATAAAGAGGAAAAAATATGGAAAAATCACTAATCGAACAATTCATGCCAGATATTTGGGATACGTACCTTGCTCAGGTGAGGGAAACGATGAAGGACGGGGCGTTGTCTGCGAAAATGAAAGAACTCACCGCTGTAGCTCTATCAATTGCGGTTCACTGTGAACCGTGTATAAAAGTGCACATTAGAAGAGCTAAAGAAAAAGGTGCCACAAAAGAAGAAATAGCCGAGATACTTGCAGTGGTTCTTATGATGTGCGGTGGTCCAAGCGATGTCTGGACAAGGAAGATCATTGCAGATGTTATATAAAAATATTGAAGGGAAATAAATGGCAGAAAATTGGTATCCGATCATAGATTTTGATAAATGCACAGGCTGCCTCGAATGTGTGGAATTCTGTCCGCACGATGTTCTCAGAGAGGAAGATGGTATGCCTGTAGTCGTCAATCCCGATAATTGCGTGGAATTTTGCAGAGGTTGTCAAAGAGGAGCTTGTGAATTTGACGCAATAATATTTTCAGCAGACATGGAGGTTCTTTAATGGGCAAGAAAGGTCTATTGTTATGTGTATGTCAAGGAACATGTCCCTCATTTCAGGGGATGGACATCTTCGAGATCCTGAATAGTCTGAGGCGCGAAAAAGTCTTTGATTTCGTTGGCTTGCACCCCCAGCTATGTGCGGATGATGGAGATGAGTTTCTCAAGGTGCTTGTGGCAGGTGAAAAAATAGATGAGTTGTATGTTGCGGGTTGCGACATACGTATGCAGCAGAAAATGTTCCGCGATGCGTTCGAGAATGCTGGATTCGACCGTACTCGTCACTTTGGTATTGATATCAGGAATATGAAAACTGAACAGGTGATAGACGCCATAAAGAAGTTAATTGAGGAAAAATCAACCTGAAATACAAATAATATGAGCTTCCTCTAAGTCTACCGAATTGTATAGATTTGGTTTTGTTTTTTTGACTTACAAGGTCTTTACTTGCAGTTCAAGTTATGCTCGACATTCACATCGTTAGGGGAACAAAGAAGACTATTGTTTTTGTGGTGCTGGTTGTTATGGCAACAGTCGAAGAGGGGATGATATATAGATTGATATTTTAAACCCTCAACCACGAGAGGGAAAAAAACGAATGCTGTCAGAATTCTTTCCTGAATTAATAGAAAAATTGGATGAAATCGACGATCTAAATGCAGTAAAACGACTGATTGATAAGAAAACATATCCATTCTTATACTTTACTCTTTCATTTAAAATCTCATCAAAGACCGTGTGTTCTAAAGCATTTCAAAGGTGCTTTGGAAGCAGGTACAACAGTTTTGGAGCTTATATATTCTCTGAAAATAATTGACTGTGCATTCAAGCAGATAGTTCTTACTGGAAGAATTTTTTTCATTGCTCCAATAATTTTAGTGTTCAATTTTGTAGAATTGTATTTATTAGGTTTATTCTTTTTTTTTCATGGAGGTTATAAATGAGGAAATTCATCTATATATTTATATGTATTTCAATTTCTTCAATCTCATTTGGTCAGGAATCAGATGTTAATTATTTAGGTAAGGATCCCGAATCAAAATGGAAATACGGAATGGGTTTCGCGGCAGGTGCACTTTCCGGTTTAGGGCTAAGTTATAGGATGGACCATGATAAATCTTCATTTATGATTACTGGTGCTGCATGGGGTGAATTAGGTGAAGGTTTCTTTAATGTTGGACTTATGTATAGCTATACTCCAATTGAAAGAAAGTATGGTGATTTTTCTATTGTTTCTGGTGTATCGATGTGGGGTGGCTCAGGCAAACCGGAATTTGTCATCGGTATAGGAACAATGTTTGGAAGTGCTAAACTTCACAAAAGTCAGGTATCTTTTGGTGCGACAATTAGTTATTCTATCCGGTATAAGTTATTTCTTACACTGCCGCAAGCATCTTTTTTGTTCTTTTTTTAGGTTCTAAAATAAATGAATATTTCTTAAAGATTTATGACTGAAATTGAGCGTAAAACTCTTCTCCTACACATACTTTTCTCCTTTTTTAATGGAGCTGCGTTAGGTATTGTCGATAGTTTTAGAGAGATTGTGGCAAGAAAGTACTTCAATGCTTCCAGTGGTTTGATAACTCTTCTTGTTATGAGTCTTCCTATGGCGTGGATACTATCCTCAACATTTATTGGTTACATTCAGCGTCACGTAAATTTTAGACCTTTCCTGATTATTGGTGCTGTTTTAAGAGTTGTTGCAATGGCTTTGATGTTTATGGTGAAAACACCTATTCAATATATCATTTGCATCTGGCTTTTCATATTGCCAATGGGAATTATTAATCCAATCCAGAATTACATCCTGGCGATGAATTATCCAGACTCGAGACGTGGAAGATGGTTTGGAACCGCAGCTAGTGTTGCTAACTGCATTGGTCTTGGGTCATCGTTAGTTGCAGGTTACTTTTTAGATATTGATCAAAATCTATTTAGACTGATTTTCTTCATTGTTGGAATTTCGGGAGCGCTTGCCTGTCTGATTTTGGGTATAATTCCAACTCCACATAGAGAACAACATCCGTTTGAAAATCCTGTTAAACTTGTTTCGAGAATTTTTAAGAAGAACAATCAATTCTTTCATTTCGAAATGAATTTTTTCATTTACGGTAGTGCATTTCTTTTATTATTGCCGGTAGTTCCTATATATCTGGTAGATGTAATGAATATGAGTTACAAACAGATATCTATTGCACGTGGTGTTTTGGGGAAACTTGGCATTGTAATTTTTTCACCATTTACAGGTAGATTTCACGATAAACACGAACCATTTACATATGCTGCAATGCTGTTCGGTCTTTTAGCACTCTACCCGATTTTACTCGCAGTATCATCCAGTCTTGGACTCTCAGTTGTTTACTTAGCGTTTTTATTTTTTTCGTTTGCTATGGCTGGTGTACTAATAACATGGAATATTGGTTCAATATATTTTGCCGAACCGAATCGAGAAGTTGCTTATCAATCTGTTCATTTAACAATGACAGGTGTAAGAGGAATTATTGCACCTGTGATTGGCTGGATGATTATGTCTTTTGCTGATTTTCATACAGCATTTGTTGTATCGGCTGTGATATTTATCATAGCTGCATATCTTATGAGTCGTTCAGGGAAAAAATTTAAAAATGAAATCCCTTATGTCAGATAAACTTAACAGTAATACAATTATGAAAATTATTTTTTTGTCATCACATGAAACTTAAGGAAAAATTAGAGGATTTTCGTGTAGAGGAGCTGCTTAGCCTTGATGTTGTTCATGGTGAGGGACTTTTCTCGATTTATAAAATTGAAAAACGCGGCACAAATACTTTAGATGTAATAAACGATATTGCCAAGAGACTTCGAATTAAGCGAAAGAACATCGGATACGGAGGACTTAAGGACAGGTATTCGATTTCAACACAGTACATATCGATACTTGAGGGTAAACTGTGGCGAATCAAAGCGAAAAATTATGAAATGGATTTCATTGGCAGAGCGAATCGACCTGTATCAAAGTCTGTTCTTGTTGGAAATAGGTTTACAATAGTCGCAAGAAATATTCGAGGATACGAAATTCAGCGGATTGAACAACGTATGAAAATTATTTCGGATCAAGGTTTCGTAAACTATTACGATGAGCAAAGGCTTTCTTCCGCAAGGCACGGCAAGGGTTTCTTTGCCCACACAGTTATTCTCGAGGATTATGCTAAGGCTCTGAGATTGTTATTTATGGCATCATCGCAAGATAACTCGAGACAAAGAAGATTTAGAAAATGTGTTCAAAAGAATTGGAACAATTGGCTAAAATGCTTAGATATAGCACCAACACGTTGGGAACGAAGTGTGCTCGAGCATATGGCTGCTCATAAAAAAGGATATCGACAAGCTTTGGAAAAAGTTGATAGAGATTTTTTGTTTCTTCTTGGAACTGCATTTCAAGCGTTTATATGGAATAGAGTCGCTCGTGATTATTTGAGAGAAACTATTCTAATATCTAATCTTCTACCACAGAGATTTAAATTGGGGGAGACAATTTATTTCCTAAAGGAATTGAGTGTGGAGTTGTTTGATCAAATAAAAAATACTGAAATTCCGCTTGCATCGATGAAATTAAAACTTGATGGACAATTAGGAAAGATCTACGATGAAGTCCTAACAGGGCTTGGCATTAATGGGTTTGAAGGATTACGCTCGAAAGTTACTGGTTTATTTTTCAAAAGCTCACGACGAAAGTTATTAGTATGCCCTAAGAGATTAAATTGGCAATGGTTGGAGGATGAATTACATGAAGGATCGAAAAAGCTTGTTCTATCAGTTGAATTACCTAAGGGAAGCTATCTTACAATGATGTTTCGACAATTAAAGCCGGCAGGAAGTTTCAGAAAATGAATCAGAGAATGATTAATGTGTTGAATTATCATATTCAACGTTATCCTGCGTTGGAGGTTCAGGATATTTATAAACTGCTCTTTCAGGCTGCAAATGGACCGCGTCATTATATGGAGAGATATTTCAATCTCAAGAAATTTCATCTCGAGTGGCAGAAAGCCACATCAATTATGGGACAAGAGCCAATTGAACCTGTTTCGGCTGATGGTCTTCTCGTACGATGCAATTTTGCAGGATTGAGAGAGTCGAATGTAAGCCCTAATTTGGTTGTTAATGCTGCTTTACAAACTGCAGTGGAATTTATTTCACAGCCTGCAAATTTAATTAGCTGGTGGAATGACTTTAGAGATCTTATTGCATCTCGACTATTAAATTTAGATATGGAACAATATATTAAACTAAATGAGGAATTTCTTCAGTGGGGCTTTATTGTAAAGAGTCATTCCAAACCGTATAGGCTTGCATATTCCCCAGCATATTTAGTTGTTCTTAGGAAACATATAAATATCTAATGCTCTGGGTTTGAATAGGTTAAGATACGAAGTTCTTTTTCTGATTTATTTACGTTCGGTAAAATAATCCTCTATTTTCTTTTTCAATTCCTCAGAAATTTTTCGCTCATAAGGCAAAATTTTTGAATTAGCAATTTCTCTCAAAATTACTTCAGTTGCATCGATAATATCCACTAACGCTTCATTACACGTCATCTCTGCAGTATCGTGTGGAGAATGCCCCTTGTATTCAATTCCTGCACGTGCAATGGCTAAAGATGGCACATTTCTGCGGGAAAAGGGCATATTATCGCTTGAGTATATATCCTCGATAAAATTGCCGGTCATTCCTTTCTGGTGAAGAATTCCCTTTACATAGTTTAATAATTCTTGCGTCCCTACCGATCTGTAAATTATTGGTGAGAATGGATTACCACCAACATCGAGATTAATTGCAAGGTCGATTTTATCTAATTGATCTGCATGCGCAGCAACGTAAGATTTAGCGCCGAGAAGTCCCTTTTCCTCAGAACCACAAAATATAAATTTTATCCTTCGAGCGAATTTCTCTCTAACAATACGTTTCGCTACACTAAGAGCCTCAGCGGTTCCTGCGGCGTTGTCCTGAGCTCCGGGAGATAATGGCGTTGTGTCAAAATGCGCAACGACAATAAGTTGACGGTCGCTTTCTCCGTCTAATTCTGCTACTACATTATGGGATTTTGTGGTGTATTTCTCTTGTTTCAGTTTCACTTTCACTCTTTTTACTTTGTCTCGAATAAATTTAATAGCTTTATCATAAGATATTGAAGCAAGTAACAATTCATTCCCAAATTCTGCTGCGTTTGTTTGAGATAGCGTTAGGACAGATTTTTCCATATGTATACCCAACACTGTTAATGCTGCAGCAACACCAACTTCCCGAAAAAGCTCGAGCCATTTTCGTCTTGGATAATGTTGCATAAAAACGATTGCGTCTTTAAGATTTTTCTTATCGGCAAATTCTGGTTCTGAAACGTCAAGAATTGCTATATGTCCTTCTGCTTCCCCGCATTTAGAAAGTCCAACCGGTCTCACAAACACGCTTTCTCCATCCGGTTCGATAGGAGTTAATTCACCGTCTCCGGGAGCTGAATCGAGAATGTCGAACGGCTCAAGCCAAGCATTATAACCCATATCTTCAAGCCAGCTTTTAATCATATTAGCTGCATTAAGTTCTTCCTGTGTTCCGCCGCGGTGTATGAAGGAAAGTTCTGTTAAGTAATCGATAGGTTTCATTTTTAAACCTCCCAATTTCATAAGATTTGGATTGAAGGTTTTACAAAATTATAAAAATATATTAAAATTGTATGATGTATTTCGAAAGTATACAGCTCGAAAGCTTTGAATAATAAGACAAGGAAAACAATGATGATAATGTGATGATTTGATAGTTTGCTCCAAACTAAGATTTTTTGAGATAAATTGGAGTTCTGCATTTATCATCTTATAATTAAAACTTTACTTTTTGCTACACCTTTGTCCGACGATGCAACGAAGATATAAATCCCAGGCGCCACTAATTCTCCCGATTCATTCTTGGCATCCCATAGAAATACACCGTCATGTCCTTTCCAGTATCTCTCGAAATGTCGAACAATTTGTCCCGAAGAGGTGTATATGGAAAGTGATGCATCTGCCGCAGCACGACCGATATGTATTGTAGGTAATATTCCACGGTCTGCAATAACCGGATTAGGATAGACGATGAGATCGGTTACAGTTGTATCAGCGTCATAGGTGGAGTGAAGAACAACGGCTCCTTCCTCGAAACAGAACCATATGTCTCCACTGACACCATCCGTAAAAATTCCACCTTTTGGTATAGTGCCATATTCGAAGCCTATTCTGTCAGATATCAATGGTGTTCTATCTGAAACGAGTGCATCGGACGAGAAAGTAGATTTAAATGTAGAATAAAACCCATCGGGCATCAAAACCGCTGCACCTTCAGTTGTTCCAATCCAAATATTTCCATAGGAGTCGGAGGAAAGAGATGTTACCATCGATGAAAGATCGTTAGGCATTGGAACTTCAATAATAAATCCCATTGGATCATAGTATACCAAACCGTCAGTGCTTCCAAACCAAACCTTGTTCTCTATATCTATTGTAGTTGATAGAAGCGATTTCTGTGGAAGTTCACCATATAGTTTTATGTTTATATCATCCGAGGAATGATCCGCGCCAGTTAATGTTCCTTGGTGAATTATTATCGCACCACCGTCGATTGTTGCTATAGATACTCTATCGGATTTACATTCCAAATCGGTTATTTGACCGTTGGGTATTGGATATGAGAATCCAAATGAACCATGAGGATCATCTACATTGTTTGAGTTCCAAACTTTGAGCGGTTTAGAATCGATTGAATTCAGGTTAGCAACCCAGATGTTACCGTTGGGGTCTCTTCGTAAGAAAGGTATAACAGGAAAGTTGGCAGAAGCATCAGAAGAACTTAAGTCGCTGTTTTCCACAGTCCAAAATTCGAATTCCATATTAGGGAAAATTCTTAAAATTCCCAATCCCCACGAACCCAACCAAATCGTTCCTCTATCATCCATCGCGGCTGTTAGTATACAACCAAAAAAACTGCGCAACTTGTTTCGAATATCACTAGGATAACCGGAAGATATGATTCGGAAATCAATGAATCTCCAGTTCTCTCCGTCCCAAATATTTACGGCGTTAGTAGCAGTTGTTACGATAACATATGGCGCATTAAACGTTACATCGGAGAAATTTGTTCCCCATGGAAGATTTAGAAAATGGTTGTGTAATTCACTGTCATAGTAGTTGGAATAACCGTATGAACCGGAAACGATCTTTTTATCACCAATCTTGACGATTCCTGTGAACGTTGGGAAAGGTGCATCGTTAGGTATAGATCGAAAATCGTCCGATGCTTCATTGTAATAGTTTAAACCATATTTATTAAGTACCCACAAGGTGTCATCGATGCTCTGAATATAAGGTTCACTAACTGTAAAGGTTGAGCATACTGGCACGAATCGATCTGTGAGTTTCCAAATTGATGGAGTGCCTTGCGTATATTGCCCAGCCCACAATTCGTCATGGTGAAATGTCAGCGATGCAACAGGAAGGTGCAATACTTCAGTTCCCGATGTGTCTGTTTTTTCATAAATCAAAGGCAAAACTTTCCAGTTTGAGGAAATTAGAAGAGAAGATTTTAGCGAAGCGCATATTACGCCGAAATCTGTGGCAAGAAAAATTGAGTCGTGTTTCGTTACTACATCATAAGTTGGAGACTGTGCAGGCAGATCGGCAATGAATTCAATATATTCTCTAAATAAAATCACTGTAAAAAAGTCGGGTACTGGTTCTGCCTTGATTAAACCTTTATTTGTACATATCCATAGATATCCAGTTCCATAACGGATATTTTTAATGAAATAACCATTCCTCGATAGATCATCGGAACTTTGCCATTTGTAACCATCGAAAAAACCAACGTAGCCGTTGGATGCAGCATACCACAGATATCCGCTGCTATCGATCGTTAGAGAAACAATATCTAAACCTTCAATCCCATCGATGTTAGTGAAAACTGTATATTCATCGTTGTCAGGATCGAGCCTTACAACACCACCGGCAGTTCCAAACCATGCGTATCGTCCATCGGTAACGATACATCGGTTGTCCATTGCATTAGTCCAAACAGTCCATTCACCGATTATAGCTGATGAATAACTGACAAGGAGTGCGATGTATGCGAGCAATAAGATTTTTTTTGAAAGGGAAGTTATCATAGAACAAAGATTTAAATACCTCTCTTTTGGGCGATAATATCTTTAACTTTCATTAATCGAGTTAAATTTCCCCTTTCTAGTTCTTCAAGTTTCATACGAATAAAGGAAATTGTTTCAAACAGGTCGGGAATCATAACATACTCTAAAGCATTAACACGTCGTCGAGTTACTTCAATTTCTCGGGCTAAAAGGCTTAATTTTTTTTCGGTTTCCGCCAGAGCAATCAGCAATTTTAGTGCTTTTTCCATATCACTCATTGCACCGTCGAGTTCTAATAGCGTATTTGTCAGTGAATACGAGAGAATTTCACCACTAAATTTAACTTTAAATTTTGGAACTCTCAGATTTAAAAGTCTTGTGGTTGATATTTCTACTCGAGCACTAATTGCGGGAACGATAAAAATTGCTTCTAACTCCTCTATGGGTAGAAGTCCTGTTGACAGAGTAAACCGTCGAATAGCTTCGATAAAGACCTTTTCAGTTCTAATTCTCAATCCCTTTATCTCGTCGATAAGTTCTAGGAAATTCCGCATTAATTCATCCTGTTTGTCCTTGAGAAGTTTGTGACCTTTTCTTGCGATAACAAGTCTACGCCGAAGCATTAGCATGTTCATTCTATTAGCGCTAAGCGGTAAAAGGGTCATTTCCCACCTTTGACAACATTTAATTCTATTGAAAGCGAAATTTGTCGCCTATGAAGATTTTTTCTGTAACTTCAATTTGCTAAGATATAAATTACTTATTCCGTTGCAAACACTTTTGCAAATGTAAATTAATTCAAGTAAAATTTAATATTATTAAGTGCCTTTATAGAAAGATATTAATAAATAGCTATCTGGCAATTGTAACAGTACCTTCGCATACAATCTCACCGCTGGTTTCTATAAGATAAATGTATAATCCCTGAGGCATAGGATTGCCATCTGTGTCAAGTCCACTCCACCGTGCACATTCTTTTGCAATTTCGCCAGAGGGAACATGAATTTCGTATATTTTTATATTGTGTAAATTGTAAATGTAAATTGTGGCTTCCTCAAAGAAGATATTAGGAAATGTGAAATAGACGTAATCGTTAATATTATCATAATTTGGAGAAAATGGATTTGGCATTCTCTGGCACTCAGATTGCGGTGCAATGAAGAAAATCCAGTTATATAGGTTGCAATTTGGACCGCAAGTATCAGGGCTGTCGCAGCAAAATAAGTCTACATTAACACTATCGCCGGGTGAGAAAAAAAGACCTTTCTCGCGGGAATGAAGTGTGATATGACTGCCTGAAATATCTAAATCATCCCTATAAAAGTTCCTACCCAATACGTATAATTTCAGAGAATCCAAGTTTACACCGCTAAACTGATCTATCAGGTTAATTTCAATTTCTTGCTCTCTATCGAACACAACGCTGCTTTCAGGCGGTGCAATAAGAAACGCAATGGGAGGTACGAAATCGGTGTAGAAAATCCAACTAAGGGGTCTTTGAAGCTCGCTACCATATATGTCATTTGCAGCAATAAGACTTACTATTACTGTGTCATGATCTCGCCAGTATCCTATAAGTGGACTGAAATATAAAGTATCCAGTTTATAATAGACTTCCTCATCGAATGTTGTGAATGTATCTCGGTTGACCACGAGAACAATCGATGTAGAATCTATACCTTCTGGATCAGTCAGATGTATCCATATCTGTTGATCTATACATGCAGAAATCGTATACGGTTGAGGTATTATTATCTCAGCTTCCGGTCCTGTACCACCTATTCTGAACCAATATGAATATGTTGTGCAATTCGGTGGACACGAACACCCGTAATCTATTATAGAATCACAAGTATGTACAGAGATTACCACGGAATCGTTGGGATGGAAAATACAACTCATATGTGTTGAGTCTTCAACTAAATAATAATCCATCGTTGTGTCGATATGAAATGCAAGAACGGACATTCTCGTGGAATCGTAAGCAACACCTGCCGGTGTATCGACAAGTTCGAACTCGATTTCCATAATCACGGGACCATTACCTCCAATTGGTGGCATCGATGGAGATGGAATCAGTACTGGTGGCTCAAGATCAACGAGAAAGCTAACCTGATTTGCAGGATAAGTTGTGCAACCTTTTGCGCTAACAATCATGTCTGTCCATATTGTGATGCTATCTCGGTGCTCCCATGGACGTTTGATCTCTAAAATTAACGAGTCGATTGTTGCTATACGAGTATTAAATCCTATCGAATCAGAATTAAGAAATATGGTTTTCTCAGAACCATCAAGATGATGTATAGTTATTCCAGCATTCATTCGTTCTACATCGAGCGTATCCCATCTTGTTGTATCGGTAATAGTAAATGAAACAGTCTGCTCTTTACATGAAGATATTATTGTTTCTGTTTCAGGGGGACAAATTGTGTTAACAATAACTTTTCTGCAATCTAAGCAATCTTTTCGATATATGTCTGTACCGAGACAATAAATTGAATCTCCGCTTGGAATCATTACCGTAATTATCAATTCATATTCGCAATCATAGTCTATGTCGGCAATAACCGGCGATGTGTGTATATGAAACCCAAGACGAATCGAGTCGATTATCTCTCCATTTAAACCTGAAATTTTATAAATTTTACCATTGAGCGTTGATACAATAACGAATAACGCCGTATCTGTGGGAGGATAAAAGTTAGTTCTCATATTATTTTGGCAGAAAAATGGCCATGGTGCAGGATCATGCATATTACCAGCAACAGCTGGTGATGATACTATTGCACCGTCGAGAGTGTCTATCCATTTAAGTGATACTGTTGCAGGTGGTGAGTATGAAAGGCAAGCAATTGCTCCGCTGTTTGCACCCACAATTATTTCATATGAACCGTCTCCATCAACATCCGCTATTACCGCTGACGAGTGTATTTCTGAGTTCATATTGAAAGTAGTCATTTCGAACGGTTCTATTGTTCCGGTTGAGTTCTCATCGCCATCTATGAAGTAAATATTTCCATCGCCAGTGCCAATAATAACCTCTAAATCACCATCACCATCGAAATCGTGAAGTGCGGGAGATGCATCGACTACTTCTGGATAAGTGGTGGTAGTAATTTTCCAGCGCAATGTTCCTGTGGGTCCATCTAGACAATATATATTTCCTCCAGGATTGTGTTCTGAACTGTATGTTCCTTTATAACCATCCCCGAATAATACATCGAGGTCGCCATCACCATCCATGTCTCCCACTGCAGGTGTCGATATTATAGGTCCATCCGCCTCATAAACCCATAGGACATCCCAATCTGTTCCATCTGTGCCCCCAGGACTTGTGTAGCCTAAAAAGCATCCAAGAATAGGAACAGTGTATGTTGTTCCTTCATCTACGCTATCTGTTGGGTCTCCCTGGAAACAGAATAAGGAATAACAAGAGTTATTGCCAATAACAATTTCAATACCGTCGATTGAAGGGATTATATCCGCAACAGCGGGTGAGGAATGCCACATGTATGTACCATCCTGTTGCAGAGGATTTGGAAAATACCACAGGAAATTGCCTAATCTATCAAATGCTTCAAGATTCCAGCCGCTTGTTGTTCCAGCAATAATGTCGAGAAGAGAGTCTCCATAAAAATCTGCAATAGCCGGAGAACACCTCGATTCATCTGCCTTGGTGTTTATTGCCCATTCGAGGTTTCCATATGCATCGAGACATCTCCAAATTCCTCTGGCACTATCCATTATTTCGGGGAAATAGTTATAGTATTCATCGCTACCGATAACAATTTCCATACATGAGTCGGGTTCTGATCCTACTGTGTTAACATCGCTGCCAAGATCAATAATTGCTCCAGAAGACCCAAATGTCATCCAATCTAATGATCTAACTTCACTGTAAGACCATTTTACCCAGAAAGAGTGAGACATCGAAGTAACAAATAGGATAAAATAAATTATACAACGCTTGTTTTTCATTTAATTTCCTTTGTTAGAAAATCATTTAATGTGTTTGTTATCGTGCAATTGTCACAGTGCCATTACATACTACTTCGCCACCGGATTTTATTAAATAAATATATAAATCCTGAGGTAATGGGTCATTGTTGATATCTGAACCATCCCAGATAGCGAATTCCTTTGCACCTAACCCCTTGGGTATTGTTATTTCCTTAACCATTTTGCCTTGAACATCAAAGATATATATAAGTCCAGAGCTATAAATCATACCTGGGAATGTAAATTGAACATAATCGTTTATATTATCACTATTCGGTGTGAAGGGATTTGGAAGTCGAGTGCATCCAGGATACGGTGGAAGCCAGAAAGAATAACGATATTCAGCACAGTTTGCATCACAGGTATCTGGATCGTCGCAGAGATATAAATAAACATTAACTGTATCGGACGGTAACCAGATTAATCCGTTTTCTAGAGGATTAAATAAAATCAGTCCTGATTTATTGCCGTCTGTCAGCGATTGAAGAGAGTTATTAAAGTCGTATTCAATATCGTTGATAAATAACCTCGAATTAGAAGGATCTATTCCTGCGAAATTGTCCGATATGCTTATTTTAATTGGTTGATTAATGTTAATTGTGTAATTGCTGTCTTCAGGCTCGAGCATTTCCGCTTGCGGTGCGAGCAAATCCATATAAAATGTCCATTCGAAAGGATTTTGAAGTTCAGAATTAGTGTTGTCATCTGCTCTTATAAGGCTTACAGTTACTGTTTCTTTATCCGCCCAGTAATCTTCTAAAGGTATGAAATACAGAGTGTCATTCCTGAAACTTAACTCGTAGTTGAAAATTGTAAATGTATCTTCGTTAATAGCTATAACGATCGTAGGGACATTCACACCATCGTTATCTGTTATTGCTATCCATATCTGTTGATTTACACAGGCTGAGATAATTTCTTGGTCTGGTAAAATTCTCTGTCCGATAGGACCCTCACGTATAATTAGCGTAAAGCTCCAACATGTATCTGAGGAGTTGGGTGGACAGTAATCGTAATCCGGTGCATCGATTATATCCGTAAGGCAAACTTGAACGTCATTATCTCTGCCCAATCCATCGGATTCAAGACTCAAGTTTATTTGTGGTGGTGTAATTGAAATATCAAAAGACCATGGAATGGAATTAACTGTTATCGAGAAATTTCCGCTGTTAATTGCGCTCCAGTCCACGCCTGCAAGGGAATCGAAAATTTCTATCTCTATATTTAGTGTATCATAAAGTATAACCGATCCAGCTTCCGGTTCGAGTCGTGGAAAGACTGGTCCTTGAAGATCAATGATAGCATAGCAACTATCTCCCTTCATGGGGCAAGAGAAGGTATCTATTCCATCGGGAAGCAATACACAAACTGTATCTCCATTGTTAAAATCAAATAGTGGCTGGAAAATAAGAACGGAGTCGATGAAATTGATTCTGCTGTCATGAATGCCTAATGTCTCACCGTTAATTACAAGCGATAGAGAATTAGAATCGGGATAGAATACATTATTTTCGGCTGAGAATAGGAATTTAAATGATTGATCGGGACAGGTTGATATGCCACCGCATGGATAAGGATAAATTGCTTGTCCCTCGCCAGGACAAGGTGGAACATAAAATGTATCGTCCGATCCAAGAAATATATCAGAATCGCTGACGGAAACTGAAAACATATTAAAATCGTTACAGAAATCGCGCTCGATAATTCTGAATTCGTAGCAACACCTTTCAGCGAGTATCTCTCGAGCAATTCCAGCTGCCAGAGAATCGTAATTTTCGCTATATAGATAGAACCATTTTCCACCGGTAGAATTAGCTAAGATTGGATAACCTGTGTAAAATCTTCTGCTAGACGGCTCAAACATAGAGTATTCAAACTCACCATTTTGGGGAGTGATTGGATATATCCTAATGTTATTTGTATTACAATATTCGATAATACTGTCAAGGTCCTCATCGGTGGGTCCCCAAGCAGGAGAGCAGGATCTATTCACAATAGGTCGTTCATCGGTGAACATAATGAAATATTTGCTCGCATCCGGTCTGAAAGTCAGTCTTTCATTAGCTCTAACAATTGCACCGTATTGGTCCTCGCCACCGGAACCTCTCCGAACTGGTGGCCAATCGTAAAGATCATCGATTACAGCGTTAAAAAGGCATGAGAAATCTGTGAAATTTTCAGCCCAAATATCCGGACCAGTGCTCGAGTAATCACAGGTTGGACTGCTAAAATCTGTTCTATCGATGAGCCAAACACCATCAAATTCCGCAGGACAACCGTTGAAAACAACGATTGCAATTCGATAATCCAGCGGTGTTAGTATCGAGACAAATGCAGGCAACGACCCGAAAAAGGTTGTAACTTCATAGTCCATGCTGAGGGAGAAATCCAAAAGCAATACTATATCGATTTTAAATGTATCTGGTGGGCAGAAAGAGAGTTGTTCTATTCTATCCTCCGTTATTATCTCATCATTTTCGGAGAATGTAAAATTTGGCATTTCAAGAGCTCTTATGAATAAACCGTTTAGCTCGATGCAAACTTCTGTTGTGACAATTGAACATTCTTCGGTTTCGATGTAATCTATATATGTGATATATGTCGAATCGAGGATCGAGTTTATCAATGATACTGGGTTCTCAAATTCCTGACCGTAAATTATCCCAGCTATAAATATTAGAAAACAAATAATAGATGTTCTATACATAAAAACTCCTTAAGCAATTTCTAATATTAATATAATCAATACGAGTAATAAATCAATATGTATACATGTTGTCAAATTCTTAGAATTAAATTTTAACTTTTTAAATTGTTTCGCTAAATCCAATATCTCTTAATTATGAGCAATGACTCCTTTCGGTTCAATCATAAGTGTCTTGCTGCGGTCTATTCGCACTTTTCCGGGATGTCCTCTGATTGGATGAACATATTTACGTTCAGTGTATATAACTGGAACAAGTGATGAATGTTTTGAATCTGAGTAGAATGCAGCTAACATTGCACCCTGAAGCAATGTCGTGTTGGGAATCACTGTTCCTTTTGCTCGAATTATTACATGACTACCTTTTATGCTTTCTGCATGCAACCAAATATCAGTTTTGGCTGAAATTTTAAATGTTAGACGGTTATTCGATTCAGCGGATTTCCCGATTAAAATTTCGAAACCATCCGATGAGAACATTCTTTTAATACCGGGTCCAAGTTTCTCTTCCTTTTGTGTTTTTCGGTCTTTTTCGGATTCTCCAAGTATAGCTTCGGCATCGATGTTCAATTCTTTAGCAGTTTCGTATATATTGTCAAGTTCCGAAAGCTTGATAAGATTTCGTTGTATTCTTAAAAGTTGACGATATCGTGTAATAATTTTCTCTCTGCCTCGTTTGGCACGTCGGGCTTTTTTATAAAGACTTTCAGCGAATTTTATCGGCGAAAGTTTTGGATCGAGTTCTATTTGTATAGTCTCACCAGAATACGGGTCAGTGATTGTTGCAAAATGAGAGTGCGGTTTTATTATGTGGAGATTAGCCATGATTGCGTTAGCAAGTTCACGGTTTTTTTCTGGATTCCCTAATTTTTCATAATCACCACGTACTGCGGTAAGTGCATTTTTATTGCGTTTGAGCTTTTGCATAAGCTCTCTATGAATAATCTTATGTAAAAGGATATCTTTTGCATTTACGAAATGTTCTATGCCCTGTGGAAGGATTTCCTTCAAGGATTCTGTGGGAGGTACAAAATTGTATTCGGGGATCGAAATAACATTACCGATCGAGTTTTTTTTTGATTTCTCTGCAATCCACAGAATTTTGCCTATCTCGTTTGTTACGATGAGATTCCAGAAGCTATTGCGACTCAGCAACATATAACGTTGCTTATCTTCTCGGACGAATTTTATAACAAGCATGTTATTTTTGGATAATCCCGACTCATTTATGTAAAATCCCTGAAGCGGACTGCACCATCCTCCATCGACCTTTGGCAATAAAGGTGTTAGAAACAAACCTTCAGTTTTTATGAATAACAGCCCGATTTTATTATGCCATCTATGCTCGAGCCTAATCCATCCCCCAAACGGAAATCGGTATCCCCTTCGTACTTTCGCACCTGCAATACTGCCTAATATCGATGCAGTTTTAGAAAGATCGTTCACGATGAGAATAAAGAGGACTAACGCAAAAAACTCAACACCTATTTGAGGTATAATATATTTTTACTGGTAGATCGATTATCGGTAGAAACTTTCACGATGTATATTCCCGAGCTAACCGATTGCTCCGGTTGCCAGATGTAACTTCTCTTTGAGCTCGGTGCCTTATGACCCTCTACATGAGATGACAATACCGACACTAATCTCCCCCGCAAATCGAATATCGTAACCGTTGCGGCTTCCGGTGCGGTAATCTGGCACGATGAATTGAATGGATTGGGCGAAACTGTGATAGAGAATTCCTCTGGTTTTTGCAATGGCGACTCGGTAACCCGAACATCCCCGAGCGAATCGGTGAGAATCAAAATAGAACCACCACCAGATTTGGAGCCAAGCATAAGAAAGCCACCATCGTCCAATAACACAAAGGAACTTATACTTCTACAAGAGTGAGAGTCTTTGTCGTCGTATATTTTACACCAAAGACTGTCGCCATTGGGATCTAATTTCATTAGAAACATGTAACGGTTTATATATGTTCCTGTAGAATCATAGTATGCTTTAGATCCAAATATCGCATAACCTCTATCGGAAGTTTGAATAATGTGTGATGCTGTTTTAGGATAGTAATATATTTTCCTCCAAAGGATAGTGTCGAACCCTCGATCATACTTTGTGACCACAATTTCACGATCAGGTATATCAGCATAAGTATAACCTAAGTGTATAAAACAACTGTCAAATGTTGGTTGGCATGAAAATGCCTTGTATGCTATATCAGAACTTTTCTTCCATATAATATCGCCCGAATCATCGATCTTTACAAACAGAGTAGAATGTTCATCTGAGGGTCTATGATAAACTTCCACACCGATGATATAATTCCCATCGAGGGTATTAACGACAAATTTAGGGTATGTATCATAACTATCAGGAGGAAGAGCGATTAAACTATCAATTTCTTTAGACCAAATTGTATCACCAAGACTGTCTATTTTTTTGAAACAAAGTCTTGCTGGTGGGTAATATCTGCGAGTGAAAAAGATGATAAATCCGTTGTCATGAGTACAACATGCAAACATGTCTCTAGGAGTATAAAGAAAAGTATATCCTGATCCTTCACACCTTTTCCTCCACTGACATGAAAATGTACTATCTAATTTTATGGCTATTACACTCCCATTATCCATACTTGAACCAATTATTAAGAAACCCTTATCTTTTGTATTAATAACCCTATATGCTCTACTTTCATACATATCCCTGCATGTATGGTATAGTATTCTCTCTCTTGTTTCAAGGTTCCTATATACCCATCTTAAAAAATGATGAGTCACAGGAGGTCCTTCATCTCTTGCAGCTCCTACAAGCAGAATTGTGCTATCTGTAGGTTGTATTGCA
Source organism: bacterium (assembly GCA_030613005.1). Taxonomy (GTDB): domain Bacteria; phylum UBP14; class UBA6098; order B30-G16; family B30-G16; genus JAUWMV01. The sequence goes on along the minus strand of JAUWMV010000007.1, from coordinate 49,476 downwards.
TCATAATATATTGAACCGAAAATTGCTATCCACCCAGCAAAAGATAGAGCTACAAATCCAAATATTGTTAAAATAAAAATAACCTTTCGCATGACACACCTCCTTAAAAACATTGTTTATAAAACTCAACACCTATTTGAGGTATAAAATATTTTTACTGGTAGATCGATTATCGGTAGAAACTTTCACGATGTATATTCCCGAACTAACCGATTGCTCCGGTTGCCAAACGTAACTTCTCTTTGAGCTCGGTGCCTTATGACCCTCTACATGAGATGACAATAACGATACTAATCTTCCCCGCAAATCGAATATCTCGACCTTCAATGTTGCGCAATCCCGATGCAGTCGGGAATGTTGACATATCATTATCGCACATGATGAATTGAATGGATTGGGCGAAACTGTGACAGAGAATTCCTCTGGTTTTTGCAATAGCGGTTCGGAAACTCGAACATCCCCAAGCGAATCGGTGAGGATCAAAATAGAACCACCACCAGAAAGATGAGCAAGCATTAGAAAGCCACCATCATCTAATAACACAAAGGAACGTACACCAAAACAGGTATCTTCGTCGTATATTTTGCACCAAAGGCTGTCACCATTTGGATCTAATTTCATAAGAAACATGTAATCGTTTAGATGTGTTCCTGTCGAATCAGAGTTTGGTATACGCCCAAATATCACATAACCGCTGTCGGAAGTTTGAACAATGTGTGATGCGTTTTTAGGGTGTCGATATATTTTTCTCCAAAGGATTGTGTCGAACTCTCGATCATACTTTGTAACCACAGTTTCACGACCAGGTCGGTCAGTATAACCTACGTGTATAAAACAACTGTCAAATGTTGGAATGCATGAACATCTTGAACTATATATAATATCAGAACTTTTTGTCCATATAATATCGCCCGACTCATCGATCTTTATAAACAAGTATGACGTATCTACGTATGGAAACCAAGTACATTGTATAGCTAAACCAAGTATATAATTCATATCTAAGGTATTAACAACAAATTTGGGGTATGTATCATAACTGTCTGGAGGAGTACCGATTAAAGTATCGTAATCTCTTATCCAAATTGAATCACCCAGACTATCTAATTTGATGAGATTAAATCTACTTGTAAAATCCATAAGGAAATGAAAAAGGAAATATCCACCTTCTTGTGTACAACAAGTAATTGGGGCAGCAGTATAACCACCAAGTCTACCGTGCATTTTTCTCCATTGAAGTGAAAAAGAACTATCTAATTTAATAGCAATTATTTTACCAGTAGAATAGTCTTCACCAGTTATCAAATAACCTTTATCCTTGGTTTTTATAACATAGTATCCTTCACTATAATCTGGATCCTTATACACACGACCCGGTATTGTAAGTCCGGTTTCTCGATATATATGCCGCCAATATAAACAATTCCTAAGAATAGGGAAATCTGCATATTTAAATCCAATGATTAGAAAATTTCCATCTGAAGTCTGGACTGCATCATAAAATGAGTAACTCCAGCTAGCGAAAACTTTTTTCCACCCAGCAAAAGATAGAGCTACGAGAAATAGAATTGATAAAATAATAATACTTTTTCGCATGATTCACCCTCCTTTAAATAAATTTACAATTTAAATAAGTTATATATTAATTATAAGTTATATGGAAGGGAAGTGTCAATAATTATATTGACATTACTAGAAAAATTAATATTTTATTTTTATATAGTGCTAGCTAAATTTTTTCTTACCACAGTTTCATTGCTTGTCTAACTTCACGCATCGTTGATTCCGCTCGTTCCGATGCCTTTTCTCCGCCTTTTTTGAGTATTTTTCGGAGTTCCTCTTTGTCAGCGAGCAATTCATTGCGTCTTTTTCGGAATGGTTCGAGTGCTTTCAAAAGGCTTGACACAAGTAATTTTTTGCATTTAACACAACCCCATTCGCGGTCGCCGGCTTCGCAAAGCGTTTTTATCCTATCGGTTTCTGAGGGTGCATAGATTTGTAGTAATGCATAAACCGGGCATATGTCAGGATGTCCCGGATCGCCGCGTCGAAGCTTTGTTTCGTCGGTAAAACAGCCCATTATCTTTCTAACGATCGAATCTTCATTCTCGCACATCAAAATATAATTGTTATACGATTTCCCCATTTTTCGGTTATCGGTTCCGGGGATATAGGGCACATACGATTCGAGTGCTTGCGGTTCCGGAAAAATATCGCCATATAGAAAATTAAAACGTCGAACAATTTCTCGTGCTATTTCAAGATGAGGTAGTTGATCCTTTCCCACAGGCACTAAATTCGCTTTGTAGACGATTATATCCGCAGCTTGAAGTACTGGATATCCAAGGAAACCGTACGAATCCAATCCCAGTTTTTCCAACTTGTCTTTGTAGGATGGCACACGTACTAACCAAGGCACTGGCACAATCATAGACAATAGTAAATGAAGTTCGGCATGCTGTTTTACATCGGATTGTATGAATATCACGGATTTTTCGGGATCCAAGCCTGCTGCGATATATTCTGCTGCAACGTTGAAAATTTTTTCAGGCATATTTTCTTTTTTATCGAAATCCGCAGTAAGAGCGTGCCAGTCGACTATGCAATTGAAGCATTCGTATTCACCAGAATTTTGTAATTTAACCCAACTCTTGAGAACTTCATAGTTACCAAGATGAAGCATCCCTGTTCCTGTCGGTTGCATCCCAGAAAGTAGAGTTTTCATAGCACACCTCGCTTGATTTTTTATTTAACAGTCATTCATGGATTTCAAATAACTTATACATTATAAACAAATGAAATCGAATATTTAACAAAGTAATTTATGGAGCATTTCGCAAGTTAAAGAGGGGGATTTACCCCCAGAAATAGACGGTGAAAGCCAATGATAAGGTTATAATTATGAGATTCTGAAATAATATTTCAAGCTAATAGCAAATTCAACATCGCCTTCACTAAATTCCTGAAGTTAGAATTCTATATCCAATCGATACTAAGCGCATTATATCATGTAATCGATTATTCTACTAAATCAGCCAATCCCAATCCACTAGCTAAGTTGCCGATGTTCTTTTTCATTTCATTTTCAACTTTATTTCTGGCATCGTCGATGGCTGCAATAATAAGGTCTTGAAGCATTTCGATATCCTCTGGATTAACAATCTCAGGATTTATTTTTAATTCCAAAAGACCTTTCTTGCCGTTCATAATTGCGACAACCATACCACCCCCAGATGTGCCTTCGACCTTGATGTCTCCTAACTTTTCCTCCATTTGGCTAAGCATTTTCTTGGCATCTTGCAGCTTATCGATAAAATTTCCATCTAACATTTATATCCTCCCAAATTCTTTACTGCATTTATCTTTTGGTTTCTATTTTGACTGAATAAATAGTGTCAACTAATATATGTTGAAAAAATCATGTCGAAATAATAATTCACATTTTGCAAATAAAATGCTTAGTTTTCAAGTTTAGCGTTGAAAAGGTCTAAAATTTTTGCAACCCTTAGTGGAATATCCTGTCTTTCCTTGGAATTTGTCTTTTTCTCTGAGTCTTTCATTTTTGCCTGTTCGATTTCGCTATCGTCTAATACTTCAAGTACAATATCAACTTCAAAACCTACTACTTCATGACCAATCTGGCGTAATAGTCCAATTTTCTCTTTATTCATCAACCATTTTTCTCTAATGTCTTCCATATGCTTTGGAAATCTGATTTTCAAAGTTTTGTCTGCAAGTGAGATTACTGTTTTTTCAAGTAACGATGCTGTAGTTTCACTTGTTAATGCGATCTGTTTGACAAAATCATCTGATATGCTCTGTGCTTCTTTGGTTTTTGATGGTTTAGCCTTTGTTTTATCGTCCTTCTTTGTTGGTTTATGTATTGCATCTCGAGTCGAAGTTTTAGCAAAAATTTCGCTTTCACTTTGGGTAGGAATCTCATGGGCAACTATGTGATTCTTAGTAAAATCGAGCAGTTCAGCAATAGATTTTACGTCGTCCATTAAAGACAAATATACTAAAGTCTCCTCGAGTATGTATCTTGGGATATCTCCTTGGCTCATTCGTCTCTGTGTATCGGTCAAAAGCTTCAATATCCTCAGAAGGTCGTGCGCTGTTCGAGATTTTGCTACGGATTTAAATATGTCTTTATTAGGAAATGATTTAGGTAGTGCACTGGATTTTGCCAAGAGTGCATTGCGGAAATTTTCAATTAGACCTTTTGCAATTTGAATTGGATCGAATCCAGACTCAAGAATTGTATTGAGTTCATCTAACATTGAACCCGGGTCCTTAGTACAGATAGCGCCGGCAATTCTCTCGAAAGACTTTATTGGCATAACACCGAGGAGATAACTAGCATTCTCGCTGTTAATCACACCCTCAGGTGAAAAAGCCATTAGTTGGTCGAGCATTGAAAGAGAATCTCTAACTGCTCCATCTGCTCGCATTGCCACAATTTCTGCTGCATCCTCAGATAGCTCAAAGCCCTCGGATTGAGAAATGTAAACTAAATATTTTGATATCTCTTTTGTTGAGACACGCTTGAAATCCAAATGCTGACATCGAGATTTAATTGTTGGGAGAACTTTGTGTGGTTCAGTTGTTGCAAATATGAAAATAACATTCTCGGGTGGTTCTTCTAAAGTTTTCAATAAAGTATTAAAAGCTTCAGTCGTTAACATATGAACCTCGTCGATAATAACTACTTTGAATCGACCCACAGAAGTGTAATAAATGTGTTTCCTCAGTTCACGGGCATCTTCGACACTTCTGTTGGATGCTCCATCGATTTCGTGAACATCCGGAGAACGGGATTCGGAAATTTCAATACAAGATATGCATTCATTGCAAGGAGTTTCGGTTGGTGCGTCGAAATTTAAACAGTTGAGAGCTTTCGCAAAAATTCGTGCAGTCGTTGTCTTGCCTATTCCGCGAGGACCAGAAAAAAGATAAGCGTGTCCAATTCGATTCTGCTTGATAGCTCGGGAAAGTGTTTTAATTATGTGGTCCTGTCCAATAACTTCCTCAAACGTTTGTGGTCGCCACTTTCTTGCAAGCACCAAGTAACTCATTTTACCTCCTATTATTAAAAAATACGGTGTTAATTTATTTCAACAAGGCTTTTGATTAGAGAAAAAAATATTTGCATAACTAATTGATAATGATATATTTCTAATGTTAACCGTGGAATATTTACGGTTACGTTTGTTTTGGACTATAAATTGTGAGGGGAAGGGAAAAAACGGTTGAAGGGAGATTTGAGATAGTAAAGCGAATTTTAGTTAGATTCGTATTTTTTTAGGTTCAGACATCTATTTGAGGTAATGTATAATCGCTAATAACATTAAATGTGGGAAAAGAAATGCGTAAATTTATTTTTATAACATTAATTCTAACTATTTCAACGATATGGGCTGTTCGATTTTATCACGATACGCGGACTGTACAGCTTCGAGTTGACGACCAGTATCCCGGAGGATTTGTCGAGTTCTCTCACAAGTATAGGGATTTTCTATGGCGAAGTTTTATTGGAATGAAGTTGAGTGAAGGTATCATTTATTATGGCAGAGCTTACGATGTTGCAGAGTGTCCGTTATCAGAGAGCAATTTGTGGCACTATTCTGACCTTGAATTCGAAAATTTCTGGGATGTAAAGTATGATACACTGACAGCTTCAGATTCCACGGATTCAATTGTCATCGATTCTATATTCTTAGGAGTTGAAAGCCATTATTCATTCGCAATTGCTCCTATCGATCCTCCCATAATCATCGATCAATGGGTGAATTCTAAGCATTCGAATGAAAACTATATTAATGTTCGATGGATAATAAATAATGTTGGCTCAGTACCTTATGAGCATATTCCGATTTTAATATTTGCAGATTTTGACATGCCAACAGCAGATCCAAGAGATGATATACCTTTTTTAATTGATGGTCATTACGCTGCAGGTATTCAAGCCAACAATATGGATTCTATTTGCGCAGGAATTGTGCTATTATCTCAGTTTGATAGCGTTTTTATGGTTAATACTCTGGACTGGTTTATCTGGGATGCGGTAGGATGGCGGACAGTGGAAGATCTTGAAGGACTTATCGATGGGGATTTTTGGTTTGAATCACCAAATTGCTCAACAAGACCTTGTAAAACATGGATTGACAGTCTAATAGGTGATGTTGGAGTTGGTTTTGTTGTTAACATTCCTCATCTTCACAGTGATGAGGCATGTACTATCGATTTTGCATTCGTTGCTGCAGGAACGCCAGAAACTCTTATTAGTATTATAGCTGAAATCGATTCTGCTATGATTACAGAGCATGTTTTTCATAAACCGGAGGAGTTCTCACTTGCAACTTATCCAAATCCGTTTAACTCATCCTGTTTAATTACAGCACCGAAAGGTTCTGTTATCGAGATTTATGATTTAAGCGGAAAGTTTATTGTGGAGGGAATTGCACCTATGACATGGCATCCTACAATTAATATATCGACTGGGATGTACTTCGTGCGTGCAATTCAGGCTAATAGGTCCACCGTTCGAAAAGTAATATATTTGAAATAAACTTACTGTAAAGCTTGTAAAAACCGTGACCAAAGTGAGTCTTGATATTGAGACAGAATGTATTATTAGCTCTTATCTAAATTAGCGATTTAAAGCACTTGCATAATCTTACTCTTGAAATTATTTTGGTTATCAGATTTTGAATATTCGTTTTCTAATTAATTCATAATGCATTGAGGATATATGAAATTTGTGGAAAACGCTTTGGGAAGACAAGTTCCCGTGGAAATCGAAGGCAGAGAATTAATCCCGTATAAGGGTGCTTTCACTGATCCAATTTCAAAAATGGAACGCAAGAAATATGCCTGTCCAATACCGAAATCACACCCAGAATGGTTAACCGGGGAAAACAAACTTTGCAAAAATCTTGAAGACGCTGTAATACGCTCAGGTCTAACAAACGGTATGACAATTTCATTTCATCACCATCTCAGGAATGGTGATTATGTAGTAAATATGGTTTTAAATATCTGTGATAAGTTGGGGATAAAAGATTTAACAATAGCACCCTCAGCTCTTTTCCCCATACATAAACCTGTTATAGATTATATTCGCAACGGTGTTGTGAGAAACATACACGGTTCGATGAACGGACCTGTAGGTAAGTTCGTCTCATATGGTGGATTGCCAGGAACCGCAGTTTTACGAACTCACGGGGGACGTGTTAGAGCTATCGAGGATGGTGATCTTAAAATAGATGTTGCATTTATTGCTGCACCGTGTGCAGATGATTACGGAAACGCAAATGGCGTTTACGGACCTTCTGCATGTGGACCATTAGCTTATTCTTACGTTGATGCTATGTATGCAGATAAAGTTGTCATTGTTACTGATAACCTCGTAGAATATCCGTGTTTGCCAATTTCTATACCCTCCACACATGTAGATTACGTAGCTGTTGTGGACAAAATAGGCGACCCTGAGGGAATTGTCTCAGGTACCCTCAGAATAACTCATTCGCCTACAAGACTTTACATTGCAAATTTAGCTGCAAAGTTTATCCGAGAATCACCCTATTATAAAGATAATATGTCTTTCCAGACCGGAGCAGGCGGAATATCTCTTGCAATAACCAAGGATATAGGCGAATTTATGGAGCAGGATGGTATAACGGCATCTTTCATTAATGGTGGAATTACAAAATTTTCGGTTGAATTGTTTAAGCGAGGTCTTGTGAGGAAACTTCTCGACGGACAGGTTTTCGATCCAGTAGCTATAAAATCGTTCAGAGATGATTTATGGCATCAGGAAACTCCAATGACAATGTATGCTAATATTCATTCAAAGGGATGTCTTGTAAATCGGCAAGATATCGGTTTCCTCGGTGCAACTGAAGTTGATCTCGATTTTAATGTCAACGTTAATACACACAGCGATGGGTTGCTTTTGCATGGGATTGGTGGACATACGGATGTTGCTGCAGGAGCTAAACTTGCTTTGATAGTTATTCCCTCATATAGAAAGAGAATTCCAGTTGTTCGAAAACGAGTTACAACTGTTACTACTCCTGGTGAAACTATCGATGTCATCGTAACAGAACTGGGTATTGCGATCAATCCGTTTAGAAAAGATTTGATTGAATATTTTAAAAATTCCAAACTTCCCATAAAATCTATCGAGGATATTTATTCTGAGGTTATGAAAATTGTTGGCGGTGAACCCGAAGAACCTAAACTTAAGGAGAGAATTATAGCTCTGATTGAATATAGAGATGGTACTATAATTGATGTTGTTCGTCAAGTAGAAGGTCAATACAATTAAAAAAAGCTTGGTGGAATTGTGAAATTAAAAATTTATAATTTAATTCTATTTGTTGTATTATTAGGATTCTTTAATGTGTGTTCCTCACAAATTTCAGTGCCCTATGCAAATAATTTCGAGACGACTTCGTTAGGATGGGTAACGTGGAGTATTCACAGTCCGACTTGTATCGAGAGCCGTTATATTAAGTGCTCCGATATTGAATGGCAAGTATTAACCGACCCTCAAGTTTATAGAGTTGCCGATGATATTTATCCTGACAGAGTTAAACTTCCTGAAGAAACAGATGGTTCCACTCATGCCTATCTTCCCTCAGCCCACAGCGGGAGAAAGGCTTGGTGGTGCGGATCTGTGGATAATGCTACGTTTGCAGGGGATGATTATATTACACCGGGTTACGATGACGATGGTGTAGAATCTCACAATTGGATGCGAGCTGCCCTCAGGACTCCATTATTTAATACATCTTCTCTTTCTTCAATATATATGTCATTTTGGACCTGGTGGGAAGTTGAATGTATAGACATATATAAATACGATTTAATGGAGGTTTTGATTTCCATAAACAACGGCGGTTCGTGGTCTATTATAGATACATTGAATCCACCCTTTTCAAGGTTAAGTTCCTGGCGGGAGAATCAGTCGTTTTCAACCGGTGGATATTTGAAACATGGCGAATGGGTATTCTGGGCTTTCGATCTTTCCCGTTATATAGGAAACAATTTGATGTTTGAGTTTAGATTTGATACTCGAGATAATTTGTATAACGGCTTCAGGGGATGGATGATAGACGATTTCTATATCGGTTCCGGTCCAAAGTATGGAAAACTGAATTGGGAACTAAATTCAGATAGAATAATTATGCATCATTGTGAAAGAATACCTAATCCTTATAATCTGGATATCGACGTGTGGAATTCTGGAAGGGCTGTTGTAAACGATGTATCCGTCAGATTAGAGCCTTTACCTGAAGGTTTGTTCCTTGTATCCGGTACAACGTATGTTAGTATGGGAGCTCTTTCGTTGGGAGATAGCGCCTCTTATAGATGGCAAATCGGTTATGCCGATAGTGCATTAGGAATTAACTGTTTGAATGTTATTATAGCATCGGCAGATAGCGAGATAAATTACTACGATGACTTTGAAAATCCTTCCACAGGACTTTTTGAACCAACAGATTTAGAAATCTTTGACTATACTAGTTATGCAAATATAAGAAGGATAGACTCTGCACCATCGGGTCTTGGTTTTGCGGGTATTCCATCTGCAAGTGGAGGAATTTATGAGGAGGGGAAAGAATATACTTTTACAACGAAGCCTATATTCATTGGGGGATTCCCTGAACTGTATATAAGCTATTATTATTGGGCTAACTTTAGAGACCATACGGCATTTATTGAGGGGTATGACGGAGTTTTATTAGAGATTAGAGTTGATTATGGAGAATGGATACAAGTTGATCAATTCGCCACGGGTGTTATATTTCCGCCTTATACGGGATATATCTCTGTGGGTGTATCTAATCCTCTTGAAATGAAATTGTGCTATTGTAAGGATACGAGAGGTTGGTATTACTCGAAAACAGCGGATTTGAAGAGATTAGGTTTTGTTACAGAGGGAGATAGTCTTAGAGTAAGATTTAGATTTGGGTCTGCGATATTGACAACTGATCCCGATACAATGAATGGTTTCTATATTGACGATTTTCAAATTGCTTCGTCAAGTTCTCCGATGGGACCTTTTTGGCTTAATAGTTGTGTAACATTGCCTTATTTAGGTGGAATCGATGTTACAGCTTATTACAGTACTGTTTTATGCGAACATACATCTACAATTATCAGCGCAGTTGTTACTTGTCCTGGTCAACCGTTTAGTGTTGAATGGACTCCAAGAGATAAAGTACTTCAACCAAGCGGTGAATCGACTTTTGCTTTTCCTAATACAACAACTTATTTTAAGGTTAAGGCAACGAACAACTCATCCGGTTGCGAAGCAGTTGACAGCATTCTCTTGAGAGTAGATAATTTAGACATAGAGGCATTTGGTAGAACTCGTGTATGTGAAGGTGATAGCATTGACCTTTTTTGTTTAATTTCCGACGGCATAAATCCCATGACAATAAAATGGTATGAAAGAGATCCTGTTACTGACATTGTAGAAGAGATCCATGATGGAGATAGTCTAACAATTGAAGCAGAGAGTTCACGGTGGTTTTACTGTTTCGTTGTAGATAGCGCTCGATGTACAAAAGAAGATAGCATCTATATTAGGGTAAGTCCTCTTCCAGGAATGGCAGCTTTAATACTTCCAGAAGAGTATGACACAATTAGCTTTGATGAGTCTCTTCTGTCCTGGGAAAATGCAGCTTATACAGAAAATTATACACTCATTGTCAACGCGGAAACTCTTGCTGTTCTGGATTCAAACTCATTTTTCCTCGAGGACGTAAATTGTAATGCTCCTTATGAATGGCGTGTTATCTCGCACAATCATTGTGGTGGTACTGAATCACCAATATGGCATTTCAGAATTAGATCTTGTGGTGAACCTATTATAAAAATAATCGAGCCTTATATCGATACATGGACAGCCTGCGAAGATCAGCAGATTATTGTAACTCTCACAGATTCGGATGGAGTAAATGATTCCTCTATTGTCTTGAATGTTAATTCCATTAGATATACAGTTGATGGTTCAACATTGAAATTCGAAAATGATACTCTAATTTTCACACCGACTTTTTTATGGACAGATAATGAAACTGTTACTATGTGCATTGAAAGTGTTGCGGATTCATTCGGCAATGCATTGGACATTCCAGAATGTTGGAATTTTATGGTCGACCTTTCACCTCCGGTTATTGGGATTTACGAACCCGATTCTGTTATATCCCCAATTGAAGAGAACCTTAGAATTGTTGTCCTAGATTTTCTATCGGGCGTTGATACCACGACTGTAGAGATTTCTATAGAGCACTTGGGTGGTTCGGGAGTCTATTACTCCTCTGATATTGTGTTCAGTGGTGATACTTTGATTATTCCTGTTGATACTGTGGACTTTATAAGAGGAGATACTGTAAACATATTTGTTACTGTAGGAGATTCACCTGAGTATTGTGGTCCTAATTATCTTGATTCCTGTCTTAGCATACCTGTTGGAGAATGCATGCTTTTTGTAGGAATATGCAGCGGTTTATATGCATGCCCCGGTGAAAGTATTCAGCTTGGCGAACTTATCGTTTTGGGTGGTGCAACGCCACCATTAGGCTTTAGATGGTTTGATGTGCATAGTACTCTTATATCAACAGACCCGAGTCCTACGATTGTAATAGATTCGACTACAAGTTTCAAAGTATATGTTAACGACGCAATGGGTTGTACTGCTTGGGTAAATATTCCCGTTGGATGCATGTTTACTCCTTCAGATTATATAGAGCTTATATATCCAACTCCAGAACTAACAATTAGAGCTGGTTCCACAACTGTATATTGGCATTCTCCGGATAGAAGCGAGCCGATTTACTATACCATTACCGTTAATGACTCGATTATGGCAAGTGAGATTACTGATACTCAATTCACATTTCTCACAGTATGTGAGGACACGTATTCATGGTATGTAGAGGGTTATAATATATGTTATCATAGACAACCACATTGCACATTAGGATATACCGATACCTCTGAGGTTTATTATTACAGTGATACCGCAATTTTCATCGGTAGCACGAGAGAACCGATCTTTTTCACTGCGCCATGCCATGGGCCGATGGCTTCAATTGTTCGACCAGAACCAGAAACATGGTCAAGATGTTTACCGGACAGCATTATTGTTGAGATAGCCTGTCTTGCCACGATTGTAGAAACAACTATTGTTCTTGAGGTTGATGGTGTGGACTATACGGTTATGTCATTATATTTGACTTGGGTCGACCCAATGCTTGTATTCCATCCTGCGGTTTTTGAGGATGGTGACACAGTTAGAATATGTTTGCGAAGTGCCATCGATGAATGGGGTGGTCTGCTCGAGGTGGATTCTCTATGCTGGGAATATTTCATAGATCGGTCTCCTCCTGTAATACTAAACACAACTTTCAGCGCATCTGATACAATAGCTTCCAAACATCCAGAGATTAATTTCGAAATTTTCGATTCACTTTCCGGTGTGGATTTCTTTACAATTACACTTGATATAGGACATTGGAGCTTTAGAACTGGAGATCCATGTCTAAACATTTCGTTATTACCATCGGATCATGTCGGTATTGAAGTGGATTCAACATGTATTTCGTTTTCTGCATGCGATACTGCAACAGTGAGATTAACAGTTTCCGATAGTACTCGATATTGTGGAGCGAATATATTGGATACATCCTGGGTAATGGTTACAGATTGCGATCCTCCTGAGGCACGACCTATGTGGATTCCTCCTGACCTATGGTACTCGTGCGAGGATGATTCGATTGTTATTTGGCTTTTCGATAGACATGCAGGTGTGGATACGGTTAGAATTATTCTTATCGTTGAAGATGACACGATTACATGGGGAGATCCGGGATTGAGTTATAAAAACGATACTCTAGTATATAAACCTCCAACACCTTTCCCTGAGAGTGGAACGATAAATGTAAAACTTCTCGCATTCGATTTCGTAGATAACGAGTTAATTCCACCATTAGAATGGTTCATCAAAGTCGATAAAGTGCCACCAAGAATCCTCGATTTCGACCCGGATTGTGGCGATACAATACCATACATTTCACCTGAAATTTCAATATTATTTATGGATGAAGGTTGCGGGGTTATTCTGGATAATGTGAGTGTTTCATTAAACGACACATTAGTATTCTATTATCGCGATGGCTCAATCGATCTTTCGGGAGGAAGACTTATTTTCGACTGCAGCGACACTGGAATTAGATTTGAGAACGGTGATTCCGTAAATATTTGCTGGCATTTAGAGGATTGTGCTGGAGAAATTTGTCCAAACAACGTGCTTGACACATGCTGTATGATTTATATCGTCGGCAATGGGCCGCAAGTAGCAATTGATCATCCATCCGAGGTTTGGGTATCTTGTCCAGATGATAGCATTAGGTTTATTGTCAGCGATGAGAATGGTATCATTATGAATTCGATAATAATTGAGGTTTGCCGTGGTCCAGATTGCTCAACTTGTATAACTTACACAATGGCTGATCCACAGATTCATTCAATCGTAGAGTTCGACGACTCTGTTACATTCTGGTTTGTTCCCACCGTTCTCTTTGAGGATAAAGATACTATTTGTATTCATGCTGTCGAAGTAAGTGACTCTATTACAAACCCAATGCAAAGTACTGATAGTATTGTTTTATATATGGACATTTCTGCGCCTGTGATGTTGAGTTGCAGTCCTGAAGACGGAGACACCGTTTTGGACTCTCAACCTGAAATTTGTATTGAATTAATAGATTCGCTGTCCGGAATCGATGGAACATTATTTAATGTTACGATTGATACTTTTGAGTTTGTTTCCGGATCGTCTGCACTTAGTTGGGATGGTAATTCACTGTGTGTTTCCACAACAGACACTGGCATTTATTGGTTAGGTGGCGACACAGTAGTGGTTTGTGTTAAGGTTTACGATTCACCTGATGTTTGTCCACCAAACGAGTTGGACACTTGCTTCAAATTTTATATGGAAAACAGTTCACCTATCGCAAGCACAATACGACCAGACACTTTTGTGATTTCTGCATGTCCTAATGACTCTGTCATATTCGAGGTTATTGATCCACAAGATCAAGGAATTATTGATTCTTCGTTAGTTGTAACATTAGAAGGGAATCGAAGAACCCTTGAAACGCTTAGAGTAGGGGAATTTGCTGGTCTTGTTTGGCATTCAGCAGATAATAAGTTGGTGTTACATCCTGAGCCGCAATTTGACGATGGAGAAACGCTAACAGTATGTGTTATAGAAGCTAAAGATACATTAGGGAATGCATTAGATATTCCTGTATGCATTACTTTTGTTATTGATTTATCATCTTTTCTGCTATGGGATCTTAACCCAGCTGATGGCGAAAGCGTCAGAACAACGACACCTGTTATATCGATGCTCATCGAGGATGTAATTTCTGGGATAGATGATTCCTCTATTGTTCTCTCCATCGAGGGCAATAGATTCCGATTGAGTGATCTTGGATTGACAAAGATTGATTCACTGTCGAAACTAATTTTTGACTCGGAAGCAGCAGGACTTGCTTGGAATGGAGGATATTGTGTTTATTGCACATTATTTGCATACGATTCACCGACACCAGGGTTCTGCGAACCTAATGATTCCTCGGTTGCATTTTATTTCTGCATTGCTGCCGGAGGACCTATAGGGCAAATTGTATACCCAGAAAACGGCACAAGAACAGCCTGCGACGATCAAGTTATAGCTATTGTATTTAGTGATCCAGATGGTTTAAATCTGAATTCTGTCGTTATAACGGTTAACGATGAGACGTATAGCGTTGAGGATGGTGAGTTATCTTATTCAGGAGATACTGTTTTTTATGAACCTTTATCACCTTTTGCGGATGCTGAGACTGTTCATGTTTGTCAAATACATGCTTTAGATAATCTCGGAAATGATTTGTCCTCATTGGATTGTTGGTGGTTTATCGTGGATTTATCTCCACCAGAGTTTGGGATGATTATACCTCCAAATGCCACAATGGTTCGAAGCAGTGTTCAGTCTGTACTTATTTCCACTACTGATAGGCTTTCAGGTATCGATACTTCTTCGATTGTAATGGAGGTTTATGGTGCTGAAAGAGATGTTATCATAAATCCTGCAGATACTGGTTGGACTGTCGAATTTTCACCCGGTGATGCAAGCATTGTGTATGCTTCTGGGGATACTGTTTGGATTACTGTTTATGCTTGCGATAAGCCAGATTATTGCGATGCAAATTGTGGGGAAGCAATATTTTGGTTCTGGGTTTTACCTTATACAGGCTGTACAGCTGAGCCGAATCCATTCACTCCTAATGCTGACGGAATAAACGATATTACTATTTTCAATTTCCCGGAGATGTTTGGAAAATCTGCCACAATAGAAATTTATAATATTCAAGGAAGCTTAGTTTATAAAGGTTCAATAGGCAATGTATATTCCTATGACGATTACAGTAAGATTAGCTGGAATGGACTTGACAATGATGGTAATCCACTTCCGATTGGATTGTATGTCTATCTAATAATTCGCGATGATGAGATTGTGTGTAAAAGTTCTGTTGTGATCGCAAGATAGGGAAAAAGCAAATTCATCGTTTAAAATAAAAGATTACCCAGAAGGAAAAGCATTTGAATTGTTTTCTATGTAATGTATTTTATCTATGGAATGAGAGAGAATAAGAACAGCATTACACTAAAAGGGATTGGCACTGGCAGTGGCATTGCAATTGCTAAAGCCATTATTATTCATAGGGGAGAACTCACCGTCCCTGTTTTAACCATAGAACAACATGAAGTTGAGGGAGAGATTCAACGGTTTAGAGGAGCTCTAAATATTGCCAAAGAGCAGCTTTTAAGAATTCGGTCGGCTATTGCAAAGACAATGGGAGAGGATGCCGCTGGCGTTATCGAGGCTCAAGTGCACGTTGTAGGCGATCCGTGCTTAATCGATGAAACGGAAAAACTCATTGGTGTTAAGGAAGTCAATGCAGAACACGCATTTGAAGTCGTAATGAATAGTGCTATCGATGCATTAGGTTCAAATGAAAACCCCGTTTTTAAAGAGCGAGTTCAAGATTTTAAGGATGTTAAAAGTAGGATACTTTCAATTCTGCTTGGTCTAAAACATCAAATTATTCAAATGCCTGAGGACGATTCGGTTCTGGTGATCGATCAACTTGCACCGTCAGAAACTGCTCATCTTTTTGGAAGCAAATATGTCGGTCTTGCTACTGAAACAGGAGGATTCACATCCCACATGGCGATTATGAGTCGAACCATGGACCTTCCGGGAGTTCTTGGAATCGATGACGTAACGAATGTTGTCGATGACGGTGATATGTTGATTGTCGACTCATTAAAGGGTGTTATAATTATCAATCCAGATGAAAGGCAACTGACTGAGTATCATCGCCTTGGAGAAATATTTGAGAAACACCGGGAAATTATACTGAGAACTAGTGATAAAGAATCTCGAACCCCAGATGGACGAAATGTGAGTATTGCTGCAAATATGGAAATGGTAGAGGAAGTTCCATTGGCAAAGCATTTTGGTGCAGCAGGAATCGGTCTTTTCCGAACCGAGCTTTTGTTTATGGACAGAGACAAATTTCCTGAGGAGGATGAACAGTTCTCTGTGTTTAAAAAGATCGCTGAACAGATAAAACCGGAATCTGCTATAATTAGGACATTTGACATCGGTGGTGATAAATTTGCTAAAACCATTGGTTCTATGCATTACGAGCCTAATCCATTTCTTGGTTGGAGAGCAATAAGAATTTGCCTTGAATTCCCCGATATATTTAAAACTCACTTGAAAGCTCTCCTCAGAGCCAGCTATTACGGTAATATTAAGATCATGTTTCCAATGATTTCAGTTCCCGAGGAGATGCGGCAAGCGTTGAGTATTGTGGAAGAAGCAAAGAGTGAGCTTAGGGAACACAATATTCCATTTAATGAAAAAATTGAGATTGGAATTATGATCGAGGTTCCTTCCGCAGCAATTCTTGCCCGAGAACTAGCGGAATTGAGTGATTTTTTCTCTATTGGAACCAACGATTTAATTCAATATACACTCGCAGCAGACCGAGGTAATCCCCGAGTGGCTCATATATATCAGAGTTTTCAGCCTGCTGTTCTTAAGTTAGTAAAATTCGCAATCGACGCTGCTCATTTCAAGGGAATATGGGTGGGTATGTGTGGTGAGTTGGCTGGTGAGGTGTTAGCTGTTCCGTTGCTTTTAGGTATGGACCTTGACAAATTTTCAGTTGTACCGTCTCGGGTTCCATTAGTTAAAACGATAATTAATAGATTCCCATACTCAAAAGCCAGAATTCTTGCAGAAAATGTCCTATCTTTCACTACTCAGGGTGAGGTGCTCGATTACTTAACTAAAGAGGTTTCTAGTTATTTGCCTGCAGAAATAATGGAGTTAGAAACGGTGAAACATAGTAGCCAATAAATATTATTGTTGAAGTATACTAATCTATTTCCATTTAATCGCATTAACTGGGCAGCTCTTAATGCATTCACCGCTGGAAATGCATTTGTCAGGATCTATTACAGCTTTTCCTTCGACCATTTTAATTGCACCTGTAGGACATGATTCGATGCACAATCCGCATCCTATACATTCCTTAGCAATCACGAAAGCCTTAGCTTTGGAGGTTTTTTCCTTAGTCTTGTCTGGTTTAATTCGATTTGTTGTGTCGGGAGAAGTTTTGAAGATTTCACCTTTTCTATCTGATGTTCTACTTGAGGAAGTATCTAATGCTTTTGGAATTCTCCTACTATCGGCTGGTTGCTCTTCGAAAATACGCTCGTTTTGTGTTTCCTTGAAAATAACATAATGTGTGATTGCATTAACGGGACATCTTTTTACACATAATCCGCAACCTATACATTTTTCTTCATCGATAATTACTTTTCCATTTTCCCAGGAAATCGCATCCACAGGGCATACAGAAATACACTGGAGACATCCAATGCATTTTGTATTGTCTATTTTATATTTGTCAAGTTTTATAGAATATACGCAAAAAGCAGAAGTAATGATTAATACTGTCAAAATCTTAATTCTTATCAACTAATTTACCTCTTAACTTTGAAATACATTTTCTGAGATCGAGTCTAACGAATATAAACACAAATGCACAATAAAAAAACAACAAAGCGGTCTATCCCAGAAAAGAGCGTTATATCTCGGAACAACAAGTCCTCCAGCTGCGAGACCGAGAAATTCTACAAACAGCAAACTTATTACAAGTCCGATTCCTTCTGATAACCAAAGCATAATT
Source organism: bacterium (assembly GCA_030613005.1). GTDB lineage: Bacteria > UBP14 > UBA6098 > B30-G16 > B30-G16 > JAUWMV01. Next base: position 31,144 of record JAUWMV010000007.1, on the reverse strand, counting down.
AGTTATTACTGCAAGTAATTAAGGTTTTTGTTCAGATAATTCGACTTAATATATTAATCTTATTTCGACACGTCTGTTAATTTGTCGGTTCTGTTTAGAATTGTTCAGCACTAATGGATCGTTTTCACCGTGTCCCACGATCTCGAAATTAAGAGTAATCTTGGAATTTCTCCTCATATAATTTGCAACAATCTTCGCTCGCCTAATAGATAGATCGAGATTATACGCTGCATTGCCAATATCGCAAGTATATCCTTCGATTTTTATCATAAGTGGAAATTCCGATTTTGGCAGTGCATTGATAAAAGAATCAAGCAATGTTTTAGCTTGTTTTAGAAGTCTTGCATTATTCTCGATCATAAAAGGCACTCGGATTCCCTCTATCACAATCGGTTCAATTATAGGTTTAGGAATTTTTTCTTCAATAACAACCAGTTTCGGTTTAGGTGTACCTGGGGCTGTATATTTCCCGATTTTCTTCTTAGAACCCCATCTCAGTACAATATTATGTTCTGCACCATTCGTATCGATAACCTGTGGCGTATATACAACTTTCCAGCCACCGGAGAGAACCTCATTGAGATCATAAGGATCACTGCTGTGAAGATAAAATCCATCAACTCGATTTACAATAGTATCTAATACTTCGTTTCTTTCGCCTTGAAGTTGAACCACAACTATAGGAATTTCTCTGAGATTGGCTGTATGCAATGCATCTTCGAGTCTAAAACCGTGATCGGCACTGGCATCGGAGATAATGACTAAAGCTCCTATTTGCCCAGGAAGTGAATCTAATGCCGTAAAAATTCCTCTTGCTAAGGATGTACCATTAGGTGGTGGTTTTGGTAATTTAGATAACTTGAGGTTAATAAATTCCTTTCCCAAAGTTGGTCTTAATGCCCAGATTGCTTTTTTACCAATTCTAACAATTCCCACTTGCAACGATGGGAATTCGTTAGCTGTCTTGGAGATTAAGCTGTCAGCTTCGTCAGCCCTATCTAACATGCTGCCACTGTAATCCTCTATAAAGATTAGTACACCCAATGTTTCAGGAATGGCTCTAAATGCTATAAACGGTATTTTATCAACTCGATCCTCAACAGTCTCAGTGAGTTCAGCTATATCCGGGTTGAAGCTAGAACTGCAGAACGAGAATTCGATAATCTCAGGGAAATTCACAATATTAACCGTTGTTTTGTGTTCGGCAATTTCTATGGGTGCAAAAATGAATAATTTCTTACCTCGACCAGCACAGCCAGCGAAGAATGAAATCAATGTAATTAAAGTGACTAATACTATTAATTTATATTTATTCAAAATACCCAACCAATTTTTGCCCGTGTATATAGTTTTCTATAATTTCTAAGTTCAGGAATTTTTGGATTATACTCACTTTTTGAGTTTCTGTCCTTATACTTAACTCCCACTCCATCCATATTTTCATACCGATGGAATCCCTTGCTGAACCGCTCAGATCATAAAGCTCATCGACTCTTCCAAGATGTAATGGATCGATTCAATATGCCTTTTGCGATGTATAAATTCTGTAATAATAATTTCCTTTAAGGAATATTTTTTATTTTACGTCCGAAAATAATAATACTTTAATTAATTACAAGAGAGAACATGTCCTCTTAATAGGATATATCGCTTTCATTTGAGTTCTGTTTACTCTCGATAGAGGTATCGTAACCTTTCGCTTCGCTTATTAGAAACCTATACGCAATTTCAAACTCTGGACTCATTCCCTCGGATAATGAGAGAGAAATTTTCCTTTTCTATGAATCATATTCAGGGAAGATATCCTTGTAACGATAATATGAAAGATCTCCATAAATAGATACGAAATATCTTCCAGTAAATCTATATCTAAATTCCAAATTACCACTCAATTTACGATAATTAGACCATTGTTCATGGTTTGTTTCATCATCGAGATAAGCTCGAGATACATATTTTGGGCTAAAAGAAGTGGAAAGTGTGATTTCTGACTTATTAATTGTTCCATTAAGAGATAAAGTGGATTTTATATTGATTTATCAGGGTTTGATGAATATATGCCAACAATACCAGTTATTATCGAGTTAAGGTTAAAACCACAGAGTTTGCCTATCTGCTGTTTGTGAAATAATCCGATTCTTATCACTAAATCATGTGTTTTCATAACTAAAATGAATATTTACACTGGTAAGAAATCAAGAATATTCGAAATGACTATAACAATCGTATTAGTGGAAATTATGAAATAGATACTTTAGGTAACTTAAAGTGAGCACGTAGTTTGTTTAGATTCCGAATTATATTATTAGATTAATATAGTCGGGCTCTTTTATGAAGGTAGGCAAGAAGAGATATATCAAACGGTGTGTCCGTTGTTATAAGACAATAATCCACACCTAATTCTCGACAGCCATATTTCAATTCGTCGAAAAATTTTCTAACTTCTTTGCGATATTCTTCTCGAATCATCCATGGTTGCACAGGAAGTTTATTTCCACTTTCGAGGTCGATAAATTCAGCTTCTCTTTTAAAATCGAAATTTACTTCAGAAGGATCGAGAATATGGAAAACGATTACTTCATTTTTTTTGTGTCGAAATTGTCTAAGAGCAGTTAGCGTGTGCTTAGGATCATCTAGAAGATCGGAAATGAGAATTATCAATCCTCTACGTTTCAATTTTTCAGCAAGAGCAGTAAACGTTTTATCTATCCGCGTTTCTTCTGCGTAATCGGTTTTATCTAACACCTTCAGAAGTTCCATGAGTTGCACTTTGGTCATCGAAGCTGGGATATATGTATCTACATCCTTGTCAAATGTAAGAAGGCCCACAGCATCTTTTTGCTTGACCATAAGGTATGCCAACGCTGCAGCAAGAAAACGCGCATATTCAATTTTCCTTAAACGACCATTGTGGGAGAACCCCATTGAACCACTTTTATCGAGCAGAATATATGCTCTAAGGTTGGTTTCCTCTTCAAACTCCTTGACAAAGTACTTATCAGTTCTCGCGAATACTTTCCAGTCGATTGTGCGAGGTGGATCCCCAGGATTATATTGTCTATATTCTGCAAATTCGACAGAGAAACCATGATAGGGACTTTTGTGAAGCCCCACCAGGAAACCTTCCACGACTAATTTGGCGATAATCTCGAGATTACCCAGTTTTGCTAATATAAGAGGATTAAGAAATCGTTTATAATCTTGCTCTTGTTTGCTTTGCATTTTTAATCACTGCAACTATTATAGAGTGTTTGTTTATTAAGGTAAGTTAATTAGTGTTTGTGTGCAAAGTGTTTAATGAATTTGTAAAAACAGTTTGCCAAAGATTGAAAGGCGTAAATATTTACTTAGGCATCGATTAATACTTAAATGTTTGAAGGATATTCAATGAGAAAATTTTTTGCTTGGCTAAAGAAAAATATACTAACAGGGATTTTTATAAGTGCGCCAGCCGTAGTTACGATTTATGTTTTCTGGATAGTTTTTCGTTTCTTAGACGGAATTCTTGCAGGTTTATTAGTGTATTTCTTTGATATTAAAATTCCAGGTTTAGGGTTTGTAGCTTTGTTAGCCATATTATGTGTTTTAGGATTCCTAACAAGGTCATATATTGGAAATAAATTTTTGAGTTTTACCGATGCGATTTTTACTCGATTACCTGTAGCTAAATCTATTTATTTTGCGATAAAACATATAGGCAAATTCCTTGAAATAAAAAAAACTTTTGTTTTTCATGCGCCAGTTATGATAGAGTATCCTCGCAAGGGATTGTTTGTTATTGGTCTGTTGGTTAATGAGAAGCCTACAAACATAAATGGGAAAAATCTTTACCCAATTTTTATATCTTCGACGCCGAATCCTACAACAGGATTTCTTGTTTATGCTAATAAAAGTGATTTCATCGAGCTTGATATTACAATCGAGGAAGCAATGAAAATGATTGTGTCTGCAGGTATTTTAAATCCAACCGAGGAATTAATAAACGAAAAATCATTTGTAGAGACAGAAAAGCTAAATTCATTGCACAAAACTGCTAAAGTTAAAATAAAAAAAGTAATCGATCTCGACAACGATTAAGAGGATTTTGGCATGAATAATAATGAATACCCGCGTGAAATAACGAGAATTGCAGCAATAGAAGCACTTGTAAAAATTCTACGAAATAGAAAATACAGCAATTTCGTCCTTAGAGAAATGACAAAGAAGTATGTCCTCAAGCCTGCAGATAGAGCTTTACTTAGCGAGTTAGTTTTTGGCGTTCTGAAAAATTTGTCGAAACTTGATTATTTATTATTAAGATTGCTCGATTCGGGTAAATTTCCATCGTATTATGGCTCGATGGCATTGCGAGTCGGGGCTTTCCAAATAATGTCGACTTCAATTCCTCAATATGCTGCAGTAGATACAACAGTTGAAGCTATGAGAACTCTCGATGCTCATCCTAAAGAGCTTGCGCTAATCAATGCTGTATTACGGAAATTCACTCGTCGTTGGAATAAAATAGAATTGCCAACAGACAATTTAAAGAGGCTAACGATACAATATTCTCATCCCGAATGGATTGTAAAACGATGGATTTCACGCTATGGTGTCAAGATGTGTGAGAAAATCTTGACTGCAAACAACGAGAATCCTCCAAAATCGTATAGAATTAATACACTTAAAATATCCCCGACATTGTTTCGGGAGTATTGTAAGGGAAAGAAATATGAGATTGTTAACTCTGTATTTCCAGAATATTTTAATCTCGAAAGTGATGTTTCCGCATCCGATTTCGAATTCTTACGGGAAGGATTCGTTTCTGTTCAAGATGCCGCTTTCGCAATACCGGTATATGTTATAAATCCTAAAGCAGACGAAAGAATTTTAGAGATCGGGGCAGCTCCCGGTGGAAAGACAACTCATATCATAGAAATGCTTAAGGGGGAAACAAATAATTTCTTTGCAATCGATATAAATCCTCGTCGAATGTCAGATATCAGGGGAAACATTTTAAGATTGGGACATCCCTTTCCAAATATGATTGCCTGCGACGGAACATATGCACCATTTAAACTGGGGTTCTTTGATAAAATTATTATAGATGCACCATGCTCTTCGCTGGGCATTATTCGTAGGCATCCTGAGATAAGGTGGTTTAAAACGCAGAAGATGTTGATAACCTTGGCAATCTTGCAAAAGAAATTGATTAAGTCCGCATTCACACTTCTTAAACAAGGTGGACAAATTTATTTCACAACTTGCACAACAGAACCAGAAGAGAATCAGGGTGCATGGGATGTTTTTGTTAAACTTGGATTGAAAATAAAACCATTGGATGAATATTTACCTGAGCAATTCATCGAGGCAAATGGATTAATCGCCCGAACGTGGCCTCATCGTGATAATATGGATGGAAGCTTCACAATTGTCGGTGTGAAAGAATAGATTAATAAATCCATGCAAATCGAATATAAATATCGTAATATTATATGTATTATATAATTAGAAAATTTCCATGTTTGATGTAACGGAAAACTTATGAGAATACTGGTTCACAGCATATACTTTCCACCAGAAGTAGGTGGACTCGAGACGCATGTCCTTACGCTTTGTCAGGCATTACAGCGTTGCGGACACGACATAACAGTTGTGACTTCGCACTCGATGAAAGGCACGCCTAAACACGAGAATTTTGAAGGCGTGCCAGTGGTAAGAGTTTATTGTCCCAACAAAAAGCTTTTGGGATGGGTTGTAACTAGTTTTTTTGCTATACCGAAAATGTGGAAACTATCTCGAAATGCAGACATAATGCATGCTCACACATTTCCATCGATTGTCCCATGCATATTGACAAAAAAATTCAGAAATAAGCCGTTAATTGCAACAATTCATACGAGCCACTTCCTTAGACTTGCAAAAAAGCGATTCTGGCGGAAAGTGTTGAAATACCTGCTAAACAAACCAGACATTGTTCTCACTCCAAGTGAAGAGATCAAGGATGTTTCTTTGTCGATCGCACCGAAAATCAATGCTTATTCATTGGTCAATGCGGTTGATATCGATCGTTTCAAACTAACAAAGCCTGTAATAATAGTGAAGGACAATGAAAAAATTATCGTTGTTCCCAGAAGGCTTTTCGAGAAAAATGGTGTAGAGTTTGCCGTTCGGGCATTGCCGATAGTCTGTGAAAGATTTAATGCACATTTATACCTTATAGGCGATGGTCCTATGCGTCCCAGACTCGAAGCTTTGACAGAGGAACTTAAAATTAAAGATAGAATACACTTCATTGGTGCACAACCAAACTCTAAAATGCCTGCATTGCTCTCCAGTGCAGATGTCATTGTTATCCCGTCGCTTATGGAGGCAACCTCTGTTGCTGCATTGGAATCTATGGCATGTGAGAGAGTTATCGTTGCTTCTGATGTGGGTGGATTACCGGAGATTGTAACCGATGAAACAGGCTTTCTCGCGGAACCAGCGAATCCGAATGATATCGCGGATAAGATTGTTATGGCTTTGAGTTTGCCAGAAGATGTTAGAGTCGAAATGGGTCGCATCGCTCGACAAAAAGTTACGCAGCGATGGAGCACCGATGTATTAGCAGAGCAGGTCGAGCAATATTATATTAAGGCTATTGAAAAGAAATCTCATTAATAGATAATATTCATTTTAATCTAAATTTAATAATTTACCGCTAACATACCTATAACTTACTATAACTCATTGCAATACATTATATTATCAAGTATTAACATCTAATGAGTGAATATAAAATCACATTCCTTTGGTTTCCACTTGTAATATTTCGGATAAGGTCAGATATTGCACTAATGGTTCTGAGCAAATATAATGATGGCTGGGAAAAGGAACTCCAGAAATATCCTGGAATGATGCTTGAATACACGCCACTGGACTTGGCGTGGAAAGCTTCGTATTATATAGGACTAAGGCAGGACTATCCTGTTTTTTTCGCTAAAAGTGGTTATGCTTCATTTTTCTTATACGACCTTGAGAAACCATGGGTGTACGATGTTTTCCGATTTTCTGCCGTTGATTCTGCGTTAGATGTATGTGATGTAAAACGTTATCAGGCGTTGCCCAAAGATCTTCCGGAGGCTTTGGACTTTATTAAAACAATGGTCGATAGCGGCAGATTAGTTTGGATTTCGTGGTTTGATCCTATTCTGGTTTATGGACTTGAAGTTTCCCCAGGGAGTCTTGCGGTTAATTGGTATCACCCCACTTTTGCACCAGATGGCTCTTCATGGGGTATGGATGAGCTTGCCAAATGGTGGGAATGGACTGATAATTCTGAGTCGAAAAAGCTTATAGCTCCATCAGAAATTAAGTGCGACGAATCGATTACTGAAAAGGATTTAGTTCCAAATTTGGCTGAGATGATTGTGAAGAACTTCAAGCAACCTTTTATCGAAATGGACGGGAAAGAAAAAGTACCAATGGGTTTGGCAGCATATGATGCCTACATAAAGGACCTTTCAAATCCTGACGTGGATTTTCTTGTCGAGAATGAAAATGGCGACCGTTCACGACTGGCTTGGTTTGATGCACCTATATATTCCCAGTGGACTCAAAATTACGCTCTTCACTCGTATTTTTACAAAATTTCCAGAGTTATTCCGCAGGATTTGCGAGAAAACCTGACAAAAGCTGCAGATTGTTTCGGGAATGCATATGCCAATTGGAAGAAATGGCATAAATTAGTTGGCAGAAAGGACGATGTCGACGAGTTTCTTAGCTGTGTAACCGATATGAAAAAGCGAACCCAAGCCGCAGAAAAAGTGAAACTAGCGAAAGCTGAAATAGAAAAAGCATTAGTTTTTCTAGAGAAAATTATTCCACAACCGAAGGAAAAACGGAGCGAAAAACCTAAACCTGATAAAAAAACTGGAAAAAAATAATTACCATATCTTTCCTTAGCTACACTAATTACGAAAATGTTAATTAAGAAGATTGCGAAAATTTTTATTTTGCTTGTTCTAATATTCCTTCTCTTCATTGTAGGATTAATTACATACACAATTTTTCTGGTCCGAAATATCGAATGGTATGCCCATAATAATCCTAAAGTTACCAATATGATGATTCACAATGACGATGTGGATATTGTTCTAACTTATGTATCAATTGAGCAGATTTCTCCCTGTCTTATTCGAGCAGTATTACTCTCAGAAGATGTTGCATTTTTCAGCCACTGCGGAGTTGATTGGGCGGAATTTAGATTATCTATGGAACAGAACTGGGAGCGAAAAGAGGTATATCGTGGTGGATCTACAATAACTATGCAACTTGCACGCAATCTTTTCCTTTCCCCATTGCGAAACCCAGTAAGGAAAATACAGGAGATAGTTATAGCCGTTGTTATCGAACATAATTTGTCCAAACGGCGCATACTCGAGTTATACCTTAACGTTGTCGAGTGGGGACCTCAAGTGTATGGTATCCAGAGTGCAGCAATGTATCATTATGGCATTCCGGCTTCGAAGCTTACCGTTAAGCAATCCTGTGCATTGGCATCGATTCTTCCAGCACCGACGAAATGGAATCCCAAAGATCCCACGATAAGATTAGAAAAACGTATAAAAAATCTTCGCCACAAATACAACACATTCTCCAAAGTAATACCAGAAAAGGCTCTTAAATAAAATGAAGCATGAAAAGAGTAAAAACTGAGGAGTATATTACTCTAATCGGTTTCTTCCTCGCATTTACACCGACTCAGGATTTCAACCTTAGGTTTTTCAAGGATAAATGAACAAATTTCCTTGCAGTTTTCCTCATCTAGGGGGTTTCCGATTAGCGTTATTTTTTCAAGGGAATCTAACTTTCCTAAAGCTCTAATTTTGAAAGTTGAAATATTATTCATACCTAAGTCGATTTCCCTGAGCCTTTTACAAGATTTTAATGCAGATATTTTTATCTCCGATATGTTATTCTGCATGAGATTCAAGTATTCCAGTTTTTTGCATGACGAAAGTGGAGACAGATTAATTTCTTCTAGTTGATTGGAGAAAATTGTTAAATATTTCAATTCTCTGCATTTTTTCAGCGGTGATAAGTCTATGGTTAATAAATAGTTATATTCAAGAATCAAGGTTTCAAGGGCTTCACAATTATGCTCGAGACCTAACAGGCATTTGGGATCGTTTAAGCCAAGGTCATTAAAATATAAGCCTATAACTTGATCCTTTTCGTTACGAGTTATTTTATGCTCAGGGATTGTGTCTCCATTGAGAACCAAAGCTCCCTTTTCGCCGTAAACTGTTACAATTATAAATGGCACTTCCAATTTCAGAACAACAGTATCCCAGTATGCCTGGACTCGAGTTTTATAATTGCCTGAAGAAAGATATGAAACATCGTAGGTAACCTCGAATGGTGCGATTGTATCTTTTACAGGTGGGTATTGGAAAAAAACAAACAGAACTGAATCCGCCATTGGAGAAACATCGAGTTTGATCGACAATTTTTCTTTTATCTCTTCGTTTTTTGAGGGAGTTATTACTTTAAGCCATCGACCATCACCATATACTGCATTGTCGGATTCCGTGATTCTACCGAGTTCCCCAGAAAATCCCAATGAAAAAAGAACAATTAACAATGGTAATATTTTATATATAACGTTCATATTTAATACTCCTTTTTGAAATAATTTATTAAATTAATTTTATTATTAGCTTAATCAAAATGATCTCTTGAATAAGTTTATTCTATCAAAAGAATTCTAAATTAATATAGATAATTTTAAACTATAAACCAAGATTAACGAATAGATAATAACACAAAAAATACAACCTAATCGATCTTAAGTAGGATCGATTTTCATTCAGAATTTGGGAAATCAACACCTTGCGTATTTTCTTCACTTTCTATTTGCTTCTCGATATCCACCCACATAAGCTCGATATATTTCTTGGATAAACTTAAAAGCTTAATCAAAACTTTTGTTTCATCGAAAGCCATAGCCTGTAATGTTAATTCTCCATTGCATCGATCCAAAATCTGGATTTCCCATTCGAGGAAACCTTGCGCAATTTCAGCACCAGTGTCAAGCTTTCCCTCCGGTACAAACTCAGAATATTCCATTGTTTGGTCAAAGTGTTCTTTATACGGTTTAAGATATTTGTTATAAATATCCCAAAATATTTCACGGAAATTAATCGGTGTTGCAATTATTTCAACTTCACTCCCAATAACTGACATATCCTCAGCACCGAAATAGAAAATTATTCTGGCATCTCTGTTTATCACCTTATCGTTGAACGTATATTTGCCAATACCTTCAACGAAATCAGAGCTTATTCCCTCCGGTTTGTTCTCACCGATATTTTGAATTGGCGAACCGAATTGAACACCTTGGAAAGCACTGAAACACACACCATAAACTGAACCTACAATTATTAAAGAGATTATTACGAGCTTTAATGTCATATTTCCTCCCAACGATGTTTTAGGTCTGTTTTGGCATTATTTTAAAGCATTTGAACTTTTTATTCTTAATTTACAAAAGTGCTCAATTTACGATTTTAATACTCTATAGAATCAAGAATTTACTGTTCCGAACCTTTATCTGGTTTCATATCTGTGAAAATCTCCTTAACCATTGCCAGTGAACCGAGTGTTGCTGATGCGTCATATGGAATAAACATCTTGCTGCTTTTTCCATCTGCGATCTTTGCAAGAGCTTCTAAATATTTGATTGTTATAAGATCCGGCGTTGGATTACCATTGTGAATAGCGTTATAAACGCGTTCTATAGCTTGTCCTTCACCTTCAGCAACGGTTAGGAGCTTGAATTTGTCGGCATCTGCTACTTTTTTAATTGCTTCCGCTTCACCTTCTGCTCTTAATATTCTCGCCTGTCTTTCACCTTCAGCTTTGAGAATTGCAGATTGCTTAATTCCTTCCGCTTCGAGAATCACAGCTCGACGTTCACGTTCAGCTTTCATCTGACGGTGCATTGCGGCGGTAACATCACTTGGTGGTTCGATTCGTTGAAGCTCCACTCGGGTTATTCGTGCACCCCATTTATCCGTTGCCTCATCGAGAATTGTTCGAAGTGTTGTATTTATTTTTTCCCGTGAAGTCAGTGACTCATCGAGTTGAAGGTCTCCTATTACGTTACGAAGGTTGGTCTGGGCTAATTTTGTGGATGCAAGATAGAAATTAGCAACATTGTAAAGCACTTTGATGGGATCAGTAATTTCGTAATAGACCACAGCATCAACAGCAACGACAACATTATCTTTCGTTATTACCTCTTGAGGGGGAATGTCAACAACCTGTTCTCGCATATCAACTTTGCGTATTTTCTCGAAGAATGGTATAATAATTCTCAATCCTGCGGTCACTGTTCTATTGTATCGTCCTAAAAATTCCACCACTCCCTTTTGCCATGGTCGGATAATTCTTATCGAGGATGCTACTATTATGAAGAGGAAAAACGCTATTATTACAATCAAAATGGTAAACATAATACCTCCTTGGTTAAATCTATGACAAATTTATTTTGTATACAACCAGATGTGCGCCATCGATCTTTTCAATTATAACTTTTTCGTCGTAACGGATTTTCTCGTTAGCTTGTGCAATCCAGAGCTCCCCCTCGATCTTAACTTCTCCAAAATATCCTGGAATAATTGTTTTTGTAACAATAGCTGTTTTGCCAACTAATCGCTCTGCGCCAACTTTATACGTTTCTTTTTCCTCCTTCTTTTTCATGAATACTTTTGTTATAACAAGGGAGGCTATTGATATCACAAAGAATATCGCAATTTGAAACGGTTGACTTGTGCCTAAAAGAGCTGAAAAACCCGCTATAATCGCACCGATTCCAAACCAGATTAGTACAAAACCGGGTACAAATATCTCAGTGATTATAAACACACCACCGATAATAAACCATAATAGATAGTCTCTCATATATGTCCTCCTCGAGCGGAGCAAGTTTTATTGAATGTTTTGAGGATATATAAATAATGCTTTTTCTCTAAAAATATCAAGTATTGAATTCTCATAAAATAAATATTAATGGGAAATTTTATATTATGCTAATAGTTTAAGTTAAGATTCAAGTATATTAAATTCAGTGTATTATAACAGCAAATTTTAAGAGATATTGCCATTAATTATACAAATGCTTTGAAAAACATCAATATTACTTGACTTAATTATGTAATTTCATTCTTTATTTACATTTAGAGGAGGAAATTGTGACTGATTCTCAACGTGAAAAATTGTTAGCCAGACGACCAGATAATATATTGAATATTATTGGTGAGAATTCGCAGTTATTAGTTATGAATTCAAAAGACATCTTCGATGCAATAATCGATGATAAGTTAATAATAATGGCTTGTAATGCGCGAATTCCGCTTGTTATACCGGGAATAATGCGTGCCGCTGAGGAGATGGATTCAATTGTTGCATTTGAACTTGCTAAAACCGAAGCTAATCTATCTGGAGGATATACAGGACAAACCCCCAAGAAGTATGTTGAGGAAATAATTAACTATGCTTGGAAAGAAAGATTTTCAATGCCTTTCTTTATCCATGCCGATCATACAACTGTTAAAGAACCTACTGAAGATGTAGTAAAATATGACGAAGATCTCATGAATGCACAATACAAAGCAGGATACACTAGTTTTGCAATCGATGCATCGTATTTAGAACTGGAATACAATATTGCAGTCTCAATTAGGTTAGCAGTTCCGGTTATAGAATGGGGATTAGGTCTTGAGGTTGAGGTCGGTGAGATTGCTGGGTCCGCAGGTAAATTGACTACTGTTGGTGAGGCTGTAAAATTCATTGAAGCGTTAAATTTGGCAGGTGTTCACCCCAATCTTTTAGCAATTTCTAATGGCTCAAAACATGGAAACTATGCACCGGGGGAAGAGATTCATATTGATCTCGAGCGAACATTGGATATTTTCAACTCCGTTCGTAAATGGAATGTTTCAATAGCTCAACATGGAATCACGGGTACTCCTCTTCACCTTATGGGTAAATTTGCTGACCACGGAATCCGCAAAGGGAATGTGGGAACTATTTGGCAGAATATTTCTCATAAACATTTCCCGGCAGACCTTTTCAAGCAAATGACAGAATGGGCGAAGATTAACAATAAAGATATCAAATATGCCACAATGCAGTTTAAAAAAGATATAGATTCCATTCCCGAAGAAAACAAGGAAGCCATTGCAGGTGAGGCATATATTGTTGCAAAGGAATTTTTCGAGGCATTTAGGTCGTGTGGCAGTGCTACTATTTTGGCTGAGAAACTAACTAATGAACCGTAAATTTATCGATTCTAAGGATTGAAAGGTTTAAGCTTAATGAAAATTTATATTCTAACGATATTCCCTGAGCTTTTCTCGTCGTATCTTAATCATGGTCTTGTTGCAAAAGCCCAGAAAAATAATCTACTTGAATTTAAGCTGGTAAATTTTAGGGATTTTACTAAGGATTTACATAGAACTGTGGATGATATCCCTTACGGTGGTAGTAGTGGAATGGTTATCAAACCGGAACCTGTTATTGATGCATTCAAGTCGATCCCAGAAAGTATCCGAGTAGATTGCAATAGTATTGTTCCCTCAGCAAGAGGTGTGTTATTCACGCAGAAGTATGCGCGAGAACTTGCTCAGCAAAAATCATTAGTATTTTTTAGTGGGAGATATAAGGGTTTCGATCAGCGAATTGTGTATTTGATGAACGCTAAAGAATTTTCTGTGGGTGATTATGTTCTTCAGGGTGGTGAGTTACCAACAATGATTATGATCGATGCGATTATTAGAAATATCCCCGGTTTTCTTGGAGATGAGCTTTCTTCTAATACAGATTCATTCTCGTCAGATGTGAATATTTTGTCTGCTTTCGATTTTACCCGTCCGAGAGAATTTTTGGGCAAGAAAGTACCCGATGTGTTATTTTCGGGGAATCACAAGGCTATAGATGAATGGAGACGAAAAGAATCGATTAGGCTCACATTAGAAAGACGCCCCGACCTTATTCAGGATGCGGATTTAACCGATATTGATTGAGATATTTGTTAGAATTATATTAAAAGATTATGTAGTAAAAAATCACAATGTGTATAGTAACTCTCTTATGAACCACGTATTGATGCTTTGAAAACGCATTAAGGGATTAGTTTTAATTACGCTAAGACTGTTTATTGTTTTTAACAAGATAATCTCGCCATAATTTTTCTATATCAGGATTTTCTTCAAAGAATTTTAGAAGCTGAATTAGTCGGTATTTTGTGTTTTTTCCAATATAATGCTCTATATTGCATGCCTGAGGTATTGCGGTGTTTTCATCTATTCCCAAAAGATCATTAAGAAATTGTACGAGTATTTCATGTTTGCTGTATACTTTTTTTGCTATCCTTTTGCCGTTCGCTGTAAGACGAATATATCCATATTTCTCGTGTTCTGCATAGTTTGCTGCAACTAATCGAGAAATAGCAGCTGTAACTGAGGATGGTTTGACTTTCATTATCTTGGCTATATCTTTTACCCGAGCAACTCCTTTTTCATACTGGAGTAAAAGAATTGCCTCAAGATAATCCTCTAATGTCGATGATAGCTCATTCATTTCTAAAAATTTGTTAGCTCAATCTAAAATATAATAGTATCGATGAATTTTATAAACAAGAAAAAACTATATGGGTCGAAAACTCTCAGAAAGAATGTAAATTTCTATTCGATTTCCGCAATATTTTGGACGGAAAAGGACCTTGAGCGATGGAGTAGGGGAAGGAGGGTTGGGGTTTCCAATGGAATAAACCAATTCACCAGAATCTTTTATCGTAGAATAAAAAATTAATGCTTCTGGATATAATTCAGGATGTGCAAGTAGACGATTGCTGTAATGTGTTGTAAGAATGTAATAGTCGGCATTGTTGTGTCTAAGGAACTCAACCGGATCTTCAAAAATATCGTCTTGCAGTTTGATTGATTTGATATAGTGCTTAACAATCTTTTTCCCTATTTCGCGAATACTCGATTTTTTTGATGGATGTTTAAGATATTTTATCGGCATATATATAATTTTCTTATTATGTGTTTTTTCTAGGAAAGCCATTCTTGTAGTTACGAGAATTGTATCGGAGGGATTGGTTTTCTTGATCGTTTCGTAATTTGATTTAAGTTCATTGTAATCCCAGAGAAATAGTCTTGTATCCACTGCAACGATTGTTTTATCTGAAGGTATATTCTCAACTATCCATTCCCGTGCAATATCATAAGTTATTGGCAAATGAAGATATCGAATCCATCCTATATTATAAGCCATAGGTTCAATGAGAATTATTCCAGAAATTAAAAATGCAATAAGTTTATTTTTTAAAGCAATCTTATTGATGAAAAATCCACAACCAATTGCTACAATGGGGACAATGAGCAATGTATACCGGGCGAATACAACTTTCCAGAAAAACATTACGAGGAGGAATACAATTAGAAATGAAAGAATTATAATAGTGAGTTTCCTTTTTTCTTTAGGGATGAAAAAGATCCCTATGATTGAAGCAATAAAACCCAATGTTCCCAGTGCATAGTCCAGATTGTAAAAATTCTGGAATAATCCAATAGAACGATTTTCGAAACCTAAATGACCCTCGGACATATGGAATATATTTCCTGCAAAGTTTTTTACAAATTGGGCTGGATTAATAAGAATATAAGGTGTTATAATAAAGAAGACTAATAGAGTAACGATAATAGCTAAAATAATTCTCCTAATTGATTTTCGAGTTAGGCGAGATATGTAAAGTTGTGAAACTATAGGTGCAACGAGGACAATACCGCCAAGGTATTTTGTTGAAGCAGCAAAACCAGCGAAGATTGCTGATAATAACAAGTTTTTTATCTTGTTTTTGTGGTAATATTTTACTGCGAATAGAACCGATAAAGCAACGAACATTGTCATAAATATATCTGGTGCAAATCTTT
This sequence comes from bacterium, assembly GCA_030613005.1. Lineage (GTDB taxonomy): Bacteria > UBP14 > UBA6098 > B30-G16 > B30-G16 > JAUWMV01. The sequence goes on along the minus strand of JAUWMV010000007.1, from coordinate 15,182 downwards.
GAGATTCAACAATACATAGTGGGGAAATTGCAACCAATAATGTTGGAAAAAATGAATATTTGCCAAGGACATGTTTTGAAATTTTGTAAGTTACCCAGACTATGATAATTCCAATTATGACAGACGATCCGCGACCTAAAATTGAAAATATTGTTGTATCGGAATTATAGCTTAACCAGAAAAGATTCCAATCTGGTGCTAAACCTAGAAATTTAAACAAACACCATGCTGCACTTCCAACAATCAACATGAAGTAAAATAAAAAAGATGGGTAAATAAAATTATGTGGGTTCATATCTCCTGTAACAGCCATTCTTATGGATTTCGAAATGTTGAAATCCTCATCATGCCAGTATCCATGAGGTAAGCCAAAGAATAGAAAACTTAATCGTAAGACTAATGCGATTAAAATAATAACCCAAATGGTTGTTCTTTCTCTCGAATTCATTTTAAGTACTTTGAATATATATTAAATACTTTTTGAATATAATTACTTTGATTTACATAGATAAGTAGAATTTCTGTGTTCCAATTAAATTTCATATTATAATAGAATGAATTTTTAATAAGAGCAAATGTTTGAGGATTTGTTTTCAGAATATGTAACAATTTTGGATAGTGATTTTTCTATTTAAATAAAAAATCTTTTTGCTTGACTTCATTCGAGTGATCTTTAAATTTGTTCCTGCTGGAAGTTTATTTTTAATCGGATTGTTATAAAAATAAAACTTTATACTATTTTAATGTAAGAAATGATTATGAAATGACTCTTTAAAGAGTTATAGTAGATTTTTGTTCTTTGAAAATAGAATATGAGTGGTGATCTTTAAGCGGCTGTAGCGTCTGAAAAGATGCTAACAGTTATTTTGAGCAGGAAAATAATCTATTTATGATTGAATGGAGAGTTTGATCCTGGCTCAGCGCGAACGCTGGCGGCGTGCCTAATACATGTAAGTCGTGCGTGAACTCTCAGCAATGGGATATTAGCGCGGCGAACGGGTGAGTAACACGTGGATTACCTACCCCTAAGTTCGGGATAACTTTGGGAAACTAAAGATAATACCGGATGTGGCTTTCGAGTCAAAGGTGGCCTCTGATGCAAGCTACCGCTTGGGGAGGGGTCCGCGGCCTATCAGGTTGTTGGTGAGGTAATGGCTCACCAAGCCTAAGACGGGTAGCCGGTCTGAGAGGATGATCGGTCACACGGACACTGAGACACGGGTCCGACTCCTACGGGAGGCAGCAGTAGGGAATTTTGCACAATCTGCGAAAGCAGGATGCAGCGACGCCGCGTGGAGGATGACGGTCTTCGGGTTGTAAACTCCTTTTACAGGGGAAGAATCCTACGAGTTCTAATACAACTCGTAACTGACGGTACCTTGTGAATAAGCGCCGGCCAACTACGTGCCAGCAGCCGCGGTAAAACGTAGGGCGCTAGCGTTGCGCGGATTTACTGGGCTTAAAGGGTCCGCAGGCGGGACTGTAAGTCGAGTGTGAAATCTCAGGGCTCAACCCTGAAACTGCACTCGATACTGCAGCCCTTGAGTACAGAAGCGGGGGGTGGAATTCACGGTGTAGCGGTGGAATGCGTAGATATCGTGAGGAACGCCAATGACGAAGGTAGCCCCCTGGTCTGTTACTGACGCTCAGGGACGAAAGCGTGGGGAGCAAACAGGTTTAGATACCCTGGTAGTCCACGCTGTAAACGATGCAGGTTAGGTTTTGGGAGTATATCTCTCAGAGCCGCAGCAAACGCGTTAAACCTGCCGCCTGGGAACTACGGCCGCAAGGTTGAAACTCAAAGGAATTGACGGGACCCCGCACAAGCGGTGGAGCATGTGGCTCAATTCGAGGCAACACGAAGAACCTTACCTGGGTTTGACATCATAGTGGTAAGAACCTGAAAAGGTAATGACCCTGGAGGCTTGCCTGCCAGGGGGCTATGACAGGTGTTGCATGGCTGTCGTCAGCTCGTGTCGTGAGATGTTGGGTTAAGTCCCGCAACGAGCGCAACCCCTATCGTTAGTTGCCAGCAGGTCCTTGTGATGCTGGGCACTCTAACGAGACTGCCCGGGTTAACCGGGAGGAAGGTGGGGATGACGTCAAGTCCGCATGGCCTTTATACCCAGGGCTGCACACGTGCTACAATGGTAGGTACAGAACGAAGCGAAACTGCAAGGTCTAGCAAATCGTAAAAGCCTCCCTCAGTTCGGATCGGGGTCTGCAACTCGACCCCGTGAAGTTGGAATCGCTAGTAATCGCAGATCAGCAGGCTGCGGTGAATACGTTCCCGGGGTTTGTACACACCGCCTATCACGTCCTGGAAGTTGGTAACACCTAAAGATGATGAGCAAAGCCTTCCAAGGACAGCCATTATCCAAGGTGGGATTGGTAACTGGGACGAAGTTATAACAAGGTAGCCCTACGGGAACGTGGGGCTGGATCACCTCCTTTCTAAGGAGATTTATCCCAAATGGAGAAGATGCTCCTATAGGAAAATATAATAAGTCACCATTCATTATTCAATTTCAGAGAATTAAGGGCGTCGAAAGACGCCCTTTTTTATATCCTCCAAATTATTTTGCAGGACAGTAAGTTCTTTCAAAATGCTCTATAAAAACATCAGGAAATGTTGCATTGTCTTGTGTGACTTTTTAACTTACAGTAATATGCAAACCATAGAATAATGACTATAATAAGTGGATAGTATTGCAAAACAACAATGTTATAGAACTCCTTTATAGTTGGAACAAACTTTACTCCTGTGCCTAGGATAACAAATAGGAAGAGCAATTCTCCCGGTACGTTTTTATATCTTGTGAAAAAGTAAAATACTGGGAAGACCAGAAGAATATAATCGTAGCATTTAAAATATAGAGTAATTATAGCGTACAATGTTAACAACCACATAATGTTTTCTATGTTAGATTTTGAAAATATTTTCAACTTCGATTTATTTCGAATTGTCTTTACAGTGATGTAAATCATAACACCAGAAGCAAAAAGATAAATAATGTCAGAGATTCTGAAGAATCTAAAAAGATTGAATTCTCTAAGCATTACTCTGAGAGTAGGCTTATAAATACCACCTCCACCAGCAAAATGAAATGGAATTTCTTGTAGTGCTTTTAAATACTGTGGCCAAACAACGAAGGATGTAATCATAAGGGCAGCAAAGACTAATATTCCTCCAAAGAAGGCTCGTTTGCTTTTTGTAGTATTATCCAACAAGAGAACTAAGAGAAATATAATGGGTGAGAGTTTTATTAGTGCAACAAGACTGATGATTGTTGCGAATAGAAAAAATTTTTGATTAATGAGAAAGTAGATCGCAATCCATACAAAAAGGTATAAGAATGTAGAAATATTTCCTGTTCCGATGTCACCTAACAATGCTGTATTGAAAGAGAAAGTCATTATCGCAAAAAGAATGGCAGCATGAGTTAAACTGAATTCGCTATTATAGATTCTTAACCAGAGGAAATATAAAATAATAAGAGCAACGAACTTTAGAAAAAGGTAAATAAAGATTGCGGTATCGAGTTTAAAAAGGTTAAAAAAGCGAAATATGTATAGAAAAAGAGGATTATATAAATAAGGCATTCTGAGAGTTGCACCCTTCGAATATTTATCTAAGCTTTCATTATCGTAAGGATTAACGCCATCTTTTAAAGCTTCAGAAGCATAGTAATAAATTTTAAAATCCCAATGATAATCATCTACATGTGTAATATAATCTTTAATTTGTATTAACCAAATATAGCCTAAAGCCAGAATTGCAATTGTTGGAAGGATATATGCTTTTATTCCTCGCATTTCACTCCTTTACATAATAAACATACATAACCTGTAAAAGTTATCAAATTCTATGTAGTAATATATTTAGCATTTTATTTATAAGTATGATAAAGACACTGTAGTATATTTACTTTTAAATTTATACGTATTGTTCTTACAAATTTATCTTCTTGATTTTTGATATTTAATTAATGGTATATTTTTCGGAGAAGATATAAATTTTTAATCTTCTTTAGTAATTTATTTATCCTAAAAATGTTTAATAGAAGCTTTCCCAAGTTGTGTGGAATTGTTATTAATTCCCTTCTTAATCATCAGAATTCTAATTGCCAAAATTGGAATAATTGGCAAGAAATACTTCTCCCAAACTTGATAGGAGAGCTGCATAAGGAAAAGGAACGAAAGTACTGAAAGATTTAAAAAGAACAAATAATCTATTTCTTTGAATTTCAATTTTCTGTATATGTCCCTGATAATGAATAGGATTACCGGTAAACCAAAGAAAAATAACACGAAAAAAGGAATCTGATCCCATAGTCTAAATCCCAGAATTCGAAACATTAATTTGTGAAATAATCCGACAGTATGAATTCCCATTTGCTCAACTGTAACTCTTGATGGCATCACAGGAAATAACCAGTATAAAAAAGATGCAAAAAAAGAGGTTATCATTAGTTTTCGATCCGAGTAAAAATAATTCCATCTTAGGATTACAATTGGGAAAAGATAAACTGGGATGAGACAAATATAGAGAGTTATGCTATTTAAATTGAAAACGGAAACATTTCTAATAATCCAAAGTTCTCGACCCAAGCGAGGAGCAAATCCTTTCCAAATAATAAAAAGAATTACAATTGGAATCAATGCAATTGTGCTGGTGAGAATCATTTCTAACAACACTCTGTTTTTTCTTAAAAAATATTTCAGGAGGAAGAAGATGAATGCTGCAACTAAAACGAAAACCATATATTGCCGGCATAAAAGAGTTAATGCACCAGAAATCGCCAAAAGTGTAGAGTTACTATGATAAATCGCAATACAACATAGTAATAGAAATAAAATTGCTAACATATCGGTGTAAACAAATATGCTAAAACCCATCATGTATGGATTAATGGCAAAAAATAAAGTAACTAATATTGCTATTTTTGAATTGTTAAAAAAGTCATATAATAATTTGTGAAAAAGCAAATATGTGAGATATGCTATTACTAAAGATAATATTCGAAGTATATAAATTTCGAAGCCAAATATTTTCCCCCAAAAGGCATAAATTACAAATACAAGAGGTGGTGTTACTTCCTTGTAATTTGTTATTTGTATAAAGAAGGGATTTTTCCCGAATTCGTTTATTGTTTCAACAAAATGACCTTCATCGCCCCAAGGATTGCGATTTAATCCTATTACTGAAACAATAATTCCTTGTAGAACAATTAGAATTAATGAAAGTATTAATAATGATTTCTGATAATTTGTCATCGATTTATCTTTTAATACTTTATTATAAGTTATAAAATTCATTTTATAAACATGATTATTTTTCTTATCCTAATATACGGAAAGTTTCGGTTCGATTCTTTGCTTAAAAAAACTTTAGATGTTTTCTGAGATTGTAAAAAATTTCACAAGATTTACATTGACAAAATAGACACGCCTTCATAAGTTTTTCGAACTTAGAAGCCTTTAAACTTTGTAAAACCTCAAAGGAGGAAAAATGTCTGATAAATTAGATGCATTTATGAACAAACTTTATAAAACGCATCCAAATGAACCTGAATTTCATCAAGCGGTTTATGAGGTTGTGAAGTCTGTATTGCCTGTTGTTGAAAGGACTCCAAAATATCAGGAAGCTAAAATTCTTGAGCGTCTGGTTGAACCTGAGAGGATAATTATTTTTCGTGTAACATGGGTTGATGACAACGGAAATATTCAGGTTAACCGCGGCTTTCGAATTCAGATGAATAGTGCGATAGGTCCATACAAAGGTGGACTTCGATTCCATCCTACCGTTAATCTAAGTATTCTCAAGTTCCTTGCATTTGAACAACAATTAAAAAATTCGCTTACGACACTTCCAATGGGTGGCAGTAAAGGCGGCTCTGATTTTGATCCCAAGGGCAAATCTAATGCCGAAGTTATGCGTTTCTGTCAAGCATTTGCAAACGAACTTTGGAGACATATAGGGCAATTCATCGATGTTCCTGCTGGCGACATAGGCGTTGGAGCTCGTGAAATAGGTTATCTATTCGGGCAAATTAAAAGGTTGAAAAATACTTTTACTGGTATTTTTACTGGTAAAAAGTTTAACTGGGGGGGAAGCAGAGTTCGACCAGAAGCCACAGGATATGGTCAAGTGTATTTCGCCGAGGAAATGCTTAAAACTCGTGCAGAAACGATAAAAGGAAAAATTTGCGCTATTTCCGGTTCCGGAAATGTTGCCCAAGGTGCAACTGAAAAAGCTATTCAACTTGGTGCTAAAGTTATTACACTTTCCGATTCCAATGGTTGTATATACGACAAAGATGGCATTAACGTTGAAAAGCTTGAATGGGTTAAAGATCTAAAGAATGTTAGACGCGGCAGAATAAGAGAATATGCAGAAAAATTTGGTTGTGAATATTATGAAGGCAAGCGTCCTTGGGGTATTCCATGTGATGTTGCACTACCATCCGCGACTCAAAATGAAATCGACGTCGATAATGCGAAAGAACTTATTAAAAACGGTTGTGTATGTGTTTCTGAGGGTGCAAATATGCCGAGCACACTCAAAGCTATAGATGTTTTCCTTGAAAATAAGATTTTATTTGGACCCGGTAAAGCTGCAAATGCTGGTGGCGTTGCAGTTAGCGGACTTGAAATGTCACAAAACAGCCTTCGATTACAGTGGTCTCGTGAAGAAGTCGATGGTAAGCTCCATCAAATTATGAAGGATATTCACGAGCAGTGCGTTACTCATGGCGCTTCTCATGATGGCACGTTTGTTAACTATGTCGATGGCGCAAATATTGCGGGTTTCGTTAAACTGGCAGATTCAATGATCGATCAAGGCGTGATATTCTGATATCGATCCAAAATAGGAAAATAAAAGCGTTTCTTTTTTTTGGGGACGCTTTTTTTATACTTAATTAAGAAGAGTTTGAGTTATACTTCCAGTTTTATTGGATTTTTAAAAATGTCTTTCTTTTTTTTAAATTGTAATGGACAATAGGCATTATCAAGTTGATATTAGGAATTATTTAAAATAGGGATCAACGATGAAGATAAAATCTCTCATTATAGAAATATGCTTACTTATTCTTGTCATCGGAGTGCTTTCTGCCATGGCAATTCCAACATATAGATTAGCCTTCGTCCGAGGAAAGCAAAAGGAGGCGTTTGAAATTCTCAACCACATATGGGCAGCTAAACAAAATTTTTATTCCGAATTTGGGAAATACGGAAGTGATTCTACTGCTCAATTTACTCAGATTTTTATCCCTGCGATAAATAACAACCAAAAACAGTCTCCTGACATGCAACTATTGCCTTTTAGATTTAGAAAAAATCACATTTACGATTATTTCATATATTATGAGAATGATCCACCTTTTTTGTATATCGCTGCAGTTTGTTGCAATGAAAGTGATACAGATGGCGATTCTATTCCAGATTGGTGGTATATATGGAATGATGGCATTATTCGAGCTTTATTTGATGACGCTTTGGAATGATTTAATACTTTACAATATGAATTATTATATGATTTAAATAATCAGTATTTAATAATGAGCGAGTTTCAGAAAAAAATTGTACTAGTTGGTAGTTTTCTTGTATTAGTGATTATCTTTGCTAATGCATTTTATTCTCATATGAACCGATATAAACCACCGGAATCTGAGCCTCAATCCGGAGAAATCTTTAAGGAATATCAAAGACAATTATTTCGCTACTATGTTGCAAAAGGACATTTGCCGAAAACAATTGATTCTTTGGTATTCGAGGACTTTGTGAAGGATGAATATGCTGAAATGATATTAAACGGAGAAATCTTATATAAGATTGACAGCACAGGTTTTTGTTTAACATTAAAGGATGATAAGTCAAAATCGAAGGTTGTGAATATTAATCCTCTTGTCCAACAGATTAAAATCAGGAGGATTAGATAGATTAATCCTGCTGAAAATTTGGTAAATGTTTATTGAATGATACAACTCCTATTATATCTATTAACTTTGAAAGGAGTTAACTGTGTTTAGAACGCACACATGCGGAGATTTAAGGAAAAATAATGTAGGTTCACAGGTTACACTTGCAGGATGGGTTCAGCATAAAAGGAATTTTGGTGGTGTTCTTTTTGTTGTATTAAGAGATCGGTACGGTGAAATTCAAATTAATTTTAGACCGGAGAATAAGGAACTTTTCGAGAAAGCAGAATCACTCAAATCACAGGATGTAGTTAACATCATAGGTACTGTTGTACTTAGACCATCCGATGCGCGAAATCCTAAAATGTTAACCGGCAATGTTGAAGTTGTTGCTGAAAGCTTGACAATTTTTTCAAGATCGAAAACACCGATATTTTCTATTGAGGATAAGATTAACGCCACAGAGGAAACACGTTTGAGATATAGATATCTCGATTTGAGACGACCTATTATGCAGAAAAACCTTATAATACGCCATAAAGCAGCTTCCGCTGCAAGGGAATTTTTGAATTCAGAAGATTTCATTGAAATAGAGACGCCATATATGACAAAATCAACTCCCGAAGGAGCCCGTGACTATTTGGTTCCGAGCCGAACGTTTCCCGGAAGGTTCTATGCGCTTCCTCAGTCTCCTCAGATATACAAGCAAATACTTATGGTTGCTGGTTTCGATAAGTACTATTCGTTACCACGCTGTTTCAGAGATGAAGACCTTCGTGCGGATCGACAGCCGGAATTTACTCAAATTGATATTGAAATGTCATTTACATCCGCCAAAGATATTATGCATGTAGCAGAGAGATTGATGGCTCATATTTTGCATAAAACTATCGGTTTTGTTCTTCCGCTACCGTTTAGATGTATGACTTATGACGAAGCGATATTGCGTTACGGTTCAGATAAGCCCGATTTAAGAATTCCTATTGAGATTCATGATATAACTGATATTGTACCGAATTGTGGATTTGGCGTTTTCGAGAAGGAGGTTTTAAATGGTGTTGTTCGAACATTTCCAATACCTAAAGCTTCTCAGTTCTCCCGTAAGAAGATCGACCGACTTGCTGAATTAGCTAAGGAATGGGGTGCAAAGGGTTTGGCTTATACTAAGTTTATAGATGGTAAATTTGAGAGTGGAATTGCAAAATTTCTCACGAGTGAATTTAAAGTAAAACTAATTAAACGCCTTAATGAAAATCTCGTTGAGGATTGCATGTTGTTTTTCGTTGCCGATAGGAGTGAGGTTGCAGCTAAAGTTCTTGGCGGATTGCGAGTTATGTTAGCGTCGGAGTTGGGATTGATCGATAAATCGACCCACAATGTTCTCTGGATTATTAATTTCCCCTTGTTCGAACCTAATGAAGAGAACCCCAAAGGAATAACTCCATCACATCACCCGTTTACATCTCCTGTAAAGGGACACATCGCTCTTTTGGAATCAGATCCGTTATCTGTCCTTGCTGATGCGTATGACCTTGTAATGGATGGATACGAGATAGCTGGAGGATCGATCAGGATTCATAAACCAGAGCTTCAGAATCGAATATTTAGACTTTTAGGAATGAATACACAACAAGTTCAGAAAAAGTTTGGGTTCCTGCTCGAGGCTTTTGAATATGGTGTTCCACCACATGGCGGTATTGCATTTGGTTTTGACAGACTTGCGATGATTCTCGCGGGACAGGATTCTATTCGGGAGGTTATAGCTTTCCCAAAAACTACTGCGGCACAATCGCTTATGGATGGGTCTCCCACTGAAGTTGATATAGAACAACTCGAGGAATTAAGTTTAAAGATTATTGAAAAGAAGGACAAAGAATAGATAATATTTCTTAATATAGGTATAAACTTGAAAAGTTATTTAAAAATTGCGTTGTCGATGCTTTTTACCATGCAAATTATATCTGCTGCGTCGATTTCCGGTTTTGTCAAAGACAGCACAAACGGAGAACCGCTTCCATATGCAAATATTTATATAGATAAGCAACCGTATGGTACCACGACTAATTTTAAAGGGTTCTACTTGTTGGATGGTTTACCAGCAGGAGAATACAAAATTATAACATCTTATGTTGGATATAAACCTAAGAGCCATAATGTGATTCTCAAGGTGGATGATGAATATTGGTATAATGTTAATTTATATCCTGCACCCGAAGTGGGTGAAGAAATTGTTGTAACTGCTCATCGAGATATCGGGGAGAGAAGCATATTGACTGGTCGTATTCTCCTTCAATCTAAGCAAATTCAAAAGCTTCCGCAAATTGCCGAACCAGATCTTTTTAGATCTATGCATCTACTTCCGGGTGTAACTACAACGAGTGATTTTTCAAGCGCACTGTATATATGGGGTGGTACTCCCTCGCATAATCTTATTACAATCGATGGTATCGATATATACAATGTAAACCACTTAGGTGGAGTGTTTTCAGCTTTTAATGTCGATGCTATAAAAGAGGTAAATTTAATTAAGGGTGGCTTTCCTGCGAAGTGGGGTGGAAGAATAGGCTCGGTTATCGAGGTCGTCAACAAGGAAGGCGACAGATACAATTTGCATGGAAGTGCAGCTATTAGCCTTCTATCGTCGAGGGCTATGGTTGAAGGACCTATAAAAGATTTGGGTTCTTGGATGTTTTCTGCTCGAAGGACATACATCGATGTTGTTACAAGTTGTATGGATAAATGGGGTATAATTGAAGGTCATTTACCTTATTATTTCACCGATGTTCACGGCAAAGTTACATTCGATTTGCCAAAAGCGGACAAACTCATGTTATCGGCGTATTACGGTCGCGATAATTTCGATTTAGAGGAGGACGACCCAGAAGAAGAAGAAGAAATAAAGCTTGCATGGGGTAACTGGACTTTTTCTGCTAACTATTCACATCTTTTAAGCAATACACATTTCGGAAATTTTTTACTAGCATATAGCCAGAGTGATGATGTGTTTCATAGTGAACATTCAGAATTTCTCAACGACATTGTAAGAGATTTAACTCTAAAGGCTGATTTGAACACAGCGATTGGAAAACATGAAATAGAATATGGCGGAATGATAAAATTTATGCGTATTAAGAATCTTGCCGATATTCTTGAGGAAGGTGGAAGAATATGGAAATGGGACAATAGCTCTGTTCTCCTTGCTGGTTATGGTCAGGATGAATATCGATTCACTCCGTTGTGGAGACTTGGTACTGGACTTCGTTGGGAATATTGTGGTTCAGGTGGTTATAACAGAATTTCTCCACGATTATACATTCAAAGGACAATCGATGAAAAAAGCAGAGCTAAATTTTCTATTGGTCGTTATTACCAGTTCTTTCAAACTGTGCCAAAATTCGAGGAACTGGGATTATCCTTATTCGACACTTGGGTATTAGTTGACGATAAAATTAAACCCACATGGGCTGATCATTTTGTTCTAAGAGCTGAAACAGAGCATTTGAATTTCGCACCTATCTCCGTCGATTTATACTACAAGCGAATGGGTGATATATTGCGACACAAACGTTTTTTTACCGAGAATTTTACTAAAATGTTCGAAAGTGGTTCTGGGGAAAGTTTTGGCGTAGATTTTATGGCAAGAGTTAATCACAGAAATTGGAATGGATGGGTTTCATATTCGTTGGGATACGCCATCAACAAATTCGACGATTTCGCAAACGGAGAACCATTTTATCCAAAACACGACAAACGTCATCAAGTGAATATGTATTTATCAAGAAAATTCGGAAAGGGTTGGTATCTATCGGCTACATGGGTATTTACGTCTGGAATGCCTTATACCGAACCTATCGGTAAATACTGGATGCCTTGGATCGACGAGGATTGGATTGATCCGGGATATGGGCAGATTGAATTTTATTATGGTGGGTATAATAACCGACGAGTTCCTGCATATCAAAGATTAGACCTTGCCATTTCACATCGATCGAAATTTAAAGGGGCTTATATTGAGTGGTATTTTCAAATTCTAAACGTTTACAATAGAAAAAATATATATGCTTATACTTTCGAAGAATCCTATGATGAGCGAGAGTATGACAAGGATGAGATTACAATGTTTCCGCTGCTTCCGACCTTTGGATTGAAGGTTGAGTTTTAGCAATCCTATTATAGTCTCCAAAATTAAATTTCTCTTTTGAATATTTCTATTGACAAGGGAAAAGTTATATTTATCTTCATATGTTAGATTAATCTAACTAATATAGACGGCTATAAATAATATAAAGGAGGTTAAAATGAAACGGTCGACTTTGTCTCTTTTGTTTGTTGTGTTGATTTTATTTAGCGGAGTATTTGCCGAGGAAGTTATGGGTTGTCCCAAAGGAATAATGAAAGGGGCAATTTGGCCTCGAGTAGCATTTAAAACAATTGATGCAACTCAAAAGTGGAATAATAATAAGGAGGAAATGGTTGACTTATCAGATGGTTTGGGTTTAAAGAAGATGATTAAGAATTCTTACAGTGTGCGACTTGGTTACGGTGTTTTGAATCACTTAGATGTAGGAATTGATATAAGATACACAACTGTTGAAACGGAAAAGGAAAAATCGATCACGGGTGGAGGGTCGCGATTATTGGATTTTGAGGAATCTGCTGTATCGAAAATTTGGTTGTCTGGGAAATATATGTTTCTGGACAAAGGTAAATTAGGTCCACTAACTTATCTAAAACTTTCCGGTGGTGGATGTTATGGATTTACTACCGCAAAAGATTCTGCGCAATTAGTTTCAGGATTGGGACCTGGTGTCGATGAATTTAAACTTGGATTGTTGTTTCACGGTGGACTCTTCTCAAAAGACTTCGAATTTGCAGGTCATACATTGTATCACGGTAGGGGAACTGCACCAGAACAAAAAGGATTTTCCAGAAGTGGTCAGAAAATCCCAGATACATTCGACTATATGTTTAAATTTGAATATGGATTAATAGATTATATTGGTCTTTCAGCAGGTCTTAATGGTTGGTTAGGAATCGATAAGGATGAATCTCTTTTGGATAATACTGGTGAAACAATGACTGCATATTCACACAACGCAATGTTCATGCTGGAATTCTTCCCTCTTAAAAGTTCAAACTATGAAAAACGGAAGATTTTTACTCAATTATCTTTTCCTTATACTGTTCGAAATACATCATCACCAAATTATATATTGTTGGTTGGAGCGATGTGGGCTTTCTATATTTAAGAACCTCTACACAGTAAAATGTCAGTTAGAGCGACGGTATTTGCTGCCGTCGCTTTTTATTTCTTTAAACATGTTCGATCTTTTGAGGATTAAACTACAATTAATATTGAGATACGAATGAGAATAAACTTAGATTAGTAGTAAATTATACATAATATTGCCTTATATTATTGAGAGGATAAACCACTGAAATTTAATTCGAAATGACAATACTTTATCGTTTTACTTTAGGATTTATTAATTCAATAATATTCACAAATTTTAATGGAAATAAATTGACCCGAATAGCAAATGGAATAATTTAACTTATCGTAATGCGCCCATAGCTCAATTGGATAGAGCGCCGGACTTCGGATCCGGTTGTTGGGGGTTCGAGTCCCTTTGGGCGCGTTAATTTTTATGGTGTTTAATATTATTTCTTCAGTTTAATTTCACAGTGTCATTTATAGTGATATAAGAAGTCAAACATTTCCTCTTTTCAAAATAATTCTGAGATATAAAAGAAAAGTTAATCCAAAAAAGCTTGTGCCGAGAAGTTCGACTCCCTCCTCGATTGAAATCTGAATTTGAGAGTTTAAGTTTGTACCCATGAGCATCTCAGAGAAATATGCGACAATCCATAATGCGAGTGATATTACTGCAAGGATCAAAACATTTTTATATTTTCGGAATTTCTGGAAAAAGAATTTTGCCATGAAGATTATTATTATTACTGCAAACGGTGCAAGAAAAAATACCCAATACCATCTTGGCATCGAGAATGAGAAAAGACCTATGTCGTTAAGATAACCCGGGATTCTACCATGTATTGCTAACAACTCCTCGATAGAAATAGCCCAAAATAGAATTAATACAGGTAACCAACCATTTACTTTGCTTTCAGTTTTTCGTTTTTCGATGCAATAGATATTGTATATAATGCTACCGACAATAAAGAGCAAGAGTCCAGCATAGTAAGTTCCAATTCCATCTTCTTCATCGAGGTCCCAGAAGACATTATCCTCGGGTGTAAGGAAGTAGCCAAATTGCAATATGAAGATTGGGATCAAGAGTAAAATAAGAATATATATTATTTTCTGCCGCGAAAGATAGGATTGTGCTGTATAAAGTGGATTTCTATGAATCGAGGCAATGCATTCAATCATCAGGGCTACAAGTCCGTAAACGAATGGACGTCGAGTTCTGGTTATTGAAATGGGTATTCCAAGAATTGTAAATAGACCACCACCTGTAATTGCTACAATAAGTGTGATTGTAAAAGCGACTCCTGCTAAGATAAACATAATGAATCTAAAACAGATATTTCTTTTTTTAGAGAACTTCGGAATCATATTTTGATTATACTTTCTGCTTTACAGATTAAGTAACTAATTTACGGCAATTAAATAGATTAAGGCAAGAGTTTATTGCATAACTTGCAAGCTATTAAAATATGCATTTCTAGGATTGAAAATTATATGTTTATGGTTTAGAAAAGTTTGGGAAACTATATTCTCATTTGAAGATTTAAGAGGATAAATATCTAATATAAAGGCGGTTAATAATAATTTTGTAAATCACTTTATTTAATAATTTACTAATTTAAAAAAATTAAATAACTTTTTTAGGCTAAGATCAAGAGATCTTTAATTGGAACAATCGATCTGTTGTTTAAAATTTAATTTCTTATAAATTGCAGCAATAATTAGCGTAAATAAATCGAAAAGATGACAAGGGGAGCTTTTACATTAGAGTATTAACTATGAAGTATTTAACAATAATAATGCTTATTATGATATTTTTTATAAGGGCTGTTGCAGGCTGGGAAAGAACTTATCGTGGCGATTATGAAGATGGGCTCAGAGCTGTCGTTAGTTGGTCTGAAGGTGGTTATTTATTCGTAGGTGGCACGAATTCTTGCGGTTACCGTGGTGATGATATTTATGTCGTAAAAATCGACGATTCTGGTGATACTATTTGGACTAGAACTTACGGTGGGTTGGGAGACGATTTGTCCTTTGCAGTTATCGAG
>JAUWMV010000050.1 GCA_030613005.1 bacterium | reverse complement strand
GCAGACGACTGAAGTCGTCTGTTCAATTGAATTACCCATTTCATGCCTCCTTATATTTTCTCTTATTTTTTCTAAGAACAATTTTTCTTAATATCATAATTCATTATTAATTGTTTGTCAAAACTAATTTATGAATAATTTCGATTAATATAAATCTACATAAACTTTTTTCATGTAAATATAAATCTATTAAAATATAACTTAAGACATGAGAGTCGTTAAAGGAAAGATTGCTCTCAACGATGATTATTTGTTTATTTGAAAAAAGAAAAAGGAGGTATTTCAACCCAAACAAAAATAACCTGTAAATCTTATCGCAAAGCTTCGATAATCTGTGCGAACATCCTGTTCTTGTCAGAATTAATCATAACCGTAGCCTCGCTTGGACATGCAACAGAACATGCACCACAGCCCATACATCTTTCGCGTTCCACAGTTACCTTACGAGTGAACTCATCCCATACTCGGGCATCGTAAGGACACATCGGAACACAGTATTGACATCCTACACAAACCCGTTCGCGAACATAGGCAACCCTATTTCGACTGGGAATAGACTCTACTAGCAAATATTTTGCAGCTTGAATTGCAGCAGCTCTTGCGTCCTCGATAACCTCCAAAGCTCTCATAGGCATACGACCGGAGCCAGCAACGAAAATGCCAGCAAGCTTTGTTTCCTGTGGTGAGAATTTCGTATCGAGTCCATCCCAGAAGCCATCGGTGGTCTCGAGCAGTTCCTTAAGACGCTCATCACCATTAGGTTCAAGACCAGTTTGGAGAACTACATAATCCGGTTTTATTGCTATTTCTGCATCCAATAACGGATCGTGCACTTTTACTACTACGTCTTCTCCATCTAATTCAACTGAAGGCTCATATTCCGAATTATATCGCACAAACAGCACACCTGCATCACGGGATTTAAGAAAGTCGAGTTCATTATGACCATAGGACATCATATCCCTATTCAATACCCAAATACGCGACTTTGGATTTTTCTCTTTAATTTTGAGAGTAAGCTCAAGAGTTTTTGCGCAACATATCCTATTACACCATGGTCGTTTATCATTTCTGCTATCGGCACATTGGATAAATACAATTTCCTTAAGCTCATTATTGTTGATAATCTCTCGTTCAAACTCATCCCAAAGGACAATTTTTGAGGATCTCGAGAGATTAAACTTCTCCGTTTCGAAAGCTCTTGCTCCAGTAGCGATTATTATTGCTCCAGCTTCAACAGTCTGATATGAATTGTCCGGTTTAGTAATACAAATTTTGAAATCTCCAACAGAACCGTTTATTTCATAAACACTTGCTTCTGCTATCACTTCAACCTTTGGATTGTCTATTACATCTTTGATTAAACTTGCAATATATTTCCCAGTTGTTAGGTTATCAAGATTCCCCATTCCGTTTAGATTAACTCCGCCGATTATGTCAGATTTTTCAATGAGGGTGACTGGTATATTCATATCTACGAATGTCTTAGCAGCAGTTAGTCCTGCCATTCCAGCGCCAACAATTGCACTTCGCTTTTTGGTGACCTTCTCTGGTGGCACATCATAGAACATCTCCAGTGGTCTGCCATGAGTTGTGGAGGCAACAGACATAGCTATTTGGCGTTTGAATATTACATTCCTTTCATTTCCTTTAAAGGATTGAATAGCTGGAAGGAGATCCACGGTGTGTATATCAGGTGGATTCTCGATATTTTCTCTTGATATTAAGGCTAATTTAGCAAGATAAGTGTATGGTTGACAAGTAGCAATTATTACAGATTCAAATTCATTATCACTAATAAACTTATTGAATTCCTTTATACCGTTAGGTGTGGTCAAATTCTTAATTTTCACTGCTTTATCAACTCTATGCATTTTAGAAAGTTCTTGAATTAAACCATCTGAATTCGGTATAATCGAACTATCAAGAACGATTGCAATCTTGCCCGTTATCGGTGGATTTCCCTTAAAGGATCTTTGCTTTATAACTTCATCAGTGCCCAATTTTACAGCGATTTCCGCTGTTGCAGCAGATGATTCAGTAACTGCATCGGCAATATCTTTAGGGGAAACAAAAGAACCAGCGGCAAAAACTTTCTTTGCCGTAGTTTCAAGCGAATTGGATTTCGGTAAAACTGCGAAGCCCCAATCGTCAACATCTACACCTGAGTTTTTGGCTAACTTTTTAATCGACGGTGTTACAACTTGAGCAATTGACAGCACTACCATACCAAAGCCTTCTGAAATCCTTTCGCCGGATTCCGTTTCATACGATAAGCTAAGTTGATTAGTGTTTTCATCACAGTAAACCTTAGGAACTCGACACCGAACCATTTCAATTCCTATTTTTTCCGTTTCAAGCCGGTATCTATAGTAGTCCTTGCCAAATGCTCGGATATCCATGAAGAATATTTTAACAGCAGAGTTCGGCAATAGGTGCTTTATCTGTCTCGCTTCTTTCATTGAATACATACAGCATGCCGAAGAGCAATAGGGTCGTTCCGCGCATCGCGAGCCCACGCACTGGATAAATGCAATAGATTCGGGCACCTTACTGTCGGAAGGTCTTTTTAACTGACCAAGGTTGGGACCTATCGGGGAGTATAGCCGCTCTAATTCTATCGATGTTACTACATCCGGGAAAACACCCCAACCGTATTCGGTTAACTCTTCAGGTATAAACTCCTCGAATCCAGGAGTTAAAAGAATAGCATCGAATTCTCTGCTCTCGATCGTTTCATCGCCTAATGTTATGGCATCGGTAGGACATAGTTCAACGCATTCACCGCATCGAGTGCAATGCTCCTCATCGATAGAATACAGTGAATATATCGAGTATGGAGATGCCCTGTCTATTGCTTTCTTTGTTTCAAAAAATCCATTAAATTCATCTTTTATTTCGATTGGGCATAAATCTACACATTTTCCACAACCGATACATAAATCGGGGTTAACTATCAACCCTTTATAACGAAGAACAACCATTTTCGCATTGTTCTCTCCGTCATCGATTTTCTCTACCATAACATCCCTTAGAACTTCAACACCAGGGAAATAGAAATCCTTTCTTGGGCAAAATTCGGCATATTCAAAGCCCGTAGTTCTGGGTTGCATCCTGCAAATACCGCATGAATCCGTGGGGAACTGCTTATCTAATTGCATAAGTGTTCCACCTGTATAAGTTCGGTATTCAAGAAGAGTAACCTCAAAACCAACGGACGCAAGATCGTAACTTGCTCTCATACCTGCAACTCCAGATCCTACAATTAGAACTTTTCGAGACATTGCTCCTCCCACAATATTTCGATAAAATCTTTGTAAAACGAAAATTATATAGAATGCAATAGTAAATCGATGGCATCCGATTTGTCAATAGCTAAGGATAGAAATTTCTCCTCGATTTTAAAGACGAACCAGAAAAGTGTATCTATAATTGTTGTATAGAGATTGCAAAGCAATAATATACAAACCTATTCTTACTTATTATTATCTCGATTTTGGTTTTTAAAGAAGTTTATTTACATTATTATGTTAGTATAATATCTAAAGAATAGCTTATGATTTGTTACATATCTTTGACGGAAAGTCCATGAACAAAAACGATTATAAAAGCTTAAGCAACGTGGACCGAAGAGTGTCCGCTGTAATTCGGAATCTTGAGAAAATTCAAATTGACAGTTTATTAGAATTAGGTTCCCGTAATGGAGAAATATTGGATATTCTGTCTTCCAAGATTTCGAACATAAAAAGAACTTGTGCGGTTGATATTTCTGAGAAGAGCGTTAAAATATGTGCTAATAAAGGATATGAAGCAATACAATTGGATCTTGAAACAAGTAAACTTCCATTCGAGAATAACTCTTTTGATTGTGTGCTTGCATTAGAGGTTCTCGAGCATATAGCAAAATTTCATAATGCAGTCTCCGAGGCAAAACGAGTGCTAAAACCAGACGGAGTTTTTATAATTACTGTGCCCAATATTGCGCGATTAAGAAAAAGAGTTGGCATGCTTATCGGAAAAGATCCTCATAGAATATACGATCCGTATGAAGATGGAGTTCATATCAGGGAGTTTACGAGCGATAGTTTAAAGAATTTGTTTAACTATCATGATCTTATCGTGCGAAAAATAGAATATATTGCATTTCCCGGTCGAAATCCTATCGCTCAGTTTTTAAAAAAGGTCTTTCCTCCGCTCAGAACGCATATTTTGTGTGTTGTAACTCACAGGTAATTAGTAATCAAAGGCTGGAAATAAATAACATTTTACACGGCAAAATAAAAGAAATAGTTATTTACTTTTCGCTAAAATCAATTGGTTTTGTAAAAACAAACTACCGGAGCATTTTCTTTCCTAATGAATGGATGACATCTACCAATGTCGTTTGCCATTTATCCATTCCGAGACACCCACTTGTTTAATCTTCCTCAGATTTTTGAGAAAAGCATCTTTGTGAACTGGTTCAAGAAAGTTTAGCTTTTTACAATCTTGAAATTCATCACACTCCCAACATCCCTCAAATCCCTTTTTAATGACACATTTCGCAATGTTGCAGAACTTCGATCTGCTACCACCTCTGCAACCCTTGCATCGCAACCTAACCATTCCGCCCAAACATGCGTAGCATTCCTCATAATTTTTGAATTCTTTAAACGGAATAACCTTCGCAACGCTGTCGAATTTGTATTTTCGAAGTTCCTTCCTCAAATCTCTCGCAAGGTCTGGTATAGTTCCTTTGTAACCGAAACAATCACCGCAATATAAACCACAATATGCAGTTAATTCCTCCTCGGCGTTCTTCATAATTTCCTTTCGTTAGTGGTTTACAAATCTGCTTTTCATCATCCAAATAAGCATACCTTGTTCATCGCATTTTTAAAGATTATATATTACTTGAATCCTGAATAGGTGTGATAAAATCGATAAGCTTCTTTTTATCGATACCACTTTTAAGCTCCTTTACCGAAATTATCAGTATTGCTACTGGTTCTTTTGCTAATGTATTGTTTATTTTTCTAAAAATGCCTTTGTTAGGCTCAGCGCCCATAGTAGCAAAAAAAGCAACTCGAGTTAGCTTATCTTTATATCTATCGATAAATGTGCGAATTGGACTAGAAATTTTCCCTGCCCAAATAGGTGTTCCAATTAGCACAACCTTATATTTTTCCAAATTATGCTCGATTTTACTTATTTGTAAGAACTTGTTAAAAACTGCATAAAATGCACATTTTATAAATCCCCAAAATCCAGATAGGTTTTCCTTGCAGACAATAGGTTCAACATCACAGTCAATAAGGTGTGCTATCATATCGGCAACCTTTCTGGTGTTACCACTTCGAGAATAATAGACAATTAATACACTCGGATTCATATTTTCCTCCATGGTTATTCTTTTCTAACTTACTTTGTCGATGAGCATTATTACCAGGAAAAGCAGTCTACCCATTATCTTGAACATATAGAAATCATCATCAGATGTATTATCAGTATCCTTAGTATCAAAAGGATACGGATTATCAATTTTTTCAATCATAGACCAGTTCGGGAAATGTGTTTTAATCCACGATTCATAATTTCTGTGCTTGACGTGAGATACATTGCTTTTGCCATCGAAGTTAGTATGGTAAATAATAACATATTTTCTCGCGGAATTGAAGAAATATGTCATGTAATTATTATAAATCTTATCTTCAACTAAATGCGATCAACATATAAAGAAAGTACTTAATCTGCCCAGAAAAAGCCAACATTATCTATGAATGAAAGGGAATCGTAAAGAAAAAAGCTCTTAGTCCTATCTTGTTTGTATCGATCCATACAAATTGCTATTGCTTTTTTTGAGGCATCTAAACCTATAAAGACCGGGAAGTTAAACAGTGCATGTTGATTGCTATCGTCTGAACCGAATTCCGTAACAGATTTTATGTCATATTCAGCTACAAATTTATTTAAAAATTCCGCCTTAAATTTTGCTAATTGGTTATATGAACCAGTACCAGACGACCCACCTTTTGATACCTTGATTCCCAATACCCTATTGATTCCGGGAACTTTGGGTATCCTACTAATTTCCGAATTTTCAAAGCAATTCGAGAAAGAAACGGACTTTTTTTCATAAAATTTTTTATTTTCCCAGACACAGTTTACTCCAATTCCGTAAAACAAAGCAAGTTATTTTATAAATTTGTGAAATTTGTCAGATTAATATTCAATATTTATAGCGAATATATTCCGCTGAAATTTGAACGTCAAGAGCATTTTATTCGTTTAAATGAATAGGTCTTGTGACGAGAATTCGATAATCTCTTCTAAAATCCAATCGCTCTGAATCCATTAATCAGAAATCTATATAATCGATACTTCTTATGTAAATCATCATACTTTATTACTTTGAACAACTGTTTCCACAATCTCTTTCTCTTTTTTTCTGGCAACCGCAAAGATATATATTATGGGTAATATTCCTACAGTATTGAGAATGAAAATCAATATAAACCATACAAGATGGTTAAGTCTTCCAGCTTTCCAGAGTGCAATAGCTTTCCACACAGCTTCCCAACATACAAGTATAATAATTAATATAATACCAAATGTTGGAAAGGTTTCGGTTTCGATATTCACAATTCCTCCTTATTATAATTTATCATTTCAATTTTATTCGAATTTATTATTCGGTATGTTTTATAATATATTCCTTGTTTAGTATATTTTTATTTTAACGTTTAATAAATTGAAATTACAGAAATATATCAAATCTTTTTATTTTAAGTATAGTATCTTTCTCGAACTCGAACCAAATTTACTCGATACTTGAATTAAATAAATACCTGAGCTTAGAGAATTATCGGGGCACCACGTGAATGATCTTATTGGATGAAATTCAGTTGTTTGATCGTTATCAATAGAAACATTATAATTTTCTGCTACAATTCTACCCTTTAAATCGAAAATTTTAACTATTGCATCTTCTGGAACGATTATTTCACACGACAGATTAAACGGATTAGGTCGAATGTCAATGATGTCCATTAATTCTTTAGGTTGTGTTAGATCTTCAGTAATCGCTGAATATCCCACCGAATCGGTTTTAATAATGTAACCATCGGAATCCAAAGAAATTGTGTCTATCTTTACGCCTACGATAATATACCCTCCATCATTAGTAGAAATTACATCATAACCAAGCACAAATTTATCTCTCTCACCATACAATCGAGACCAGTTCAAATTACCCAATTCTTCAACGTTAATCATTTTAATATAGTAGTCATCTGAAAAAGTAGCACCAACCATAATAATACTACCGTCATCGTCCACAGTTCCAGAAATATTGAACCTATAATTCGATAAACTGCTAAAAAAACGAGTCCACAACGTATCACCTAAACTATTAATTTTCAAGAGCCATAAATTCATATTTCCAAGGCCGAAAGAATTTGTAGCACCAAAAACAGCAAAGCTCGTATCATCAATTATTGCCAGATCAGTGGCAATATTTTTTCCATGAGATAGACCGCCGTAAGTTTTTGTCCATAGAGTATCACCGAAGAGATCAGTCCGTATCAAATAGATATCGCTCTTGTCAGGTAAATCCTGATAAACTGTCCCAGCAATAATAAAGCCGAAATCACTAAGTTGGATAATATGATATGCTTCTTCGTTTTGAAAAAAATCCCCGTATTTCTTAGCCCATTTAATTCCACCCTCAGAATCCGTTTTGACCAGAAAAATATCCTTGCTCATTGCACCAAATGAAAAAGTATAACCAACCACAGCGAAACCGCTATCAGCCGTTTGAACAATCGATGCAGCAAGGTCTTTATCCGAACCGTCGTAACATCTTGTCCAGATTGTATCCCC
This sequence comes from bacterium, assembly GCA_030613005.1. Classification (GTDB taxonomy): domain Bacteria; phylum UBP14; class UBA6098; order B30-G16; family B30-G16; genus JAUWMV01. The sequence continues at coordinate 783 of JAUWMV010000050.1, read as the reverse complement.
ATCCGAATTGATTTTGATTATATAAAAATCCTCGGAACCTACACCGTAGGAATCTGTTACACCAGCAATAACAAATCCACTGTCAAAAGTCTCGATAACTGCAAAGGACAAATCGTCTCCCAACCCACCGTAAGTTCTAGTCCAAATAGTATCACCAGAATCGTCGATTTTTACGACATAAATATCATAACCACCGTAACCGAAAGAATTCGTGCCACCTACGAATAAATAACCACCTTCAGAACAACTAACGACAGCTCTGAACCAATCTTCATAATCGCCACCATAAGTTCTTTCCCAGACTGCAAAAGCACTTATAAAAAATATCATAATAAGCATTATTATTGTTAAATACTTCATAGTTAATACTCTAATGTAAAAGCACCCTCGTCATCTTTTCGATTTTATTTGTGCTGATTATTGCTGCAATTTATAAATAAATTAGATTTTAAACAACAAATCGATTGTTACCAATTAAAAATTTTGATCTTAGCCTAAAAAAGTTATTTAATTTTTTTAAATTAGTAAATTATTAAATAAAGTGATTTACAAAATTATTATTAACGCCTTTATATTAGATATTTATCCTCTTAAATCTTCAAATGAGAATGTAGTTCCCCAAACTTTTCTAAACTATAAACATATAATTTTCAATCCTAGAAATGCATATTTTAATAGCTTGCAAATTATGCAATAAACTCTTGCCTTAATCTATTTAATTGCCGTAAATTAGTTACTTAATCTGTAAAGCAGAAAGTATAATCAAAATATGATTCCGAAGTT
>JAUWMV010000047.1 GCA_030613005.1 bacterium | reverse complement strand
GAGTACGAAATCCACAGTTAAAGTTTCACCTGCTTCTATTGTAAAAATAGGTTTTGTATCCATAGACCATAAGTTTGTATAGAACGCCCATGCATCCCAATCACTGGGAAGTACAATGCATTCATAAGAACCATCATCAGCAGTATAGGCAATGAAAGGACCTACATGAACAGCAATACCCTTATGATGATCCCTATCTTTCAACACTGCATGACCTTTTACTACTGCATATTCACTTAATCCTACGGAAATACCTAAATCATCTATATACCATCCGGGATACTCATACCCAGATCCTGAATAATGTGAACCGGAACGAAACCTAAACTGCGCATTTCTTGCACCAATATAGTCGGAAGCCATTAATGTTTCGGCAGTCCAAGCGCCGGGAGTTCTGTATCCAGGTCCAGAGCTACCACTTGTCCATATCCTTTCTCCTGCGAACGAGGTAAAAGCATAAGAAGCGCATGGATATGGTACAACAATTGGAGGAACTAATTCATAACTTGTCCATAAATCTGTGGACACCGAAACATTACCACCGGAATATCCCCAGGCTCCTGTTGCGTAAATATTACCATTGTATGCATACCAATGCTGCATAGTTATAAGCAGATGTGACACTCTTGGATCATCGAGATCTGAAAAGTTAAATACAGGTGTGAATAAATAGAAGTCGTGAGGACTTTTGAATTTTGCATCGAGATCTGTACCCCAGCAATAATCAGGAGACCATGCAGATGAAGGACCTGGATCTCCCGGTTCTCCCCATTCCCAACCTATAGTTGCTGTTTCAATTACCGGAATCAAACCACCATCGTTAAGGTCAAAATTGGAGAAGTAAATGTCCGCGAAAACTATTGGATATAACATCAAATCTACATATTGTGTATCATCTGCAACGATTAGATTATGTAAAGATTTAGCCACACTCCATAAGAAACCACCGGTATAAGTATTTATAGTTACGAGACCGGGAACAGCTGGGAAACAGAATTCACCAGTAGCATCGGTTGTTTGTAATCCAACACTGAAATCGGCGGCTTCCCAGATAAGTTCTACATTTATTCCGGAGTGATCGGTCTCTCCTTCATATTTAACAGTACCAGCAATATATCCAATGTTATCGACTAATTCTGGTTCTACTATTGTAAATTTTAATGCAGTTTTATCACCAACCAGAGTAGCAGGACCATTAACAATGCTTGTATCAGTGTAAGTTAGGTCTCCAGCTTGATTTGAATATTGTATACCAATTGTACCCTTACCGTTCTCGATACCGATAGTGGGTCCTCTATTAGAATAAGCATTATCAAAATTTGATCGAGAAACGTCCTTGTAATATATGATTACATCACCTTGAGTATTAGGAATTGTAGCTTGATTTACAAGGGCAATTTGCACACTCCAAACATCTGAGCCTGAACCCGTTACCCACTGAACATCCTTTACCTCAATAAAAAACGTATCTCCAGCGTCGTATTTAAGGATCGCGGCGGTTGGAACCGTGGACGTGAGCAAGTCGAGATAACCCCACCACCATGCTATTGTCGCATTAGGAGCGGTTGATGAGATAATATCACCATACCAAGGAGCTGCGCTTGCTCTAGTAAAGCTTATCCATCCGTTAGAAGATATGTGTAGTCTGTCATAAGTTTCCCCATAAAATTTGAAATCAAAAGGAAGATTAATTGTCCAATATACATATCTTCCGTTACCCACAAAGGTTGCGTCAGACATATCTCTCCAATTCGGTACAATCCATTCTGTATAGATAATATCCGTGTAATCGTAACAATAGTAGTTACCCTCAACACAAGTAACAAAATCAGGAGACCTATCGACACATGCATCAGGAGTATCTCTATCTGCAGCGATGAAGTAGTACTTAATGTCAGAAAACTCGGGTTGCTCAGGAACTTCAGCAATGTATATTCCATTGCCCAATGTATCAACTATATCCTCGGTAGCATCTACACATGTGAACGTGCCAGAATATCCTGCACCTTCATCCACATCGTAACATAGCTGTACATACTCGACACCAAGCACAGAATCCTTGGGATCAAAAACCTGCACAGTGAAAGAATAAGGTGCGGGAGTACCGTAGTCTATAGTAGGTTTATACATATGAATGATAACCGGTGGAATACAATCCATAACCTTCACATAGATGTCGTCTAAGTACCATTCAGACATATAATCACCCATATACTTAAATGCTATATAACAATCCTCGCCAACATAACTTAGCAGATCGATTGTTATTTCCGTCCATGAAATATGACCTATATCCATCTCTTCAAGTTCTTCAAAATCACCGTCTGCAGGATCACCCGAACCAGTAGAAATCCACACCCCATGATACTCATACCACGTAGGCAAATAAGCATTCATTTCCCAAAATATAAGATTAGCCTCAACAGCATCGATATCGATACTGAATTGTTCGGTAACCAGCCATGATTCAGATAAAGTATCGGGATCTGTTTCATCATAGTGAAGTGCACACCAGATGCCGTCGTGAGCTTCCCAATCACTTCTTTCCCAACCATCTGGGTAATCAGTATACTCCACCCAACCCGTCGGTGGAAAAGTTGAGTCCTCAAAACCTTCAGGTCCTAGAACAATTGCGGCCCACGTCGAGCACAAAAGGCTCAACACGACCAAAAAAATTACCTTCTTCATCTTAGTATCCTCCTCACATTTGAGTTAAAATGTTTTTGCTTTTTTGTAAATATTTTTACCCCATGAAATGCTCAATAGAATAATTTAGCCCCGATATACTTTGTGTCAAGCACATTTTATTAATTTCAGACAATTCCAATAAAAAATTTCTTATAAAGTTTTCCTACTGGTATTTATTGAATTACGCTTGACAATTAACCGTAACAACATATTTTTTCACCCAGAAATATGGGGCAGTAGCTTAGTTGGGAGAGCGCCGGAATCGCACTCCGGAGGTCGGGAGTTCGAATCTCCTCTGCTCCAAATTTTCTTACAAATTTTCCATAATTGTCCGACATAAAAATAAAAGTTCTCTCTTGTCACCAATTTTATGCTCTCCCGGAGTAATAAATAACTTAACTTTTACACCTCCTTGTTCCAAAATTCTCGCAATATTTTTATTGCTCGCTCTATTCCAATCACTTTCACGAGTCATAAGAAGCACCAGCATTCCCTGTGCATATTTCCAATCTATCTCTTCAATCATTCCATCATTAGCACATTGAGTAATAATCCCGCCAAACTTATCCGAATATTTCAAAGCAATCCTTAATGCTTGTGCACCTTGACCCGAGAAACCGTATATAAATATTTTGCCTTTATCAACCTGTGGATACCTTTTCAAATTATCCACTAAAACCAGAATATCCTCATCGTTCAATCTTGCATCCCTGTGATTCTTAGATTTAGCACAAACCGCAACGTTCCATCCTAAACTGTCGAAAACAATCCTTGCAGTGTCCATATCATCATATCCTCCTCCGGTACACGAAAGATATAAAAGAGTTGGTCTTAGTCCATTAGGTTGTAATAAATATAAATTACCCTCTTCATCCTTAGTTATTTCAATTTCTGCAGTAGGATCAGAATTAGGAACCAAGGAAAAAACCGAGGCTGTTAGAAGCATCATTATAATTATAGAGCAGATTTTTGTATAACTATTAGACATTGTATGAAAATAATTCAACATTTGAAAATTTAACAGAAAACTATACAATATCCATAAAATTTTATCTTAAAATTTCGCCTAATTAAAACCGTGAAGTCTCAATTAACTCCGTCATAAAATTAACCCAATTCTGGTATAGAAATGCAAATATTTGGGAAAAGAAAGTAAAAGTATTGGCATAAATACAAAAATCACCTCCAGTTTGTAATATTACTATATATAATATATATAATCCAATTAAAATTGCAATACATTTTTATATTTTTTCATATGAATTATCGAGAAATTATTCAATAGTTTACTTAAACTCATCAACAGATCGACCTTGCTTTTTAAGATAATCCTGAATTGCAGCTCTAAGACCCTCCTCAGCTAACATAGAACAGTGAAATTTATTTGCTGGTAAACCACCTAATGCATTTGCGACATCTCTATCCGTTAATTTCCAAGCCTCTTTTAAGGGCTTCCCAATAACAATTTCAGTTGCTATAGAACTTGTGGCAATTGCAGCCACACACCCCAAAGTTTCAAATGCAATATCGGTAATAATGTCATCCTTGATTTTTAAATATATATACATCACATCGCCACAAATTGGGTTGCCGACTCGACCTACTCCATCCGCATCATCTATCTTACCCCAGTGATGTGGATTGCGAAAATGTTCCATAACTTTGGAAGTATACAATCTACCATCTTTGCTTTTATCTATGCTCATATTTCAAACCTTACTTATTATGATTTTTTAATGGTCAAAATATTTAATACAATTCTACTCTTTGTATATTATCGCATAATTATTTGAATTCAGGGGGAGCAAACGGTGACATCTTTCTCAGTTTACTAACAATTGGAGGTAATATCTCCAAAACTTTCTCAATATCCTCCCGAGTTGTCTCTCCACTCAACGAAAACCTAAGGGAACCATGTGCATCAGCATGCTCAAGTCCCATAGCAAGCAGCACATGCGAGGGTGCAAGTGAGTTCGATGTGCACGCTGATCCTGATGAAACCTGAATTCCCTCTTCATCTAACATGAATACCATACTTTCACCCTCAACATATTTAACAGAGATGTTTAGAGTATTCGGAATCCTTGGAGCATCTTTGCCGTTAATTAAAACTTGAGGAATTTTTTCTAAGATACTTTCCTGCAACATATCCCTCAATTCTGCCATGTGTGAGGCTCCTTTGGATATCCTTTCTGAAGAAATCTCCAAAGCTTTCAAAATTCCAATAATACCGGGAATATTTTCTGTGCCTGCGCGTTTATTATTTTCGTGACCGCCACCTCTAATCACAGATGTGAATGGTGCACCTCTGCGAAGATACATTATTCCAATTCCTCTCGGTCCGTGAAATTTGTGTCCTGATATTGCTCCGTAATCGATTCCCAGTTCGCTTATATCAACAGGGATTTTACCTATGCCCTGAACCAGATCTGAATGAAACAGAACACCAGCATTGTGAGCTATTTCAGCTGCTTCTTTGATAGGTTGAATAACTCCAGTTTCGTTATTAGCCAGCATGATTGAAACAATTGCTGTTTCTGGCGTAATTGAATCCTTTAGGACATTCAGATCAATCACTCCAGCAGAATTAACTGGAAGATATGTTATTGTGTAATCGAAATATTTTTTTAAAAATTTACAAACCTCTAAAACAGCCTTATGCTCGATGGATGAAGTAATAATGTGTTTGCCTTTATCCTTTTGTGCCAATACAGAACCCATTATAGCGATATTGTCAGCTTCAGTTCCTCCGGAGCAGAAAATAATTTCATTCGAGTTTACTTTAAGAATTTTAGCTACTTTCTTCCTTGAATTTTCAAGAACTCCTTTAAGTTTAAAGGCAATGTCATATATACTCGATGGATTAGCGAACTTTTCAGTAAAATACGGAAGCATTGCCTTAACCACCTCAGGATCGGTAGGTGTAGTAGCATTGTTGTCCAGATAGATCACTTAACCCTCCTAAATTCCTGATTCTTTATTGTAAAGTCAACATACAATCAAAATACTATAAAAAGAATTTACTAATTTACAATTACTTATTATTAATTCAACCGATCGAGTTTACAATTTTGTAAATAAACACCGAAATAAATTCCATATCATAGCAATTCTAAAATTACAGTCCTTATCGTAAAATAATTCATGGTTTCTTAATACTCAATTTTTCCAAAAAAATAATTATCACCTTGAATAACAATGAAATTAACTTTATAATATTTATCAACTATTCATAGGCAATTATAATACATTGGAATCAAAAAGCAAGAAATAATTGAATTTAAATAATTTTAAATTAAAGATAATCTCAGTTTCAAGCAAATCTTATGGAAAATGCTAAATTCTTTCAATAATTTCCAACAGAGCTCGAGGAGCTTCTTCAGGTAGAGTATCGTATCCAGATGTTTCGCTTTCCCTAGAAATAACAAACTCATACCGATCTACCATCCGAGCTTTGAACAAATCTCTGTAAGTTTTATTCTTCATATCCGGAATGAATCCATCGCATTCAATTATAGAGAACTCGGGAATGTCCTGCCATTTCTTCCAATCAGCTGTTTCCTCAATTATCTCCTCGATAAGAGATAGTGTCAATTCTTTGGGAATTTTTTTATTCATGAAATAACCTGTGTTAAGTATGTAACAATGCACGCCTTGCTCGAACAGGTTCTTGAATTTAGAATAATCATCTTTAAGCATATAAGTTCTGAACGGATTTGCATAAGGTTCAACCACAAGTTTATCGAGACTAACACCCACAACTCTTTCCGCGGATGTTCTCTTGGTTGCAAGAGTAGTTCCCATTGTACTTGCTAAAACAGGATCATCAATTTTCGTTATAGGTGGTAATGCAGGATCTTTCATAAGCCAGAAGATAGCATTAATCGGGTCCTCAATCTTATCAACTCTATTAGGTGACCAAAGGCGAGATTTAATAGCTCGACCGTTTCCGTTTCGGATATCCTCTGTGACAAGGAACATCTCACCTTCCGCATTGCGCGTTATTCCAACATTCTGCGCAGTTAGGATATATTTATTGTCTGGATCTCCGATTGCATAATCCGCTGTTTTGTCGAAATAGGATGGTTCAAGTGCAATGGATGAGCGATCTTTCATATTGATAATAAATGCATCATCGTGAACTATTGTTGTTTCATATTTGCCATTATGCTTTGCATGCGTTAAAGTGGATTTTCCAGAACCAGAAAGACCAAAGAATGCAAAAACTTTTTTTGCCTTAACGTATTTCTTAAGACCAGCATGACAACTTGCGTAACCGTGTCGGTTGGCAGTACCCCATCCAAGAGTTAGCGTGCCCTTTTTGAATTCACCGAAATATCTCAGACCCAGAAGAGCTGCGACATTATGCATAGGATCGAAAAAAGCCAATCCTAAGGGAAAGTCCTTGTGTTCCCAATACGGATCCGAATAGATAAAAATCTCCGTATCCTCGATAGGTTTTGAATTTTCATACATGTCTCTGTAATGATGGTCAATCGCCTGAAAATTTAACATCCAGTTGAGAATATTGTGTTCGAAGCCCTCAGGGATAAGCAGGTGAGCCTTAACCATAAAATCGGGATGAAGACCTATAACGCATTGACTGTGATACATTTTCCTGAAACGCGAGCTATAAACCGCTTCCCTTAGGACATCGTTCAGTTTTTTGTCATCAACATTTGGGGTAAAAGCAATTCTACGAGCCTGAGCACATCTCCCAATAACTGTCCCGTCGTTAAACACCAGAATTTTTGCATCTGAAGGCAAGCCATGAAATTCAGGTTTATAAATAGGCATATCAGTTATTATGACACCAGGTGAGCTTGTTGCGAGATAATATGCTTTCGCAACAGAGCCAACTTCATGAACATTGCTCTTATGAAATGCTGTTTCTAAGATTGTTCTGTACGATGTTATTTCACCTTTATTGTGTAAAGATGGGAAAACCATTTTACCTCCATTTTTTTCAAAAAATTAAACTCTCGACATAATTTCGTAATTAATCGTTACGAACTATACTGTCAAGGGATATCGTGAATAAAGGAAATGGATTTATCGAAGAAATTAGAACTATCTTTTAATGTATGCATAATCAATATTTTTTGACATGACTCTTATTTTTTCTAGCTTCGACAAGTCAGATTCCTGCCCACAACAGCCCCACTTGCGGTGTTGTTGTTTGACTGCGGATCTTGCCGAGATTGTCGTAGATTATCCGGTTCTGTACGCTGTTCGAGTTGAAGATTACAACTGTCGAGCCGTAAATATCCGTTACTATGTAGTATGTGTTATCGTCGTCCTCATAACCGAGCAAGCTTCTCTTGCACCAATGATACCGTTTCCATTCGTTGTCGTCCTGGTCGAATTCACCGAGCTGCTTTGCATTGTCGAAATCGAAACCGGAGTCGCGGGAAGTGGAATTGCTAATAATCATTAGTATTGTCGAAATTCCATTCAGCGATATTGCTAACCATAGAAAGATTGTTGTATGTGTAGTTTATGCGGTGCTTATAGTATTAACCCTCACTCAAAGGAAATGTCCTTTTTACATCGTCTTCAATCCTAACTCTATTGACAGTCGGATGACTTGTTTGACGCCGAAACACCATGTTTAAATTTCTATTATAAGTTATATAGTATGATTTGCTTATTTTATTATCTACAACATAGAATGTATCTGTGAATCTATAATAATAAGATCTTCTTACTTTACCTATATGAATCAATATTTCAGAATAAACTAAATATTGTTCCAAGTATTTTGGACAGTCGATTGTATCCTCAGAAACAGTTTCTGTCCAATGTTCATGTGTTACATAAAAAGTGCAACTATCGTTGTTTTTTGAATAATTGTCATGTTTAATATTAATTAAATATGCTGTATGATCGTATGTTCTTACAAATTCTTCATTATTTTTTGTCTTCAACCACAAAGAATATTGAGTTGCGCGATAGGGTAAATCACTTCCATTAATTGCATTCCTCATGATAAATGTGTTTTCACCACATGAATCTCTATAAATATCATGATTTAGAATATTCCATGAAGGTACCCAATGGTATAATCCAGACGGCACAATAGTTACGCTCCAAAAAAAAGCAAAGGAAACGTGAAGTACAAAACCAATAAGTACAATAACAAGAAAAAATATCTTAGCCAAGCTAAATTTTAAAAGATAATTGAGTGCTTTTATTACAGGTAGCTTTGCCCATTTAAGCAAATCGTATCTAAACAGGATATATAGAATTTTTTTCATTAAACCACCATCATGGTTTATGATTACATTTAAATGAAATTATCGATCGATATAATTACCTCCTTTCCTCAGGTGAAATTCGAAATAAAACAACAAAATCGAATACCTCAAGTGTCGGCTCTATAACAAACTCAAGAAGGCATTTCTTGAAATCAATTTTCCATTCAAAAATAAGTGATTAAATATTCGCATCCCTCATTTCAAATATAATATCCGCTTCGTAATTGAAACCTCACCATTACTGGCTCGAACAAAATATATTCCGCTTCTTATGTTTCTGTCTGGTTTCCAAATAAAATGTGTATCTTTCGAGCGATAAATAACTCTTCCTTTAGTGTCTAATATTTCAATCTCCGAACTTCTATTAACATCGATACAACACGAGGAGTTAAATGGATTTGGATATGAAGAAATGCTCATTGTATTTGGAATTGCTTTTCTTTGTTCCATGATTTCTGATAGGGAATATTCAATGATAACATCTGTATAAAGCGTATCGATTCCATTAAATTCAAAAAGCATTATCTCTCCAACATCCTTAGCATATAGCCAATAAAGACCAGTTAGAGTATCATATGAATTTTCAAATGTATCGATTCCCATTGTAGAAACACCGCGATAGAAAATTTTATACTCAAACCCTAAAGAATTAAGAAAAGTATCAACTTCTGTAATCACAGTATCCACAATAAAAGTATTCACAACATACTTTTCCACTCTGTCGTACCATTTCACTGGTCCATCATAATATGTAGTTTCATCCTCACAAACCTTCCACGTATCTCCAACTACAAATGTTGTGGGTGCTAAAAAATGCATAACCTGTTTTCTCAACCCAATCCTGGGTACATGAAGCCAAGTTTCACATGAGTATATTCCATCGCTTCTTATTTGCACAAGTGCAGTATCTGTGCCCCAAAAATCTATATCGATTCTCATGTATGTTTTTATTGTATCATCATAAAAAGTGTCCACATATTCTTTACTAAGTGTATCTGGAGAATGCGGGTCAAAATTGGATACATAAACCCATTTATTGCGTACTTCAATAGGCATATAATCAGAAATATTAATCGTTTGTGATAAACATGTGCTAAACATTCCTAGTAGTGATACTATTAGGAATAATTTCTTTATATTCTTATTCATTGTTTACCTCCTAAACAAACACCTCCTCCTGTATTCAACGTTTGGTAAGGCATAAAGTGCTTTAGCCCTGAATACTGATAGTCCGACATAACAAAAACCTCCATCTTGGTTTAAGATTACATTTAAATGAAATTATCGATCGATATAATTACCTCCTTTCTTTAGGTTTAATTCGAAATAAAACATCAAAATCGAATACCTCGAGTGTCGGCTCTATAACAATCTCAGGAAAGCATTTCTTGAAATCAATTTTCCATTCAAAAATAAGTGATTAAATATTCGCATCCCTCATTTCAAATATAATATCCGCTTCGTAATTGAAACCTCACCATTACTTGCTCGAACAAAATATATTCCGCTTCTTATGTTTCTGTCTGGTTTCCAAATAAAATGTGCATCTTTCGAGCGATAAATAACTCTACCTTTTGT
>JAUWMV010000028.1 GCA_030613005.1 bacterium | reverse complement strand
CCAAATTCAAATTTTGTATCTGCAATTATAATTCCTCGCTCAAAAGCAAACGAATAACCAAAGTTATAAAGTTTTATGCTCACATTCTTAATTTCTTGGGACATTTCCTTACCTATTAACTTTATCATTTGGTCGTAAGTTATATTCTCATCGTGAGTTCCATCCTCCGCTTTCGTTGAAGGTGTAAAAATTGGCTCTGATAACTTATCCGATTCTTTCAAAGCAGTAGGCAATTTAATACCACATATTGAAAAATTTCTCTTATAATCTAGCCATCCAGAACCTGTAATATAACCTCTGACAATGCATTCTATATCAAATCTCTGTGCTTTCCGAACAAGCATAGTTCTAGCCTTAAAATCAAAAGTATTATCTAACTGAATATTTTCATTAATTACATCTATATCACTTGTAATCAAATGATTAGGAATAATATCTTCAGTAAGTTTGAACCAATGCGCTGATAACTTATTTAATATTATACCTCTACCAGGAATAAGTGTTGGTAATACAACATCAAAAGCAGAGATTCTATCAGTAGTTACTATAAGGAGCATTTCTCCTAGATCATAGATATCTCTGACTTTGCCTTTATAATCCGGTTTCTTGTCCCCAAGTTTCGTATTAACTACTGCATTATTCAAGCTAATCCCTTTTCTTATATATCCATTCATACGTGTATAAATTTGACATTACTTTTTTCACATATAATCTCGTCTGGCGATAATCGATAAACTCTGTCCAAACCAAATCGTTATCACTAATTGGACATTCTTGCTCCCAACGTTTAAGCTGAGATGCGCCAGCATTATATTCAGCTAACGCTAAATACAAGTTCTCTCTTTTATCCATCAGGTAATCGAAAAATTTTGCTCCAAATAATATATTCATACTATGATCATACAGATCATCCTCATGGAAATCTTTGATCTTAAACCAATCAGCAACAGTTTTTCCGGTAGACGGTATAAACTGCATTAAACCACGCGCATCTGCATAAGACCTTGCATACGGATCGAAACGGCTCTCTTGTCTCATTATTGCATATATAATGGCTGGGTGTATATCATGACTCTTAGCATACTGATCCACTAATTCATGATATGGTGTAGGATAAGCCATCATCATCGACGCAGATGATTTTAGATAACTCATTTTATTCGAAAGATTTATCCCCTTTGCAGTTGCATAATTATAAACCTCAAGATCATAGTAATATTTCCATAAAACCAATAAACCGTCAAGTTTATTATTCAGTTGTGATTCTCTTTCTATAACTTTAAAGCATGGTAATGAAAATTCTGTAATCCCCAATCTATGAAGATGCTCTGCGTTAGTTTTGATTTTAAGATTCGGAAGTTTGGGGAGGGAATCGACATTAATACCTAGTTGTTCTGAAACATATTTCACGACGCTATCTGAGTTCGTATAAATCATATCCATGTAATTTACAATTGGTGGTTTGGACCATCCCATTCTCTCTCGCGACTTCCAGACGAAAACATTCTCCCTTGGTGATCTTGCAATGGCACTGAACATAGAATCTGCAAGTATTGTAGAATCTGTTAAACTATATGCATAAGCAGTCCAGTAATCATACTCATCTAAGAAATCTGGATAACTAAAATGAGTCCTATTTTGATTCAGTAGATCTATTGCAGTCCTAGTTTTACCAACCTCAATAAATGCAAGGCTACCCCAGATAGCTGAAATGTCAGCATAGGATGATGATGGATAATTCCTTAACATTCGTCGGCATTCTACAGCAAATTTTCCCCAATCGCGTTGGCTTTTAGCAAGAAATATTCTTTCTAATACAATATTGCTTCCATTTCCACAATCTTTGCATTGGACTAAAGCAGAATCGATTGCTTCCCATGCTTTAGAAATTTTGTTTTGCTTTCTGCGACATTGTGAAATTCTCCACCACAAAGAACCTCGATTGTATGAATTATCCTTGAGCATTTGTCTCAGAATATCAAGCGATTTTGTATAATATTTAGTTTTTGTTAATGATACTGCTAAATAATATTTAGCTTTATTAGAATGCTTTTTATTGCTTGATTCTAAATATTTATTAAACCAAATGATACTATTATCATATTTTCTTAACGTATAATAAGTTTGTCCAATATAAAAGTAGACAATAGGATCAAGTCTTCTGATTTTCTCGAGCTCCGAAATAATATCATCAGCTAAATCCCATCTTTTACTAACGCCAAGTATATTAAGCATCGCGAGAAAGTTGACTTGAGCAGTTTCTATCTTGCCTACTTTCCGAAGCAAAGTGTTATTTCTTAAATCGAAGCTCAACCTTTCGAAGAACCCAAGATTAAAAGCCGAATCGAGTTGAGCGAAGGCTTGTACTGTATCTCCCAATTCCCAATGATTTTGCCATCGAAGATCACCTATCTCCTCAAAAAGTCCGGGAAGTTTTCCTACAGTCCGAATTAGTTGATTAGAAAGAACATAGTCCTTATTTCTAAATGCCGAAGCTGCTGCTAAATATCTTACCCAATCGTTTAGTGGATACTCTTCATCCATAAGGTAAACCATTACCGATTCTGAACGAGCATATTTACCAATCTTAAAACATAAGTATCCTTCAAGGAACAATCTATCTAATGAGTCTAAATTTTCATCACGATTTAGCTCATCGAAAGCTTTATGGAACATTTTTCGCTGGATGTAACTTGCAGTTTTTGAGTCATTTGAATTAATGTCGATAATAACAACGATAGAATCAGTTTTAGAAACTCCCACACTATCTGAAATAATCTCAGCGGGTGTCAATTTGCTTTCCAATGGGGTTGTAATTTCATCGTAGTCAATTCTATAACAACCAGTGTGAAAAACGACAGTTAAGGAAATAATAAATACAATGATCAGAATAATATCTTCCTTCACAATTTTTTTATTTATGCGAGCCATACATTCCCCCTACCTAATTTATTTTCAATTTCTCTTATTAATCTATTAACTGGATTGCATAAATGCTCCACAGATACCGCTTTATATGTTCTCCTATTCGAATCGATATGTAAATGTACTTCAGCCTTCCCCGGATTATTTTCAATAATCCTAAGAATGTATCTGAGCAACTCATCGGAGTTGTCTTCGTTAAGTTTTATATGTAGTTGCTTTGCGAGTTCTTCCCTTATATTCTCCATAGGTTTTACCGATTCAGCCATTAACACAGGTGTATTGTCCGGGTCAAATTTTAGTGAACCTTCTATCCACAATATAGCTTCTTCCCCAATAAATAATTGACATTTATCAAAGATGCTCGAAAAAAATAATACTTTCAATTCTCCGGTTTGATCCTGAAGAACACCTATACCCATCTGTTGATCGTTTTTTGTTGGTTTTACAGTAAACGAAGAAAGCAATCCAGCCAATCTAACTTCACGTTCATGATGTATATTCTTTACTTCACCAATCTTGCCGGATGTAAACGCTTCAACATCGATCGAGTAATCATCTAATGGATGACCTGACAAGTAAACTCCAAGTGCAAGTTTTTCGTATTTTAATAGTTCAGATTGTTTCCATTCATTCATTTCAACAACTGTAGGTGTAAAAACTGAATCATTATTATCTCCAAAGAGACTTTGCAAATTAGCGATTTTCGCTCTTGTTAACTCATGTTTCCAGTTAACAAGACTTTCTAAAGACAAAATAAGAGAAGCTCTACTAACACCGAGAGAGTCCATCGCACCAGAAGCTACTAACATTTCCAAAGATTTTTTATTCAATACACCATCCTCGATTCTCTCGAAAAAATTGAATATATCTGTGTATTCACCGTCTCTTTTCCTTTCAGAAACGATGGCTTCCATCGCATTGAAACCTAAGTTTTTAATAGAACACAATCCAAAACGGATCCCGTCATCCTGGACCGTGAATTTTTCTTCACTAAAGTTTACATCCGGTGAAAAAATCCTTATACTGAGCCTCTTACATTCATTAATGAATTTTTGAACTTCTATCGGTTTTTTGGCAGAAGATGTTAGGTTTGCAGCTATAAATTGCTTTGGAAAATGCTTTTTTACATAGGCAGTTTTATAAGCTAGAATTGCATATGCTGTACTATGAGGTTTATTGAAACCGTATTCTGCAAATTTTGCAATGATAGCATAGACATCCTTTGCAATTCTCTTTGGGATGTCCTTCTTGCTTGCTCGCTTTAAGAAAGTTTCTCTATGTACTTCCATAGCTGCCATGTCTTTTTTTCCGATTGCTCTCCTAAGTAAATCGGCTTCACCCAAAGTATATCCTGCAAGTTTTTGGGCTAAAAGCATCACTTGTTCTTGATATACAGCTATACCATAAGTAGTTCTCAAAATATCCTCAACATATTTATGAGGATATTCAACTTTCTCTTTGCCGTGCTTTCTGTTAATAAAACTGTCTATAAATTTCATTGGACCAGGACGATACAGTGCACTCATAGCGATAAGATCCTCTATATTATCCGGTTTAAGACCGCGCAAGCATTTTCTCATTCCATCGCTCTCAAACTGAAAAATTCCTATTGTATCACCTTCTCCGAACATCATATAAACTTCTTCGTCGTCCATTGGGATGATATCCAAATCCAGCAAATTTTCTTCGGATATTTTGACTAATCGGACCGATTCACGCAAAATTGAGAGTGTTGTAAGACCTAAAAAGTCCATTTTCAAAAGTCCAATTTTCTCTAAGGAGTCCATGCTAAACTGAGTAGTTATCTCACCTTTTGAGGTCCTATATAAAGGCACATAATCCACTAATTTTCCTGGAGTTATTACAACTCCAGCAGCATGAACCCCCGCATTTCGTGGAAATCCTTCCATTTTCATGGCATAATCCATGACTTCTTTAATTCTTGGGTCCTCATTATAGAGTGCCTTCAAATCGTTTGATTCTGCAAAACTCGATTTAATTGTGTTGCCAAGTATCATCGCTGTCAACGCATTAGTTTCTCGGAATTTCAAACCGAATATTCTACCTACATCTTTAACTGCCTGTTTGGATTTCAATGTATTAAATGTTATAATTTGACAAACAGATTCAGCACCGTATTTATTTCGCGTATATTCTATAACTTTATCCCTATTCTCGTCGTCAAAATCAATATCAAAATCCGGCATCGAAACTCTCTCCGGATTTAAAAACCGTTCAAATAGTAAATTATATTTTATTGGATCAACGTTAGTTATGCCAAGGGAATATGCCACAAGACTCCCACCACTTGAACCCCTACCTGGACCAATCCATACACCAAGCTTTCGAGCATTATCCGTTATCTCAGCAACAATAGAAAAATAACTGGAATAATTCATCTTCTCTATGACACTTAATTCATATTCCAATCGATGCCTGAGTTCTTTGGTAATCTTTTTATATCGCTGCTTAAGTCCTTCCTCAGCTCTTTGAGCGAGGTATTGCTCAACATTTTCAAAACCATCAGGAACTTCAAATTCTGGTAAGTGATTTTTCCCTAACTCTATATTTACATTTGTCATTTCCGCAATCTTTAATGTATTATCTATTGCTTCGGGGATATCATTGAATAAATTCTGCATTTCCTGAGGAGATTTAAGGTAAAACTCATAAGGCAGCATTCGCATTCTGTTTTCATCACTAAGTTTTGAATCGGTTTGAATGCACAGCATTTTATCATGAAAATCGGCATCCTCTTTTTCTATATAGTGCACATCATTTGTTGCTACAGTTTTAATTCCCATTTCCTTAGCAAGTTGAATTAATTTTGGGAGAATTACTATCTCATCGTTAATATTATGGTTCTGCAACTCTATAAAAAAGTTTTCTGTCCCAAAAATCTCTAAAAACCATCGTGCTGCTTCCTTAGCTTCATCGTAATTTTCTCTTTTCAAGTTCCATGGAATTTCACCCTGTAAACAACCTGAGAGCACAATAAGACCTTCTGAATATTTTTCCAATATCTCCCTATCGATTCTTGGTTTATAATAAAAACCTTCGAGAAATGCTATCGAGGAAAGTTTGATTAGGTTTCGATACCCTAAATTATCCTTAGCTAAAACAGTTAAATGAAAATTTTTCCTGTTTTTATTAAGGCTATCTTTTTTATCTAAGCGTGAATAACGTGCAACATAAAATTCTTGTCCAATAATAGGGTGAATTCCGGCTTTTCTCGCATATTCATAAAATTCAATAATTCCGTGTAAATTCCCATGATCTGTGATGGCGATCGCAGGCATTCTAAATTTAATAGCCTTATCAATTAGCCCTTTAATTCTACAAGCACCATCGAGAAGACTATACACTGAATGATTATGAAGATGTATGAACATTTTAAATATACGGGTTAAAATACCTTTTCGATGTAAGAAAAGGCATGTGGGAAAAAAATCAAGGATTAGGTTATTTCTATGAAATTAGAGTTCTAATTTCGATAAGTTCTTCCTTGATATCTGAAAGAAAGGATTTGTAATCCACCTTCTGTTGCTTTTTGGATTTCTTAATTTTCCTGATCCTGTGTTTCGCTCCTTCAATAGTATATCCCTCTACATAAAGGAGGTTTTTAATCAGTTGAACAAGATCGATGTCCTTTCGACGATAAATCCTGTTTCCGGCTCTGTTGCGTTTGGGTCGCAGAAATGAAAATTCGGTCTCCCAATAACGTAAAATGTGCGGTTTTAGCTCGGTCATTTCCCCCACTTCGGTAATGGAATAGTAGAGCTTTTCCTTCCTTCTGATTGTTCTTGGCATATCTCACTCCCAGAAAGGTTTTTCCTCTCCAATAATTATTCTTTTTATATTTTCTCTATGCGTAATTGTTATAAAGATTGCAAGTGCCAATGCAAAATATTTGTGTACAGATAAATCTAAAATAAATGAGAACCCAGTGAAGCACCAAACAGCTAAAAGAGAACCTATAGATATGCGTTTGCTAGATAGAACACCAAATACAAACGCCACAAATGCAAGTATTGCAGGTACAATCTCCAAAAGAACAGCTACTCCAAAACTTGTACTTACTCCTTTCCCTCCTTTAAATCTTAACCATACTGGGAAACAATGACCTATAATGGCTGAAAACGCAGCAAAATAGGGTAAAAAACCTTTTCCAACGAAGAAATAGACAATTAAAAATGCAGCAATTCCTTTTAGAGAATCCAATACAGCTACGAAAGCACCAAGTTTTTTCCCAAGAACTCTTGATACGTTTGTTGCTCCGATGACACCACTGCCATGCGACCTAACATCCGTTCTCTTTTTTAGCCATACAAGAATATAACCAAATGGAATGGAACCGAGAATGTATCCTATGGCTATTGAATGCAATATATTTGCCCATAACGGGATATGCATTATCTCCTCTGTTTGAATCGAAGTTTAAATGTAACACCTTGATAGTCGAAGCGTTCCCTTATTTGATTAGTAATATATCTTTGATAAGAAGGTGCAATCGCAAACGGTAATTTCGAGAACAAAATAAACTCTGGTGGTTGAATATTTGTTTGAACAGCATACATAATCTTCGGTTTTCTTCCTCTATAACGTGGTGGTGGATGTTCATTTTGAAGATGATGAATTAATTCATTAAGTTTGGAGGTTTGAATTCTCATTGTGCTGCGTTCAACAACTTCTTGTGTGGCTTCCATAAGTTTAAAGATATTATGACCTGTTTTTGCTGATGTAAAAACTATTGATATAAAGTTTAAAAATGGTGCCTCTATTCTGATTTTTCGTTCAAATTCCCTTTGAAATTCTGCAGTTCGAACTGGAAGAAGGTCCCACTTATTCATAGCTATTATTAATCCTTTATATCTCTCGATAATTGTTGCAGAAATTTTTTTATCCAGACGTGTTAAACCTTCTGTGGCATCCATAACAAGTATTGCAACATCGCATTCCTCTATTGCATTTAAGGTTCTCAGTCCAGCAAAATAAGTTATGTCGTTTTGTCTTCGAAATAATCCTGCAGTATCGACTAATCTATAGAGAATCCCTTTGAACTTGAATTTCTCATCAACAGCATCGATAGTTGTTCCTGGTTCTGGATTAGTTATTACAATTTCTCTTCCGACCAATTTATTTGCAATTGAGGATTTGCCGACATTAGGTCTCCCAACAATTGCAACAGAAATTTCATGGCTAGGCTTTGTTTTTGTGGAATGGCATGGTGGTAATTTTTCAACAATTTCATCTAAAAGATCACCAGTTCCATAACCCAACTTTGCCGATACTCTAAATACATTTCCAACTCCAAATCCTTCCGCTTCTGCACCAGACCAGTTATCCATTCTTTTATCAACTTTATTTACAACAACAATTATAGGTTTATCAACTTTTCTAAGCATTTCAGCAATTCTATAGTCTTCAGTCAATAAATTCTTTTCGACTACAAACAAAATCTCATCAGCTTCCTCTATAGCTGTTGTAGCTTGTAGAGTCACCGATGCTTCTATATCTGACTCGGGTTTTGATAAAATGCCTCCTGTATCAACAAGGAAAAATTCTCTTCGATTCCATGTCATAGAAGCATAATTTCTGTCTCGGGTTATTCCCGGTAGCTCATGCACAACAGCTTTTCTTCGATGAAGCAATCTATTGAATAATGAGGACTTGCCAACATTAGTTCGACCTATTATTGCAATGATAGGCGTTTTTCTCCAAGAATTAGACATATAAACTCTCCAATGCGGTAGAAAACAAAATAATAATTGTGCAACACAATTAGCATTATAGTGATAGGCATCTCAATAGTCAAGAATAATATTAAAAAAACTATACAAGCCTTTGGTAAAATTTAGAATAGGATTATTTTTAATAAAAAAAACAGGTAATTAATACATTTATTAGATTGTCTAAGTAAATTTTGTAGTTTCTAAAATTCTGATAAAAAATTTATGTTATGAAATTAGAAAATCTCTTTTTCCTTTTGCTTAAATTCATAATCCAAAGATAAAATGCACCAAAAAGCATCCCTCCAAGATGAGCTATGTGTGCAATGCCGTCTGCGCGACTTGTAATAGATGCTATTAGTTCTATTATGCCAAAGAGTATAACTAAATATTTGGCTTTCATGGGGATAATGAAGTATATAAGCAGTATTTTGTTAGGAAATAAAATTCCATAAGCCAACAACAATCCATACATTGCACCAGATGCCCCTATTGTTGGTATATTGGTCATTAAAAATGAACAAATTCCTGCTCCAATTCCTGTAAAGAAATAATATGAAAGAAATTTCTTGCTACCCCATAATCTTAACAAATCCTGACCGAAAATAAATAGTACAAACATGTTGAAAAATAAATGTAGGAAGCTCCCATGCAAAAACATATAACTTACGAATTGCCATATATATAACTTACTTCTTATAAGAGATGGCATTAAAGCAAAATGACAAATTAAGGTTCGAGGTAATAAAATCTGTACAATGAACAGGCAAACATTTATAAGTATAATTACAATTATTGTTGAATGAGGTTTAGGAAATCCAATTCTCCTATAAGTTGTTCTGTAATAACCGTTATTCATATTTTGAATTCTCATTATTGAAATCATCTATTTTTTTAATGATAAGTTACCACGCTCCACCGCCACCACCACCGAAACCACCACCTGAAAATCCACCACCTCCAAATGCGCTCCCACCTCCCGATGCAAAACTACCTCTTGGTCTTGCAGTCATACTATTGGATGCAAGATTTATTGCTCTACCCAAACTTTCTATAAAATATACGGATGTAAACGCTTCCTGACCTTTGAACCATTGCGGTGGTTGTTGGAAAATTCCTTCAAAACTTTCAACCCAGAGGTCTGAAATACCGAAGACCATTGCGTATGGAAGATATTTCTCGAATAGTTCTGGATGTTCCTTAGCCATCTTTTTTATTCTATGTTTTTCAGCTCTTTTAATAAATTCTTTAAATCCGAGTGCATGTAATGCAGCAGCTGCACCCTTTCTGGTTTTTCGAGGCATAAATGGTGAAAACAAAATGCTTATTAATCCTGTTAGACTAAATCCTATGAGAAGAGGAAGTGCATTAAATCTGAAGAAGAAAAAGAAAAGCGACCCTAGTGCAATTAGGAAAAAACCAATGAATTTGTATTTGCTGCGAACCGTTTCTGGGTTTTTTGGGAAATAACCACCCACAACTAATTCATCATAAAGCAAACTTCTCAATTCCTTAAGATTTGTGTAGAAACTATTCTTTAATGTGGATAAGAAAATAACCTTAACACCCTCGGGTTCACCTAAATCCGCAGGAGTAATTCCGGATTTTGTAGAGCCAACGGAAAATAGGTCAGCTAGAAATTGTCTTTCAAAAAATTTCGTACTTTCATCCAAAAAAGTGCTTTTATTAAGAATAAGTGCATAGTCTTTTTTAGTAAAAAATATGAAGTTTTCAGAATCAGCTTCTATAATTCTTATATAACCTCTTACAGCCAGATCTACTAATGTCGACGTAATATCGGTTATATCGGCTCGTTCATCAACTAATGTTCCCACCTCAGCAGCAGATAAGCCTTCGGGTGGTTCATATTGCACGGCGATAACGGACTTTTCTAATGGATCACGTCCTAATTGATACCACCGTGAATACATGTATAGAAATGCAATAGGTGGAACAAGTAATGTGAAGAGCCATAATATATTACTTAAGAAAATTTTTAATATCTTATCCCAAGTATTAGGCTCCTTTATAATTCCCTTAGGAAATTTTATTGCAATACCAAAACTTTCATTGGGTTTTATATTCGCAGATGAAAAGTATATACTTCTTCCAAATTTATAGAACTCACAATTCTGCGAATTAGAACCATAACGACCAGAAAAACACGTAGCATCGATTTGAGAAGTATCGACACTCGGGGGTATTGTTACCTCAGCTTTAACATCGTATAGCACAATGGGCCATTTATGACCTGTAATTTCAAGCCAAAGTTCATCATATGATTTAAAGTAGTTAAAAACACCTTCCATTGTATATGTTATAATATATGTCTGAATGCCTGAGATATTTTTGTTCATTCGTCCAATTTTTATCTCTATGTTTCCTCTACTTTTGGTTACTTTATAATTTCTTTTTTTGCCATGTTCATCAGTGACACTTCTAACCTTTATATCTAATACTCTTTTACCATATTTACTAGAATATTTATATGGGATTGTGCGGAATAATCCATGGTGAAGCTCTTCCTCGAAATCCATTACAATCGTTTCCTCCATTTTTACGTAACCACTCTCGATAATTTGTATCTTACTGTTGAAGGATCTGATGTAATATGCATTAGAAACAGAAATAAATAGCAGTATTAATATTATCGCTTTTTTCATTTCCTATAAATCTCCTATTATATTTAATTTCTCTCAATCATGAGTATAAATCTAAGATGAGTATATTAATAATATACAAGCCAAAGATCGCAAGTCCAACGGAATCATTTATTAATATCGACTCTTAGTTATTTCGTTAAGATTACCTACAACTGTTTAAAATAAGTTATAAATATTTATGTTTGTAAAACTCACAATCTAATACATTGCGTATTAATATATAATCTATTTATCTTCAAGTATTTTAATAAATAAATGCATTAATTTATTTATATTATTATTGTTACATCAAGATATTAGGATTTATATTAGTTTTCATTTGAGTTAAATATTTGATTTCCCTATTGACAAATCGATTATTAACTTTTGCTTTTACTTTTAAATAATTAAAGTTTTAAGCAAGTTTCTGCAATTCAATAATGAGTGAATACAACGGTAATATAACGAAACACGCTTTTTTCTCAGCTGCTGGGATATATCTCAGTCGAATTACAGGTTTAATAAGAGAAATTTTAATGGCAGCTCTTTTTGGCACTGGAATGATTGCTGATGCTTTCTCTGTTGCAAATGTTTTCCCGAACATGCTTCGAAGGGTTTTTGGCGAAGGTGGTCTTTTAGTTGTTATGTTACCGATTTATACACAGAAGCGTCTTCAGGAAGACGATAAAGCGGCGTACCAATACGCATCATCTGTGGCGGTGCTTTTATTCTTCATTGTATTAATCGTAATTATTGCAAGCATATTAATAGCACCGGTAATCGCATCGATTGCTGGCTGGGGTTGGGTAGGTATTCCGGAAAAATTTAAACTAACACTAACACTCTTAAGAACACTTTTTTGGGGAATTTTATTCATCTCATTCTCAACCTGGGCATCTGCAATTTTGAACGCGCACAAGAAGTTTTTTATTCCCACAGTCTCTGCAGCTATAGCAAACTTATTTTGGGTGTTTGGCTTATTAATTGTAATGTATTTTTCCCGAAATAAATCTGCAACAATTCAGGCTATGACAGTTGCATTTGGCATTTTAGCAGGTGGATTGTTTCAATTTCTACTACAAGTGCCCTTGCTGAGAAAGATTGGTTTTAAATTCAAATCTAATTTAAAAGCCAACATTAAAGACTTAATTTTAACTGGAAAACTACTTATACCAGCTCTCTTTGCTCTCGGTGTCGGTGAAATCAATGTATTAGTAGATTATTTCTTAGCTTCCTCGCTTACTGAGGGAAGTGTTGCAGCTCTCACTTATGCACATAGACTCGTACATCTTCCGATGGGACTTGGAATAGCAATGTCTTATGCAACATTGCCAGTCCTATCAAATCATGCTGTCCTAGAAGATAAAACCTCCTTTAGGAAATCGTTGTATTTCAGTACAAGCACAATTTTTGCAATTTTATTACCTATTACAGCATATATCATTGTATTAAACAAACAAATCGTGAGGGTTTTGTTAGAGCGAGGAAGTTTCTCTGCTGCAATTTCTACTCCACTAACATCAGGTGCTCTTGTAATGTATGCAATAGGTCTTTTAGCGTTTGGTGCGAATAAAACTCTCATTCAGGGTTTTTACGCTGTTAAGGATACGAAAACCCCGTTATTTATCGCTGCAGCAGCAATGATTCTAAATGTAGGATTGAATTTTGCACTAGTTGGTTCTTTGCAACATCGTGGTTTGGCATTAGCAAGTTCCATCGCAAATATTTTTTATCTGATTTTCCTAATCGTTCTACTTTCTAAGAAAAAACTAGCTAATATTATGAGTTATGTTGATGTAGCGATTAAGTATATTATTTTCTCAACAGCAGTAGGTTTCATAACCTATATCTCTGGAAAACTTACGATTTTATTTCTCCCCGGCACTACATTTTTAATGAGAATTATTCAACTAGGAGTTCCATCGATAATCTGGGTGGTCACAATAATTATTCTCGCCAAGATTTTTAAAATCTCTGAAATTGAACACATACTCAGCAAAATGAAATTCTGGAAATAATAAAAAGAAACTTTGATTTAATTTTATATCCAATTGTATTTAACAGATATTTAAAGAACTTAATAGGATTAAAAAAAACGGTTAAGTATCAAATCTTTCAAATAAATTTCCCAATTCCTCGATAGTTGGGATTTCGGATTCTGAGGAAAGACCGAAGATTTTTAGGAATTTTTTCGTTGTTGAATACAAAAAGGGTCTACCTGGAGACTTGGCACGGCTGCGAATCGTAATAAGCTTTTCCTCGAGAAGCTGTCGCAAAGGACCAACTGAATTAACGCCTCGAACTTTATCGATAACAGATTTAGTTACTGGTTGTTTTATTGCAACTATAGCAGCGACTTCAATCATTGATCTTGTAAGTTCAGAATCAGATCTGCTTGAAAGTTCAACAATCCACTGAGAAAAATCTGGACGAACATATAAAACGTAACCACCTGCAATCTTGCGAATTTCGAAGCTTCTCTCCGATTCTTCATATTCCTTATTTAATTGCTGAACTATCGATACAATATCATTTGTATCTATTCCTATAATTTTAGAGAGTTTTCCATCGCTGATTGGCTCAGGAGATGCGATTATTAAAGCTTCAATAATCGATTTTTCAGAAATTTTGGTTTGAGGATTTGAATTTCTCATAGTTTAAGCCTGTCTTAGATTTTTCCTCACGTAAACCCATACTTCTGAAAATGGTCTGCTTTGTCTTACTATTATATTTCCAAGTCGAATAAGTTCTAAAAGAGCAAAAAAAGTAGAAACGAAATTTATTCGTGTTATCTGATTCTCTAAGAAAAGGTCAATAAATTTTATTCGTTTTTTACTTTCAATAAATTTGTCAATTTCATCCATTTTACTTCGAATATCAATTTCCTCTTCTATCGACTCGAGTGTAATCCTATCTTGTCTCTTTAATAAATTCCATGCCACTTTCATAAGTACAATAAACTCGATTGGAACACTAACCTTAACTTCGGTTGGAGTTATAACATTCCTCACGGGATATCTGATTTTTTCTTTGTCAAGAAGTATCCTCAGCTTTTCGCCAACTTGTTTAAATCTTCTATATTCGATAAGAAGCCTTGAAAGCTCTTCAGAGTCGATTTCATCTATGCTTTTGCTGTCCTTAACTTTTTGTGGTATAAGCGATTTTGTTTTTATACTTAGAAGAAGTGCTGCCATGTAAATATATTCTCCAGCAAGCTCGATATCCATACTCTGGATAAATTTTAAGTATTCAAGGTATTGATGAGTTATTTTAGAAATTGGAATGTTATTAATATCCAACTCATCCTTTCGGACAAGATATAGCAGCAAATCCAATGGTCCTTCGAAAACCTTAAGTCGAACTTTATACTTTATATAATTTGTTGCTTGCATAATTTATGAAGCCCATTTATTCCTGGACCAAAACTTTATAGACCTCTTCATTTAGGAATAAATCCGCAATTTCTGGATCGAATTGCTTTCCTTTTTCTTTCTCTATAATATCACAAACTTTATGAAGCGGCATAGCATTTCTATATGGTCTATTGCTTGTCATTGCGTCGAATGCATCGACAAGTCCCAGAATTCGTGCACTCTGAGGAATCTTGTGAGAATCTAATCTATCAGGATAACCTTTCCCATCCCATCTCTCATGATGCCATCGAACTATTGGTGTGATATTATCAAAAAATCTAACCTTACTAACAATTCTCTCTCCGATCAAAGGATGTTCCCGGACAATTTTAATCTCTGTTTTCGTCAAAGGACCAGGTTTATCGAGAATTTCCTGAGGCACGGCAATCTTTCCAATATCGTGAAGAAGAGCACCATATTCCATCTTCTCAATTCCTGAATTTTCATACCCAAGCTTTTTAGCTAATTCTTTTGCATAAATTCGAACTCTATTAGCATGCCCTCGAGTATATGGATCCTTCTCTTCTATAGTGCTGGCTAAGACTTTTACTGTATCCATATGTAAAACTCTGAGATCAAAAAGAGCTTCTGCAAGTTCTTCCGTTCTTATTTTAATTCGGGTTTCAAGTTCATGTTGATAATGATAATTTTCCTCAAGAAGAAATTTATTTCTCATTAGAAGTTGTCGATACTCCATTCCTTTTTTAACAGCAAACAACAATTCATCTTTCCTTATCGGCTTAACAAGATAATTATAAGCCCCCATTTTCATTATTGAGACGGCAAAATTAACATCTACAACACCTGTAAACATTATTACCGGTGTTTCAGGATACTTTTCTCTAACATGATTTAGGATATCTTTTCCAGTAACTTTAGGCATCTTCATATCAGTAATTATCAGATCGACTTTAA
Source organism: bacterium (assembly GCA_030613005.1). GTDB lineage: Bacteria > UBP14 > UBA6098 > B30-G16 > B30-G16 > JAUWMV01. The sequence goes on along the minus strand of JAUWMV010000028.1, from coordinate 14,519 downwards.
TCTCATTAACAATTTTCAATGCGTTAGAAGAATCAGTTGTGGTGAATACTAGATAGTTCTCCTCCTCGAGGTACATTTTGGTTACTTCACAAACAAAGACTTCATCGTCTACTACAAGAACTGTACCTTTATGATTGAGAATACTGTGTTTTTCAAAACTCATGTTCATCCTAAAATCATTTCATGAACAGAATAATATTTGCGTCAAATTTTCACTGAATTAAAAAAATAAATAATATCAAAAAAACTGACTAACAAATTTCAATCTTATCTATGAAAAGCTCATTTCCAGAGGTCATGTCAAGTTCTGTGCATCCACATTGAGTACAGATGCCAATAGGTCTCGATATCTCTGTTTTTGCACCGCATTTCTTACAAGTAATACCAATCGGTATTTCTTTTACAATCAACTCAGATTGTTGGATTGCAGGATAGCTTTTTTTTATTGCATTAAAAGCAAATGATAAAGCATCACAATTTACTGCTTTTAATAGTCCCACTTCAAGCCATATTCTTTTTAACCTCTCGATACCTCTATCCTTAGCAATGGAATCGAGTGAATTGATTATACTTTTGGCAATAGAAAACTCGTGCATTATTTTTCAAATTGTTTTAGTAAATTGTAACAAATCAATTAATTGTATTGTCCTCATTATCAATAAAAATTCCGTTTGGTATATCTATCTTCTTTGTGTCAATAATCAACGCTGTTATGGTTTTGAAATCGTCTGAGCTCAACTTTCCATCGTCTAATGCTGCTCTGAGAAGAATAAGTTCAATTTGATCATTTGTGAGAATACCGTATTTCACTAATTTGACAAGCATTTTAGCAGATTCGTTAGATAGTTTTGAAAATTCATGATTTGAAAAGATCCGTTCCGATTTATTCCTAACATTGGGATTAAATCTACTCTGAAAAATATCGAAAGCCCTTTCCACTTTTTCCGGGGAATGTCCTCTATGAATAATTTCTACTTTGGCGGATTTAATATCCTTAATCTTCCCGCCATCTTTATCTGCAATATCGGTTATGAATACTACAATATCAATCAATGATCCATCAGAGATCGGAGATGGTTTCATTTCTATCACCTCAAAGAAATAATACTCATTTTACTTGATAAGTCAAGAGACATGAAATATTTTGAAAATATGAAATATGTCCTCGTTATATCGGGTTTAGACCCCTCAGGTAAGGCTGGTTTGATTTTAGATGTGAATATAATACAAAGCATTGGTGTTTGGGCAGCAGGAATTCCAACCGCACTAACAGTTCAAAATTTCAAAACTGCAAGTATCTATTTTTGTATAGAACCAATAATAATCTCATCTCAAATTAAATATTTGATTACCTCTCAATCACCCTCTGCCTTTAAAATTGGAATGCTTCCTAACGCCACTGTTGCTAAAACTGTCTTCGAATGCATATCCAAACACAAACTTAATGTTGTTTACGATCCAGTACTCGAAACATCAGACGGTATTCCTCTTACGAAAGTAGAAGAGTTATTGCCTGTTATTTCTAAGTTTGGTAGTTTAATCGAAATTATCACTCCTAACTTAGATGAGATGCGGTTTTTCGCTGACATGTTAGATTTACAATCTAAAAAAACTGACATTGGAACAGTCATAAAATATGCAACGCAGAGATTATTCGATATGGGGATAAAAAACGTTTTGATTAAAGGCGGACATCTTAAAGGTGATAATATCTTGGATAGGTTATTAACTTCCGATGGGTATAGAACAGAATATTCCAGACAAAGACTCAAGAATAAACCCAGAGGTACTGGATGCGCTCTATCATCCGCCATTGCAGGATTTCTTGCAAATGGAGAACCGATTGAAAAAGCGTTTCATTCAGCTGAGAATTTCATGGACAAATATCTTAAAGATTCACGATATATTATAGAATAAACTTTTCATAAGGAAAAAAGACTGAAGAAAACTTTTACAATTATCAAAGTATTTAACGTATAGTAAACCTTATAATGATTTTGCAAAACCCTTGTGTTGTTTATACCACGTTTTATCTTATATTTTAGTTTCTGAGAAGGGAGATAAATGCAAAATTTCATCGATATGTTCATGAATAGCAGTATACTATCTAAAGGTATAATACTAATTCTAATAGTAATCTCTGCCTATTGTTGGGGAATTATGTATTTCAAATGGCGACGATTTGCGAAAATAAGAAAAGAGAGTATTAAAATATTAAAAAAAGTCGAATCGCTAAGAGCGAGTGAAATCCTAAGTATCAACTTAACACCAAGAGAAAATCCTATTGTACGGTTGTTAAACGCTGTTAAAAGTGAGTCCACAATTGAGCAAATTAGAGATGAACAAGGATTTGTTTCAACTAGACGTATACTCCCTGATATAGAAGCTTTGAAAGAGCGACTGGAAGCAGAAATGGATGTGATTTTAGCGGATGTAGAATCCCGAGTGGATTTTCTTGCAACTACGGCTACTGTTGCTCCATATTTAGGACTTTTGGGTACTGTACTCGGTATAACCCAGAGTTTCTGGGAAATTGGAACACATAGCACCGCAAATATCGCTGTTGTAGCTCCAGGTCTTGCAGAAGCTCTTATTACTACAATTGTTGGTCTGATTGTAGCTATACCTGCAGCAATAGGGTTCAACTGGCTGCGAGGTTATCTCAGAGAATTGGCTACTGATCTTCAGCATTTTACAAAACACTTTCTTGTTAGGCTTTTTAAGGACAAAATTCGATAAGGAGAAATAATGCTAAAATTTTTTTTCGCTTTCATAGTTTTATTCTTGGCAATAACTCCTGCTCAAACAAAAGATGAACTGTTATTCCCACCTGCCTTAGATTCCGTTGCTTGGGCATACATCGATACTGCAATGTATTTTTCAGGTACAACTCCCCGCGATGCTGAATTCGAAAAGAAATGGGCTACAGATACATTGTTCCGTCTTTCTATTGTGAATCGATTCCTCGATTATCCGCTCGAACTACCTGATTCCCTCGACAGTTGGACAACATTCATGATGAAAAACTATGATAACCTCTCAGAACTTGTAGTCTGGATGTTCGAACGAATCGATGTCGACTTTAAAAAAGATATAATGAAAATTATCAATAAAGACCTAAGTAAAATTACAAATGCAGATTCCACTGCATCTTCTCTACCTGAACCTTATAGATCTTCATTAAGAACATTACTTGCAGCTTTTGATATAGCGGATAGACATCGTGAAAATATGATGGAAGACTTATCGAGTGAATCGTTAGATTCCTTATTATATCTTCTACCCACTTTTTGGACAGACGAAGAAGATACATTAGCTGACTCCTTGGAATGCTATTTCCTAAAACTTCTAGGGCATGAATGCGATACAGCCATCGAGATTCATTTAGATTCTCTTTATGAAACGATTCATTCCATTGATTTAGATGAATTAGGTTTTGCATCGGTTGCAATTTCAGTAGGTACACAAAAAGCAATACAAATTCTCAAGGAAAACAAAAATTTACCATATTTGGATAATATCCAAAAATTCGAGACCCGCTGGGGAAAAGTCCAGATAGGCACAAAAAACAGCGATGTATATAGTGATGCTTCGATAATTATCGATCCAGGTGGAGACGATATATATAAAGGAGATTTTGGAGCTGGTGTATTAGGTAGGAATTATTTTGGTGTTGTGATTGATCTTGAAGGAAATGATATATATGATTCAAGACGTACAATTTTTTCTCAAGCTACTGGAGTTTTCGGATGCGGGATTATTGCCGATCTTTCTGGTGATGATGTTTATCTGACAAGTCACTATGGACAAGGTGCAGGTCTTTTTGGGACCGGGTTGCTTGTGGATTACGAAGGAGACGATCGATATTCTGGTGGTGTTTACGTTCAGGGTGCGGGTAATTTCGGCATTGGTGCAATAGTTGATATCTCCGGTGAAGATATTTATAACTCATATGCATATTCTCAGGCTTTTGCTGGTCCTAAAGGTTTTGGCCTCAGTTTGGATAACGATGGTTCAGATAATTATTACTGTGGTGGAAAATATTCTCATGCTCCACTTGCTCCATTAGACTATCACTCTTTCGCTCAAGGTTTTTCAATTGGCTGGCGTCCTGATGTTTCAGGTGGTGTCGGTTTAATGTTCGATAATAAGGGTAATGATTCTTATACAGCTGGAGTATATAGTCAGGCTACAGGTTATTGGTATTCACTTGGAATTCTTATTGATAATGAAGGTAATGACATCTATAATTCGGTTTATTATCCCCAGGGCTCAGGAATACACCTCGCAATAGGTGCTCTGGTTGATAGAGATGGTGATGATGTTTATGTGTCCAGAAGCGGTCCCGGTCAAGGATCCGCACACGATTACTCTGTGGGATTTCTCTCTGATTACAGGGGAGATGATATCTATGTGATTGATGGTGGCAATGCAGCAGCTTTGACAAATTCCTTTGCGCTCTTCGTTGATCGAAATGGAGACGATTTATATGCAAAAAAGAGAACTCGCTCCTCAAATTATGGAGTCGCCAGGAGTGCAAGGGGAACAGGTAGTTTCGCATTATTTCTTGACTTGGAAGGTCCTGATCAATATCCACTGTCAGATGAAGCAGATAACAATTCCTGGTGGTTCTACGGGGATATCGGAGTTGGTCTTGACGTGATTGGGGAACCGTTTCCTGAGCCAGTGAAAGAGTTAGCTGAAGAGATAGCCGAGGAAGAATTGGACACACCTCGAACAATGGAAAAGATTTTTAATGAAGCTTCTGTATGGGCTGTTGGATCCGCTCAGATTAAAGCAGAAAAAGCCTTTGAGGAACTCGTAGATTCTGGTCAATCGGCTGCGGATTATATTTGCGAAAAGCAGCTTGCAACGAAGTCGAGCTTGCGTTTGAGAACAATTAAAAATTTTACTAAAGAAGTTCCTGAACTTATGCGACCTTGCCTATTTGAGGCGCTACATGACGAAAACCTTCGTCGAAGAGGAAATGCAATTTACGTTTTCGGTGAAGCTAAGGACACGATGGCTGTTGATTCTTTGATCCCTCTTCTTAAGAAAAAGAAAGCAAGACTTGGAGTTATATCAGCATTAGGTAAGATTAAAGATACCTCTGCAGTTATGCCGATTATGAAATGGAAGGACGAAGAACGTCAATCGGTTCGATACATGGTCTCAAAGGCTTTGAGTGATATCGGTGACCCAAGATCGATACCCATCCTGTTGGATTTTTTAAATGATGATTATCTAACAGTCAGAATTGCAGCTCAATACGGCATCCAAAATATGTGGGAGAATTCCTTTGATACCGTACTTTTCTTACTTAATGGCAAGGATAAAAATTACATTATTAACTTACTCCGAATTACGGAAGGTATTTGTAAAAAGATCGTTGATGACACAACTCTTACTAATTCAGCTCGAGAAAGCCAGCTTGCTTTAGCAAGAAAAACACTTCTTCCACTTTTAGAACACGATAATGAGGTTATTCGAGGACACACAGTTAGAACACTGATTTCTATTGGTGGAGATGAAACATTAGCGGATCTTAAGCGTAGATATGAACTCGAGCCAGCACCGTTTGTTCGAAAAATGTATGAACAAGCATTAAAAACTAAAGGCAAAAAATGAGTTTACGTGATAAATATTCTGCATCTTCACAGATGAGTTTAACACCGATGGTTGATGTTATATTTATGCTATTAATTATTGTTATAATAACTGCACCTCTTATGCACGCTCAAATTGACCTATCTCTCCCGAAATCATCCGCAGCTCAAGTTACAGACGAAAGTTCAGTAACCGTGTCAATTAAAAAGGATGGCTCTATTTTTCTCGGGACGAATAAAATTGAAAAGGATAAACTTCCCCGCTTAATATGGCAGATTAAGGAAGAAAAGAATATATCGTTAATAGAACTTAGGGCTGATAGAAAAATTGAATATGGGAAAGTTATGGAGATAATCGGGCTAATTAAGGAAGGTGGAATAGAAAACGTTGGTTTGGTTGCTATTCCAGAGGATCGCAGGAAGTAAAATGTTTCAGTGTATCGAGATGAAAGACTTCAGAAACTTCCAGACCATAAAGGTCGAATTCTCCCCTACTGTAAATATTATTTACGGCGAAAATGGGTCGGGTAAAAGCAATCTTCTTGAAGCATTATATCTGTGCAGTTTTGGAAAGTCATTTAGGGGATCTAAACAGCCGTTTGTAAGATTCGATTGCGAATTCGCAAGAATTAAAACACGTAATCCTGACCGTGAATCTGTGGAATTAATAATTCGACAAAACGGAAGAAAACAAATACTCCTAAACTCAAAAAGAATTCCTCAGTATACCAAACTGCTGGGACATTTCCCCACAACATATATTGGACCTAATGAGATAATGTTAGTCTCGGGTTCTCCATCTGTGAGAAGATCGATGCTCGACTCACATTTGTGCCAGTTTGATCCAGAATATGTCCAAGCATTAATCGATTATAACAACACTGTTAAACGACGTAACGCTTCACTTAAAGGGATTGCAGAAAAAACACTTGTAGGTGGCATGGTGCTAATAGAAACACTAGATGAACAAATTGCAAAATTAGGATGCATAATTAACCGTGGAAGGCTGAAATTCTTGAAAGAAATTGAGATTAATGTTAAGGACTATTTTGAAAACATCTTTGGACCAGATGCTCCTGAGTTAGAATTAGAATACGAAAGTACTGTTTGTAACGATCCTATGAGTGAAGACTATGAGAAGTATTTCATAAAAAAACTTAAATATTCAAGGAAGAAAGACCTTATACTAACACAAACAACAATAGGACCTCATCGGGATGACCTACAAATAACACTAAACGATTTGCCAGCACGAACTTATGCTTCTTGGGGGCAAGCGCGAATGATCTCACTTGCAGTGTATTTTTCAGCTGCAAAATTAACAGGAGACAAAGCTAGAAGAATTACTACAGTACTTTTGGATGATGCACTGGCGGAATTGGACATCGAAAGAGCAATTAGAGCGATAGATATTGTACCCTTTGTTGGACAGGCTATTGTAGTTACACCACATCATAATATATCTACAACATATACTAATACCAAAAGATTCAAATTTTTCGAAAAAGGAGTAATTAGGAAATATAATGAAAGAGCCTGAAAAAATTGGTGGCTTTCTCAAATCGATGTTGATTGATCTAGGCATCTGGGATCAACTTAAGGATACTCAAATTATTACAGAATGGGAAAATATTGTAGGAAATAGCATCGCTGAGTTCGTCAAGCCGGTAAGATTTGAGAATGGAGAATTATGGGTCGCAGTCGAAGATGCATCATGGAGAAATGAAATTTTTAATATGCGAGATGCACTAATAAACAAAATAAATGATTTTATGGGTGAAAAAATTGTAAAAAAACTATGGTTAGCGAAATGAAAAACATGTTAGACGTTCAAATAGGTCGATTAACTTTACGGAATCCTTTAATTCTTGCTTCTGGAACCGCAGGCTTCGGCTTTGAAATGGAGAACTTGTTTGGATTGAATAATGTTGGTGCTATTGTTACTAAAACGATAACCGTTGAGCCTAGAATAGGAAATCCTCCTCCTCGAGTTTGCGAGACCCCTTGCGGTATGCTAAATTCTATTGGTCTCGCTAACCCTGGACTTATAACCTTTAAGAACGATATCATTCCTGAATTGAAAAAGCTTGACACTAAGATTATCGTTAGCGTTGGTGGTGAAAACGAGGACGAATATTGTGAAATCGTAAATGAACTTCGGTCTGTCTCACATATTGCTGCTTTCGAGTTAAATCTCTCTTGTCCTAATGTAGTAAGAGGTGGGATTAATTTGGGTAAAAATCCTAAAATTGTTCAAGACTTTATTTATAAACTTAAAACTATAACAGATAAGCCATTATGGTCAAAATTATCACCTCAAACTTCAGATATACTTAGTTTATCTTTAGCATCACAGGCTGGTGGTGCGGATGCTGTAGTAATTGCAAATACAATTCCGGGAATGGCTATAAATATCTGGACTAGAGAGCCGATGCTTGGTGGAATCACTGGAGGTCTTTCTGGAGCAGCAATTCATCCAGTAGCGGTCGCTCTAGTTTATTCTCTTAGAAATAAATTAGAAATTCCAATCATAGGTTGTGGAGGAATAACCAAACCTGAGGATGCAATCGAGTTAATCCTCGCTGGAGCTGATGCTATTCAACTCGGTTCTGGCAATTTCATAGATTCATTATTGCCAATTAAAACGATTGAATTTATGAAAGAATATTTAAACAAGTGTGAGTTTAATTCGATTAAGGAAATTGTAGGAAAAATAAAACTCAAGACGTAATGCTCAGAATTTTCCCAGCTAAATATAATGAACCTACGATAAAAACAACTCCATTCTCCCCTGCTAATGCTTTCGCTTTCTCTAAGGCTTCCGATTGATCGTAAATAATGCATGATTCTACACCTAATTTCTCACCTGTCTCTTTTAGAAGGTTTGGGTCATATTCTCTAAGCGAACCAGTACTTGTGAAAATGAATTTGCAAGCAACGGGTGCCCATTCTACCAACATAGATTCATAATCTTTCAATCTATTTATTCCAATAATAAAAACCACAGGTTCAAGTTTAAACAGCTTAATTTCTTTTGTAATAGCCGAAGCTGAGGTTGCGTTGTGCGCAGAATCCAAAATCACAAGTGGATTCTTATCGATAATCTGAAATCGTCCTCGAATTCGAGTGGTTTCAAGTCCACTTTCTATCGCACTTTCAGTTATTCCTAAAATCCTTGCAATTACAGTAGCAATAGAAGCATTTTCCAATTGGAAAATTCCAGGACAGTTTATTCTATACCTTTTTCTAATACCGGAATATTCCAACTCAAATTCCGTTCCAGTTATATCAAATTCTACAATCGAGAATTCAAAATCTCTGTTACAAACGATTGATTTTGCATTAACCTTTCTGCAATGCGATAGAATTTTGTCAAGTGCTGATTTCTCCTGTTTCCCAATTACTGCAGTTACTCCATTTTTTATTATTCCAGCTTTATCACAAGCAATTTCCGAAATTGTGTTTCCCAATCTGTCCATATGGTCAAGCCCTATTCGAGTTATTGCTGCTATATTAGGTTTAATAATATTAGTTGCATCGTATGTTCCCCCAAGTCCTGTCTCAACAACTGCTATATCGATTCCCTTTTCCCTAAAAGCTAAGAATGCAATAGCAGTCAGAGCTTCAAAGAAGGTGGCATATTCCTTTGGTCTTGAGCCTAAATTTTTAGAAATTGATTCCACAGATTTCGTGAATAATTCTTTGTCGATCGGTTCGCCATCTATCGTAATCCTTTCGAGAACATTTATTAGATGAGGTGATGTATATGTCCCGACAGTGTAACCTGCAGAAATGAGTATGCTTGTCAAAAAAGCTGTTGTTGAACCTTTTCCCTTCGTTCCTGCGATATGAATTGTAGCATATCGATCTTGAGGATTACCTAAAAGAGTCAGTAGTTGTCTTATAGATTTTAAATGAAATTCAAGAGCACTTATTCTTTGAGCATCCTTCTCATAATTATAAAGAGAATTAATATAACTTATAGCATCTTCATAAGAAAATCCCATAACTACTTCTCTAACATAGCATAAGCGTTATGATTATGTATCGACTCGAAGCTCTTGACTTCTATTTTAAAATACGTAATTCTTTCATCATCTAGAAGTTTCTGTGCTATTTCACGGGCAACATCCTCGACGAATTTTGGGTTATCATACGAAAGCTCTGTTACATACTTTTCATCGGATCGTTTTAGAAGAGAAAATATTGGTGCACTTGCAGAAGATTCAGCAATTTCTATTAACTCCTCCAACCAAACGAACTCTGAATATCGAACCCTAATTGTAACTTGGGCTCTTTGATTATGTGCTCCTCTATCCGAAATTTCCTTCGAGCAAGGACAGACAAGTGTTACAGGAACTTCAACACCTAATTCGAACACATAGGAATTAGATAATTTCGCATCAAAAAAAGCTTTATACTCAGAAAATGATTTCGCATCGCTAACTGGTGCATTTCTTAAAATAAAATAAGGGAATTTAATTAAAAGTTGCGCAGAACTTGCGTCAAAGGTTCTCTTCATATCCATTAAAATAGAATCGAGATCACTATATGCTATTTCGCTACTGTATCGATTTAATATTTCTATAAAGCGGCTCATATGAGTTCCTCGGTAATTATGAGGAAGATCAACAAACATAGAAAAAGTTGCAACTGTATTTTGATATTTATCTTTACGATCGAGAATTCTTATAGGGTAAAGAAGGTCACATATACCGACCATATTTATAGGTAATTCATGAGATGGTTTCTGTTTTTGGATGTCGATCATGTTGTTAATGAAAAAGTTTTGAGGTTATATGCAATGAAAAATTTTTTATATGGGATTCTATTTCTCATCGCTGCATTTTGCCATAATGCATTCGCAGAATCGAATTTTAACTTCGATACAGTGAAAATTATTTTCGGTGGAGATGTTATGCTTGCAAGGAATGTCGATAATTGCATGCGCACAAAAGGATACGATTTCCCATTTCTTCAAATCAAACATTATTTCCAATCCTCCGACATTGCTATTATAAATTTAGAGAGTGTTATCTCAAACATTGGTAAGCCTTTAGACAAAAAATACGTTTTCCGTGCTAATCCGAAGTGTTTGGAAGGATTAATGGAAAGTGGAATAGATGTTGTCTCGTTAGCGAATAACCATTGTTTGGATTATCTGGGTAATGCTTTACTGCAATGTATCGAACTTTTGGATAGTTTTGAGATTGCGTCAATAGGTGTTGGGATCGATTGGTTTAACTTTTTCACTCCAAAATCCTTCTATATCCGTGGTAATTGGCTTATTCTGCTTGCTTTTGATGATACAAAGGCTGGTTATATTAGACCAGATTATCCTGGAAGTGCACCAACTTGGTGTGAAAAGGGTGAAAAACAAGCTCTAGAAACTGTACGTGTTATGTCTTCAATTGGAGCAACTGTTATCGTATTTGAGCATTGGGGCTATGAGTATAGCTGCTTTCCTGATAATCGACAGATATCTCTGGCTCATAAATTTATCGATGCCGGTGCTGCAACAGTTATCGGTTCACATCCTCACAGGATACAAGGACTGGAGTTCTATAAAGGCAAACCTATACTTTATTCCCTTGGAAACTTAATATTCGATCAAGAAGATGAATTGGGAAATATCGGTATTTTAGCTGAACTTAGTTTACTGGAAAACAGAATTGTTGAGGTGAAATTAATTCCAGTAGAAACTCTAACTGAAAGATTTCAACCACGATTAATGGAACTTAACAAGTCGCTTTCTATTATTGAAAATGCCTGCAAACCATTTGAAGTAAAATTGCTAACAATATACGATTATATAATTGTAGAACCTTTAGAATACTGAAGAAATAAATGAGAGTACCTAACAAAATTTATATGTTCAATATTTTGTATTTCTGCCAAGAACAACCATAATATGCGCATCCATGTTTCTTCGCTCTTGTAATAATTGAATACCAGGAATAATATTTGCTATTTCCCTAGCCTTTTCTTTGTACCCAGGTTTGTAGTACACCTTTCCTTTATACAAATTTCGTTCGTGCACAGTATTCCCAACTTCGTATATATTATAACCCTTACTTTTCAGTAAGTTAGCAGTTCGAGATGCTAATCCGTTTATTCTCGTGCTATTTAAAACTTTTATGACGAGCTCTACCTTTTCTCTTTTTAACAAGGGCTTGCTAATAGAAATACTCAGCAAATCATCCAGCTTCTCAGATGAAATGAAAACAATGTCAAATGGTGTATTTTCTCCATTGTCAGCATGAAAATAGATTCCCTCCGGTGTCCAACAAGGTCCCCCCTCGTTGATTTTAGGCGTCTCGGTTAGATTAATAACTACCAGTGACTGCATATTGACAACGCAAAGATCTGATGTGCCAATTGAATTCTCTCGAGCGAATGCAATCCATTTATCATCTGGTGACCATGCAGGATAGAAATCATTGCACTTGCCTTTTGTTAATTGATTTCTCTGAGATGTAGAAAGATCCATAACCCATATATGCCATTTTCTTTCGACATAATCTGAAAATGCTACTTTCTTTTCTTTAGAGTTCCAAACTGGAAGAATACCAGTTGTCAGAAACTTTTCTGTGTTTTTGCTTAGATCTCGAATGTAAATTTTAAATTTCTCGGGTGGTATTCTTCTTGGTGGAATGATATAAAATGACCACCATGCAGGATCTATGAAATCTCCCCTATTATAAAGAACCCGAGAACCATCATTGGAGATTTGACCTGCAAAGCACATTTTATCTTCTCTGGATAATAGCATTTTTGGCTCATCTGAGCTTAGCGAAAGTTTCCAAATAGAAATCTTACCTTCGCGATTAGAATCGAAAAGAATCCATTGACCGTCTTTACTCCATACCGGATGAAAATCAATGAAATTGCCGCGTGTAAGTTTTGAATATGCCAACCTTTGTCCAACTCTAACTACAAGTTCAGTATTGATGTAATTTTTTTCCATTGAAGAAATTAAGAACGAGGAGCCTAATACGTTGGGAGAAAAATCATCCTTCGAGCGAGAAATAACATATTCATATACGTTACCCGTTGAACCTGAATCAATATCCTGTGATATTATGGGACATGTGCTAAGTAGAATTAAAATTGTAAGTAAATATTTAGAGTAATTCATGTTTACTCTCCTAAATTAAAGTTCAATTCACCCTTATTTATTTCAAAATACTTATATGCCTTCTTAGTTGCAATTCTTCCTCGAAGAGTTATTTGAAGAAATCCTTTTTTAATGAGAAATGGTTCATGAATTTCCTCAATAGTTCCTATATCTTCATCAACCGCCATCGATAATGTTTTGAGACCGACTGGTCCTCCATTGAATTTTTCAATTATTGCGGTTAGTAATCTTTTATCCATCTCATCCAAACCTTGCTTATCTATTTCAAGAATCCGAAGAGTCTTTTCGACAGATTCGAAAGTAATATTAGGATGTCCGTCAACCTGAGCAAAATCACGAACTCGTCTAAGAATTCTGTTAGCAATTCTTGGTGTGCCACGGGTTCTCTTGGCAATCTCAAAGGATGCAGGTTCTTCAATATCGATTCCGATAATTCCTGAGGTTCTTTGGATAATCGATGATAGTTCTTCGATTGTGTAATAATCAATCCTCTCGATTATGCCGAATCTGGAACGTAATGGTGCTGAGACAAGACCAGTTCTTGTTGTAGAAACCACCAGAGTGAAATGTTCCAAATTGATCCTCATAGCACGAGCGTTTGGACCTTTATCAAGAATAATGTCAATGGCAAAATCCTCCATTGCTGAGTATAAAAATTCCTCCACATTACTGTGAAGCCTATGTATTTCGTCGATAAAGAGTACATCACCTTTTTTCAGCGATGTAAGAATTCCAACAAGATCTGCTGGCCTATCTAATACTGGACCTGACGTCACGCGAATTCCTACTCCCATTTCTTTTGCGATGATGTTAGCCAGTGTCGTTTTTCCAAGACCAGGAGGTCCAAAGAACATTATGTGATCTACAGGTTCACCTCTTTCGCAAGCAGCAGATAAATAAACAGATAATTTATACTTTATTTTTTCTTGACCTACAAATTCAGAAAGTTTCTGTGGACGTACACTATTTTCGAATTGTTTCTCAGAGTAAATTGGTTTTGGTGAAGTTATTTTAACACTATTGTCCATAAATAAAATCTAATTCAAGTATGTGATATTCTCGATTATTCTCATGTTTTATAAATAAATATTATAGGCTTAGTTTAATTGTTTTAACATATTTCCTAACCCATCTTATATAAAATTCTACCTTATAAGATAATGTGTGAACAATAAATTCAAAGTATTAAGTGATTTATTATCATTTGAAGTCAATGAAAGCTTCGATTACTCATAGATATCATATGCAAAAGAGTATTATTACTGATATAAATAGAAAAAGCAACTTTAAATAAAACCTTATAATAATCGGGGCGCCCAGATTTGAACTGGGGACCCCTAGCCCCCCATGCTAGTGCGCTACCAAACTGCGCCACGCCCCGATTTTAGCTATTTAGATAATCCTAATTCTTTATGAAAACAAGAATTTTCAAAATTCAATTCGAAGATTATTATTCAACTTTATTATCCACAATATCCTCAATAGTATATTAGTAATCCATCTTCTCTATAATATAAATTGAAAATCAACTGAGAAATTTACACTTTCCTCATCCTTGCAGAAAGTATTCTCATCTGATTTCTATATTTAGCCACAGTTCTTCGAGCAATGCTTATTCCAATCGTCTTTAGCGCAGAACTTATTTGGTCATCCGAAAGTGGAGAGTTCTTACCCTCATTTTTTATCACTTGACGAATTTTTTCCTTAACATAATCAGGCGTTACTTGATCACCGTTATCGGAATTCAAACCTGTTGTGAAGAATTTTCGTAACGG
>JAUWMV010000040.1 GCA_030613005.1 bacterium | reverse complement strand
GCTCTAAATCAGTCATATCAATCTTCTTTCTATCACCTAATATAGCTCTTTTCATACTTTCTATGCAAATAAGCTTTATATCCGAAGGTGTCAAATCCTCAGTTTTAGTTGCTAATATTTTAATATCGATATCCCTTTTTCCTATTGCTCTGAGATAAATCTCGAAAATTTTGGCTCTATTGTCGGTATCAGGTAATGGAAAATAGACTATCTCATCAAATCGCCTCCACAATGCTGGGTCTAAAATATGTTGATGATTGGTTGCGGCAATTATAAGACTGTCTCCTTCATAACTGTCGAGCATCTGGAGAAAATTATTTACTACTCTTTTTATTTCACCATGTTCAAAATGGTCATCTCTGTTCTTTCCAATAACATCAAATTCGTCAAACAACACTATTGCTATAGTATTTTCTATATAACTGAATATTTTACGAAGATTCGTCGCTGTTTCTCCTAAATATGATGAAATAACAGAATCAAATCTGATGCTTATCAAAGGTAATCGAATTCTTGAGCTTAATACTCTCGCTGCATATGTTTTTCCAGTTCCTGGTTTTCCACAGAATAGCACTTTGTTTTTTGGCCTAAGTCCATATGTTTCCAATATTTCCCTTGCCTCGTATTCCTCCACAAATTGTAATAGTAAATTCTTTTTCTCCTCGGACAATATCAAGTCGTTCCATGATATGTCGTATTCTTTAATTTCAAGCAGAGGAAACCCATTTTCCGAATCTCTCGGTAACGGAGAACCGGTCTTAAACTTCCTTGGCTGTTTCAAACCGTTTAAGGCGTTTTCACTATACAAAGCTCTCTTAAATTCTTTGGCTACTATATGATGGTTTTTGCTCTTTTCATGTTGAATTAACGTTTCCGCTAACTCATAAAATTTATCATTATTTTCTTGTGCAAACGCTCTAAGGAGCCTTTTTATTATTTCCGCTGTTGTCATTTTTATTCCTAGATCTTTTCTCTTTCCCGAATTTTCCTCATCTCATTTACTTTTCCTTCTCTTACACTTGTAAATAAAGTATAAAATCAATTTGCGCAATGCGAAATAAATATGTCTGAACCGCGGATTACGCAAATTAGTGGATTAACTGGGATTCACAAATGACAATTACTAGAAATTAACCACCATTTGTTGGGGTTTTGGGGGTGTCCGTGAAATCTTTTAAATCTGTGTTATCTGTGGTTCTGGGTGTGTTGTATTCTGTTCGCGATCTATGTTACGTTGGATATCGAGCCACAAACCTTCGAAGAAAGTTTTATACCACTCGTTATTTTTATTCATTGTGATTTCCTATAATTCAAACTTAACGTTGAATTTCATATATTTCTAAAACGTTCCCAGAGGGGTCCTTTATTGCGGTATAAATGCCTTCAGGATATTCTTGTAGCCTATCGTATATAACATGTATGCCGCTGGTTTTAAAATTCGAAATACTTCTCGCAAGGTTATCTGTTTTCATTCCGATAAGGCTTTGTGCTTCATTGGGATAATCAATATCTGTTGCTTTCTCTACTTTATTCAATGCAAATAAGAAATTCTTTTGCGCAAGCTGCACCATATCGTCTGAATATCGCTTTTCTACCTTAAATCCCAACTTTGCAGAATAGAAATCGATGGATTCCTCGATGTCCACAACGTTAATCTGAATATCTCCTAATAACGGATATTCTAATTTACTCGTTTCCAAGGGCCACTGTATAATTTCATGAACGTTACCAAACGGGTCGCGGTACGCCTGTAGAAGACCCTCAGGTAGAACAAGCGGTTTATCGTAAATGAGATCGACATTTCTCTGCATTAATTCGTTATGAGCAGTCAGAATATCATCGACTCGAAAAGCAAAAATAGTTTGTGCCTGCTTAGGGTAATCGATATTGGTGGGTTTATCGACTAAAAGCATAATCAAGGTTATCGAGGAATTCTCCAATTGCACAATACCCGGGAAGCCACCATCAGACTGGATTTTAAAACCTATTTGGTTCACGTAGAAATCCATTGCAAGTGCCATATCAGACACACAAATCGATGCAAAATAAAAATCCAACATAATTACATTCCTTTTTTTTTAAAGTAACCTTTTGATTGAAAATGCATGTAATTAAGACAGTTATGCCTTTAAAACATGTTGTTTGAAAAATATATTGTCAAGTGATATTGTAAATCTATGTTAAAATATCGATTTATTTAAGTCATTTAAAGGATCGCTATTTACCACATATATCTCACGTTGTTGTCATGCATTATTAGTTGTTTGATTATCAATTTAACCATTTGAATTTCTATCTCTTGCCTATGAAGTGAAAATTCCTATATTTTTTTCCAAAGGAGGTGAGCATGACCGAGAAAATCAACTTCGCAATCGGCTTTCATTTACATCAGCCCGTAGGCAATTTCGAGCACGTTTTCGAGCATGCGACCAGAGTTTCATATCGTCTCTTAATTCTGACTATGGCTAAACATCCGAAGATTCCTTTCACACTACACATCAGCGGTCCAATCTGGGAATATTTCGAATCGGAACATCCCGATATTATAGAATCCATAAGGATAATGGTAACTCGCAATCAGTGCGAACTTATGGGTGGTGGATTCTATGAACCTATATTAACGGTAATTCCGGAACGGGATGCAATAGGTCAGATGAAAATGATGAATGATTTTTTAAATACAAATTTCAACGTTAATCCATCAGGAGTTTGGCTCACTGAGCGTATATGGGAACCACATCTCCCGAAATTGTTAGCTCAAGTTGGTATAAGATACACTGCTGTTGACGATTATCATCTAAAATCTGTTGGAATTACCGGAGAAAATTTACTCGGTTATTTTGTTACTGAGCATGATGGAAAACCTCTGTCTATCTTTCCTATCTCGGAAACTTTACGCTATTCGATGCCGTTCCAACCTGTTGAAAAGACGATAGAGCATTTAAAAAAATGTGCGGACAATTCAGGGGAACGATTGCTAGTCTTTGCGGATGACGGCGAGAAATTTGGTCTTTGGCCACATACGTATGAATGGGTGTGGAGAAAAGGCTGGATGGATAACTTTTTAACTGCCTTGGAAAAGAATTCCGAGTGGATCGAGATATATACATTCTCTCAGATACTTGAAAAACTGATGCCTTGTGGAAAAGTTTATATGCCAACTGGATCGTATTTCGAGATGAGTGAGTGGACACTACCAGCTTCGCTTTCATATCGATTTCACGGGTGGATTGAAGAGCTAAAGAAGCAAGGCAATTTTGAGCAACACAAATCATTCATAAAGGGGGGATTCTGGCGGAACTTCTTCATCAAATATCCAGAATCCAATTGGATGCATAAGCGGATGATGCAAGTATCTGAAGTTATGGCGGAACTTGCAGCGAGGTCTGATATAGATTTGCGGGATGCATATCGAGCTCTTTATCGTTCACAGTGCAACTGTGCATATTGGCATGGAATTTTCGGTGGATTATATTTGCCTCATCTTAGAGAAAGTGTCTGGCAAAACATTATTAAAGCCGAAAATATAGCATTGAAAAATAGCAAAATGCAAAACATTGAGATACATGATGTTGATTTCGATGGCCTGGATGAAATTCGTCTTGTTTCATCGGAATTGATAATCTGGATTGCTCCACATAGAGGTGGCTGTATCGAGGAAATTTCTTTTTTACCACGCAATGTCAATGTTCTGAATACATTGTCAAGGCACAGGGAAGGTTATCACAGATTATTGACTGAATCAGCTAAAGATGAACACAGAGCAGATAAGCATAAGTCCATTCACGATAATATCATTTTTAAGGAGGATGGACTTGAGGGCAAATTATATTACGATTGGTTTGTGAGGCGTTTTGCACAAGATCACTTCCTTACACAGGAAATTGACCCGTCGAGATTTGAGAAAATGAAGTATAGAGATATTGGGGATTTTACTTTAGGCAGTTATGAACCTGTGCAATATATCAAAAAGGAGCTTTATTCCACAGTAATACTCAACCGAAACGGAGCACTCTGGCAACAAGAAATTAGATTCCCAATCGATATTGTTAAAATTTACGAGTTGGTTGATAATAAGTTGATATTGGCATATAGAATCCATAACTGCAGTGAAATGCGGGAGTTTAAATTTGCAATCGAGACAAATTTCTCTCTTTTATCACCAAACTCACCACAGGTTGCGTTGAACTTTCTCGATTCCTCAAAGACTATTTATCGAGCAGGGCAAAGGGCAACATTGAAGAATTTCAAAGCTTACGATTTGACAGATAAAATGCGAGGTTTTAAAATCAAATGCAGTGCAGACTCCGATGAATTGTGGATGTTTCCTATTGAAACTGTTTCCAGTTCAGAGGGTGGTTTAGAGAGAGTGTATCAGGAAACTGCACTGGTGCATATATACAATTTCAATCTGGAAAAGCATGGCAGAAAAACAATTTATATTGAATGGACCTTTAATAAAGTTTGAATGAATGTCAGTTCTCACAACATAGACTCAAAAAAGGAAAATCGAAATTCGCCTTAATTAAAAATCGATTTGCCATTTAACGTCTCGAGTGTTTGCGAAGCTTCGCTTTTAGGGAATTCACTCAGCGTAACGAACCTTTAACACTGTGTTACCCGAAGTATCAATTTTTATTTTTGATATTTTTTTTAAGATGAGTTAAATTGGACCAGTTTTATCCAATTTATTTTTCCATTATCACAAAAATCTTGACCAAATTCCAAAGTGAATTTGTTTATTATTTGAGAATAGGCGTCCATGAATTCTTCATTTTTTTCTTTAGCTTTATGTCCAAGTGGCTCTATAATTTCTGTATACAAATTTTTATTGCCTGAGATGAATTCCCAGAATTTTTGTACACCCAATTTTAGATACTCTCCCTTATCAACTTTCTTGATCCTACCATAGCAACAACCATTCACTGCAACAATATTCATTTTTAAAATATTTGTTTTTAATATTCTTTTAGCTTTTCTAAAATTATCTAACATTTTTTTAATTTGACCGCTGTTTCCCCAATTTGGGCCAGATTTGATTGAAACTATATATTTAATATTTTCTTTTTCAAATTCTAAATCAATACCTTCAGCCGCAGATTTATGTCCATTATAAACTTTACTGCAAATAAAAATAGATAGACCTTCAAGAAATTCTCCAAAGATTGTTTCTTCTTGTGAAGAAAGATGAGCATCAAGTAAAGTCTTAACTAAATCATGTGCTGTAAGTATATTTTTAGCTTTGAACAAATAAGGATTTTTTCGTTTTAATATTTTCGATAATTTCAGACTTTCTAAATTTTTTATTCGTTTAGAATGAAACGAATCGATATTTTTTTCTACGTATAGAATGACGTCATTTAATCTTAATTCAACCATAATTTACTCTTTCTTCTAACAAAGATAAATGAACAGGTTCGATTTGCTTTTTTACTTTTTCGTAATATTCTGGCACTATTTCAATACCAATAGAATTTCTTCTCATCTTTTGTGCTACAAAATTTGTTGTACCTGAACCCATAAATGGATCTAAAACAGTATCACCTTCTTTAGTAAATAATTTAATAAACCACTCTGGTAAAGAATTAGGAAATGCAGCGCTATGATTTTTATTATTACATTCTGTAGCCAATTGTAAAACATTAGTAGGATACACTGTTTTTCTGTCAAGCCAATTTGAAATATTCTTACCAAATCCACTTCCAACTCTCGAAATATCTCGTATTTTGTCAGTCTCACTAAGATTTTTAAGTCTATTGTTAGCCCAATCACCAATTGGAACCATAACTTCTTTCTGATACATATTGAATTTACGACTTTTATTAAATTGAAGTAGTCTTTCCCAGGCATCTCGAAATCTATTTGGCCACTTGCCAGGATAACAATTTTTTTTATGCCAAATAAATTCCTCTGTCCATAACCAACCTTGTTTTTTCAATTCAAATATTAATTCAATAACATATGTATGTCTTTCACCATTTATTGCTTTTTCTTTAATATTTAATACAAATGTTCCCTTTGATTTTAAGATTCTAAAAAGTTCTTTTGAAATTGGCAAAAACCACTCGACATACTTATCAGGATGTATTCCACCATAAGTTTTTTTTCTTCTATCTGCATATGGCGGTGATGTAAAAATTAAATCGATAGAATTGTCTTCTATTTTTTTTAATTCGTCTTTACAATCGCCTAACATTATTCGTGTTGAAATTCCCATATCTCTTTCCTTATATTAATTATAGTAAAATTCGATGCGATTTAAAGAAAAAAAATCATTTTTCGTCTAATTATGCGCTTCCAGCCAGTTATGTCCTATGCCAATATCTACTATAAGCGGAACATTAAGCTCAACAACGTTCTCCATCTCTGTGCGAACCATTTTTGTAAGTGACTCCGTTTCCTGCACCGGCATCTCAAATATCAACTCGTCGTGAACCTGCATCAACATTCGAGTTTTGAAGTTCTCTTCTCTGAGACGTTTGTCGATGTTTATCATCGATTTCTTAATAATATCCGCTGCTGAACCCTGAAGTGGAGTGCTTACTGCAGCTCGTTTTGCAGCTTCCCGCAATTGATGACTTTTGCTCGCCAGATCTGGAAGATATCTTCTCCTACCCATTATTGTTTCCACATAACCTTTTTCCTGTGCATAATTCTTGATCCTCTCGATATAATCCGCAACAGAGGGATAACGCTTGAAATAGCTGTTTATGAACGCTTTAGCTTCCTCGTAAGAAATGTGGAGTTGTTGGGTCAGACCGTGAGGACTCATTCCATACATTATTCCGAAATTCACAACTTTAGCAATTCTCCGAAGGTCAGGGGTTATATCTTCTATAGACAGCTGCGTAATTAACGAAGCTGTATGAGCATGAATATCTGAGCCTTTAGTAAAAGCAGAAATAAGATTTTCATCCTTCGAGAGATGAGCCATAAGTCGGAGTTCTATTTGAGAATAATCCGCTGACATCATGAGCCAACTATCCTGAGGAACGAAGCAAGTTCTAATTTGCGCACCTAATTCTCCTCTAACGGGAATATTTTGCAAATTAGGATCTGATGAGGACAATCGACCTGTTGCTGCTATGGTTTGGTTATAAGTTGTATGAATTCTTCCGGTAGATTTGTTGATTAGTTTCGGTAATGCGCTAATATATGTGTTTATAAGCTTAGCGAGTTCTCGGTATTTTATAAGTAATTCGCCTATTTCATAACCTTTAGACGCTAGTGCATGAAGCACGCTGGAATCGGTGGAATACCCAGTTTTGGTCTTCTTTTTGGCAGGGAGCCCCATTTTCTCAAATAGAATCGATGAAAGTTGCTTTGGCGAATCGATATTAAACTGCTCTTCAGTAATTTCAAATATCCTTTTAGCTATACTATTCTTCTCTGATTCAAGTTCCTTAGCCATTTTATTCAATTTATCAACATCGAGTCTAACACCTGTCATTTCCATTCTCGTTAACACAGGAATAAGTGGCATTTCAAGCTCATCGAACAGATCCCAAAGTTCGAGCTTCCGAAGCTTGTCCTCGAAGATATTGGCTAATCTTAAAGTAATATCCGCATCCTCGCAGGAGTATTGTGCGGCTTTTTCAAGGTTAATTGTATCGAATGTTTTCTGTTTTTTCCCTTTTCCTGCCAGATCGATGAACGATGTCATTTGATATTGAAGAAATTTCAATGCTAGCAAATCGAGATTGTATTTATACGTTCCGGGTTCAATGAGATATGCAGCAACCATCGTATCGAATATATTCCCATGAAGCTCTAGCCCATGTCGAAATAGAACTTTAAGGTCATATTTAATATTTTGACCAATTTTTAATGAGTCAGATGAAAGCAATTTTTGAATAATTTCATAAGCTACTTTCTTGGGAAGGTTGTCGGGATGCTCGAAAAGACTATCCTCGTCTCTGTGAGCTAAGGGTGCATAATAGCCCTCGCGTTCCTCAGATGTAAAAGAAATGCCAACGAGAGCAGCATCCATTGGATTTTGTGATGTGGTCTCGGTATCTATGACAATCTTTGATTCTTCGCATAAACTACCGATAATAGATTCAAGTTTGCTGATACTTTTTATCGATTCATATTTCTCAGAGCCTGTAGCTGTATCGGTGTGTTTAGGTAGAAGTTTTCTAATTAACGTAACTAATTCATATTCTGTTAGAATAGGTATAAGCCTCGAATGATCGGGTTCACCCATTTTTGCCTCATCCCACTCGATTTGTATTGGTATGTCTGTGCGGATTTTTGCGAGTTCTCTTGATAGATATGCTAAATCTTTGTTAATTATAAGTTTGCTTTGCTCATTTGACGAAAGAAGATCGAGATTACTGTATATTTCATCGAGTGAATCGAATTTTTGAAGGAGTCTAACTGCTGTTTTTACTCCTATTCCAGCTACACCCGGTATATTGTCGGAGCTGTCTCCCATAAGAGAAAGCAGATCAAGGATTTGAGATGGTTTAACCCCAAATTTCTCGTGAGCATTTTCTATTGTCCACATTTTGTCCTCTTTGCTTTTTCCACCTGGGGCTAACATTGAGATTTTTGAATCTATTAACTGCAGAAAATCCTTATCGGAGCTGTATAAAATCACATCGATTCCGTCTTGTTCCGCTCTGAGAGCTAAAGTGCCAATTACATCGTCAGCCTCGACACCGTCAACAACGATCACGGGAATGTTCAGTGCACTAATTGCCTCATTGATAACCGGGAGAATCTTTGCGAGTTCTTCAGGCATTTTAGCTCGTGTGGATTTGTATTCCTTGTATTTCTCGTGCCTGAAAGTCGGTTTTGATGAATCAAATGTTACGATAAGATAATCAGGTTTAAGTTTATTTCGTATTCTAAGCAGGGAGTTTAGCGTGCCGTATAATGCGCTAGTATTCTCACCTTTGGAGGTTATAAGCGGTCTTTTTATCATACTGAAATGGTTTCGATAAGCCAAAGCTGTGCCGTCCACCAGCACAAGTTTTTTGCTCATATAACCCTCCATGAATTGCGATATTCAAGATTTTAATTATACACAATATTTATTAGTAAATCCTAAAATGAAAGAGAAAGGTTGAATTTATTATCAATTAGAAAAACTGAATCGTAAATTGAATATTTTCTGGGTGAGACGTAAGGGCGTGGTTCCCACGCCCCTTTCGGAAGATTTCGGTTGTTTTCTATATTTGGGTGGGGAGATTCTGACCCTAAAAATGGGTGGGGGGATCTTTGTGCAGAAGGACTTGAACGAAGAGACTCTTGCACGGTAGAACTTGGGTGGGGAGACCCCTGTTTAGAAGGACTTGGGCGGGGAGACCCCGCCCTTACATAAATGTGTCATTTTTATCGATATCCCAATTTTTTGGATTATCTAATATATATTGCCTGATTTTGTACAATTCAGCATCGTTGCGAATTATACGGTCATAAAACCCGCGTTTCCATATTGGGAAACCCGGCATTTTACGCAATTCATTTATCTGTTTGGTGGATTTATATTTGAAATATGCGATCATCTGTCCTAATGTCCATTTCTTGCTTCGATTATCGATTATATACGGACGTGGTTCCCACGCCCCTTTCGGAAATTTTCGGTTGTTTTCTATATTTGGGCGGGGAGATTCTGACCCTAAAAATGGGTGGGGGGATCTTTGTGCAGAAGGACTTGAACGAAGAGACTCTTGCACGGTAGAACTTGGGCGGGGAGACCCCTGTTTAGAAGAACTTGGGCGGGGAGACCCCGCCCTTACAATAAATTTCACAATTTTAATTATGTAATGCACATGATTTGGCATCACCGAAAATGCATCTAATTCAATATTCGTATAATGATTTCTCAAATCAAACCAACATACAGTGACTATATTTCCAAATGCATTTAATTGAATTCTATTATCATGTATTTTACCAAGAAATTCGCAATGATTTCTCGTGCAAATAGTAACGAAATACATTCCCGGTCTTGAATAATCATATCCTTTTAATCGTATCGACCGTCGATGATGTTTTAATGGATCATATCTCACATCAGAAAAAATACTGGAAGAAATTTTAATGCAATAAAAAACTAAGAAAATAAGCGTATATCAGGCTTGGAAAATTTAATGCAGAAAGTAACTTTTAACTACTAGTATGAATGTTCGTCGCTTGTCTTTTGCATCGTTTGCGTAAGGGCGTGGTTCCCACGCCCCTTTTGAGACCCCTGTGTAGTGGAACTTGGGCCGGGAGACCCCGCCCTTACATAAATGTGTCATTTTTATCGATATCCAAATTTCATAAAACCCGCGTTGCCATGTGTACGGGCGTGGTTCCCACGCCCCTTTTGAGACTTCTGTGTAGTGGAACTTGGGCGGGGAGACCCCGCCCTTACATAAATGTGTCATTTTTATCGATATCCCAATTTTATAAAACCCGCGTTGCCATGCGTACGGGCGTGGTTCCCACGCCCCTTTTGTTGATTTCTGTATTTAGGCAGGGAGTTTATTGAGCCCATTCTTTGTCGATTAAATAACCTTTGGAATCGATAGGATATTGGTTATACGCAAAGGGATTGCATCGAAGGAGCCTGTCAGAGGTCATAAGTGAGGCTTTAAAAGGATTATAATACGAAAAGGATCTTATTGCGAATTCAGAGCAACTCGGATTGAACTGGCACTCCTGAGCATCCTGCGTGGTGATATTTTTCTGGTAAAGATTAAGCACCCACATAATGCCGACACTGGCACCATTGAGCCAATGCGGTTCCTGCGAACTTTCTTGAGGTGGCGTTGATAGGTTGTTTGCCGGTCCGATAAATGTTTCCATAAGAAGTTTAGTGGCATTATCCCATTCATATCTGTTGAATTTCTTTGCTATAAACTCTGAATTCGTTATGCCACCGAGATAATATCTGCTCCATAAGAACAAAAATGTGAATGCCGATTGAGCATATCTTTCCTTTACAAGAGGGGCAAAAGTTGCGTATCCAAGAACAGAATTAAGAATTAACGAGTATGTTCCAGATTTGATATCCCCAGCGTAAATCATACCAGTGCCAGGGATAACCCCCGAAAGCCAACTTGCCAATTTAGGAGAGCGATTGTCTAATTCCTTGCCATGGATATCGATCCACCTTTTAATTCCGTACGCTCGCGCAGAATAAAATGGATTTCTTATGCTTGAGTTCATTACATATTCAAAATCCGCAAGAGCCTGCTCAGGCTGTTGAGAAAGTATTCCGAGCCATCCACGCCAAAAACGTATTTCGGAACTGTAGTCGGAAAAATCTGCCTCGAGATCGGTGAGAAGATATATAGCATGATCTATACTTTTCAAACGACATTCGATTAATCCATGTAACAATCGAGCTCTATATGTGACTCCGCTATCGAGCGCGGTATACCCCAGTTTGCTTAATGTTTCTGCAGCTTTGTCATATTTCCCAGATTTCATTAAGCCTAATGCTTTTTGATAAGCAGCATATTCATAGTGTTCGCCCATTTCGAACATTTTAGTAACTCTATCGTATTCATCGGCTGCGTCTTCATATAGTTCTATATCGAATATGTAATCGCTAAATGAAGCCTTTGAAGACATTGGAGCAGGATTCTCAAACGCTGGAATAGACTGTATTCGACTGAGGAAATTCAAAGTTATATTTTCATTTTCAATGCCATTGGCTAATGCACATGTGAATATCAATAATAATAGCTTTACGATAGTTATATTTCTCATTTTGTGCTGTATCCGAGAGAGAATGTGTATGATGGTCCTAATTTACCAAGGAATTTCACGGCAGTGAATATATTGAATATACCCGGATTTGCGGATGCTCCAGCACACAGGTTCTTGCCATCGAAGCCTAATGCGATTGAACCGTATCGATCATGTGTTATTGAAGTTCCCAAACTTGGTGAGCTTAGACCGCTATCGAATGCAAAATTATCCTCAAAATAAATCACAGTTTTATAATTTTCCCAGATTCTCAAATTGTATGATATTCCCGAGTGAAACTCAGGATAACCTATATCGTGGTCGCCGTTGTCCCAAAAGATGTTATACGTAGTGATATCCTTAATTAGTGAGCCTACTTTAAAATTTTCATTTATCTCCCACAATGCCCCGATATTGGAGGAGAATCCAAATCCACTGATCTGACCGGGTAATTTCTTTCCAATAATATTTAATGAAGCACCAAAGCTAACATTATCAATTATTCGCTGTGCTACGCCGAAATCCAACCAGAATGCGTAGTGACTTTCGTAGTGATCTATATACGGTCTGTTCCATTCCGAGATTCCCTTTTCCGGGTCGCGAAGCATAGTAATCGGCGCAGAACCGCCAATGTAAGCTATAGAAGTTCCAAAACTTATTCCCATCGAAGCGAAAGTAGCACCAACCGCAGTTAGTGTGAGCTCGTCATTGTATATCGTTCCTCCGGATAATCCAAAATACTGCGACGACTCGAAGGTTAGCAATGCAGGATTTGCTGAGGCTGCCATTGGTCCCCAGCTTAAAATTGTTCGAATATTACCTAATGCCTGAGACCAAGCCCAGAGCGGTATAGAGTGTTCATCGCTTATTATTGAATCTGCCTCTATGATTGTTGTACTTATTGCTATGAGAATAACTGCAACAAGGATAAGACCACTTCTCATTCTAAACTCTCCTAAAATCCCATCTTCCAATTTGTGAAAATCTATCCAAATTACAATACCAAATTAAACATAAAAATAAAACAATGCCAATAAAATCTATTTGTATCCAGTACTGCCAAATCCGTCTTTTCCTCTTCGAGTATCGAACAGATTCTCAACAATTCGAATTTTCGTGTTTGTGGTTCTTGTAACAATCATCTGGGCAATCCTATCACCGTTTCGAATTGTAACTGGCTTTTGTCCCAAATTAATAATAATGACTTTTACCTCACCTCTATAATCGGAATCGATAGTTCCCGGGCTATTCAGCATAGTTATTCCATGATTTATAGCTAATCCGCTTCTTGGTCGAATTTGTGCTTCGAAATTTTCGGGAAGTTCGATTGCGAAACCAGCTGGGATTGCAGCTCTCTCCCCCGGTTTGAGAATTCTATGATTATCGAGTCGTGCAAAAATATCGTAACCAACAGCCCCAGAACTCATTTTCTTTGGTGATTTCCCGTCACGGATAATTTTAAGCTTTATTTCGAAAATCTCATCCATCAGACTTAATTTATTCAAATTTTATATAGCTGCAATTTTAATCTAAACTTACAATCCAAAAACCTTGATTTTATGCTTATTATTATCATATTAATTCCAATTGAAGGAGGCGAGAGATGGTTTTTGTGTGGATATTATTCGGTCTTATCGGGTTAATTTTCATAATATTAGGCGCTATGTTTTCATTTTATATTACTGGCTATATTTTAAGGGTTTTCGGTATAAATTCGCTGATTTTCGGGATTGTAACTGTGGCTTATCCTGCTCTAATGAGTATTATGGGTTTTTGGCGATGGTTTATTGTTTATTTGCTTTTCACAGGTTTTATGATTGTAATAACGATTACTTCTCTTAAAAAACATCAGAGCAAAAAAGCTCGAGAATACGCTTTAAAAGAGGAAAGAATGTGAAAATTCCCAATGAATTTTTAGATAAGCTTTCGGCAGTTATTGATAGTAATAGTATAATTTTGGATTCAGAGAGTCTTGAACCGTATAGCCATGATGAAACTCCCGATCTTCAGGCATATCCCGACGTTGTCGTTAAACCTGAGGACAACGAGCAAGTTGAGAAAATTGTAAAACTATGCTATGAGTACAATATACCAATAACTCCTCGAGGTGCTGGTACCGGAGTTGCTGGTGGTTCTGTACCGGTTGTCGGTGGGCTTGTTTTGTCTATGGAAAGGATCAATAAAATAATCGATATAGACAAAGGTAATATGGTTGCCTTAGTCCAACCGGGACTTATAACAGGAACCTTTCGAGGTGAAGTAGAAAAAATGGATCTATATTATCCTCCCGATCCAGCAAGCGTCGATTCATGCTCTATTGGCGGGAATGTCGCTACCTGTGCTGGTGGAATGCGTGCTTATAAATATGGCACCACTGGAAAATTCGTCCAAGGAATTAAAGCGATTTTGCCACCGGGTAATCCTATCAGTTTGGGTGGAAGGATGATTAAAGATGTTGCGGGATATAATTTATCTTCATTGTTAGTTGGCAGCGAAGGAACACTTGGCATTTTGACCGAATTAACTTTACGGTTGGTTGCAAAACCAGCCTTCAGCGTAGATTTGCTGGCTGGTTTCGAATCATTTAAGCAAGGAGTCGATGCACTCCTAACAATTCTCCCGGAAACCGGGATTCATCCTGCTGCGATGGAATTCATGGAGGGTGAGATAGTTCCGCTCGTGGAGGTAATTCTCGAGGAGGAATTGCCGTTCCATACGGCGGCTGTCCAGACCATTGTTTCCATTGAGGGTTTCAGCGAAGAGCAAACGGATAATGCTATGGAAGTCGTTGGCGAACATCTTTTGAATAAGGGTGCAATCGATGTATTAGTGGCTGTTACTCGACAGGAAGCGGAAAGGCTATGGAGGGTCAGAAGAAACATAAGGGATGCCTTACGACATCGTTCACCCTCGATAATGGCTGAGGATGTTGCAGTTCCACCCACGAAAGTGCCTGAGCTTATGGTCGGAATGAAAAAAATAGGCAAAAGCTACAATGCCACTATTTTGGGATTTGGTCATATAGGAGATGGCAATGTGCATGTTGACCTTCTGAGAGACGATATGAATGACAGCGAATGGGAAAATGCAAAAGAGATTATCGTTCCAAAAATGCTTGGATTGGCAGTTGAGCTTGGTGGAACAATAACCGGGGAGCATGGTATTGGATTTATCAAGCGGAAATATCTAAAGATGTTCTATCAGGATAGTTTTGTGAGTAGTATTGCATCGATAAAAAATGCGTTAGATCCTCGAGGGCTAATGAATCCTCAGAAAGTAATTGTTTAGTCGTTTTCTGCTGTTGGGTTTTATATGTTTGATGACCTGAACATTTCGGATATGAGAATCTATCTTTTTTACGACTGCCTGCTATTGTTACCTACATTGGTCATCCAAGACTGGGATATTGGTTCACCATTAACAACAGGTTCTCTTTTTGACATTGACTCTAAAAGAACTTATTGATTCTGAAAGCGTATCAAATCCACATTAGGTACATTCTCAAATTAACTCACATGCTATCGGGAATAATTAATCTTGACGAGCGAATGAAAACAAAGCTTAATAAGATATAGGCAATGTTATTCGATAGAGTCGAGGATTTACTGAAAGTCGAGAATTTCATTGACAATGTAACAAATTAAGCTAATGATAATAAAGATGAAACAGCGGACTTCAGTCTGCTGACAACCACGGGAGGCATGAAATGCAAAACGCAATGCAACAAGTAACTTCAGTCGTCTGCCGGAAGAAGAGCAGTATACTCAAGTATGCTGTCCAAATCACAGTAGTAATTCTGCTCTTTGCCGGGGTATGCCCAGCACAGACACAATTTGCACGTGCTATAGGGGGAGCACAGTACGATGGGGGCTATTCTGTTGCCCCGACCCCTGACGGAGGATATATCGTAACTGGACGGACATCAAGTTTTGGCGCCGGTAGCTATGATTCATTTCTTGCCAAATTTAATTCCTTAGGGGATTTAACTTGGGCGAAAACCGTAGGGGGAAGATGGAACGATTATGGCTATTCTGTCGCCCCGACCTTTGACGGAGGATATGTTGTAACTGGTATGACATATTGTTTTCGCCCCATTGGGGGTCGGTTATTTATTGAGATATTTAATTATTTATGGTCGGTCGCGTTAGCTCATATTGTGGGCGCAGCTCTGAC
>JAUWMV010000037.1 GCA_030613005.1 bacterium | reverse complement strand
ACATTGAACTTCTCAGAAAAGGTGATCAGTTGGAGTGGCAGGAATTCGTGGAGGAGCTTTCACCGAAACTGTTCTCACTTTTCAAATCGAGGATGGGCATGGAAGATCAAGAGGTTAGAGACTTGGTTTCGGAGGTTTTTTTGAAAGCATACAGTGCCATATCATCTTTCAGAGGGGATTCGAGTCCCACAACATGGGTTTACTCCATAGCCTCAAATCTCGCTTATGATTACATCAAACGGCATCAAAAAGATCGAGATATGATTCATTATACTGACGAGGTCGATTATGCAGTTGAAGAAAATTGGCAAGAAGTGGAACTGAGAAAGCAGGCATCTATATTGTGGTCGCTTATAGATAAAATTCCTGCTTCGTATCAAAAGGCATTGTTATTATATTATCTATCGGGTAAAAGCTATCGAGAGGTAGCAGATGTATTGGGCGTGCCGATTGGCACTGTGAAAACTCTTCTTTACAGAGCGAAAAAAAGTCTGAGGGAACTTTATGAAAGAGAAAAAAGAACAGATCGAATTTGATGAAATTTTTCAGAAAGCATTCGAGTTGGAAGACTCAAAACCGCTTCCGCTCGGATTCTCACGGAGCGTGTCTCTTAAAATTTCTGATAAGGTGAATAGGATCGAAGTGCCATCTTATTCGTCTCCGAGCTTGTGGTTATTATTGCTTTGGTTCGCGATGGTTTGTCTATCGGTTTACATTGCAGTGTTGGTATTAAAACCGAATTTTTCGTCCTTGTTGTTGTCGCTAATCGAATTTTCTACTAAGCCTGAATTCAGTATTGTATTGTTTATGTTTTTTATTGCTGCAGGTTTCTGGGGAATTTCAATCGTATTAGGCACATATTTGCTGAGAAAAATTTAACAAGTAATTTTGTCTTGTTGATTAACGTTATTTGTGCATAAATAAGATTTCCTTTAAAAATTCACGCCAAATTTAATGCGGTTTTTGTTGCTTGCAGTATTAGCATTACTTTTCTTGATGTTATGAAATTCTGCATTGTGATACCGGCATATAATGCCAGTGCGACTCTCGATGAACTGTTGAAAAGAATCGAGGCTTCTGTTTCCAAGGTCGACATTATTGTTGTTGACGATGGTTCCACCGATAATACACCAAAAATTGCATCCAAACATAATTCGATATTGATCTCGCACGATGTTAACCGTGGGAAAGGATCGGCTCTTAAAACCGGATTCAACGAAGCAATTGCTAGAGAATATGATGCCATAATTACACTGGATTCAGATCTGCAACATCCACCGGAACTTATTAATAATTTCATAAACAAGCTCTCTGAGAATTTCGATATGGTTATTGGAAACAGAATGTTCGACACAGCACAGATGCCTATCGAGCGGAGGATAAGCAATAAATTGTCTTCCTTTACGACTTCGATTCTGGCAGGTATGAAAATCCCGGACAGCCAGTGCGGATTCAGAGCAGTTAAGAGCTGGGTTATAAAAAGTTCGAGATTTTTCACAAATAAATACGAGATAGAAAGCGAGATGATTGTCGAAGCTGCTCGATTAAATGCGAATATAACTTTTGTTAAAATTCCCACTATATACGGCTCGATAAGTCATTTCAATAAGCTGATTGACACGTTGAGATTTATCTGGTTCGTAATCGCTTATTTCCCAAGGAGATGGATAAATAAATGAACTCAGAACTTAGAGAATTTTATAGAATCCTTGGCGAGAAATATCCGGAGGAAAAATTTATACATATTAGCGGATGGGGCATTGCCCGAAAGCGATTTATCGAGAAAGTATTGTTTAAGAAATATATCAGCAACGGTATATGGGCAGATATTGGATGCGGAGGTGGTGTTTATCTTAACAAACTGAGTGAATCTGCAGATATTGTTGTGGGTGTTGATATTGCTTTTAGTGCACTTCTACGAGCGAAACAAAAATGCACGAATGCAAAATTCATTTGCGGAGATGCGGAAAGCCTTCCCATTGCATCGAACTGTCTTTCTGGGTTTTTCTGCTCCGAAACATTGGAGCATCTCGAGCAACCAACTGCTCTATTTAAAGAGGCAAATCGCACATTAACTAAGGGTGGGATGCTTATTATTACATGTCCGAACTGGCATAAAAAACGTCCAATATACGAGGAAACAGGAATTCTAGAGTACTTTGGTGTTAAATCGCTGAAATTCATTCATACAGCATACACGCCCGAGGAACTTGTAGATATGACGACTGCAAACCGATTTGAAATTCTGGAAACTGGAACATTCGAAAAAGAAATGCGATTCTGGGGTGGAATATGGGATAGAATTTGGGGAACTAAGGTTATGATTTTGCGAAAAATAGGTGTTTCCTCTGTTTTTATTGTGTTTATATACAAGGTGAGCATGTTTTTGGCTGGGTTATTTTGGACTATTATAAATTTATTGGGAATCGCAGCTATAATGAGGAAAACTATTAAAAGAGGTCCAAGAAGCTATATAGTTGCGAAAAAAATTGAATGGAAGTAATTGATGGAGATAAAAATTGAAAAATTATTGAATACTATAGAGACCTTTGCGGATTCTCACAATCTCTTTGGTATTTGTAACACGATTATTGTCGGATTTTCAGGCGGTTGCGACTCGACTTTTTTGCTTTGGGCATTGCAAAAACTGTCCTTAAAAAGGAAATTTAATCTCCGTGCAGTGCATATTAATCATATGATTCGAGGCAAACAAGCCGATGAAGATGAGGAATTTGTAAGGAAAATTTGCGAAAAATGGAGTATCCCGATGGATATTCACAAAGTTAATGTACCTAAGAAAGCTGGAATATTGTCTCTGGGCATCGAGGAAACCGCCAGGATAATGAGACGGGAAGTATTCGAAAAAGAGGCAAGCAAA
This sequence comes from bacterium, assembly GCA_030613005.1. Taxonomy (GTDB): domain Bacteria; phylum UBP14; class UBA6098; order B30-G16; family B30-G16; genus JAUWMV01. The sequence continues at coordinate 20,740 of JAUWMV010000037.1, read as the reverse complement.
TACAAAGCTGTGATAGCATTAGGTCATACAGCAAATGATACTGTTGAAACATTTATGTTCAATCTTTTTAGAGGAACAGGGGTTCGAGGGCTGGCTGGTATTCAACCCAGAACCGGCATAATTGTTCGTCCTATGCTCGATCTATGGCGGATGGAGATACAGGTTTCTCTTCGGGAACTTGGGATACTTTGGCGGGAAGATTTGTCTAATTTGGATATGCGATATTCTCGAAATAAGATTAGACACAAACTTCTCCCTTTTATTGAAGAAAATTTCAATGAAAAATCGATTATACATATTCACAAGGCATCAAAAATACTCAGTTTAACCCGAGACGCACTCGAGAGAAATTTGTCAGATAAATTTACGGAAGTTTATCTTGGCTCGATAGAAGGGGTGGTGGTTTTGCGAGCAGTAAAAGCTCTTGAGGATGAATTTACATTCGGAGAGGTTTTGCGGAAGTGTTTGCTTATGCTTGGTATGGGTCTTAAGGATTTTTCATATGAAAAGGTGAGCGAGAAGTTTGAGAAGCTTCTCGAGTCTGATACAACGCAAGAACTTTACGGTGGTGTTAATATTATGAGGGAAAGAAATTGTATATTTATATACACAAAAGAACCTTTTCAATTGAAATATGCAGGTATTAGTTTTAGCAATCCTGCTAATTTGGGTGCATTTGGTAAAATTACAGTTTCTCGCTCTAATGTCCCATCAGACTTACATTCCAAAGATCGATTGGTGGCATTCATTGCATGGAATGGGTCACCTATTTCCGTTAGACCAACAAATATCAGGCATATGTTTCATCCATTAGGCGGGAAAAGTGTTAACTTAGCACATTTCATTAGGGCAAGAAAAGTTCCATGGTTATTCAGGTCTGCTGTTCCCATAGTTTATGTCGGTGAGAGAATTGCATGGGTAGCTGGTGTCGAGATTTCGGATAAATTTAAAATCGATAATAGTTCAAAAAAAATTATTCGCATCAAATGGAGCGGAAATTTTGCTAATACTTTTAACCGAGTATTTAGACACTGTACCGGTAATGATAGTGTTAGCAATAAGCATGCAAGTTAGATGCTATGATTCCTTAATTAATCCACTTGACAAATTCCAAATTATCTATATTAATATTAATTGCTCGATAGATATGAAATGATAGAGTTGATTTTAGATATGATAGTTTGTAATTCTCTTGGGCGAAGTTCAGTTGTCTCGGTGGTCGTAAGGGAAATATTATGTTATTCGAGTTATCTTGAAAAGAGAAATAATATTGACAAACGGCTTAAATAATATTTTGTTTATATTTATTAAATTAAGTTCAGCAATTGCTGAAGAGGTTGTATATGATGAAAAGAATGCTAATTGGCCAAATTTTAATACTCGAGGGTTTCTGCGCGAAGGCGGATATTTCTTCCGCATTAAACAAACAGCTGAGTGGTGATAATCGCTTTATAGGTCAAATCCTTATTTCGCAGGGATGTCTCAAAGAACCCCAGTTGGAAATAGCATTGGCGATACAGGCTCTCAATGGCGATTACATTGTTTATTGATTTCCTTTGATAAAAAGCAGTCCAAAGCACACTAATAATTCTCGGAAGACATTCAAACTTTCTTTTCTTAATTAACTAACGAGCTATGTATTGAACAAGGGGCTGAAGCCCCTTGTTGACAATGTATACTCAATAATTGTGAGCAAGAGGCTGGTGCCCCTTGCTTTTATAATCCTTTGCTTCTGTAACCTCAAGATCTAGTCTAAAAGGGTGAATTTTGGTACTAACTGGAATGCATATGTGAATGCGATTCTGTCATGTGGTGTGGAAGAATAGGAGTCTATTCGAAGCTTAATATAATGCCAGGTTGTGGAGTAGGTTTTAAGAGCTATCAGCGCATATGCCTGACCATCAATCACATCTTCATAGTTCATATATCCTATTGTTGGTACATTGCCAGCATTTGTGTAGCTTGCTATTCTCAAGAAACCGGTTTCGTTCACACCCCACGGCAAATCTCTGCCACTTGTTAATGTGTTATCGCTGTCGTAATAGAACTCAATATTATTTTTGTTAGCCTCGATGACAGAATAAGAAAATCCTGTTCCGGTACTCCAGTTCCAACCCCAGCCGCTGTAAAATATTATTTCTGGGGTATCCATATCCCACAATTCTCCTATTCCTTCGTAAGGAACATCAGATGCAGTAGGTCCTGTAGACTCATCACCACCACGATACGCCGTAATCTTATATTCTCCAACTGTGGCAGGATTAATATGAGTGAACGTTGTAAAAGTGGCAGCTATATCACCGATTTCACCATCATTGAAGTAAATATAATAGCCATCTATATCTGGGGTTCTGCTTGCAGTCCATGTCAGAACCAGGTCATATTCGTTTGTTGCACCCTCCAGAATCAAAGCACTGGGTGCTATTATATACGGAACAAAGTTTGCGGTTGCGCCTGCAGACTCATCTTCACCACGATATGCGGTAACCTTATATTCTCCAGCAGTATCGGGATTGACATGAGTGTATGTTGTAACAGTAGCTACAACACTTCCTATTAGTTCACCATTGAAATAAATATAATAACCGTCTATATCTACGGTTCTGCTTGCTGTCCATGTCAGAACTAGATCACTTCCGTTTGCTGCATACTCCAACATCAAATCGCTTGGTGCAAATACATACGTGACAGAGAATGCAGTTGCACCTGCAGACTCGTTGTTACCACGATATGCGGTAACCTTATATTCTCCAACAGTATCGGGATTGACATGGGTGTATGTCGTAACTGTATCATCAACGTGATTGATTTTGACATCGTTGAAGTAAATATAATATCCGTCTATATCCGCGGTTCCGCTTGCTGTCCATGTTAGAATCAGATCTTTCCCGTTTGTTGCATACTCCAAAATCAAATTGCTTGGCGCTAATATGTCTTCCTCATCTCTCTCGCAGCCGAAACCAAAGAAAATCAATACTAAAACCGCAACAATTAGGAAAGATATTTTCTTTTTCATAATCTCTCCTTCACTCTATTGAACAAGGGGCTGAAGCCCCTTGTTGACAATGTATACTCAATAATTGTGAGCAAGAGGCTGGTGCCCCTTGCTTTTGTAATCCTTTGCTTCTGTAACCTCTAGATCTAGTCTAAAAGGGTGAATTTTGGTACTAACTGGAATGCGTATGTGAATGTGATTTTGTCGTCAGGTGTGGAAGAATATGAATCTATACGAAGTTTAATATAGTGCCATGTTGTGGTAGAAGTTTTGTAAGCTATCAGCGCATATGCCTGACCATCGATTACATCTTCGAAGTTTGTGTATCCGGTAGTAGGTAGGTTGCCAGCATTTGTGTAGCTTGTTATTCTCAAAAAACCTGTTGAGTTTACACCCCATGGCAATTCCATGCTACATGTTAATGTGTTATCGCTGTCATAATAGAATTCGATATTATCTTTGTTGGCTTCAATGACAGAATATGATGCACCTGTTCCTGTTGTCCAGTTCCAACCCCAGCCGCTGTATCCTGTCCCTGCTGGGGTATCCATATCCCACAATTCTCCTATTCCTTCATAAGGAACAGTAGATGCGGTTGCACCTGCAGATTCGTCGGATCCTCGATATGCGGTAACCTTATATTCTCCAACGGTAACAGGGCTATGAGTAAACGTAATAACAGTGGGTAGCACGTCCCCTATTTCTACACTGTTGAAATAAATGTAATAGCCGTCTATATCCGCGGTACCGCTTGCTGTCCATGTCAGAACTAAATCGTTCTCGCTTGTTGCACCCTCTAAAATCAAGGCACTAGGCGCTAATATGTCTTCCTCACCATTCTCGCAGCCGAAACCAAAGAAAATCAATGCTACAACCGCAACACCTAGGAAAAATATCTTCTTTTTCATCATCCCTCCTTCATTCTATTTAAAAATTTAACAACTTAGTTACTTAATAACTCTGCGACTCTTTTTCTTAGTCGCTGGTTGGGCAGCTGGTCTGGATGTCTTCGCTTTTGCTTTGGGCTTCTTAACCACAGTTTTATATTCCACTTCTACGGTTACCTCTTCAAAAAGCTCTGGATGATTTTCCTGAAGTGTGTTCAAAGTTGCTTCCATTTCGCTGACTTTTTCCTCTAATTCGCTGACTTTAATGAAGACACTATCCACTTTAGCAATAAACCCACCCATTTGTTCCTGGAAATCGCCTATTTTTGCAGGGACACAGCCTACAATCAGAGTCGTAGCCAGAATGCCGATTAATCCCAATGAAGCCAATACATACTTCATCGATTACCTCCTTAGTTTTAAATATTTCTCATGCAATTACCCATGGTAAGAATAATAATTTAAAATTATGTAGTCAACTAATAATTATTATATTTTTGCTTTTAGGGAATTTAACTTTAGAGAATAACTTATAGTTTAAACGTTTAATTTGAAATTTCTACTGACTAAGATTTTCAACTATTGAAGTTGGAAGTGAATTTTTCGATTTGTTTTATACATTATTTTTAACCGTTTATACTTGATTATTTAGCATAAGCCCTATATTATATGAAATTTCGATAGCGAGAGCGAGCAAATCGAAGGAATATGTTTAACAGGAGGCTATAAGATGTATCGGAAGCTGCCTAAAGAACTTACGCAGATGTCACTGGAACAGGAAATTCTGGATTTTTGGGATCGGGAGAACATTTTCATCCGCTCGCTCGAGATTAACAGCAAATTTCCTCGCTTCAATTTCTTCGAGGGTCCTCCTACTGCAAACGGTAAGCCCGGTGTCCATCACGTGATATCGAGAACTATTAAGGACATTGGTTGCCGATACAAGGCTATGACGGGTTATTATGTGGAGCGCAAAGGTGGATGGGATAGCCACGGTCTTCCAGTGGAAATTAGTGTGGAAAAACAACTTGGGTTATCTAATAAAAGAGAAATTCTGGACTACGGTGTTGAGAATTTTAATAAACACTGCAAAGACAGCGTTTTCACATATCTGAAAGAGTGGGAGTTTATAACCCATCGAATCGGTTTCTGGCTCGACTTAGAAAACGCATACATAACATATCAACCGTATTATATCCAGTCCATCTGGTGGATAATAGCACAGTTTTTCAATGCAGGACTTGTATACAAGGGACATAAGGTGCTTCCATATTGCGCCCGATGTGGCACAGGACTTTCCGATCATGAGGTGGCGTTAGGATATCAAGACACAGAGGACCCGTCCATATATGTGATGATGAAACTCAGATCACCGCTTCCGGAGGAAACTGAGATACCCGTGAATACGTATTTCCTTGTGTGGACAACAACTCCATGGACTCTTCTGTCGAATTTGGCTTTGGCGGTGCATATGGATTACGAATATCTGCTGGTTGAGAACGATGGCAGAAATTTGCTTATAGTAAAAGAACGTGCTGATGCTGTTCTTGGTGAGGGGAATTATCGCATTCTTAGGAAATTTAAAGGCTCGGAGCTTAAGGACTTGGATTATGATCCTCTTTTCGATTTCGTTGAGTCAGACAAGAGATCTCACTATGTGCTTCTTGCGGATTATGTTACTACCGATGACGGCACAGGAATTGTCCACATAGCTCCTGCGTTTGGTAAAGAGGACTATGAGGTTGGGAAACGGTGTGATTTGCCTATGGTTCAATTGGTTGACGAGCAAGGAAATATTTCTCAAGAGGCAATACCTTTTGCCGGCAAATGGTTTAAGGATGCTGATCCTGAGATTGTAGACGATCTTAAGAATCGGGGATTGGTCTTTAAAATAGGCACGATGGTTCACAGTTATCCGTTCTGCTGGCGATGCGAATCCCCGTTGATTCAGTATGCACGGAGCGGTTGGTATATACGGACTACTGCATTCAAAGACGAGATGATTCGAGAAAATGATAGGATAAAATGGTATCCTCCACAGATCGGCTCAGGCAGATTCGGTGAATGGCTAAAAAACAACGTCGATTGGGCTATATCACGAGAGCGTTTCTGGGGTACGCCGTTGAATATTTGGATATGCGACGATTGCGGTAAGACTCATGCTATCGAGTCTTTTGCTCAGCTCAGAGAAATGTCGGTCGAGCCTATTCCTGAGGATTTCAATCCGCATAAACCGGATGTAGATTATATGAAGCTGAAATGCCCAAAATGCGGTGGACAGATGACTCGCACTCCTGAGGTTATCGATTGTTGGTTCGATAGCGGTTCTATGCCGTTCGCTCAATACGGGTATCCATTCGGTATAAGCGAAGAGGAATTTATGACGAAATTTCCTGCGGATTTTATCGCCGAGGGTGTCGACCAGACGCGAGGTTGGTTCTATACACTGTTAGCGATATCGACTTTCCTAAAAGGTGTATCGTCGTATAAGACATGCGTTTCCATCGAGTTAATTCTGGATAAGAACGGTCGGAAGATGAGCAAGTCGAAAGATAATGTAGCTGATCCATTTAAGGTTATCGAGCGGTTTGGCGCTGATCCGCTTAGGTGGTATTTTCTTACTACCAGTCAGCCATGGCTGCCCACGCGATTCGATGAGGACAGCGTTAATGAGACCCTGCGGAAGTTCTTCGATACACTGAGGAATACATATAATTTCTTTGCGCTCTATGCAGATATAGACGGCTTCATTCCCGATGGTGAAGTGCCAAATACGTTGGACAATGTTATGGACCGGTGGCTTGTTTCACGGCTCAACACGCTTATAGCACAATATAGAGAGTGGATGGACGACTATCAGATGACGAGAGCTGCTCGTGGGATACAGAATTTCGTAATCGATGAGCTATCCAATTGGTATGTTAGGCGTAACAGGCGAAGATACTGGGGTTCTGGTTTGTACGACGATAAGTTGGTGGCGTATAAGGTGCTCTGGCAGGCATTGATAACTGTGTGCGAGCTTATGGCACCTATTGCTCCAATAACTCCAGAATTGATCTGGAGGGAACTGACAAAATCAGGCAGAGAGAAATGGGGTGATTCAGTACATTTCAGACAGATTGCCAAGCCTAATTACAATCTCATCGACGAGCAACTCGAGATGCAGATGGGATACGTAATAAAATTAGTCGAGCTTGGCAGATTGGCGAGGAATATAGCAAAACTGAATGTTCGGCAACCCTTATCGCAGCTTATTGGAATTGTTCCAGAGGGAATAGAATTGTCACAGGCATTGGTGGATGTTGTAAAGGAAGAACTGAATATAAAATCCATTCTGTTCTCACAGAATGAAAAAACGATATACAAATACAGTGCAAAACCGAATTTCAAAACTCTTGGAAAGCGATTTAAATCTGAAATGAATCATGTTAAAGAGTTAATTGAATCTTTGACCTCTGACGAAGTATGCCGTGGCATGGAAAATGGTGATTGGTCGATCATGTTAGATGATCATCCGGTATCGCTTGTAGAGGAGGACTTAGTTATAAAAGTTACGCCAAAGCCTGAATTTACAGTTACCTCAGACAAAGGCATAACTGTGGCAATTAACACCAAAATAACACCGGAGCTTCGAGCTGAGGGTTTGGCTCGTGAGACTGTAAATCGCATCCAGAACACTCGCAAGGAAGCCGGACTCGAAGTTACCGATCGGATAGAATTGGCACTTGTAACGATGGATGAAGAACTTAGAAATTCAATCGAGATGCATAAAAAAGAAATCGCCAACGAAACGCTTGCATCGAAACTTCACCTCGAACCACTGGAAAATCCATTATATATGAGAGAATGGATATTGGGGCAGGTAAAACTTCAGATCATGCTTAGTAAAATCGACAGTTAGGATTCGCTTTAAAATTCGGTACAAACAATAACACCCCCTCACCCGATTCCGACGAAGTCGGAATCACCCTCTCCCTAAGGAGAGGGAACAGAAAAAGATTCGCTTCATACACCCCTTTCTCCTTGGGGAGAAAAGGGGTGGGGGATAGAGGGGATTCAAGAGAAAGGGGCTTGGGGAAAGAGGGTGTTATTAATATTATAAAAATTTGTTAAAAAATATGCATTTCTAATAACTTCACTAGAATGCAAAAAAAACTTGACTACATTCAAGAAAAGTTTAGTATGGTGTTTTGAATAAGAAGCTTAGAGCATAGGAGGAAATGGGAGAATATGCCGAGAAGAAGGAGAGCGCCAAAAAGAAAAATACAACCGGATTATCTTTTCGGAAGTACTTTAGTTACTCGTTTCATTCATAACTTAATGAAGGATGGGAAACTTTCAACGGCTCAGCGTGTTTTTTATGAAGCTCTCGAGATAATCGAGGAAAAAACCAGCAAACGGGGAATCGATGTTTTCGAACGAGCTATTCAGAATGTACAACCTCCACTTGAAGTTAGGTCTCGCAGGGTTGGTGGTGCAACATATCAGGTTCCTATCGAGGTTAGATCCGACCGCCAGATTTCTCTGGCTGTTCGATGGATATTATTCTATTCTAAGAATCGACACGACCATGGAATGAATAAAAAGCTTGCAGCGGAACTTATGGATGCAGCCAATAACCAGGGCGGAGCTATAAAAAAGAAAGAGGATACGCTTAAAATGGCTGAGGCAAATCGAGCTTTCGCTCATTATAGATGGTAGCAAACACTTAGTTTACTGGGTTTGTTTTCCGCTTTGGGTATTTGTTGGGTTAGATAGATGTTTCGATTTTGGTAATTGGGTTATTTAATTACATATTTTATTAATGGCGCTTTTTGAAATAATTTCGAAGCGCTATTATTTTATATAGTTTTTGGTAGGTTATTATGAAGATTGACAATTCTAAATTTGATTTATCACAAATCCGCAATATTGGTATCGCAGCGCATATCGATGCTGGGAAAACGACAACCACAGAAGGTTTCCTATACTACGCAGGGAAAATACATAGAATTGGCAAAGTTGACGATGGAACTGCTCAAATGGACTGGATGGATCAGGAGAAGGAAAGGGGAATAACGATAACTGCAGCAGCTACTACTCTTTACTGGAAAGATTATACTTTCAATTTAATCGATACTCCCGGTCATGTGGATTTTACTGTGGAGGTGGAAAGATCGCTTAGAGTTCTCGATGGTGCTGTTATTGTACTTTGCAGTGTGGGTGGTGTAGAACCGCAGACAGAAACTATTTGGCGACAGGTCAATAATTATAAGGTTCCAAGGGTGGTTTTCGTTAATAAAATGGATCGCACAGGTGCAGATTTTAAACATGCTGTTTTAATGCTGCAGGAGAAATTTAAAGCTAAATGCGCTCCTATAAACATTCCATGGGGTGAAGAGGATAAATTTTGTGGAGTTATCGACCTTTTGAATATGAGAGCGTTGCGTTGGTCTGATGAAGATCAAGGATCGGAGGTCGAGGTACTTCCAATCCCAGATGAACTCAGCAATGAAGCAATAGACGCCCGAGAGAATCTGCTCGAGATGCTTGCAGAATATGACGATGACCTTCTTAAACTGTTTCTCGATAATTCCGAGATTCCAGTAGAGTCGATCAAACGTGCTATTAGAAAAGGCACGATAGAACACGGGTTTGTTCCTGTTCTGACCGGTTCTGCACTCAAACACAAAGGTATTCAGCCGCTATTAGATGCAGTTGTGGATTTTCTGCCATCACCTAAGGAACTTCCACCGGTTGTTGGAATTCATCCCAAGACCGGTATGCAAATTTCTCGAATTCCAGATCCCAAAAAACCTATGTCCGCTCTGGCATTTAAAGTAGCTACAGATAAATATGTTGATCGACTAACTTATCTTAGAATATACTCGGGAACGATAAAAGTCGGTGGACAATACTTAAATCCACGAACCAGAAGGAAAGAACGAATACAAAAAATTTTTAGAATGCACTCGAACAAACGAGACGAAATACGCTCAACTTTCGGTGGTGACGTTGTTGCAGTAGCAGGACTTAGGACTGTCAGTACCGGCGACACATTGTGCGATCCCAACAAACCTATCGTTTTCGAAGAAATGATGTTTCCTGTGCCGGTTATTTTCGTCGCTATCGAACCGAAAACAAAAGCTGAGGAAGAAAAGATGTTTCGAAGCCTTAAGCAGTTTTCAATAGAAGATCCAACATTCCATTACAAAGAGGATCCTGAAACCGGTCAAATTATCATTTCTGGGATGGGTGAACTTCATCTCGATATAATTTTAGACCGTATGCACAGAGAATACGACGTTGAAGTTAACGCAGGAAAGCCGCAGGTTGCATATAGAGAAACGATAACAAAAACCTCAAAAGCTCACGTCATTCTCGACCGCTATGTGGGTGAGAAGAAATTGTATGCCGAGGTAATCCTTAAGATTGAACCGGGGCAGGTAGGAACAGGTGTTATCGTTAATGACTGTTTACCGAGTGATTGTAATTTGCCGCAACCGTATCGAGATGCCATCGTTGCAGAATGTAAGAGTTCAATGGAAAATGGTGCTATCGCAGGCTATCCATTGCTGGATCTTATTGTAAATATTTTAGATGTCACATTCGACGAGTATCATTTGTCTGAGATTGCATTTAGCATGGCAACCTCGCAAGCTTTCATTCAAGCGGTTAGGACAGCAGATCCTGTTATACTCGAGCCTGTTATGAAAATCGATGTTATCGTTCCGGAAAATAACTTGGGCGACGTAATCGGAGATCTAGTATCCAGAACCGCGGAAATCCAGGGTATAGATCATCGCAGTGACGGTGAGGTTATTATAGCAATTGTACCTCTCGACCATATGTTCGGCTACACCACAATACTACGCTCATTAACTCGTGGACTCGGTTTCTTCGTTATGCAATTCTCACATTACAGAAGACTTCCAAAAGCGAAAGAGGAACGTTTACTTCTCAGAATAAAAGGATTTTAGGCTATATCTATTTTGGGTTTACGAACTCGGAAATACTTTAAAGAACTGCACAATACATGATTCTTTTAAAACATCATTTTTTGCAGAAACGATACTAAATCAGAAAAATTCGCATTAATTTCTTAAGTCTAAAAAGTCCAATTTTAATGCTTTATCCTTGCCCATAGAACATTTAATGCTATTCTTGTATCGATAATTATTTATTATTAAAAAGGAGCATTCGATGACAAAAAGAATTAAAGAAATTTTGAGTTGGTATAACGGACAAAATGTTGGCGTGTTGTCCAAACTTTACCGAATGCTCAATCATGGTCGTTTAGCTGGCACAGGTAGGATGGTTATTTTGCCAGTAGATCAGGGATTTGAGCATGGACCGGGACGAAGTTTCGCATCAAATCCTGCCGCATATAACCCACTTTATCATTTTGAGTTGGCTATTGCAGCAGGACTTAATGCATACGCCGCACCATTAGGTTTTCTTGAGGCTGGTGCTGCGGAATTTGCAGGGCAATTGCCATTGATTCTCAAGCTTAATAGCCATGACATTCTTAATCCGGAGGTAGACCCATTGGGTGCACAGACAGCATCGGTTGACGACGCTCTGCGATTAGGATGTGACGCAATTGGATACACAATCTTTCCGGGAACCGAGGACAGAATTGTGCAGTATGAACAACTTCGCGAAATTGCGGAGGAGGCTAAATCGGTGGGATTGCTTGTTGTGGTGTGGTCATACCCGAGAGGAAGCGGTCTTAGCAAGGAGGGTGAGACGGCACTGGATGTTGTGGCATACGCAGCACATATTGCAGCTCAGCTCGGTGCGCATATTATTAAGGTTAAGGTGCCAACTGAAAATATAGAGCTTGAGAAAGCTAAAGAAATTTATGCAAAACATAACATTCCTAAAGCTACAATTGCAGAGCGAGTCAAGCATGTGGTGCAGAGTGCTTTCGATGGTCGAAGAATTGTTATATTTTCTGGGGGTGCAAAGAATGAGGACGAAAACGCATTGCTGGATATTATACGAGGTGTCCGAGACGGTGGCGGTTTCGGTTCTATTATTGGGCGTAATACATTCCAACGAAGCAAAGACGACGCACTCGAGCTTCTCGATAAAATTGTGAGAATATACAAAGGAGAACTATAGAATGGAAGACGATATAAAAGAAAGGGCTTCAAAGGGATCAAAGTCGAAGATTGCCAATATAATCGGGATAATTATCGTTTTAGGGATTATTGCGGTAGCGGTTATTTTTATTGCAAACAAGTCTAACGCCAAGAGGAAAACTGAGAATCTCGATATTGAAAAAATAATCGATATAAAAAAGCTTATGTTTGTAAGTCCCGATGAAGCGATAAAACTCCTTGGCAGACAGGAAATTACACGAAAGACAACCGAGCAAAGTATATATATTTTCCAAAGGGGTAAATTTGAAGTGGTTTTTGAGAACGATTCGGCAACGATGGTTAGAATTCACGACCTTAACGAATATAAATTTGATTCTTCGCTTTTGGAGTTTCTGGGTTTACCAGCAACCAAGCCGACTATATCGAGCGACAACGTTTTAGGCTGGAAGAATGTTGAAGGAATAAAAGCGATTACTGCTTTTCCACCAGCATTTGGAGCTTATATTGTGGTTAATTTCAAGGAATAAGATTTCATATTTATTTAAAGGAATAAATTATGTTAAATAAGACATCGATATGTTTATTTATCCTACTGGTCTTTTCCATTGTTTTTGCGGAAAAAGAAAAGGAATGCTTCAAGCTTTATGGTGACGTAGAATTCGGAGAATCGATTGACAAAGTAATGAAAGCTCTTCCCGGTGGCGAGGTGAATGAGGATACGTTATTAAGCTCCTATGTTTACAATTACGAGCTTTACATGCATCCTGCGAAACTGTCGTATATATACAACTTAGCGAATAAAATTATTGGTTGCCTTATTCAGTTAACTTGTGAAGCAAGAGACTTTGTCGCTCTTTATGACAAATTCGAGAGCGACCTTTATGCTAATTACGGTTTCTGGGCTCGTAGGGATAGACCAAAAGCGAAAATTGACGCTGGGCTGGATATTGCGATAGGAGAGATTGTTTGGACAACTGTTTTCGAGGACGAGTGCGGTCATTCTATAGTTCTCATTGCTCGAGGTACCAAGGAGGTGAAACCGCAGATTAGTTTAGGTTATTTTGAGATTGAAAAGAACGAAGTTCAAAAGCCGGATAATCGTTAGAGGTTTTACTTATGAGGGTGTATGTCTATTCTGGAGCGGGATGATATATTTTTACGGATTACCTGAAGGGATTGTCGGATAAACCTTGAACAAATCGTCCAGATAGTTCCTTTGATTTGCATATTCTATGCTCAATTCTGTCCAATAATTCATATTTCTCCTTCAGGTTGTAGTCGTAGTAGTGGGTGTTCATTATTGTTGCCATGATTTACATACAAAATTTTTTGATTCCTTGAACAAAAACTATAGCTCTTCTAACATACGTCTGCAGTTCAGAATTATCAATTGGTTCTGAATCTGCATTAGGATGATGGTATCTCAACGAATAATCATTAATTTCTTTCAAATTAGTAAGATTAGGCTTTAATACGGACAAGGGATCTGATGGAGGGCAATCATTTATTAATGATAAGAATTGTCCAAGCATTTTGCATGACTCAAATTCTTGAGGGAATCTAAACCTTAAATTGCATTCGAGAAGTAATCTTACGCTGTTTGCTACCGGCCTTCTCATCTCATCAGTTTTTACTCCATTTTTCAAATAGTCCAAAAGAACATAGTGGTGTTTTAAGTATCCCTCTCGTGTTTCTTTCTCAATATCCCAATATGTGATAATGCTTGTATTTCTATACCATTCAATTGAAAGAGCATTTTTCGTGGTTTTAAATTCAGGTTTCTTGGTCTCATCCCACAGCATTTTTAGAAATAGGGCATAATGAGACAAAACGATTATTTGTTTAATATCTTCACGAATAAACTCGCAAATCCTCTGTTTTGTGTAAATTCTCCTGTTAGCATCAAAACTGCAAATAGGATCGTCAAAAACAATTATCTTTTCTGCTTTGTTTGTGTCCAAATCAATACGTGCAAGAAAGAAAGCTAAAGCGAGTGCACTTCTATCTCCGCTACTTAAAGTATTACCAAAAGAAGGTTCACCAATGGGTGTTTTTGCATTACCCAAATTTACTTCCTTGTCATTAATACTTATGCAATAGCTTGAACTTGGTTGTCCACCTGCAAATGAAGTTTTTGTCTTTGAAATCCTGAATCCAGCAGCGAATTTACTTAGATATTCATTTATTCCATTTTGATATTTTTTGAATATATCCTGGGAAAATTTTCTTAATTTATCTTGGGCTTTTTTCTTATGCAAATCGAGAATTTTCTTATCTTGTTTAAGAGTTTGATATTCATTACATAGTTTATTAACTTCCTTTTCATATCGTTTCTTTGTGTTTTTCAAAATTGTCAGTTCCTTTTCTGTAATTTCTTTATCACCAGCACACAATTCTTTCTTTCGTGTGGAAATTAAGGCATTTAATTTCTCAACCTTAGCATTATATTTTGAAATTTCACTTTGTATAGCACGATATGAACTGATAGCCTCAGAAAGTTCTTTGCCACTTTTAATACTTTCAAGAGGATTTGAATATTTCTTTTTTATATTTGTTTCAAAAAGACCAATAACATTCTTCCATACTTCTTCTATATCCTCAAGAGAAATATTTGGATATTCAGCTTGAATATATTGATTCCAGAATTCAGATAGCGCCTTATTTGACAATAATTCCTTAGTTAACCTTGTGATATTATCGCTTGTTTTCAATCCCTCAACTTGTGAATTAAACTCTTTTATTTCTTTCTTAAGGTCAGTATATCCTTTATTGAAATAATCCTGATATGCCCTTATTAACTGAACACTTTCAATTGATTGACCGCAAAACGGACAGCAATGATTTATAATGTATCTTAGTCCATGACTTATCCATCTTTCACCATGTTCGATATTGAAGGATTCGATATGTTCCTTTGTTTTTCTTTCTGCATCTTCTGATATATTTTCAATAGTCTTTGAAAGTAGCTTCGAAATATCATTAATCGGTAAATCTGATAAATCAATTTTCTTTAGTGGTGGCTTCTCATTAATCTCATTTGATTTCGATAACGCTTCAAGTTTCTTTTCCTTATTTACAATTTGCTTATCTATATTTTCAGTCGCTCTCAAAGATATAAACCTATCTATATCAATGTCATCTATAATGACATTTTCGATTTGCTTTTTCTTTGATGTAATTTCTTTGTTTTTCTCCCTTATTTGAACATCAAGTTCTTCCTCTTCATGAGCCAACTTTACGCCTTCCTCACCAACGACAAAATGATAAAGACTTCTCCTTTGTCCAAGCTCAACAATATTCCCAGAATAAACATTATCATCAACAAATGTCATATCAAATATCTCAATATTGGGACATTGCATATTCCACGTTGAATTCGTAAACTCGGCATTTCCTGTTTCAAGTCGAATAGTCGCTTCAGGATCTGATGAGCATCCAAGTGTTTTTCTTCCAAGTATATAATCACAATTTTGTGCTTTCAAGGAGCGCAATATAGCAGCTAAAGTAGTTTTCCCGCAGCCATTAGGTGAAAAAATCAGATTAAACCTTTCAAGGGTGGTTTTCCCTTCAGGCGTTGGATAATTTTCAAATCTCCCAATACCTACTATTTTCTGAAACTGTTTTAACATCTTTTCCCAATAGTCAGATTAAATAGTTCTATTACTATACTACTCCCACCACCCACACTTTCATATACCTCCCATACCCCGCACCATTCCTTGATCTTGCTCAGAATGCGTGAGTGTAACATTCTTCGAGGGAACCGAGTTCTATGAACGGCTCGTCGTATATGGCTTGAACACTCGACTTAAGTCGGGTGCTGCCCGTGGGAGACTGCGTTCTGTGGAATATTCGGGACATGGTCTGATCTCCTTCTCTATCTATAATGCTTACCAGTCGAAAAGAAGTCAAGGAAAGTTATCGTCGCTGTAAACTTATATTTCTCGCAGAGCAATGTTTCCTGTGAGCCTTTGGCGGAATGATCCAACTGTCACATATACAGAGCTTCGGAGCATTCTAAATGAAGAAAAAGACAGATAGTCGATAGAGGTTTTTCTTATGTGGGTGTATGTCTCATACTTTGCGGTCTAATACTATTGCCTTTTAAATCTTAGACGAGTTCCAGCAAGGATGCTAAGTTCGTCGTGCTTGTTGATACTCAATGACTTAGCTAATTCTGCAAATGCGAAGGAGGAGGTGGGAAGTTAAGTGCACAGAAATTGGGTAGATTTGATATGAAAAGGCAACGTTAAAATAAGTTGCTGAAGGGTTACGAGAGACTAAACTTCAATTTTCAAAAAACTTGCAACAAATCATTTCCGCAAATTTTTAACTAACAAGGCTAAAAATATATCCGCACCCAAGCTTGAATTTTCTGCTGATTTTGTTTAGCGCCAAACTCGGTGCCCTCTTCCCCATTCAAAAATGTATGCCACAAAATTAGCTCCAAATTGGTGATCGGCTTGTAGCTTAACCTGGAAGAAAACGAAAAACTGTTGTCGCTCAAATTGTAAATCGTAAAAATTGAAGGGGTGAAATAGAGCAGACCAAACGGTTCAGGATGCTGCACTTTAAGATAAAGATAATCCTGCGTCAAATTGCTACTTTTGAAATAGGTTTGAGCATATTGTAGAGCCTTTTTTTCGGCTGTCGTATCCGAGCTTTGTGCGCTGTTGAGCAAAAAGTCCGAATAAGCTCTGTACTCCTCTTTTGTCAATCCCAAATCATTGTGATAATATTCGCCAATTAAGGTGGTTCCATTTTGATTAAGATAGCGCAAACCCAGCAGATAACTGTACCCGTCCGCCTCTTCGGAGAAAATTTCATCATCAACAATTTTGTATTTGGTTTTATCCTTTATGTAAGAAAACTCACCGTGCAGCTCTATATTTTCTTTTATGTTCGTTGCGAAATCAAACCCCACCTGTTTTGGGTTGGTTTTGCTGTAATAACCCATAAGATCAAAATCAATATCCCATAGCAAAAAATAGTTTTTGACAGCAAAATCCGTATTTTTCAGTTCTCCAAATTTGTCATTGATATTTTCTATGGGTGGAATCACAATGGCAGTGAAAGCGTAAGTTTTCAAGGGCGAATTAAAACTTTTTATCTTCTCAAAATTGATGGACAGAAGCCCAGCCTGAGCAAGCTCCGGGTCCTCCGGATCCTTGAACGGATTGACGTAACCAACAGGATTAAAAGCGTATCCCTTGCCCCAATTGTACATCTTTTTCCCTGCCCGAACGAACGAGGTGATGGAGAGATTTATATTTACGTAAGCTTCCAAAATGCCAAAATCAACATCTTTGGAATCATCAAAATAGGTAGTATGAGTTTTTAGATGAAACCCCATATCTTTCGTCTGATAATCGCCGTTCAAATAGAGTTCAAGGCGATATTGGGATAAATATTCGGATACGCTGTCGCTGTTCGTAAACGTGAGCTTGTAAAATGGCGAATCCTCCCGCATGTGGAAAACGGAATATTTGGCATCAAGATTTCCGCTCCATTCCAGGATTTTCTCGTCGTCATCCAGAGTGGGAATCTCGAAAGAGTAATCTTCGGCACGGGTGGTTGTTATCAAAATAGCCATAAGAAAAAATGCAAAAAGTACGCTTTTCATTTCATCAAATCCCCAAGTTTTGACATGTAATTCTGAGTGAATACTTCATCCGGGAATTCCCGCAGCTTGATGTCGGCATAGATCATCAGCGAGCGAAAACCTTTTTGCAGCGGGCTGTGCGTTTCTATCACGGATGGGCGCTTTACGCCGTTCCCAAAATCTTTTATTTCCTTGAATTCAAGCACTTTGATCAACATACCGCTTTTGGAGTAGCATTCAATTTTTGTTGCTATAAGGTCGGATTTTGTAACCCACATTTTCAGGTTATCATAAGCGACGTTACCGCTTTTGGCTTTCAACGCCAGCACGTATTCGTCATCGTTCTGCTCGGAAATTGTCGGCTTGTACTCTTCGGCGTAATCCAGACGCATGATGTCCGAATTGTTGAATATCCCGCCGGTTACTGATTGCATACTCGTTATTCTGATTGGCTTTCCTACTTTGGGAATAAAAAGCCACATATTGTCGCCAAGTCGAAGGGTAGCGCGCCCTTTTTCGCTTGCCGGCGAAAGATAGAGCATCGCCACTTTGTCTCTATCTTTTTTCACCGTATAAAAAATAAATTCCTTTTTGCTTCCGTCAGGCTCCTCGTTGATTATCTTGCGATATGCCTCGTATGAGCGGGGCATAAGATTTTCATCCACTTTTTTTAGTATCTCTGCGGCTTTCTGCATAGCTGCATCTTGCGCAAAGGAAGCTAATGTAAATATCAATAAAAATGCTAAAATGAAAAATGTTATTTTTGACATAAGAATCTCCTTTTTTTTGTATGCTTAGGTGTACTACAATGAAAAGAAATCGTAGCACACCGTTATTTTCCCTTAATTCTACCTAAACATGCCTCAATGCGTCCACAGGTTCGAGGCGGGAAGCCTTTATCGCCGGCTGCAAAGTAGAAATCACAGAAATCGCCACGACTATCAAAATTGTAATGACAACTTCGGCGGCATTGGTTGTGGGTGCGAGAGAAATATCCATCCTGCCGAAGGTGAAATTGAGCTTAACGAGATTCAATATCAGCAAAATCAAAAGCGCAATAATGCTACCCGCAATGCTGCTGATAACCCCAAGCGAAAATCCTTCCACCAAAAACAACGATAAGATTTTGCCCGGTGGAGTACCGATGGCTGCTATGGTTCCGATCTCTCGAACTCTCTCGTAAACAGACATCATCATCAAGTTTAAGATACTCACAAGCACGATGGAAATCAACACGATTTTTACGACAACTATCAGCAGATCAACAATTTTTGCGATGCTGGTAAACGGCGAAAGCTGCTCCCAGGTGCTGACCTCGAATGCCTCCTTGCCCTGCTGATTTTTTATCGTCAAAATTTCTTGCGAAAGCTCCTCGTAAACTCCATCTAATTTGTTAAAATCTTTCAGTTTGATGGCGATCTCGGTGATCTCTTTTCCATCATAATTTTGCAAAAGCTCGGTGGCATCATCCAGATGAATGTAACCGTCCTTGCCGGTGGGTCCCAAAACATTTTCAGAAATCCCGCTGACGATTAAAGTTGTGGCGTTCACAGAGCCGTTTTTGTTATTTGCAACCAGCACAACATCGCCGCCAATCTTCAATTGAAGACCTTTGGCAATATTGACGGGAACGACAATTTCACCTTTCTCAATAAATTTTGATGGATCGTTTTTCTTGTTTTTGATCCGCTTTGGCAGGTCGGGGCAGGTTGTGTTTTCCATATCCGGATAAACGGCGGTCAAACGGATATTTGTGGTCTGGATGAAATTGCTTATCGCCGCTCCGAATCGAATTCTCTCGGAAAAAGCCAGCACTTCGTCATTGCTTTTGATGATCTTCTTGATTACGCCAGTGGCTTTTTCGTTCATTGTCATATCAAGCGGCAGGTTGTCCATCGAGCTTAAATATCCTTTTGTGTGGATTTGAATATCTGCAAGATTGGAGTTTGTTAGCACGCCGATAATCTCATTTTTGAATGAGCTGGCAATTCCTGCAAAAACGATCACCAAAATTACGCCGATTGCGATAAGCGAAGCCGTCAGCATTGTTCGCCTTTTGTAGCGGAAAAGATTTCTCAATCCAATTTTGAATATGTTTGTCATTTTAATTTTCCCCCTCCTGGATTTTTTTGCCTGTGATGATGCCGTCTTCCAGAGTATAGACTATCTCTGCCTCGCCAACGATTTTCATGTCGTGAGTGGAAAAGATAAAAGTGGTGCCAAATTCGTTTTTCATCTGATGCATGATTCCCATGACCTTGAAAGCGCTCTCGTGATCCAGATTCGCAGTTGGTTCATCCGCCAAAACCAATTTGGGATTTGACACAAGCGCTCTGGCGACAGCCACTCTCTGCTTTTGCCCCCCGGAAATTTGGTTTGGATATTTGTCTTTCTGGTCAATCATGCCAACTTTTTTCAGCAGTTCGAGAATTCGCTTTTTACGCTCATCAAGCGGCACATTCTGCACCATGATCAATGGATATTCCACATTTTCGTAAACTGTCAAAACGGGCATCAGATTGAAATTTTGGAAGATGAATCCGATATTTTCTCCCCTGAATTTCGCCGCCTGTTTTCTATCAAGCCGGTTGATCTTTACATCGTTGATGAAAACCTCTCCCGTCGTGGGCTTGTCTAAGCAACCTATCAGATTTAAAAGGGTAGTTTTCCCGCTGCCGGAAGGACCCACAAACGAGATGAACGAACCTTTTTTCAGTTCCAGATCAACGCCTTTTAACGCATTGACCTCAACCTCGCCCATCTGATAAGTTTTGGTAATGTTGTTCAGTTTTATAAGACTCAATTTTTCTCTCCTTTATTTTTAATTGTATTTGTTTTGAGAAGATAAAGAGAAATGGTTTGTCGATCTACCGAGTCTAACAAAGTATATGATATAATTTTCTAATTTAATGCAATTACAGCATTCTAACAGCGTTTATATTAACCTGTATAAGAAGCGGTTTTTCAGTTTCACATATATAATACTCCGTCGATATTGATTATAGGCTGTCTCACACCACTTATACCACCCACACTTCCGAATACCTCCCGTATCCTGCAGGTATGGTAGACTGCATTCAGTGGAATATTCGGGACATGGTTTGATCTCCTTCTCTATATATAATGCTTACCAGTCGAAAGAAGTCAAGGAAAGTTATCGTCGTTGTAA
>JAUWMV010000025.1 GCA_030613005.1 bacterium | reverse complement strand
ATGTAAAAATTCATGGAAGCCAACTTATTATACGTTAAAGAACTACATGGAAAACTTAAAGTCCGATAATGGATTTACCACTAAAACAAAACACTACTACAAATAGTGTCCTTCCGTGCTCCGTGACCCGGGGGGGCCCTGCCCCAGCCCCCCCGTATTTTTTTCTATCAAATATGATTTTTTTCGTTGTAAAAACTTTTTTCCCCTTATATTTAAATGTAAGAAAACTCGCGAATATGAGGATTTTTAAAATGTTGTGTAAACCTTAATTAGATATTTACATCTATTAAAACGACAGAATAATCTGGATGAAATTTTAATTTCCAAACAAAGGAGGATGAATGACTAAGAAAGGATTAATTGTAGTTGGACTGGTGCTGTTATTAGTCGGTCTAGCATTTCCTCAGAGTCGTCCACCAGTACCAGATACAACTCTCTTTGAATGCAGAAGATTAATTGGAGGTTATTTAGACTACATAAGAGAACTAGTCGATGCCACATGGACAGACGAAACATTCACGGAATACTGGGAGAACTATCGAGACCGTGTCGATCCCGGGTACACCGAAGGTGACGATTGTGACGAAATGTTCGAACACTGGCTCGAGCATCGCGATCGACATAGACCTGATCCGTCGGATCCTGCACGCTTTGAATGCAGAAGACTACTTATGGGTTATTTTGACTACATAAGAGAACTAGTCGATGCCACGTGGACAGACGAAACATTCACGGAATACTGGGAAGATTATCGAGAAAGCATCGATCCAGATTACACAGAACGAGACGATTGCGACGAAAAGTTCGAACACTGGCTCGAGCATCGCGATCGACCTAGACCCGATCCATCTGATCCTGCACGCTTTGAATGCAGACGATTGCTTCTTGCTTTTCGATCTTTTCTAAGAGAACGTTGGGATGCTACTTGGACAGCCGAAGACATTTCCAATATGTGGAGAAGATGGAGAAATAGTCACGACCCGGATTATGAACCAGGCGACAGATGCGATGAAGTATTTTATCGTAGGCTCAGACGTTGGCATAGTAGACACGATCCATCATGTCCTCATTGTGATTGTAGAATGCTTTTCATGGGATACGGTCGCTATGTGGCTCGTTTTGGCGATGATACATGGGACATCGATAGTTTAGAGCATTACTGGCCAGATTATAGACGACTTGTAGATCCCTCATATGCTCCCGGTGATAAATGCGACAGTCTTTTCGCTCGTTGGTTGGAAATATTACGTGACCGAGGTGAACGTTGGGAGGACCCCGATAGTTCATATTTCTCAGATATAACTGAAATTAATAAACCTATTCTTGATATTGTAGCTTATCCGAATCCGTTCAATTCCAGCATAAGCTTTACACTATCCATTCCCGGAGAGACTTACATGGATGCAGAAATTTACGATTTAAAGGGGAACAAGGTTGCGACAATTTTCTCTGGCAATGTTAAGAGTAGCCAGAAAACAATTTCGTGGGCGCCAGAAAATGAACCTGCAGGTGTCTATTTGATAAAGATTCAAACCGATTTCGGAATATACACTAAGACGATTCACTATTCAAAGTAACCTAAACCATCGTACGATTAAAAGGGGGCTAAACACCCCCTTTTTTTATTTTTAAATATTTGATAAAATTCTATTTTCATATAACTTTACGATATGAAAAATCCGCAGGAAAAGATATTTAGTTCGGCTGAGAACTTCATACCAACTAGGTCTGAGTTAAAAGAGAGTGGAAGGAAACTTGTTTTCACTAACGGTTGTTTCGATATAATTCACCGTGGTCACTGTTATTATCTCTACAAAGCAAGATTGGAAGGCGATTTTCTGGTGGTTGCGGTTAACAGCGATAATAGCGTTCAAAGAATTAAAGGCGAGGGAAGACCTATTGGATCCCTTAATGATAGAATGTGGATACTTGCCTCATTATACTTTGTGGATGCTGTGTTTCCGTTTGAGGAGGATACACCATTAGAAGTAATTAAATTAATTAAACCGGAAATACTTGTTAAAGGATCCGACTGGAAAATTTCTGAGATTGTTGGTGCCAAAGAGGTTATTGCAAACGGTGGATCGGTTAAAACCATTGAAATTCTGCCAGAGTATTCGACTTCATCCATTATTAATATAATATCCCGAATGAATTCAACCGACTAAATTTTTCCAAGATCGATATGTCTTCTAAGTTACTATTTGTTGTCATTAATAATAAAATCCATATCTTATCAAGCTATAGTTGAAATATTAAGAGCTTTGAAGTTAATTTAAACAATGCAATTACGACTATTCGATTTATTTTAATTCATTGGAGTTGACATGCTTACATTTATTAATTCATATCTTTTGCCAGTTTTATCTGCAGCTTCATTACCTATACTAATTCATTTGCTTTCTCGAAGAAGACTTAAAAATCAGCCGTTTTCAGATATAAGATTCTTAGAGGAAATACAAAGAAAACGCATGAGAAGAATCAAGCTCAGACAATGGATATTATTGATATTACGGACACTCGCGATTTTATTTATCACAGCAGCTTTCACCAGACCAGCATTAAGAGATATACAAATTGGAACTACAAGCTCGCATGAAAGAACTGCACTGGCAATCATCATTGACAATTCATTCTCCACATCAGCTCTAAAGGGTAATACATATGTGTTCACTCATCTGAAAGCAGCAGCGAAGAAAATACTGTCCGTACTAAAAGAAGGTGACGCAGTTAGTGTAGGTATTTTTGGTGAGGAAATAAATTGGCTTACCCCAAAGCCGAGTCGATTTTTTAACAATATTACTGCAATGCTCGATACAGTTGAAGTATCGGATCAAGTAACAGATATTTCGAATGCGCTATCCGAAGCAGTGAAGACTCTTGATAATTATCCATCACCTAACAAGGAAATATATATTATAACCGACGATTGTGCATACAGTTGGAATAAAAAATTGTTTAAAATTCCAGAGGACATTCGAGTTTTTGCATTCAATTTTGCACCAGATAAGCATGAGAACAGAAGTCTTATAGATATCAAATTCCCAGCTCAGCTTCTCGAGGTCAACTCTCCATTTGATCTATCTCTCGTTATAAAGAACTTCGGACAAAAGTACGCAAAAAATGTCTTATCTTCAGTAATTATCGATGATTATAAATCCGCACAGAATCTAGTAGATATCCCACCCGGTGCCAGTGTTGATATTAATCTATCCGCTCAAGTGCAAAAAGGCGGCTTTCACTGTGGATATGCTGAAATTTTCGAGGATAACCTTATGACGGACAATAGAAGATATTTCTCCTTCAAAATTCCAGATCAAGTTCGAGTATTAATTATTGGAAACAGAAAGCTGACAAACTACTTCAAATTTGCCCTTAATCCCGTGGATAAGTCAGTCTTTTTTGAAACTCGGTTAGAATCGGAATCAAGACTCGGGCAGATTCCTATCGCTCAATTCGATGTGGTAATATACATGGCACCACGTAATCCCTCTGATGCTGCAATTCAGCATTTAAGAACATTTGTTAGTGATGGTGGAGGTCTTCTGTTAATTCCAGGTGAAGAAAGCACCAAGGACATCGTCAATTTAACAAGGATTCTTGAGCGATTTGGGAATTTTAAAGAGATCGAGGTGTTAGGTGATACAACAACATTTGCAAAGTTAGGCTGGGGAAAAGCGGATTTTGAGCATCCCATTATTTCCATTTTCAAGAATACAGGTGTACCGGAAGCTACATTTAGAAAAATCGTCAATTTTCAACCGATTGAGTCAAGTGTTTTGCTAAGGTTCGAGAATGACATGCCAGCATTAACAGAACTTCCTCTTGGACAGGGAAAAATTTTGTTAGCCGGCTTCTCTGTGGATATTAGATGGGGAGATGTAATATTGTCTGGGTTTTTTGTCCCTTTGGTACACAGGTCGTGCCAGTATCTATGCTCCGATATAGCTCAATTTGATCCCGGTTATACAGTTGGGGGTATAGCTGTCAGAACAATCGAGGATTACTACAGTTCGGAAAGGTTGAAGATAATCTATCCTAATGGGAATGTTAGATATATTGTTCCGCGTTTCGTAGGTGGGAAAGCAACAGTGTTTATCGACGAACTTCCAGTTGCAGGAATATATGCCATAGTCTCAGATAGTGATACTCTCGATCTATTCGCCGTTAATGTTGACGCAACTGAGGGTAATCTAGATAAATTAAAAAAATCGGATCGAAAGAAATTTAACATAATATGGCTCGATGCTAATTCCGATATCTCAAAGCAGGTTTTGAAAACGCGGTTCGGTGTAGAGCTTGCGCGACCGCTATTAATTTTAGCTCTTTTTATTCTTGCAATAGAAATGATCATTGAAACTCGCTGGAAGAAGAAATAGCGAAGCTCAACAATTGCATTTGGAATAGCGAGAACTTAATCGAAAGAACGTTAACGTAAAGAATAATTTTTTTACATGGAACTCATTAAAGCTACAAATTTGCAGAAGAAATTTGGGAACCTTGTTGCCGTTGACGGAGTTGATATCTCTGTTTCTGGGGGTCAAATATTCGGATTCCTTGGTCCTAACGGTGCAGGTAAAACAACAACTATAAAAATGCTTACAGGTGTTCTGTTACCTGATTTAGGCTCGATTGAAATTATTGGACTTAATTACAAAAGCAACGAAATTGAGATAAAGAAAAATATCGGCGTAGTACCCGATGAACCTCCAGTCTTTAAACATCTGAAAGGAAAGGAATTTCTGCAGTTTATTGCTTCAATTTATGGTTGCGTTGCAGAATCTTTTAATCGAATTGCTGAATTGGTGGAACTTTTCCAGATCAACTTCTTAGAGGATTACATTGAAAATTACTCCCACGGTATGCGTCAAAAACTTATGGTGCTTTCTGTATTAATGCGCAAACCAAAAGTTCTTTTCCTCGATGAACCCACGACGGGACTCGATCCTTACAGCGCCCGTGCTTTAAAATTAATTCTTCAGCGTTTTGCACAGGAAGGTTCAGCCATTTTTTTCACAACTCACATTCTTGAAATAGCAGAGAAAGTATGTGATAGATTAGGACTAATTGTTGATGGGAAAGTTGTTGCCACAGGTAACATGGATGAGTTGCGACAACAAGCGGGATCGTCAGGAGATTTAGAAGAAATCTTTTTACAATTAACAGGTGCTGATGAAAAGCAGATTATGGCTTTGCTGGGGGAATTGTGAAAGCCTTTTTGTATGTATTGGAAGTCAAATTAAAATCGAGTATTAGGTTATTTTTTAAGACAGGAAAATCAAGCAAACAAATATTAAAATTACTCGCTTGGGTATTTATTTTATGTATGTTTCTAATGTTTTCTGTGGGTTCTGCAAGTTTTTTTAGTACAATCTCAAAAAAATCCCCCGAGATTGCATCTATGATTTATACGATCCAAATGGCTTTTGTCGCATTCATGTTCATAATTCAATTGGTGCCTGCAATAGCTACAGACTTATTCGATCCACAAAGTTCGTTTCGATATTTTTTATACTTGCCAATAAAAAAGCAATATCTGATTATTATTTCGCTGATGAATTCCATAGCTATCGCAATCCTCCCCGCAATTTTCTTTTTGACAATTACAATTGGATATTTAATTGCCAATCCTAATTTATTCAGTATAATTACAATGATTTCAATACTGTTTGCAATAGCTGGAATTTCACTCTTAATTTCATTATCGATTTCACGAATATCCCGAAAAGGTGGTACAAGAAGATTAGTTCAATGGTCGATGATTTTTAATTTAATAATGTTCATCGTAATTTGGAATGTAGCACCAAAAATGCATGAAGAATTAGGTAAATCGATCCAAAGTGAAGGTCTAAATGAAATATTAAAATTCGATCCCTCGATATTTCCCGGTTTGCGTTTCATTTCGCATGGGGTCGTCGGCTCTCCTTTTCATGCATCAATAATTTTGTGTGTTGCAATAATTATCTGGCTTGCTATTTGGAGATTTGCATCTGGGATATCTCTTGGCGAAGGTGGCGCATCAACCAAAAGAAGTCGCATAGTCGGAGATGTTTTTAAATATAAAAGCTGGCCAAAACCGTTTTTTAATCGAGATTTGTTATTTATGGTTAGAGATGCAGAAAGCTTAATGGCTTTATTATTACCTATTTTTTTTGTAGTATTTTTTACACTAAGTTTTGGACGAAATATTATAGCAGGTCTGGCAGGAGCGATGGTTATTACAACTCAACAAGCTGCGATAATTTCTGCTAAACTCTCTACAAATGATACTGTCAATGTCTCATTCTCCCTGGGGTTTCCAATCAAATGGAAAAATATTTTTATCGCGAGAGCGTTGGAGATGTCATTTATCTTTTTATTTTTAATCGTTTTTTCAGCTCAAATTACTGCTCTTGTTTCAGGTTGTTCATTTCTCAACTTTCAATCTGTTATCGTAATGTTTCTTTGCATCTTTGGGAGCTCTTGCTGGGGTCAGTGGAGATGGATAAATCATCCTAAAAGAGGTGAAGTCCATCCCAAAAAGATAATAGGTTTCGAGATTATAATTGCAGGATTTATTACAGTATTTCTTGTGATTCTCACAAACCTTAACAACTTTGGAATAAGTAATCCCTTATTGCAGAAGATTTTTTTCGGATTATCTATAACTTCGATTGTTATTGCTGCGGCACTGGCTTATTTTGTATCGACGCTACTGTCCGAAGTTAGGATAACTCAGGCTTTTCAGAAATAATAATTAGTTTACGTTAATATATCATTAATGAATAATTAAATTAGGAGGATAAAATGAAACTTCTCGAGGATATTCGTTCAAAGGCGAAAGCCCTTAATGGAACAGTCGTTCTTCCTGAAGGCGACGATCCACGAATGCTTCATGCTGCAGAGCAAATTATTAAGGAAAATTTAGCTAAAGTAATCATCGTTGGTGAAGAAAAAAGATTACATGAACTGGCGGAAAAAGAGAAAGTAAATATTTCCAGTGTGGAAATCACCGATCCCGAGAAAGATTACCGAAGAACTCAATTTATTTCGGAATTTATGGATATGCGCAAGAAAAAAGGAATTACCGAGAATCAGGCTACGGAATTTATGAGAAATCCTCTTTACTGGGGAGCTATGCTCGTTCGCAGTGGTTTTGCGGACGCTGGTGTCGCTGGTGCAAAAAATACGACTGGAAATGTTATGCGTGCTGCTTTCCATTGTCTGGGCGTTGCGAAGGGAGTTAAAGTTGTGTCTAGTTGCTTCCTAATGGTTTTAGCAGAATTTATGGATGAGCAAGAAAAAGTTTTTGTATTCGCAGATTGTGCAGTTTTGCCTCAACCAAACGCCGAACAGCTTGCATCGATTGCTATAGCATCAGCACAAACCGCAAGACAACTTCTTGGGATAGAGCCAAGAGTCGCAATGTTATCGTTCTCAACCAAGGGCAGCGCTAAACATTCTGATGCGGAAAAAGTGATCGAAGCAACCGAGATCGTTCGAAAACTAACTCCTGAATTAAAAATCGATGGGGAACTACAAGCTGATGCCGCTATAATTCCCAAAGTTGCAGCGAAGAAAGCTCCTGAATCAACCGTAGCCGGTCAAGCTAATGTTCTTATTTTCCCTGATCTCGATTCTGGTAACATAGGATATAAGCTTGTCCAACGTATGGCAGGGGCTGAGGCAATAGGTCCAATCATTCAGGGATTGGCAAAACCGTTCAATGATCTTTCACGAGGCTGCTCTGTTGATGATATAATAAACGTAACAGCGATCGCATTGCTGAAAAGTCCTAAAAACAAAGAACGATCTAATGATTGCAAATAGGGTGTGGGAACCACACCCCTACTCATTCTCATCCTATCTCGAAATAAATATACGATCGAAATCTTCCAGAAGGGCGTAGAAACTACGCCCATACATATAGAAAAATAGGGCGTGGAAACCACGCCCCTACATAACCAATGAAACATGTATCTTCAACCGTGTCATTCGCAATGGGAACTAATAAACACAATCAGACAATACACATTTGTAAGGGTGGGGTCACCCCGCCCCCAAATATAGAAAAATAGGGCGTGGGAACCACACTCCTACTCTCTCTTTCGATTAGCTAATAAAAGAATAGAGCGTAAATCAGTGACATCCCTGGCTTTCATCCATTCTTTGTTGAAATTTTCATTCTGAATAATCTGAGCAATTGCCATTAGCGATTTCAGATGAAAATGTTGCTCATCCTTTGTGCTAATTAAACAGAAAGCAGTGTAAACCATTTCGTTTTTATCATTCCATAAAATTCCTTGTTTGTTTCTTACAATAAAAACATCAAATTTGTGACTTCCAGCAATAACAATGTGAGGAATCGCATGGGGCATAGCAATCCCCGAATAAAGCAAAGTTGAAGAGATTTCCTCTCTCTCTTGTAACTTTTTCAGAACCTCCTTGGCAGGTATATCCAACTTCTTCTCTACTTCAATCGACAACAGAGAGAATAGTTCCTCTTTTGTTATCGAGTGCTCTAAATCGAGAATTACTGCTTTTCGAATGAGTTTATCAAAACGATCCTCAATAATCTCGTTTCTCTCAATCAATATATCCAGCAGCTCTTCTTCCAATTCGAGTGTATCATCTGCTAAATCTTTAGTGAGCAGTTTTTGGACTGTATGAACTAATGCAGATTTTCTTGTTACACGTTTTTTGACATATAAAAAATACCAAGCAAGAGCAGCTAAGACGAATAAAGATGCAAATAATATTATAAATGCACCCATTTCAATTATTAACAAGATATATGCTAAAATTCCTATAATTTGTAAAACAGGGAATAGAGGAGCTTTGAAAGAAGGTTTATAATTCGCAATCTTTGATACGCGAATCACAATTAATGCAAAATTCACCATAGCAAATAAAAATATCATAAATAGAGATGCAACCTTTGCCAAATTCTTAATATCTAAAACTGTAATAACAAGGATCATAAACAGACCAGTGAATAATATTGACCAATACGGGGTTTTTCTTTTTAATGATATTTTACTAAAAAAAGGTGGTAGAATGCTATCGCGACTCATTGCCATCGGCTCTCTAGATGCGGACAAAATTCCTGCATTGGCTGTTGTTATATATGCAATCATAGCAGCTATACTCAAAATTATTAAACCAGTCAAGCCAGAAAAAATAGCCGCAGAATCCGAAATCGGAGTGAGGGAATTTTGTAATTCACCTTTTGGCATGACACCGATTAAAACGAAGATTGTAAGCAAGTAAAGGATTTGCACTACAACAAACGCAGATATCATACCCTTTACTAAATTCTTTTGCACGTCCTTAATCTCTTCCGCGACGCTTGCTATTTTGGTAATTCCTCCATAAGAAATAAACACCATTCCTGTTGTGCTTAATATTTTATCCCATTCGAAATGAGTCATTCCCTGAAAGTGTGAGAAATCCACGTACCTGTATCCGTAAATAATATAGCCCGACATAATAAGAATAAGAAAGCCTACGAGTACAATTTGTACATTTCCTGAGGTTTTTACACTGAATAAATTTAATAATGTAAAGAAGATACATGCACCAATAGCTATAGATTTAATATGCCACACGCTAAGTTCAGGTCCTATCAGAGTTGCAAATATACCTATTCCAATAAGAGCAAAAGCACCTTTCAGACTAATTGAAAACCAATTTGCAAATCCCGCAATAGTGCCATAAGGCGTTCCGAGAATTCTTTCAATATAGAAATATGTTCCACCTGCTTTCGGGATTGCAGTAACCAATTCCAACTTAGAAAACAGAGCAGGAAGCATTAATATTCCTGCGAGAAAATAAGCAATGAGAATGCCATTGCCCGCATTTTGGTAAGCAATCGCAGGAAGAATAAAAATACCGGAACTTATCATTGCTCCAGCACCGATACTAAATACATCTAACGCACCCAGCTTTTTTTCCATTTTCATTGCATTCCTCAAGAATTAACAAAATATAGAGCAGTAAAGTATATTTCAAGTAACGAATTAAATGTGCTTCTATTCTTTTTGAGTTTCAATGAGTTAGAATTGATAGCTATTTGAAAAAACATTATACCTTATAGGATATAAAACATTTAAGAAACATATAATCTTATTGAAGTTCAGAACTGATAGGAAATTTACACATAGTATAAAAAAATTACTTTCTTGTTATAGGCATTTTGTATCCTTTACATATTGATCGAGATGTAATTAATATTCCCGGTGAAGCTTGACGACGTTTGAATTCTGAACGATTCACCATTCGAGAGACCTTATAGATAGTTTCACTATTTAATTTGGTTTCTTTTGCTATATCGTTTAACGACATTTCATCATCGACATAAAATTTAAGTATTTTGTCAAGAATGTGATACGGTGGAAGATCATCGGTGTCCAATTGATTGACATTAAGCTCAGCAGTAGGCAGACGTTCTATTACGCTTTGCGGAATTAATTCTCGATTTTCTTTTTTATTTCTCCATCGAGCAAGTTCCCAGACAAGCGTTTTGGATACATCCTTTAAAACTGCGAAACCACCCACCATATCGCCATACAGCGTGGCATATCCAACTCTCGATTCGCTCTTATTACCTGCTGCTAAAACGAGATAACCAAACTTGTTTGACAAAGCCATTAAGACGTTCCCTCGAATCCTCGCCTGAATGTTCTCCTCGGTTATATCGAATGGTTTCCCAGCAAAATGCGGTGTTAGATATTCAATATACTTCTTAAAAAGCTGTTCGATTTCAATAACTTTATAATTTATACCAAGGTTTTTTGCGATTTTTTCACTGTTTTCATAGCTTTCATTAGACGAGAATTTTGTGGGCATGAAAACAACATTTACATTTTCTGCACCGATCGCATCTGATGCAATAGCTGCAACAACTGCAGAATCGATACCGCCTGAAAGACCCAAAATAACCTCTTTAAAACCGTTTTTCCAAACGTAACCCTTCAATCCTGTCGTTAGAGCTTTCCATATTGTTTCATGTTCTCCTAATATCGGGATTATTATGTTCTCGCAATAAGGTTTATCTTTGTTTATCGATAGTGGAATATTTACAATCGATGTAGACAATTCCTCTTTGGTTCTATATTTGGTCTCCTTTTCCTGATATTCGTTAAGACTTTTTCGTTTACTCGCTTCAAGATTAAAATCCACAATAAATAATTGCTCCTCAAACGCTGATGCTCTGGCAAGAATATTTCCGTCAGTATCAACTGCAAAGGATTGCCCATCAAATACTAGTTCATCCTGTCCGCCGACACAATTCAGATATGCAATCGAGACTTTATTATCGATTGCTATTGTCGAGATCGAATTTTCAATAAATTTCTCCTTACCATTGTAATACGGTGAAGCGTTTATATTTAAAAGCAATTCGCAGTCTTCGGAACACAACTTTACCGGGATGGAACTCGATGAATGCCAAATATCTTCGCAAATGCCAATCCCAAATACAAGATCGTGAGTTTCATAGATAGTGACACTTTTTCCGGGTGTGAAATACCTTTTTTCATCAAAAATACTATATTCAGATAGGAAAATTTTTCGGTAGCTGTGTTGAATTTTACCACCGAAAATCAAGGCAGCGGAGTTGTATGTTTTATCGGCAAATTCTGGGTAGCCAACAACAAGGATTATTTTCATTTCTCGGGTGGATTCTGCGATTTTCAAAACTGCTCGTTTGGATTCCTTCAAAAAGTCGAGCCTAAAAAGCAAATCTTCTGGTGGATATCCACAAATAGCCAACTCAGGCAACATCAATATATCACATTTGATTTTAACTGCTTCACAAACTAACTCAATAATTTTCTCACAATTACCTTCGAAATCACTAACAAACGGATCAAATTGTCCCATTCCCACTCGAACAATCCTCAATATAATTCTCCTCTATAATACTGAATGCCAAGTTGAATCAAATCTCAGACTGATTTCTATTTCACAAAAAATATACTTTTATTAATAATTTCACCTTTAACTGAAGCACTCACAAAATAAATACCTGATGAAACATTTTCCTTAGGTTCCCAAACAAAATTCTCACCCTTAAATTCTGAAACTATTCTGCCATAAATGTCAACAATTTTAATCAAATCGGCACCATGAGAAACTATCCTGCACGATCTGTTAAATGGATTGGGATTTATCTCGATAGTCAGCGTTTTTGGGATATGAATAATATGTTCTTTAATCAGCGACGAATCTGCGGTTCTCCAACGGCACGTATCGAATAATGCATTGCCTGTGCTATCGACCGATATAATTATAAGATCATACAATTGATTATGTTCGAGAGCAATTGGGATAGCAAATTTTACATGAAAACCGTCAGTAATCGGAGTTAACAGCAAAGAAGACATTATATCTATGTCATCAAACCAAACATCAATTGTATAGATACCACTACTGTCATCGAGAACTTCAAAATGTGCTGTATCCAGACTAACAGGCACATTGGTGTCCCCGCATTCCGGTGAAAAATTGATAGTATAAGGTGGTACTGAATCTGCAATTTCAGTTCTCCAACGGCACGTATCGACTAATCCATTGCCTACGCTATCGTCAGCTATAATTATAAGACCATACCATCGATCATGTGTGAGAGCAATTGTGCAAGCAAAGCTTACATGAAAACCGTCAGTAATCGGAGTTAATAACAAAGAAGATGTTATATTTATGCCATTAAACACAACCAAAATTGTATCGATACTGCTACCGTCGTCGAGAACATCAAAATGCACTGAATCCAGACTAACAGGTACATTGGTGTCCCCGCATTCCGGTGAAAAATTGATTGCATAGGGTGGTATTGTATCCGCAGTAACGGTCGATGTAGTATCTATGAATCGAAAGTAAGCTTGTTCTCTTAACGCAACCGATGTGTTTACACTGATTGAACGCATTGAGTATATGTTTATTGGCGAGGTGAATGCAGCTGTCGTGTCAAATTGAATTATTCCCAGAGACCTTGGCAAACTGTCTGTGCGCCAATTAAATTGAATACTTGGAATAGTAACTCCAATGCAACCGAATTGCCAGACTACTGTATCAGCAATTGCTTTTATATCGGTTTTAAGCTTAATTCCAGGTGGACAACTCGAACAGACAAAATAACAGACAATTGAACCCGGACCAGGTGGAGGTGTTATAACATCGAATGTATCCAATCCATCATTTGCTAAGGAATTTGTTCCTATTGTTACATTTTGCATCATGAGCCCTAAATTTGCCGACAAAGGAAGAGACCACTGGCAAAAAGCTAGATTAAACAGCAAGAACAACGTTAGCATAAGAAGAAAAGCCTTAAAACACAATTTCATAATAGCCCCCTAATTTTAAGTCTTATTATCATTATAGTAACATAATGTCTTAAATTCAAGTAAAAAAGAATAAAAAAAAATTATTAAGAATAAATCTCTTTTTCGAGTTTGGGAGCTAATGCAAAAATTAATTTAGCCATCCTATCGTCAGCAGCATTTGCGATAGATATAATATCCTCGAGAGTGCAAGGTGTAAGTGCATCTGGTAATCCCATGTCGGTAATAATCGAGAATCCAAGGACCTTCATACCCGAGTGAATAGCAACGACGACCTCTGGTACAGTCGACATCCCAACTGCATCAGCGCCAATCGATCGTAAATATCTATATTCAGCAGCAGTTTCAAGATTTGGTCCCTGAACCGCAACATAAACACCATGAACGATTCTTGAATTCTGTTCTAATGCTGTTTCTTCTGCCAAATCTCTTAAAATCCTAGGATAACAATCACACATATCCGGAAATCTTAATCCAAGCTCATCATCGTTAAATCCTATAAGAGGATTATCTCCAAGAAGGTTTATGTGATCGGTTATAAGCATAATATCGCCATTTCTAAACTGAGGATTTAATCCACCTGCAGCATTAGATACGATCACTACTTCCACCCCAAGAGCTTTCATTACTCGAACCGGGAAAGTTATTTCCTGCATCGACCAACCCTCGTAAGTGTGAAATCTACCTTTCATTGCCATAACATGAACATTGTTAAGATTACCAAAAATTAATTCACCGGTATGAAATTCAACGGTAGGAATAACAAAATGAGGAATTTCGGAATAAGGAATTTCCACCTGAACTTCAATCGATTCAGCTATTCTTCCAAGTCCGGTACCTAAGATAATTCCAATGCGAGGTGTTCCTTTGTAAAATTCACGTATTGCAGGAATAGCTTGGTTCAATTGGTTTCTAATTTCGAGCATAACTCCTCCAGAATATCTTTTTGAGAAAGTATTAAAATATAATTTATTTGATTATTCTTCTTGAGGTTTTAGAAAGAAAGCTCTTCTGCGTCTGTGCACAGTATTTCTAATAGCTGTAATGGGATTTATTGGTTGAAGGATACCAATTTTTGGGCCAATTTTTTCTACTGCAGATTGAGCAGTTCTATTCTCTACCGACTCCTCAAACTTTTTAACGGAATTGAAAACACCCTCCAGCACGTAAAGCAATTGACGTTTATATGCCTCGTAGATTCCAGTAAGCTCATAAAGCTCTTCACGTTTCTTTTCGGAATTTAAACCCACCTCCTTAAGGATTTTTTCTCTTTCTCTTTCTGCTTCGATCAGAAGTTTTTCAGCTTGTTGCCTTGCTGAGTTCATAAGCTTCTGAGCTCTTTCATCGATCATTTCCTTAATTGCGTTGGCGTTTCGCTCAAGTTCTATTGTTCGTCTTGTTAGTGTTTCTACCTCATTCTTAAGTGAGCGTTCCTCTTGAAGTAGTTCATTGATAAAATCTGCAACCTGTGTAAGAAATTGCTTTACTTCATCTGGACGGTATCCTCTCATGCTTTTAGCAAATTCTTGATTACGCACTTGAAGTGGTGAGAATTTAAAAGCCATTTTTTCCTCCAGATGACTAAGTTCTTTAATCTAACAAAAAATTTAATGAAGTCAAGAAAACCATAGTTTTTTTGATAATAACTCTATCCTTCTTTGAGGAATTGCTTTACCATAGTTAGCTTTTTCTTCAATTTGGAACGCCAAATGTGCGTCCCGAGATGTTATTAATACATCGTCCACAGTTTGGAAAGACATAGGGAAAATTTCGAGAGAGACCCCAAGACGTATCGCAGACAAAAGAGTGGAAATTTCCCATGATTCAATAAGCTTTGCATGGGTAATTATTCCCACAGACCGAGATATCTTGTCCTCGGTT
The DNA here is from genome assembly GCA_030613005.1 of bacterium. Lineage (GTDB taxonomy): Bacteria > UBP14 > UBA6098 > B30-G16 > B30-G16 > JAUWMV01. Next base: position 17,346 of record JAUWMV010000025.1, on the reverse strand, counting down.
TGTGTTCTTGACTTGTTCCATAACATTTCTCTGGCTTCAATTTCTTTATTTGTAATTCCAATTAAAGTAGCCTCAACATTTCCCGCAAGTTGTTCAACATTATTGCCAGCTAGATTTCTTAATACAACCTGCAAAAATCCAGAAACCTCCTCTGCACCGCCATCAAATATACCTGTGACCAAAAATCCATTTTCTCTTAGTTCCCTTTTCAATCTGCCATACTGACCAGTCATAACCAACCCCGGTGTATGAACGAAACCACCAAAAATTGCTCCAGCACCACTATTTGAAGGATTCGCAGATAAATATCCAATATTATCTTTCCATGACCTTTGAAAATTTTTCCCGAATACTGCATCGAAATTCTCAAGTTCGAAGATTATGTTACTAAAATCTATACTTCTATTCCTAACGGAAAATTTAATATGATCAATCCAGTTTATCATTATTGTTTTAGATTCATCAGGACTGATAGCCAGAAATCCATTCATAGGTTCTTTAATTACTTCCCTTGGTATATTCTGTCTCTCATATTGTATCATACAAATAAGCGACTCTATTTCAGAAATACGTGAGAAATCAGATTCCTGCCACCCAAGATCCTCCAAAACAACTAATAAAGAATTAAAGATTCTATCAGACTGGTCTCTGCTTAGAACTGTCGAAAAATTGCGCTCTGCGATATTAGCAAAAGCCTCGCCAAAAATCCCTAAAACAACGTTATTGGAAGGTTCGCTTTGCAGCCAAAGAGGAGATTTGCTGAATGTTGGGGTGTTCATAGATCACCTTGTTTAGAAGTAAGCATGTCTTCAATCTCCTTAATTTTGTCCCGGATTTCTGCTGCATCCTCAAAACGTTCTTCTTCAATTGCTCTTCGTAATTGCAATCTCAACGTGGCAAGCTTTGCCATTGGTAACTGCTTTTTCTCGAATTTAATCTGTTTAAATTTATGGCTTTTAACAGGTCTAAATATAAGAATTTTAAGGAATTCAGAAAAAGTATCGTAGCAAGTCGGACACCCTACTAAACCACTTTCTGCTAGATTAGCTAATTGCCATCCACAGACCGGACAAACGAGTTTTTCGATCCTACTGGATTTTTCTAAAGTAGTTAATTGATCTTGCATACCCACTTTTAAAACACATTTATCGCATATACTAACAACTTTTTTCTCACCGTCGATAAATTGGACAACTTTGTGCGTTGCTTCTCTCTTTTTGCATATTTCACACAAATTTTTCATTTAGTTTATCCTCTATCTCACTAAAATGACCATCTTTTAAGTTCAATATACGTTCAGCCCTCTTCGCAAGTTCCATATTATGTGTAGCAAATATTACAGTAATATCTTCATTATTCCTGAGTTGTTCAAGATAATCCATAAATACTTCGGAATTCTTCTCATCGAGATTCCCTGTCGGTTCATCCGCAAGAAGCAATTGAGGTTTATTCATAAGGGCTCGAGCTAATGAAATACGTTGGGCTTCTCCTCCGGAAAGTTGCCCGGGATAATGATCTGCTTTATTTAGAATGCCAAATACTCTAAGGAACATCTTAGCTCTTTTTGTCGTTCCCCTACCATTTTTGCCAGAGATCAATCCCGGGATAATTAAATTCTCCAAAGCTGTAAATTCTGGAAGAAGGTGATGAAACTGAAAAACAAAACCAATTGTGGAAGCTCTTATTGCTGCTTTTTCGGGATTAGATAACATCTTATAATCAATGCCTTTCAGGATGATCTCACCCTTAGAGGGCTCATCAAGAAATCCAACTAGATGAAGGAACGTGCTTTTACCAACCCCTGATTCACCCACAATAGAAACAAACTCACCTCGTTCAAGCTCAAAATCAAGGTCTTTTAATACAATAAGTTTATCTTCAGGCATATGAAACCATTTCCAAATTTTGTTGCACTGTAAAAAAGGTACCATGATAATCCCTTTAAAGTAGTAGGCCTACACAATCGTATAGGCCTACAATATTCAGATTATTCAAATATCTCCTGCGGATATCGCTTTTTTCATATCATATCAAACTCAATAAACCGTAATGAAGTATTGCTGCTTATTTTTCAAGAATTTAATGCTTCAATGTCAGTATTCCATCGTTAGTGCACAGAACCCAATAACCTTTGCCAGGAATGATGTCATCGATATCACCAGAGATATAAGTGTGTGTAAGTGCATCCCAATAATAAAGGGTGGATTCTACTAATATACCTGCTGGTTCTGTTTCTATATGAGATGGCGTTCTTAATGTGCCTATTAAATTCCAGCCTCTATAAACTAATATTGAAGTTTCATCTTTAGGTATACCCGCAACATGAGCTTCATATTCTTCCGTTGTATAAATCCAGAAACCATGTCCTTCACGAGGTAATTCATTGAAGAAGAAGGATTTAGTTTTTGTATCGTATTCCATAGGACCAGCAAAGATGTCCGGGATTAAACCTGTCCAATCCGGCATATTCATTATTACAGGTAATCCGATAAGATTCCACCCACTGCTATAGGTAAAGAATTCATGAACCGGTAATGGTTGTAAATAAGTGATTTCAATTATTTCATCGGCTATGTAATTATAAACAGAATCCTGTTTCATATCCAATACATTGTTAAGTCTGAATAAACCATCGGGGAGATTTCTGGGGTTCCATCGTATTGTACCCGGATAATTGTGAGTTGTGATTATCCAACTTGAAGGTAGATCAAATGTGTTATGCATATCTCTTTGCAATTCTATTATCGATGGAAATACTGGATCATCGATAAACGAATATACATAGGTCTCATCTGGTACATGAATAAATCTAATATCCAACTCCGGATCGTAACCTTCAGATGCTCCATCAGCACAGCCAATTGCAATAATAGAAGGTTTTTGTAATCCTGTGGCGGTAACCCCAGTAAAAGTCATCGGATGAATCCAGCGATGTGGTCTAAATTTGACCATAACCATACCGTCGGTAGGACAAACCTTGCCATAACCTTCATTTAGAATAGCAGTAATATAATGCATTGTTGAATATGAAGCTCCCGGAACATCCAAAATATTAGCCTTTATCTTGAAGAATATATTCGAGCGTTGTAACGGTATACTTCGACTTCCTTCGATATATAGCACGTCATCTCCACGAATCTCCCACGTTATATCCGAGCCTGTCGTTGCGGTATACGATGTTATAATATCCTCAATCTCCATAATGTTCTTATTAAATCCTATTTCAAACTCAAAATCAGTTACACTAAATCTGCGAGGATCGGAGCAATACATTGGCAATAATAATTCAGATGCTGGTGCTACAATTGTGTCTTTAAAAGCTAGAAGAAGACAATCGATAAAAAACGACCAGCATGAAGATGAAGTATTTGGACCACAATAATCCTCGCTAACATTGTCGCCCCCGTAAACACAAACTTCAACAGTATCTCCCACCGTGAAATGATACCTTTCTACAAGTGTAAGAGTAAGAACACCATCGCTGAAACGGACATCGGGAGATATGTTGTTTCTTAGAGTGTCAGTTTTATTAACCACAAAGAAGAGAAGTGAAGGATCGACGCCTGAAAGAATATCAGTTACTTTAACAGAGACTTCATCCGGTTGACTCCCAATAACCTCGCGATTATAAGGATGATAATCCCTATAAGTCGGCGGTACAAGATCCATTCTAAATGTATTTGCTATTGGCTCTTGAAGTGGACATCCACTGCTATCGGTCACGTAAACTACAGCGTAGTCTATTCTATTACCTGAACGGAATTCTCCGGGGAAAGGCGTATATGAGACAACACTATCAGAAAATGTTAATCTGGGATCAGGGAATTGTATTATATTGCCGTTAACATCAAAAACAATTGTATTAGGCCAAACACCCCAATCGGTATCCCATAGTCTTATTCTTAACTCCTGTGAACCACATGCTGACCAAATGTTTTCACGTGGCCAAAGATTTTCGCCTTCAGGTGGAACACATACACATTCCTCTTGATCAAATCTTCCACCAAGGATCAAACTGTCCGTAAGTCCCCATTTAAATAAGATTTTGAATGCGGATGGACCTCCTGGAATGCCACTATAATCTATACGATAGATGAATTCAACAATCTCACCATCTTCGATTTCGGTTTGAATAATTGTAGTATCACCCATAAGAGTGAGACCCCAACCCGCTTGAATAAATCCTGACATAGTATCAATAGTGGCACCGGTGTTATTCATAATTCTAACCTGAATAGTTTCGTAAGTGGGCATTGCACCTATAATGCCAGCGAAAATCGCTGCGAACCCAGTACCCAAATGGTAGACAGGCCTATCAGCTGTTATAGATGTTAGCTTACCGTACCAGCGATAAATTTCATTGGAAGTTTCAAATCCGGTACATGTATGATAGGCGGGGCTAGGTTTAGTTACAATAAAACACATTATAGCATCTTTAACCATTGCAATTTCTACATCTAAAATATCATACTCAGAATGACAATCAGGACATACAATACCTTTCTGGCAAAATCCTGCATCGGTTACCAATAGAATTACTCTTCTTGCACCCATTCGCCACTCCATAGAATCTCTAGCCCACATCATAGCGTCCAAGGCTGTTTCCGGTGCGTCAGCTCCACCATGAGTACCAATACCTGCAAGACAGGCTTGTAAAAACAAAGTATCACGTTTAAGTTCTGTACCACATGGAATATTTGGATAATCACCAAAGGTAATAATCCCAAAGCGAGCATCAAATCCTGCAATTGTCATAATTCTCACAAATTCATTCACATTGTTTTTAACGCTCGCAATAGCTGAGGTCATACTTGAGGTTGTATCGAGGACAAAAATAATGTCAACCTTTCCAATCTCCTCAACGCAGGAAAGTATAAGGTTGAAATCCTCATCCATATGTTGTGCGAAATCTAAGTTTGTACCGTTTCTATTGAAGCTCAGATTTATTATCTCCAATCCGTTGGATTCCGCAAAAACAAAACCTGAAAGACTAACTAACAACACCACTAAAAGAATTTTTCTCATGGAAACCCTCCTTATAATTCTTTCGAAATTTACAAATACCTATTTAATTGTCAACTGAGATTTTCTTATCTCGACTAATAAGTATAATAATCTATATAATTGAAAATTTCAACTTATGAATTACGTCCAATCGCTATTAATTTAATTTTTTTTTCATAATCTTGAGCATTATATATTCTCCGACCGTCTATAACCACTGGTTTATTCATTAGCTCTGTAAATTTATTGCTCCCAATTCTTTTGAAAATTTCCCACTCTGTGATCACAATAGCACAATCAGCACCTCTAAGAGCAATATCTGGATCAGTAGTGTATTCTATTTTATTACCTAATTCGCTTTTAACTCCATCGATAGCTTTAGGGTCACAAGCTATAATATTTGTGGCTCCTCGATTTAACAACTTTTGTATTATTTTGAGAGATGGTGCTTCTCTTATATCGGAGGTTTCAGGTTTAAAAGACAATCCGAGTATGGCTATTCTCTTATCGCTTAGATCACCCAATTCCTTTGAAGCCAGTTCTACTATATGATTAGCCTGAAGGTCATTTCTTTGCAATGCAGCTTCTACAAGCATCGGTTTTACGTCATTAGCATAAGAAAAATGCTTCAGTGCTTTAAGGTCCTTAGGTAAACACGATCCACCGAAACCAGCGCCAACTCCAAGAAATTTTCTCCCGATCCTATTGTCCAATCCCACAGCATTCATTACATCGACGACATCCACGCCTGGGATCTTCTCGGCAAGTTCAGCCATTTCGTTTGCAAATGAAATTTTTATCGCCAGAAAAGCATTTGAACTATATTTAACTAATTCTGCAGATTCTGTGCTCATTGCAATGATCTTATCTGACGGAAAACCATTATAGAAATCTTTGAAAAACATTTTAAGGTAGCTCACAACTTTCTCATCATCAGAACCAATAACGATTCTGTCTGGCATCATAAAATCGTTTACAGCATTACCCTCTCTAAGAAACTCAGGAACAAATGCGACTCCGAAATCAATTCCGTCTTTTCGTCCGGAAATTCTCTCGATTGTTTTTTTTACAATATTATTTGTTGTTCCCGGTATTACGGTTGAACGAGTAACAATAATTGAATAATGATCGAGATTTTTGGCAATACCTTCTGCGGCTTTCGATACATAATCCAACATTATCTCTCCGTTTTCCATAGAAGGTGTTCCTACACTTATCAATATAAGGCTTGCATCCTTGAGCGCTTCATTTAGATCATTTGTAGCGGTTAAATTACCCGACATGACGGATTTTTTTAAAACATCGTTTAATTTAGGCTCATAAAACGGTGCATGAGCAGCATTAATCTGTTCAATTTTTCTACCATCTATATCGTTACAGATTACTCGATATTTTTTTGATAAACAAGCTGCATCCACGAGACCAACATAACCCGATCCTATCACAGCAATTTTTGGATCAACCACCGACTCTCCTTCCCGCTACTTACCTTATTAAATAAACCTTTTTCGAAATCGTTGAATTGCTAGTTGTCAACTTGACAAAATAGATTCCCGAAGGCATTTGGGAACCAACATCATCTATACCATTCCAAATATAAAAACCTGTTAAGTCTTTTGTATCGTTACTGTGCAACAGTCTAACTTTGTGCCCAGAAATATCATAAATAGAAATTTCTAAGTAGTCCGATTCCGGTATTTCAAAGTAAATTTCTACGGCATTATTGAATGGATTAGGTCGGCATTCGAGAATAGCCATTTTAGAGGGAATTTTGGAGACTTCAATTTCAATCGATGCGTTCTTTGAAAGCCAAGTATCTGTTGAAGAAACATCAATTTCCTCTTTGCCATCGATTAATATAATTATTACGCCTTCAGGAATAGAGTATTTATCCCAAGTTAGTTGCACACCAATAGGAACTTTTAGTAAGTATTTCCCATCGGGCTTAACATCTCTGCTTAATAAAAATTCACCGCATTTAAATCCTGAAATCTCTGAATTGGCATCCGGTGGTGGAGGTGGTAAAACTATATCAAAGTGATCCAATCCTCTTTTTGAGTTTGCTTGTTTCGCTAAAACAAATCGACACTCCCCCAACATAATCTCGAATGAAAACTCGGGATCATAGTATTGAAATAATCTCTTCGGTCTGCCGTGCAGGAATAATTCGCAATCGTCTAAAGCCAGGATCCAATAACCCAATCCTGTATAAATATCTGTCGAAACAGCTTTATATTCATAATCACCGCAAGCATCGAAATAGTATATGGAATCTACAATTGATCCCGAAGGGGATGACGAAATGTCCGAAAGAGGGAACGAACCACTGCTTGAATAAGGAACTCCAATTAAATTCCAACCTCGTTCTAAATCAACAAACATATCAGTGTATTTCATACCAATCAGAAATGCGTTTGTTACCTCACCTACATATATCCAATAACCTTCGAAAGGATTGGCATCGTATACTATCTCATAACCTCTTAAATCTGAGTTGTAATGGTATCCGTAGCTTAAAGCTCCGGGAACAAGGTCTAATATAGGAGTGGATGTTTTCGGTAAAATCGGGAAGCTTACTAAATTCCAACCGGGACATAGACTCATTGAATCTATGTGGAAATTTCCTCGGAAATACCTTATTTCAATATCTATTGTGTCTTTAACAATAAAAACTGTATCAGATTTCATATCTATATTAAATTTGCCAGTTGAAGTTTCATAAGATAGGATCAATAAATCCTCGGGCAATCCCCATGTGTTCCATGAAATTGTTAATGAGTCACCAAGAGCTATCGATATATACATTTTCCACGTAGCCATTGAATCTTCAACATTTCTCATATCTCGATTCAGTCGTGTAAGGAAAGGATCGGTTGTATCGATATTTACAAAATACAGGTCCATCCCGCCAAAACTTGGCACAGACGGCAGATCCACACCGGGATCGAAGCTATCTGAAGCTATTTCGGACATCCCAAAAGAGGCGCTTGTTGTGGGGAAATTTGTGGCTTTGAACACCATGTTAACCATCCATCCAAATGGATCCGACCCGAGAATGATCACTCTTCCATTATGTGTCTTATATTCGATTGTTCCATGATTTAGCGATATATTGCCGAATTTAATGGTGGTATAGGATTCTAAGCTTATTATACGGAATCGTATTTTGAAAAGAACACCCTCATCTAAAAGAAACGATCCAATGCCGCTTATCCTTGCTAATCCCGGGCTCAAAATCTCTATATCCGGATCGAACCAATCTTCCGTTAGCGTGCCATCGGTTATAATATCTATGGGTCTCAATACGGAATCGTTGTATTTGATTTCTATTTCAAAATTGTTTATGTCTAGATTAGAAATATCGTCAATAGTTACAGGTATTTCCACAAAACCATCAGGTTCAACAATAGTATCTGGCAAGAATAGGTCTACGACCCTTACAGAAAAACACCAGGTTTTCGATGATGTGATATGGTTCGGTCCACAGAGATCAGGTAGGATATCTGCAGCATCACTAAGCGAAAGACAAAAAGTGTCCCAATCCTCAAATTGCATTATCCCAGCTTTGCTAAAATCAAACCGAATCGTATCGTTGAAATATTCCAATGCAGGATCACTTACACGATATCCTACACCATTAACAGAAAAATGAATTGAATTCGGCTCGACAGCTCTCTCCTCATCCCATAATTCCAATGTAGCAATAAAAGGTTTAGTCGAAGTGAAAATTGTATCGTTAGGCGGATAAGCATCACCTATTTGTGGCGGTACAAAATCTGTAATAAATTGTCCCGCAGCGGTATTCCCGATACAACCGAACGTGTCACTGAGAGCTAATATCCCAAAATCGTATAACTGATTATTATCCCACGAACTTGAAGGCTCAAATTTCAATAAAGAGTCACCCTGAATTGTCAATCTTGAATCAGAAAGGTTCAGTGTTTCGCTGTCAACAGTAAAAAGCAATTCCTCGATTGGATTTGCGTAAGAAATATTAAATAATAACTCCTGCCTTTTACACGATGACACAGCGCCAACAAAAGGAGATCTCAAATCAACATGCGGTTTGATAATGCTGGCAAGTTCAATTTTTCTGCATGCAATGAAGACCGAGTCTGTGGATGGCGAGGTTACTTTTACACAAATCGAATCACCAACGGTACCAACAGAATCAATGTATATTTTCCAATGTGTGGTTGCAGATTGACCTGAAAGAAGCCGATCTGGACTTAAGAAATTTACAGGTGAATATCCAGAATCAAGAGTCATACCATCAGGAAGAATTATCTCACCTTCAGTATTATCTAATATAAAACTCAAACCATTAGTGAAGATAAGAAGAACCTCGAAAGGATTAGGGGCATAGTCACAGTCCTTCACCTTTGGAAATTCAGGGATTTGGAGAACCAATTCGCCAGGAATTTCCTCACCTAAACCGTAATATGTGGAAACAATAAGTGTATCATGTGCATCGATTGGCTCGGACCACCACCAGAGTAAAACTGCAGAATCGGTATATCTCTCATCCCAGTGATAATAACTATCGTTCCAACTATATCCGAATAAACGGCTCCAATAACCTATTCCAAATCTTGTGGGTGGTACAGCATCATACCCACACATAATCCCGAGAGCTACAAGTTGGTCGGGTGGACCCAAAGGTCCCAGCGGATCTGCATAAGCATACCAATAACATGGGAACGGAACAGGTTCCCCCGGTAAATTCCAATATAGTGCCGAAATACCACTTGTATAGCCTGCGGAAGTCGCTATTCGTGCACTGTCGTTTCTATCGATCATTGTGTCCAGAAAAAGCAAAACACCGATATTATGGCTCCGACTGTCGTTATTAATAATAACGTATTTAATAAAAACAGTACCAGTTGTATAATCCGGATATTCAAGATAAACCGGTTGAAGTATCTGCCGAACCTCGATATGTTTCTCCGGAATAATCCAAGTTCCGTATATATAGTTTGAATCAGGATTAGTGGGCCAATTTACTATGCTAAATCCACTACTAACAACCATTGTTCCGTCCGCAGAATCAGTACCTGCAGTACGATTTGGAGTGCGTGGAGTTTTGTAACTCTTTCCATCGACTCGAACAACTGTCCATGAAGACCAAGGAACAATAGTATCATAATCAGACCATGGGTATCCGTGGTTATACATAAGTCTCTTTCGATCCAAAGAGTCGCTTGTGGTTATGTAAAATCTGCCGCTATCCGGAGCCAAGAAAACTTGTACATAGTCGTTTTGAACACTAATATTTCTTCGGGGAATAATTTTGGAAGACATAATGCGATCCAAATCCCCTTGCAGATCCCCCAAAGCTTCTTTTAAGGATTCATTAGCCCAAGTTAATGAACACAATAATGTTAGAATAATTAATAATTTCATCCATTTCATTTTTTCCTCCTTTCCCAACCTTCCCATCAATTATATATTAATCAAAATGGTTGAAATGTCAAACTTAACAGGTTAGTTTAAGTAATATTATCAAATTTTATCATTTGGTTTTTCTACTTGTGAAAAACCAGTTTTTTACTTATTTATTAAAATAAATATAAGAAAACAAAAGGAGACCACAATGAAAGTTTTGGTTTCGAGAAATGAATTTTTGGATGTTGTAACATCAGTGAGTTCTGTAATACCTACTCGATCTACACAACCGATATTAGCCAATATGCTCATATCTGCCGAAGATGATTCTCTAATTCTTGTTGCCACAGATCGCGAGCAAACATTAAAACTAAAAATTACCGCAGATACTGTTGAGAAAGGCGCTTTAGCAGTTCCTGCTAAAATGCTTCTCGAGGTTCTGAGAGGTTTGGATGATGGAGAACTCGAAATTAAAGTCGAAGATTTAAGAATGTCCATTGTTCAAGGAAGACATAGAGTTAAACTTCCTGGAGTCAATGTGGAGGATTATCCTAAAACGGAACTTCTCGAATCCCCGAAGGTTACTTTTTCACTGCCTATAGATATGCTGCTCCAATTCTTAGATCTTGTGGCTTTTGCAATGCCCAGAGATACAGCACGCCCAACACTCGCAGGATTATTCTGCCAGTTTTTCCCGGACGAGATGCGGATGGTTGCCACCGACGGTCACAAGTTAGCCTTGCTTAAGAAAAAGGACAATTTCAAGATCGAGGAGTCACTTGAAATGTTTATTCCAGAAAATGCAGCATCTCGGCTTAATTCTCTTCTTGGAAAAATTAAATCAGATGATATAGAGATCACGGCAGGTGTTGGCTCCGCTCAGTTCCAGGCTGAAGATTTCCTTTTTCAAACTAAGCTTATCTCAGAAAAATTCCCCGATTATGAAAGAGTTATTCCCTCAGAAAATGAATTAATTATGATAAGCGAAAAAAATGAGTTAAACAAATCCGTTCGGTTGATGACAATTATCGCAAATAAAATAACCTCACAGGTTAAATTCAAAATTTCTAAAGATTCAATTGAAATGGCAGCCAGTGACCTCGACACGGATTCTGAGGGTTTCGATACATTAACTGTAGATTATGACGGTGAACCGCTCGAGATAGGATTTAACGGCAAAATGCTTCTTGAAATTTTAGAGCATATTCCTTCAGATCAATTAAAATTCAAGCTAAAGAATCCTGCGACAGCATGTATAATAACACCAATGCCACAATCTGAGGATTTTGAATATTTGGCTCTAATTATGCCGCTTAGGATTTGATAAATGGATCTCTCCAATGCTAAAATTGTTTTAGGAGTCACAGGTTCAATTGCAGCATATAAAGCGGTTTATTTAGGTAGAGAACTCCTTAAAATTGGCGTTGAGCTTCGTGTGGCAATGACTGAGAAAGGCACAAAATTCGTTACTCCCTTGACATTTCGGTCTGCATTATCTGCACCAGTTGTAGTAGATCAATTTGAATCACCAACAGCTTATAATATGAATCATATAGGCTGGGCACGATGGGCTGATTTAATTTTAGTTGCACCTGCTACAGCAAATATCATCGCAAAAGCCACTTCTGGAATAGCAGATGATTTCCTTTCCACATTAATCTTGGCAGCTGGTTGTCCTGTGGTTTTTATACCAGCAATGAATAGCACCATGTATTTAAATTCTTTAACACAGAAAAATATAAAAATCCTCGAGAGTAACGGCTGTTACGTTATGACACCTGAATATGGTGAACTTGCCAGTAAAGAATCCGGGCACGGAAGATTCCCTGAAATACAATCGATAATCGATTTCGTTGGAGACATTATTGTAAAAAAAAAATCTTTAAAGGAAAAAAATTCCTCATAACAGCAGGTCCCACCAGAGAATACATAGATCCTGTAAGATTTATTTCCAGTCCTTCCAGCGGCTGTATGGGATTTTCTCTTGCGGATTGTGCTCGTTTAATGGGTGGTGAGGTTATCCTAATTCACGGTCCAGTTAGCATAAATCCTCCTTATGGGGTTAACGAAATTTGCGTAATTTCGGCACATGAAATGAACCAAAGAGTTATGGAACATTTTGATAATGTTGATGTGGTAATAATGACGGCAGCTATTGCAGATTTCACACCATCTGTCGTATCAGAGCAAAAGATAAAGAAATCGCATACTTCCAGCGAATTAACTCTAAAATTAAAACGCACGAAAGACATACTTATGGAACTTGGAAATCGTAAGAAACACCAGTATCTCGTTGGTTTCGCTCTCGAAACTGAAAAATTAGTGGAAAACGCAAAATTCAAACTTAAAACCAAAAAACTCGATATGATTGTGGCAAATCCATTAACTGAATTTACCGGTTTCAACACACCAAATAATTCCGGTGCTATACTATTTGCGGATGGTAGTTCATATGAACTGCCCATAATGAGTAAACGTCGAATGGCAATGGAAATATTATTCAAGATCGGAGAGAAGATAAAACGATAACAAATGATTTGGATTTTTATTCTTGGGCGGGGGAACCCCGCCCTTACAGATTTTCGTTTGGGAAATCACTTTATATATCGATATATCAATCTTTCGGGCATTCAATATGCGTTTCCTGATTATGTTTATTCATCCACGTTCAAATGACATGGTCGAAAATTAATGTTTCAATTGCCGTGTCGTATGGGCGTGGTTTCCACGCCCCTTTTGCAAACATTCGATCATTTTATTTATTTTGGACAGGGGATGTTTGAATGAATGATTAGTGAAGGATTGTTTGGAGCCGAGAGCGTTTTGGGTGGGGAATGCTTTGGGTGAGGAATGTTTTGGAGCCGAGAACGTTTTGGGCGGGGAGACCCCGCCCTTACAAATTTTCGTTTGGGAAATCACTTTATATATCGATACACCAATTTCTTGGGCGCCCAATCTTTTAATTAACCACCTCTCTTAAGCTTGCCGTGTTTTTTTGCATATTTTTCCGCCTTACCGAATGCCCAGAGTCCTATGGGAATCAGCACGATACCAATACCGAGTAACAATAATATGTACGGAACGAGTTCTCGCATCGACGCACCCTCGAGCAAAGCAGACCTCATAGCTCTCAGCGTATACGTAGCTGGGGATATTTTCGAAAAAGGCTGCAACCATTTTGGTAAAACCGATATCTCGTAATACACGCCACTAACCAAAAGCAACAACGCTTGAAATATGTGCGTTGCCTGAGAGCCTCTCTCAAGACTCATGAGTGGAAGAATGGCTGCAATGAGGCCAAGCCCAATGAAGCTAACGCTCGAAACGAATAAAATAATCACAGCTCCAAAGACATTGGCATTAGAAATGTCGAGCCTGAAAATTAAAACAACAATTCCCATCAAAATAAGACTTCTAACTAATCCATACAATGCTGCAAAAAGTCCGTTGCCAAACAAATAGGTAACTCTTCTCAATGGTGCCGCAAAAGTAAACTCAATAGTATCTTCCCAACGTTCATAAGATACAGCTTCAGCCACTTCGTGGAACAACACGCTCAAAAAACCCCACAATATCGCTCCAACCACAAGATAGAGAACCATTTCCTTACCCTGAGTAACTCCGATGAAAGCAATAGTCAAGGAATTTACCACAGTATAACTTAAAAACACAAGTTCCCAGCCAAGATACCTCTTCGAAAGGTTAATGTTTCTCTCTATAAAAGCGAATGTCTTCGGCGCTTCCTCTGCTATTATTCTAAAGAAAGAGGCAGTTTTTTTATTAACACTTTTTAATAATGTGTTTTTACTCTTCGATTTCATCTTCAGGGAACTCCTCGCCGGTAACTTCAAGGAATACGTCCTCGAGGTTATCCTTTCCTGTTTTTATTTTAAGTTCTTTCGAGGTGCCACATGCCCAGATTTTACCATCTTTTAAGAATGCCGTTCGTTCACATAATTTCTCAATCTCAATCATATCGTGCGATGTGAGAATTATGCTTGTGTTGTGATCATTTTTAACGGATAATATGAATTCCTGCACCATTTTTTTGCTTTTTGGGTCAAGTCCAGTTGTAGGCTCGTCCAAAAGGAGTAGGTTCGGGCTCGACAAGAAGCTTCTGGCAATAGAAACCATTTGCTGTTGTCCTCGCGAAAGGTCTTCAACAGGACTATACATCTTTTTCGGATCGAGACCGAAATTCTTAAGCATTACTTTTGCTTTGTCGAAAGCCTTCGAAACAGGTACACCATAAATCCTTGCAGCATAAGCCAAATTTTCTTTCACAGACAATTTCTTGAAAAACGACGCATCGACAGATACACGATTTATTAGCGATCGAACTTTGTAAGTATTTTTTGTAACATCCATGCCGAAAACTTTAAGATACCCATGATCAGGGAGAAGGAGTGTTGCTAACATCCTTATTATTGTGCTTTTCCCACTGCCATTCGGTCCTATAATTCCGAAAATTTCACCGTATTTAACCTCAAAGGAGACCTCATTAACAGCAGCAAAATACATTGGTCTTTTAAAAATGTTTCGGACACTCTTATAAGTGTCAGAGCGAAATTTTTTTGTTACTTCATGGCATATCACTGCATAATTATTAGATTCTATCATGATGTACCTCCAGTTCCATAGATATTCTGCAACTTTTAAAATTATAAATCAATTTCTTTATAAACATTCGTTTGTTGTTACTTTTCATATTAAAATTAAAAAGAACCTTTCTTTCTATGCGAAGAGAAAAAAAAACGAGTGCCTCCATGAAGGGGTGCACTCGCTCGTTTTTTTTGCAAAATTATATCCTCGCTAAGCGAAGATCACCCCCTCGCTTAGATAATAATCAGTATTTAGCCTGAATTCTAACATCATCAAAATACTCCTCTCATAATTTCATATACAATAATTGGATTACACCGATTGTCAAGTTTTAATTTTAAATTTGCTCCTTTTTTTCATTATAAATCAAACCAGATTTATTCTGATAATTTTGACTAATAAATATTTCGATTTTAGATAAGTTATTTTGTATTTACATTCCAAAGAATTACAATATTTTGTTTCAAATTTACAACGGTTTTTTAAATCGGTATTATTGTTAAATAAAACATAACAGCAGAGGCTAGTCACAATGCCCCGAAGCAGCGATAGAAAACATTGGGAAAATTTCTGGACCGAAAAGAAAGACCCGGATCAAATTTATGATAACTCCGGTCGAACACCCGCTGCATTAAAAGAAATAATGCCCGATCTGAAAGGAAAATGGATTCTCGAGGTGGGTGCTGGTACTGGAAGGGACAGTTTTACATTTGCAGAGGACGGCGCAAAAGTAATCGTTCTCGATTATGCTGATGCTGCAATGGATATTGTTAAAGCTCTCAATAATCAGAACGAAGCTCAAGTTATTCCAGTTCAAGGTGATGCTTTTGAACTGCCTTTTGCGGATAACACTTTCGATATGGTATTCCATCAAGGGCTTCTGGAGCATTTTCGAGACCCATCCGGAATTGTGATAGAGAACCTTCGAGTGCTGAAATCCGGCGGTATTGCTATTATCGATGTTCCTCAAAGATGGCACATTTACACAGTGATAAAGCATATTCTAATAGCCCTAAACAAATGGTTTGCCGGCTGGGAGACCGAATTTTCGCTGGGGCAGTTGGAAAAATATCTTAAAAAATCTGGGTTCGAACCAATAGGATATTACGGTGACTGGATGTATCCATCTCTGTTTTACAGAACTTTAAGAGAGGTTATGTGGAAAATAGGTGTAAGACTACCTTTATTTCCTTTTAAAGTGCCTGTTTTATGGAAAATAAGACGTACATTACGGGAGAAATTAAGACGAAATAGGATATTCTGTTATACAACCTTATCGATTGGTGTTTTGGCAAAAAAACCTGAGGACAGTATTTAATTTACAATTCGAATTACCGATAATATAATAGGACACTAAAATGATCAAGTTAATTAAAGCACTCATAAAATCAATGCGACCTCTTCAGTGGACTAAGAACTTTTTTGTTTTTGCTGGATTAATTTTTTCTCAAGAATTTCTACAAATTGGAAAATTTCTAATCTCTTTCCAAACTTTCTGGGTTTTCTGCTTATTAGCAAGCGGTACATACATATTCAACGATATTATTGACATCAAACAGGATCGATTACACCCGACAAAGAGATTCCGACCGCTTCCTTCCGGTGAGCTTCCAATTTGGTTAGCAATTTTGGCATTTGCAGTTTTCACAATACTCGGTGTAATTTGGGGATTCAATCTTGATTCCGGATTAGGATATATAGCATTATTTTATGTATTTCTTCAAGTGCTTTATACACTTTGGCTTAAACATTTAGTAGTTATAGATTTAATGGTAGTGGCTACTGGATTTTTATTACGTGCTGCGGGTGGTGCAGTTGTTATAAACGTAGTTGTTTCCAATTGGTTGCTTTTATGCACGAGTCTTCTTGCGCTTTTTATGATTACCGCAAAACGTCGGCAGGAACTTTTTAGAATTAATAAAAACAACTCGAAATTTTCAAGATCCGTTTTAAAAAGATATAATCTGTCCTTCCTCGATCAGGTTCTTATTATATTAGTAGCTTCAACATTAACATCGTATTCGTTATATGTTTTTGATCCAGGAACTGCAGAAAAATTCAACACGCCGTATTTAGGATTTTCATTGCCTTTTGTTATATATGGTCTTTTCCGATATTTGTATTTAGTTAAGGTCAGTGGCAGAGGCGAATCTCCAGAGCGACTGGTTATTTCAGATTTACCGTTTGTTATAAATATGGTCTTGTGGGTTTTAGTAGTGATGTTTATTATTTACTTCTCTTAAAAAAGGAGCGATATGATGGATACAAAAAAAATTAAAGAGGAAATAATTGGGAAATTGAAAGAGGTTTACGATCCAGAGATTCCAGTTAATGTATGGGATTTAGGATTCATTT
>JAUWMV010000030.1 GCA_030613005.1 bacterium | reverse complement strand
TCATTTCAAATATAATATCCGCTTCGTAATTGAAACCTCACCATTACTTGCTCGAACAAAATATATTCCGCTTCTTATGTTTCTGTCTGGTTTCCAAATAAAATGTGCATCTTTCGAGCGATAAATAACTCTACCTTTTGTGTCTAATATTTCAATCTCCGAACTTCTATTAACATCGATACGACACGAGGAGTTAAATGGATTTGGATATGCCAGAATTTCTAATTCACAAACTTGTGGTTTTTCACTTTCTATGATGCCAGCAATTTTGTAATCGATCACGACAGAAGTATAAACTGTTTCACCCCTATCGATTGAAAAGCTGAGGATATTTCCCACATTTGGTGCGCAAATACTGTATCCTGGTGGGTGTTTTATTAAAGTATCACTTGATGTATCTGAATGAAACATAATTGTAATGGTTTGATACGATGCACTCTCAATTTTTAGGCAATTATAAAATGTACCCATATCTAATAAAACCGACTCAACGATTGAAGTTTCAAAAACATAATCGCTATGCCTTTCTATACACCTATATCCTCCTCCTATATCATATGTTGTTTCAATATTACTGATAATCCAAGTGTCTCCAATATTAAACTGTCTAGGCATCATTAAGAAATAATCATATCTTCTATAGAAATTTACCAATGAATATACTCCTAAAGAATCTATTTGAGTTAATAGAGTATCAAAAAGTGAATCACTTGCTCTCATTGCTTCAGTTAGATAAGTTTTGTACCCACCCATAAAAAAAGTATCTACAGTTTCATAATATCTTGTGTCTGAAGAGTCTGTAGCATGCACAGTAAATATACAAGTATATTTGTTCCCAACCTCAATAGGATAATATATATTTGATCTTATCGTTTGTGCTAAACATGCGCAACACAAAACAACTAGTAATAACATCATACTTTTATTCATTTTGTTTCCCTCTAAACATTTTATTTCCCTCCTAAACATTTTGACAAATTTTAAAATTCTAATGTCTAATAACTACCCCCTCTCAATTTAAAATTATTGTCTCTAATTATAATTTATATTGCTAAATTCCAAATTGTCAATACTAAACCAAATTTTTTCCAGCAAAAAAAAATAATTTTTTTTCAATTGCTAATTCACTTGCCAACACGAATTTTATTTCCAATAATATCTCGGATATAAAAAATCAGGAGGATTAAATGAAAAAGATAATGCTAATTGCAGTTCTGGCATTGCTAACATTAGGTTTCGCAAGTCAGGTCAAACTATACGGCGGAGAAGATATAGATGCCGAAAATATCACAATGAAAAAAGGTGAATTTAAAATTGATAAGAAAAAAATACCTATGGGCGATATCCGAGAAATCGTATTCACTAAAGCACAAGAGACAACCACCGAAACGCAAGAAAGCTCGGAAATGTATGATATAGAGGAACTTAAGAGAATTGCCGCAGAACTTGAAACCAAATACTCAGATGCCGCTGGTCTCATTCTCATCGATCACGGAAATACAACGCTCAGATCGGATGGCACTAATAAGTATCACTATCATTTTGCAGGCAAAATAATCAAACCGGCGAGGCTTTATTGGGGTCAGAGAGGTTTATTTATCGACGAAGGTCGCTCGACCGCAAGAATTCTTTGGGCAAGAACGATCCTTCCCGATGGCAGAATTCTATTTGCAGATACATCAAAAGCCACAATCTCCCCTGTAACTCGTGGAGGTGCCTTTTTCGGTTATGGCAACGTTTATGCTCTCGAATTCTCAGGTGTTCAGGAAGGTGCAATTGTCGAATATGTCTATGAAACTGAGGAATATAACCCAGACGACACAACTAGTTTCCCCTTCAGATGGTACTTTCAGGGCGAAGATGACCCGGTTTACTCCTCGATATACTCCATTAGAGTACCAAAGGGCAAGGATATATACTATTTTTTTAAAAATCCAGTCGGCGCGCTTGGTTCGGCACTTTATAAAACCAACCCAAAGCTTATGGAAAACTGCTTTTTCGAATACGACGTTGAAATGGAAGGCTTTACCGAGAGCGAGGTTATTCTTGCCGATACAAATCCATCTCGATGGGATGAGCTCAGCCGTGAGGCTATGAAAATCGCTTCCCCTAATATTACTGACGAGGATACTTCAGTGTTATATACGTGGAAACTTATGAATGTTGAACCTTATTTAGACGAACCATCGATGCCAAGTTATGCAGATGTAACACCTTATCTTTACGGTAATGTACTGCCGGATTGGGAACATCTCTTCGATTGGTTAGGTGGATTTCAAAAAGCTAGAATCGAAGTAACGCCAAGAATCGAGGAAAAAACATTAGAGATTGTTAAAGATGCGAAGACAATTGTGGAAAAAATTGATCTAATATATCGATGGGTTCAGCGAAACATCAGATATATCTCTATAAAAGGTAGTGTCTCCTCCGGACAAACTGGGCACCGTGCCGACGAGACCTGGGAGAACGGTTTTGGCGATTGCACCGATAAATCTATTCTGTTCTGCACAATGCTTAAAGTCGTTGGCGTCGAAGCACATCCTATAATACTAATGGTAAACCATTCTCAGGAAATCAATCGATGCATCCCACAAACATCGGGCAATCATGCTATAACTAGAGTCAAACTTCCCGATGGCAAATGGGTTTTCCTGGATGCCACTAATCTAACTTTTAAATATCCTTATAGAACATCTGGGGATCAAGGTGTTACATTTGTTGATTGTATAGGTCGAGAAGTGGGCATGATACCCACAAACACACCAAAGGAATTTAGTCAAAGTACTGTTGTAAAAATGGAACTTGAACCTAATGGCGATGCTATTGCCGAATTCAGCCATATTCCATACGGTATGATGGAGGCAGGTTGGAGAGCTTTCTGGGAAACCCAACAAAAAGAAAGACTGCCAATAATATTCACTGGTTGGTTAAACAACATTTTCCCGAAGGCTACCTTGGATACATTCGCATTGGTGGGGCTTGCGGATATGGATAGTCAGCTTTATGGTTGGGCAAAGGTCAATGTGCTTTCCTTCCCATCCGAGGCTGGCGATATGTGGGTTCTTAATATCCCGGGGGTTATGTATTCGATGCAAGGTTTCGATGAAGTAAACCTAAAAGAACGAACTTATGATATCGAATATTCTTGCCCCACTCAGGAGGAACATGAGATAACGATTAAACTACCAAAGGGTGCAAAGATTATCGGACTTCCTGAAGATGTCGAACTTTCATTCAAGGATTATGCGGATTTCTATTTAAAATTCGAGAAGAAAAAAGATGAGATAATTGTTAAGGAGAGATATAGACTAAAGCAACGAATTATCCCATTCTATGAATATGAAGGCTATAAAGATTTCATTATTTCCGCCAAACAGGCAACGGAAAAGAGAATTTTTGTTTCAAATCCAAATATCAAAAGCTGATTACGTTGTGGTGGATTATTATTTACGATAAATAAGAGTTATTTTCACGTAGATTCCAAAACTCTTTCAAAGTTAGGTATAGTAGGAAATCTTTAGTCGTAATAAGTAATAATTATCATCTTAATTATGTATTATCATTAAGAAAACAATGTGCTTAGCAATACCAGGAAAAATAGTTGAAATTAATGGTGATAAGGCAGTTGTCGACTATGGTGGTGTCCGAAAAAAGGCATCACTTATGGTCATGCCCAATGCTAAAATTGGTGATATAATCCTCGTTCATGCAGGTTTCGCAATAGCAAACGTAAAACTTGATGAAGCAAAAGAAAAAATCGAAGCCATAAGCTATTTAAGCGAGGCAGTAAGAGAGGAAAAAGAGCGAATTTCAAAAGAGCAAAGTTGATGTTTTTGAATTATTAATGGCAAACAAATGCTCTTGAATACTATACATATTATATAGCGAAATAATGGATAATATAGGAAAAATTACATTTTTATGTACTGGAAATATATGTCGAAGCCCTATGGCAGAAGGTATCGCTAAGAAAATATTTTCTGAAAAAGGTCTCACGGATATTAAGATATCCTCATCTGGGACACATGCCACAGATGGCTTTCCCCCCTCAATCGAAGCGCAAATTGCATGTTATGTAAACGATATCGATATTTCAAAGCACAACGCTAAAGTTATGACATCTGAGATAGCCCAGAACTCAGATCTAATATTAGTGATGGCAAGACATCATATAGATTGGCTCGCTGAAAATTTCGGTAGCCAAATCATCTCAAAAGCATATCTGTTAACCGAATATGGTAGAGAAGAAAACATCAAAGGTGAGGATATAAAAGACCCAATAACAATGCCACCGGAATTTTATCGTCATCTTTTCAACATTATAAAGGAAGAAATCGTACGGGTTGCAAATTACATCTCAAACAAGGAGAGTCGCTAATTAGAAAAATCTCGGATATTGACAATTTAGAAGCATATCAGTAATCTTTAATAATAATTCTTGAAAAGGAATAACAATGATTGTCAAAATTGATGAGGATTTGTGTATTGCATGTGGAATTTGTGAGCAGATTTGTCCCAAAGCATTCGCTATGAATGAATCAAACGATCTTGCATTAGTTATAGCGTATGAAGAGGAGTTAGAATATATCGATTGTGTTG
This sequence comes from bacterium, assembly GCA_030613005.1. Classification (GTDB taxonomy): domain Bacteria; phylum UBP14; class UBA6098; order B30-G16; family B30-G16; genus JAUWMV01. The sequence continues at coordinate 24,718 of JAUWMV010000030.1, read as the reverse complement.
AGGAGGCTGCAAACAGTTGTCCTGTTGCTGCAATTATAATCGAAATATAAATGATTATTATTCCCAAGTCGAATTTGCAAAGTCAACACTTGCAACTACCTTTGCCCTTTATTATGAATAGAAACATTTCTAAAACAAGATATCCACGAGAATTTGTCGAAAAAGTTCTCGAATCCACCGATGTTTTAAGAATAATTGGGAAATACACAACCCTAAAAAAATCGGGAAAGAACTTCAAGGGTTTATGCCCATTTCATAAGGAAAAAACACCAAGCTTTTCGGTTGATCCGGATAGAGGACTTTACTATTGCTTTGGTTGCGGAAAAGGTGGAAATATTTTCTCATTTCTGATGGAAAAAGAAGGCTTTTCATTTATCGAGGTAGTAGAACACCTTGCAAAAATTTCCAACATTCCCATACCTGAAAGGCGTATAACCCATTCTAAGATGGATTCATATCAAAGAGCGATTGAAACAGCTCATAATTTCTATAAAACAAAACTTTCGAGCAATGAAGGTCAACATGTACTAAAATACCTTTCAAGTCGAGGAATACCACCGAATTTTATCAAACAAATCGGGTTTGGGTATGCTCCCGATGCTTGGGACAGCTTACTTCAGTATATAAAAAAAACTGGAGCTGATGAAAAGGCTTTCCTTGCTGTCGGACTTCTAATTAAAAAACATGACACAAACAAAATTTACGATAGATTTAGAAACAGATTTATCATACCAATACATAACAGTTCTGGCAGGTTAGTTGGATTTGGCTCTAGAACTTTGGAAGAAGACATCGAAGGTCCAAAATATATCAATAGTCCCGAATCAGAAATTTATCATAAAAGCGAAGTTCTTTTCGGTCTTGATCATGCAAAAAGAGCCATAAGAAAATTTGGTTTTGCAGTTCTTGTTGAGGGTTATTTTGATGTTATTTCGATGTGGATTGCAGGAATAAAGAATACCATTGCAGTCTGTGGGACAAGTTTCACTCGAAATCATGCCACTCTTCTGTCAAGATTCACAAATAATGTGGTTATCTTCCTCGATGGCGACGATGCTGGTCTCAAAGCCACATATAGAGCTTTAAAGCATCTCCTAAGACAAGGCTTTATTGTTAAAATTGCACGACCCCCGCTCGGTTTGGACCCAGATGATTTAGCGAGAAAACTTAATAAAAATAAACTTTTCGATATGCTTAAAAACGCACCGGAATGGTTAAATTTCACAATATCATGGACTAGAAATAACGGAAAACTTAGCTCTACTGAGGAACAACTGACCTTTGTTGATAAAATGGCTCCATATCTTGAATCGATTGAAGATGATATGGCTACTTCTCTTTATATAAAAACTCTTGGGGAAGAACTTCTGGTTAGTGAGTCTGAAATAGGAAAGAGAATATCGAAAGCCACAAGAAAAATACCCAGTGATTTTGAATTAGAAGAAAAAGGAGGTCTTGAAGCTCTATCTGCCGAGGCTCAGCTCGAACTAGACCTTTTGGCAATGTTGATCTCCAATCCCACGATCGAAGAGATAACTGAAATTGAAATATTTAAGCTTTATAGAGGAGCAGCAGATATGCTTTCTAATCAAATTATCGAGCATGGAAACTGCTCTCTATCTGAACTTAATGAAATAATTGACAACCGCGCAATGAGTTACTTAAGCAAATTCCTTATGAATCTTAAAAATGTTCCCTCAAAAATTGATACGCAGAAAGAAGTTATTAATCCCTTGCTAAAAATAAGATTAGTAAAGGAAAAAGAACTTTTAAATTTAAAACTGAAAGTTGCTCTTATCGATGATGACGAAAATGAAATTAAAAGAATTTCTATTGAAATAAGCAGAATAGTTAAAGAAATACACAAACTTAATTAATCTATATTTTTAAAATAATAATCAACATAAAACGAAAGTATATTTTATATATGAATTATAAATAAGTTGACTATTAACCAATTGTAAACGATTATAAAGGTAATATGCAGCTTTTTAAGTGAATAGATTAAATTATGGAGGATCAATGAATTTTGAGGACGAGGAAAAACTTAAGCTTCTTGAGCAAATAGCAAGTAACTTAGGCTCTCGTCAAAGTGTATCTCTTAAAGAAATTGAAAATGAATTAAAAAAGCACAACTTAAAAAACAAACTAAAACTGGATGATGTCGTGATATACCTTTCTGCTGAGGGAATTGTAGTTTTAGATTTAGAGCAAATTTCTAAGCTCGAGAACCCACTTCTAAAGTATTTCAGCGATATAAGCGATGTTGAAATTCTTGGCAAAGAACGAGAAATAGAAATAGCCTGGAAAATGAAATACAATTGTAACGAGCTTCAAGCATTAATAGCTTGCACAACTATCTCAATATTTAAATTTTTGAAAAAAGGACGTGAACTTGAAACAGGATCGATAAGCATTTACGATTTCACATTATCATCTTTTAGACTGGAAGATAGAACTCCCACAGAACACAAAAAAGAAATATTAATGAAATTAAAACGAATTGAGATATTATACTTCAAAAAACTACGTCCTTTCATTAGATCAATCCGAAAAGCAAGCATCGGTCAAAAAACATATTGGGAAAGAAAAGCTAGATATAGTAAAGAAATTTTAAAACTCATTAAGGAAATAAATCCAACATTCAAAATTATCGAGAGTATACTGCCTTTATTCACTAAAATCTTGATGTTTAGAGAAAAAGAAAAGGAACAACTTGAAAAAGCCTTACTTATCTCAGGAATATCGTTAGAACAAGCACGCAAACTTATGAAATGCAAATCCGAAGAATATGTGGAAAGATTCGAGGAACTTGGTATCGGCAGGAAATCTATGAATTTAATAACAAAGCAATTCAGACGTTTTAAAAGGATAGATCGTTGCATATCTGATATATCATGTTTCCCAACAATGATACTATTTGAAAAACTAAACAAAATTCCCGAGCTTCTGAACGAATACGAAGAAAGCCGAGAACTACTTTTTAAAGCTAATGTGAGATTAATTGTAAATGTTGCTCATAGCTATATGAATCAAGGCGTCGACTTCCTGGATTTGATTCAAGAAGGTAATCATGCATTACTTAAAGCCATCGAACGATTTGATCCTAACAAAGGTTATAAAATAGCCACATACGGCATATGGTGGATAAAACAATTCATGTTACGGATCTTAGCAGAACAAGGACACGCAATGAGATTGCCGATTTATCTTATTCAGTGGACAAGAAAGCATTCGAAAGTTGTTCATGAATTAACTCAAAAACTTGAACGAGAACCCACTAAAAGCGAAATCGCACAGGCTTTGGAAATCACTGAGAAGAATCTAAATAGGATATTAAAATCTATTCAGGTAGAAATTTCACTTGATAATAAATTGGGTGTGGAGGAAGATTCCCGAACCATCGGTGATTTGATTAAAGACATCTCCATTGAACCTACTTCCTTGAAAGCAACTCTTTTTAGACTCAAAGAAGAAATCAAGGGAATGTTGAGAACTCTCGATGATCGCGAAGCAAAAATAATCACACTAAGATATGGTCTCGAGGATAATTGGCCTAGAACCTTAGATGAAATTGCCAGGATTTTCAGCCTTTCCAGAGAAAGAATACGCCAAATTGAATACAAGGCATTGACAAAACTTAAGAAGCCGTCTAGATTGCGTAACCTCGAGCGATTTCTCAAGGAGGAACATTTATTTCAATAACTTATTTAGAATGCAATAGATTGGAGCATTATTTCGATTGAATTGTTATGATTTGTATAGAAACTTTTAAGTCCAATAGAAAAATTATTCAGGGAGAATTTATGTCCAGCACATGTGGTCGAAAAAGCCGGGGTGATCTCGAGGTTACATTTGAAAAATCAAAATCTGGAAGTGGTATTATAATAGAACTCGACACAACCATGGAAAACCTTTATTCCAACAATATTCGTAAGGAAATTATCGAAACTCTCAAAAAACTTAACGTAACAGATTGTATCATAAAAGTAATCGATGACGGAGCTTTGCCTTATGTCATTTCCTCACGAGTAGAAGCAGCAGTAAGACTAAATGTGGAGGTTTCCGATGAAAGATAGGCTTAGACGAAGCAGACTTTATATGCCCGGCAATAATCCGTATCTATCGCAAAACGCTTTTCTTTTCGGTGCCGATTGCATAATACTCGACCTTGAAGATTCCGTTCCGCCAAAAGAGAAATTTGCATCTCGTATTCTCGTTCGAAATATCCTTAAGAATGTAAATTTTGGGCCATCGGAAAAAGCTGTCAGGATTAATCCATTTTTAACGCCATTTGGTATCGACGATTTGAAAGAAATTGTTCAAGCTGAACCCGATCTTATTGTTGTACCTAAAGTCGAGTCTATAGTGGATGTTATGAATGTTGAAGAAATTGTTCAGGATCAAAAGAAACTACATGGAGTAACAAAGGAAATCTTTTATATGTGTATAATAGAAACAGCTCTTGGAGTTTTGAATTCATACGAAATAGCATCCTCGTTTCCATCTGTCGCAGCTTTGGTGTTTGGCGCGGAGGATTTCACCCGAGATATCGGTACATCACGATCAAGAACGGGAAAGGAAACTTTTACCGCACGGAGTATGATCGTTATGGCTGCAAAAGCTGCAGGTATTCAAGCATCAGATACTGTATGGAGCGACATAAATGATATCGAGGGTTTGCGAAAGAGCACTGAAGAAGGAAAATCTCTTGGGTTCGATGGTAGGGGTGCAATTCATCCTTCACAAATTGCAGTAATACACGATGTTTACTCGCCTTCGAAAGAAGAACTTGAATATGCAAGAAAAGTAATAAATGCTTATGAGGAAGCTGAGCGATCTGGGAGTGGTGTAATCTCTCTGGGCAAGAAAATGATCGATGCTCCGATTGTGGCTCGTGCAAGACAAACTCTTGAAATTGCAAAAAAAGTAGGACTTTTAAACGAATGAATGAAAAATATTTTGAATTGAAAACAATCTTGAAAATTAGAGAAAAAAAAGCTTATATCCATAAGCAATCATCTAAATAATTTAAATTTAGGAGGTAAACCATGGCTTTTATTGAAGGAATGGCTCATCACGATCCAACACACAAATTAGTTAACGAAGCATCCCATGTCTGGATGGATGGTGAATTTGTAGAGTGGAAAAATGCAACTATCCACATTTTATCCCATGCAGTTCATTACGGTTCGAGTATCTTCGAAGGCATCAGAGCATATAATACACCCAAAGGAACTGCAATTTTCAAATTATCCGAGCATACAAAACGTTTCTTTAATTCCACGAAGATGTATCGAATGAAAATTCCTTATACTCCGGAAGAGATAAACAATGCAATTGTGGAAACCATAAAAATCAACAATCTTAAATCTTGTTATATTCGTCCGATTGCATACCGCGGTTATTACTCGCTTGGTGTAGACCCATCTGGTTGTTCAGTGGATGTGGCAATTGCAGTATGGGAATGGGGCAAATACTTAGGTCCTGAGGCATTAGAAAAAGGAGTCGCGGTTCGCGTTTCCTCTTGGAACCGAATTGCGCCCAATACAATGCCAGCAACCTCAAAAGCTGGTGCCAACTATATGAACTCCCAGTTGATAAAAATGGAAGCTCTCATCGATGGATACGTGGAAGGCATTGCTTTAGACATTAATGGTTTCGTTTCCGAGGGCAGTGCTGAAAATATTTTCCTTGTTATGGATGGAAAGATTATCACGCCACCACAGGGTGCGTCAATACTTCCTGGAATAACTCGAGACTCGATTATAACGCTCGCAAAAGAAGAGGGACTCGAGGTTAGGGAACAGTTTATCCCAAGAGAATTCCTCTATATTGCAGACGAAGTTTTCTTCACAGGCACAGCAGCAGAAGTATCACCTATATCCTCTGTGGATAAAATTCCCGTCGGCAATGGCAAAAGAGGACCAATTACTGAAATCCTTCAAAGAAAATTCTTGGATATTGTCGAAAATGGTAACGATCCTCACGGTTGGCTTATGTATATTTGAGCACAATATACACAGAACAGACACTTAAATTATGGTAAATCGCTCTGCAATACGTATATTAAAATGTAATTAATCATTGGGAGAGCGATGAAAATCTTATCTCTTGAAGGAGTTAGCAAAACCTTCTCTAAACGTTGGGTTGCATTATATAATGTCTCCTTTGTGCTCGACTCGGGAGAGTTTGCTTTCCTTGTGGGACCTTCAGGAGCTGGGAAATCAACACTTATTTCAGCAGTGCTTGCTCAAATACCCATAGATGACGGTATGATAGCAATAGATGGTGAATATATTGATAATATTCCGAGAAGAAAAATTCCATATCTAAGACGAAAACTCGGGGTCATTTTTCAGGATTTCAAACTTCTTCCCGATATGACTGCAAGAGAGAACGTTGAATTCGCATTAAGAGTTTGCAGTTATCCTAAGAAACTTATTCGAATGAAAGGCAACGAACTTCTCTCTCAAGTGGGCTTGGGACATAAGGCTCGAGTATATCCGCACGAGCTCTCCGGCGGTGAGAGACAGAGAGTGGGAATAGCACGCGCATTGGTTCATTCTCCGCTATTACTTATGGCGGATGAACCAACCGGGAATCTCGACCCACATGCTATCGAGGAAATTATGGAACTTCTGCTCGCAATTAACAAACAAGGAACAGCAATACTTATGGCAACTCATAATATTGAACTCATTGAACGTTATAACTTTAGAGTCCTAGAGTTATCAGAGGGTAACTTAATCGGTGATAGACCTTCGCATCTTGAAAATCGCGAACATAAAAGCGAAGGATCACAAAACGATTCGACACAATGGAACATTCCTGAGATTTGATGAATTGTTAAAATAATTTAGACAAGTATTAATCTTTACGTCATCGGATAAAATATATCAAAAAAAACTAACGCTCAACATGATTTTTGCAATGCTATTTATACTTCACCAAAAATATAAATATGATTATTTGAAATTATTCGTTGTAAACTTTATTTCTAGAACTTAAGTCTTTATATTATGAGGAATTCCATCGGATATTCAAACTTTTGATGTGAGAAAAAAATGAAAAAAAGAAAAAAATTCTTTACCAATGGTTGTTCTAAGACAATTCTGTTTCCATTTTTAATATCGGCTTTTCTGTTACCATCTATAGCCCAATCGGATGATCTCGATAGTTTTTTCGGTGATGTGGTTCACAGAGTTGAAGTTCAGTTTTCGACCCCAGATTTCTGGAGTGAACTTTCAGAAACTCATAGATCGGAGGAGTATATATCCTGTGATATTACAATCGATGGTGAATTAATTGAAAATGTTGGAATTATGTTAAAAGGGAACTCCTCTTTTGGACATCCTGGAAAAAAGAAGTCGTTCAAAATTAAATTTACAGAATACATCGATCGTGATTATTTAGGACTAAACCGACTAGCATTTTCTAACGGTTTTAAGGATCCCACTTTTCTTCGGGAAAAATTAGCCTGCGACCTTTTCAACGCATACGGTGTTCCATGCCTTAGAGCTACATTTGCTGAAGTATATTATAATCGTGAATACTGGGGGTTTTACACAGCGGTCGAGCCGGTAAACAAACGTTTTCTCGATCGAAGGTTCAATGAAAATACTGGAAATCTCTATAAAGGTGACCCACGAGGTGATCTTATGTGGAAAGGAGCAGATCCAGCTTCATACCAGCGAGACTATGAAAAGAAAACCAATGAGGATGAGGACGATTGGAGCGACCTTATCGATTTCATATTCTTCCTGAATCGAACACCCGATGAAGTATTTACTACGGACTTTTCTAATAGGTTCGATCTCTCAATTTGGAGCAGATACTTAGCAGTAAATTCCGCACTGGTTAATCTGGACAGTTATGTTCACTTCGGGCATAATTATTACCTGTATTTCACTGAAGAGGGAAAAATTAAATTCATAGCCTGGGACCTTAATGAAGCATTCGCAAATTTTACTGCGGGATTCCATTCTGATGCGCTTAGAGTTCTTCCCTACGATTACAGCAAACCACCAAAACCTCTTGCAGATAAGACATATTTTTTAGTCGATGGTTTCCGAATAGATGTCGAAAATATTCTCTGGCAAATTATTGAAAATGAATTCTCTGATTCCGTGTTTTCTGCACGAGTTGACGAATTAGCCGACCTAATTCGACCGTATGTATTAGCTGATGATAACAAAATGTTTAGTAATGAAAAATTTGAAGCCAACTTAGAACACGACATTCCATACTCGAGAAACCCAATTGTAGGACTTAAATCTTTTATACACGATAGAGTTGAATATCTAAAAAGGTTTCTCCCAGAACCAACCCACTACACAGATCTTAGCAGAGTGGTTTTCATAAATGAGTTTATGTCTGCAAACGACTCGACAATAACAGATGAGGCTGGTGAATATGAGGATTGGGTTGAACTATACAATTCTGCAGATTCAATTGTAGATATTTCAGGATATTTTTTAACAGATGATACGACAGACACTCGAAGGTGGATGTTCCCAGATAGCACCATAATTCCAGCGATGGGGTTCCTTCTTATATGGTGCGACAGAGACGAGTATCAAGGACCCTTTCATACCAATTTTAAACTTAGTGCATCCGCAGGGGAATTTGTTGGACTATACTCCTCCGATGCTGCTGGAAATAAAACTATTGACTCACTGAGCTTCGATATACAGACTGTGGATGTATCATTCGGCAGAAGCACAGATGGCAGTCCATTATGGGTATTTCAAGATGAACCAACGCCAGGAGCATCAAATGTTGGGGCGAAAATTACGGAAAATAATATTCGAAAACCGGAAAATTACGTTCTGAAAATTTACCCAAATCCGTTTAACAACGCATGCCAAATTGAAATCAAAGGAGATGTTTCGGATGGTTCTTATATAGAAATCCTTGACATATCCGGTAGGACTATAACTCGTCAAAACTCAAATAAAATCATCTGGCGTCCAGATGATAACCTCGATGCTGGTATCTATCTTGTTAGATATCATAATGTTAGTTCAACTTTTACGAGTAAAATTATTTACCTAAAATAGAATCGATTCAGATTAAACTTTTTAAGTATATTTAAATTATACCTTGATACTTCTAAATATTCTGCCTTTTTCCGTACAAAAATTGGTTTTCTTTACAAATACAAATCTAAGAGTTATTATAACGAACTTATGCAAAATTTACGTGAAACTATCATTTCAAAGCATCCCAGAAAGGTTCTACTGCGTCTTGCGCTGCCTATGATGTTCGGCAATGCAATTCAGAATGTGTTCCTCCTTACTGATATGTATTTCGTAGGAAAACTGGGAACCACATCTCTGGCAGCAATAGGAATTGCAGGCATTGTAACATCAGGAACAATGAGTTTCATTATCGGTCTTTCCGTAGCAACACGAGCTATAGTCTCTCGGTGCGTGGGTGCTAACGATTATGAAATGGCGCACAAAAGTGCAGTAGGATCGATATTTATCGGAGTATTGGTTTCGGTCGTTATTGCACTTTGTGGCATTATTTTTAGTCGGATTTTGCTTATTTTGATGGGTGCGGAGGGAGAATTACTCGATTTATCCTCAACTTATCTTATCATAATGCTTATTGGAAGTTTCTCGATGGTTTATATGTTCATTATTCGAGCTATCTATCAAGGCGCTGGGGATACCATAACACCAACGATAATTGTCGTAGGTTCAGTTATATTAAACATTGCTTTAGATCGAATTCTTATCTTCGGTTTGGGACCGATCCCTGCATATGGAGTTAGAGGAGCTGCTTATGCTACAGTAACCGCTCGCTTATTGGGTGCTATGACAGGATTTCTAATACTCCTCAGGGGATCAAGAGCTTTCAAGTTACATATAGCTCATTTTTCTACAACATTAAGCGTTCTGAAGCGATTTCTACACATTGGTTTACCTAGCACAGCTCAACACATAGTTCAAATTACGATGGGATTTATAATGATGCGTCTTATTACATCCTATGGGATTTTTGCTACAGCTGCTTACACTATTGGAATAAGAATGAATTTAATCGCTTTACTTCCAGGATTTGCACTTGGCGGTGCCACTGCTGCAGCGGTCGGTCAAAATCTTGGGGCTGGAAAACCTAAAAGAGCTAAGCAAACAGTTTTTGAGGGAATTAGAATATTTGAGCTGTTTTTTCTGCCATTTGCTTTGGTATATATACTTTTCGGGGAGAAAATCGCCATGCTATTCACCAGTGATCTAATTACAATATATTATACCACTTCATATCTATCAATAATTCCATTAGTCTATCCCATTCTGGCAATTGGAATTATCGCAATTGGAGGAATAAATGGTTCAGGACATACAATAATCCCTTTCTTTTCACATCTTGTAGCACTTTATTTAATTCAGTTACCAGTGGCTTTTTTCGTCTCTCAAATAATCGGTCCGTCGGGAATTTTTCTTGGTATCGCTGCAGGGATGATCGGACAGACATTGACAATTTTGCCATATTTTCTTTCGAAGAAATGGTTGACAACAGGACGTTAGCATCAAATTTCATTATTAAGGAGATAGATTGATAGACCAACTTAGCGAATACTTCAAATTTATGAGAGACATGGGTGAACTGGAAATTCCACTGCCTGTTGAACAAATTCAAATATTCAATAAAGCACATCCTCCACATAGTAATAAAGAAAATGATTCAAAATCCAAATCGGAATCGATAGAGCAATTAATAGAAGATGCTCGAAACTGTAAGAAATGCGAGTTATATAAAACACGCAACAAACTTGTCTTTGGCTGCGGATCACTCGACTCGGAGATTATATTCATAGGAGAAGCACCCGGCAGACAGGAAGACTTATATGGAATACCATTTATAGGTCAAGCAGGTAAACTTTTGGATAAAATCCTCGAAGCTGTCAAACTGCAAAGAGAGAATGTATATATAGCAAATATACTGAAAGATCGTCCACCAAACAATAGAGACCCAAAAATCGAGGAGGAGCATGCCTGCCTGCCTTTTTTGATTAAGCAGATACAGATAATAAGACCGAAAATAATTTGCTGTTTGGGCAGAGTTTCTGCTAAAGCGCTTTTAAAAACCAATTATTCAATGAAGGAAATGCGCGGGAAAATATATTCATATCAAGGTATTTCGCTCATTGTTACCTATCATCCTGCAGCCTTGCTGCGAAACGCAAAGCTTAAACGTCCGACATGGGACGATTTTCAGTTTTTGCTTAGAACTCTTGATGAAATTCGATGTAAGAACAATAATCCATAAATTATGGGATAAAATTGGAAGCTAAGTCAAAAACACTATCGGGTACTGTTGAGAGTGTTATTTTTTATAATCAAGAAAATTCCTATACAGTGCTTAATTTCGTACTCGACAACGATAAAACATCAATAATTGCTGTTGGAGAGATTCCCAATATTCACGAGGGTCTGCATCTGAGGATTTCTGGGAACTGGACAAAACATAAAAAATATGGCAAACAGTTTACTATAGAAAGCTTTGAAGCATCACACCCAAAAGGTACTAATGCACTGGAAAAATACCTATCCTCAAATCTTATCGATGGAATAGGTCCAAAGTATGCCAAGAAAATTGTAAATTGCTTTGGTGATAAAACTATTGAAATAATTCTCGATGAACCTGAGAAATTACGGGAAGTGAGTGGTATAGGTAAGAAACGGGCAAAGACCATTGCAGAATCTGTTAGAAAAGCTTACACCGAGCAGAAATCTCTTCAAGAACTTTCACGTTTTTTATTTGGCTATGGATTCAACATCGGGTTAATCAAACGTATATGGCACAAGTATGACGATAGAGCCATTAATATAATAAAAAGAAATCCGTATAGACTTGCAGAAGATGTCTGGGGTATAGGATTCGCAACTGCCGATAAAATCGGTCGTGCAATGAAACTTCCAGAGGATCATCCCGAGAGAATTATTGCAGGATTATTTCATATTCTCAGTCGAGCCAAAGACGACGGCAATTGTTTTCTTACTCGGGAATTTTTAGTCTCCCGCACAGAAGAACTACTCGATATCGATAGGAAAGAAGTAGAACAAAGCCTTGACAAAGCTACCTCTGATGAGCGTATAATCCAAGAAAACGATAGAATTTATCCACCTAATCTGTATGCAGCCGAGGTTCAATCCGCTGAAATTCTATCACATTTACTGGCGGCAAAGCCATCCAAACAATTCAGTATACCGATTGCAGAATCGCTTTTAAATGAAATACAAAGGAATACAAGAATCAACTATACCACAGAGCAACGAAAAGCAATAATTCATGCCATAACAAGTAAAGTAGTAATAATAACTGGTGGTCCTGGAACAGGTAAGACAACGATTGTGAAAGGAATATTAAGGATCGCGCAAAAACTGAAACTTCGAGTAGATCTTGCTGCACCTACTGGAAGAGCTGCGAAAAGATTGGAGGAGACTACATCGCACAGAGCAAGAACAATTCACAGACTATTGCATTTTAATCCAGGACTCAGAACATTCGAATACAACAGACAGAATGCGCTTAAAATCGACATGTTAGTTGTAGACGAGGTTTCAATGGTCGACATCTTACTCTTTCGAAATTTGCTGTCTGCCATTCCATATCAGGGAAGATTAGTTTTGGTGGGCGATTCAAATCAGTTACCCTCGGTAGGTCCGGGAGCAGTACTACGAGACCTTATTAATTCAGAATCGATTCCTGTAGTAAGATTGAATAGAATAATGCGTCAGAGCGAACATAGCTTTATTGTCAGGAACGCTCACAGAGTACTTAAGGGAAACATGCCTGTTGTGAATAATCATCCCGACGACGATTTTTTCATATCGTATCAAGACGACCCAGATGAAGCTCGACAGACTGTTATAGAGCTGGTTACAAAGCGAATACCGCGAGCGTATGGTTTCGATCCTGTTAAGGACATTCAAGTTATAACTCCAATGCACAAAGGACGGTGTGGCGCGAAGAGACTTAACGCTTTTCTTAGAGAATCGTTAAATAAAAATCATCTTAATCTCGGATTGCCATTCTCAGTCGGAGACAAAGTTATGCAGATTACTAACAACTATGACCTCGATGTATTTAACGGCGATATCGGGATTGTGTCGGGAATAATCGATCGAGACAAAATCGCTGTTAGGTTTGATGAGCGAGATGTTGTTTATGAGTCAGATATTTATGGGCAACTAACATTGGCATATGCAGTTACAATACACAAATCGCAGGGATGCGAATATCCTGTTGTCGTTCTGCCGCTGATGACCGAGCATTACATTTTGTTAGCCCGAAATTTACTGTATACTGCTATAACGAGAGCAAAAAAACTTCTCGTGATTGTCGGTTCAAGAAAAGCTATTACGATCGCTGTCAATAACAGCAAACCAATGAAACGCAGTACAATGCTTGCTAATCGATTGAGGGAATTAATACGGAAACAACAAAGTAATCCAATTTAGAGAATCAAATATCTTGTGAATGCATAATCTCAAAATTAGCTTTCACGGAGGAAATTATGACTTCTGATTCAAATATTCAACGGACATTATCGCTTGGTCAACAGATTGTCGAAATGGGTAGGAGACTATGGATTCAAGGTATGACGCCGGGTGGAGATGGCAATATTAGCGTTAAAATAGACCAATATACAATTCTAATCACTCCATCTGGAATTTCGCTGGGACATATGAAACTGGATGATATAGTAATGGTCGACTTTAGTGGAGATGTAATTGGCAATACTGGAAAGCCCTCTATGGAAGTTAATCTTCACCTAACTGCATACAAGCTTCGAGATGATATTAGAGCGGTGGTTCATGCACATCCGCCGTATGCTACTGTTTTTTCCTGCACATCGGAGGAAATTCCTGTTAATCTTACATCCGAAATTCTAATTAAAGTTGGCGAAATTCCAAAAGTTCCATTTGCACCACCGGGAAGTATCGAACTGGCAAGACTTTGCGAACAATATGTTATTAATAATGATGCTTTTCTGTTAAGCAATCATGGCGTTGTAACATTGGGTCGTGATCTCGAGCAGGCAGGTAGCAGAATGGAATTGGTCGAGCATATTTCCAAAATAGCTTTACTGTCAAGAAATCTCAAGAGCATCGAATATATTAATACTTCGGATATGGAAAAGCTAAAGGATATCAAAACTGGTTTAAATCGCGAAAACATCGATTAGATATTTATTACCATAAAACTATCCGATTTATAAGCATTAGTTCGACTTGAGATTTATCTCACAACCAGCACCCTCCTGACAATCTTGTCGTAATCTGCGCTCTTTATAACAGCGAAATATATCCCGCTGCTCAGTTCTCCAGTTTCGACTTTAATCACCCCAGAGCCGCTAACCTCACGCTTTAGCACCACACGCCCCATTATGTTGTATATCGCAATAATACCGTTACCATTGCCCGGCAGCGAATAATAAATCTCGTTAATATCGCCGAATGCATTGTTTACCTCGAGACCGATATTATGCTGAACACGCCTTTCCTCACTAATCTCAGTTATAACGAAAAATGTCGTGCAAACTGGCACAGCTAGAGTAGGTATACATCTCTCGACAATAAACGTGGTGTCAAGAAGTGAATCGTAATACTCCCAGTTGCCATAGCACGGCATTCCCGCTGGATGCAAGTGTGTCGGTTCTCCGAATGCAATAACCGGTGCATTCGTCACTTCGTGCAGGCAAACGCGCACATTCCCCATATATCCGTCCGGGATGTGAATGAGATCCCTTGGAATGCCAAACCTTCGCCAGCCCAGGTGTTTTCCATGTGGCTTACGCCATGATATACCGCTATCGCCATAGAAAAACGTATCTGCACCAGCACCATCCGACCAGGTTACTGTCATCCAGGATGAGGTGGAGTCGAGAGCGAAATGGAAGGAAATTGTGTCACGCCACGAATGATTCCATCTTGTTTTTGCATAACAGGCTACATCGATGTAAAGTTCTTCGGGTAGAGTCAGGTGAAATGAAGTCCATTCGAATTTAAATTCAGGTTGTACACCACCCCAATTTGTGGGTGAATACATAATGTTACGCATATTATAGAAATCCGAGCACATATTCATATCGTTGCAAAAACTGCATATATGATATGAAAAAGGACGCCCACCACTCGATCCTGGAAACCAAGGTGGATATTCTGGATAGATATAAGCACCACCCCAAAACTCCCATCTCCCTGGAGTTACTTCTTTCATATAAATGTTTGTACACGGATGATTAGTTACTACAGTATCTATTCCAAATGTATCAAAGACGCAATATGTCAGTGAATATGTATAACTTGGATAAAATCCGGTAAATATTAATGTCATTGGAATGTTGTTAAATAAAGACAGCAGTATTTCACAAGGGCATATGCTTGTTGTATCTAATGTATCACAAAAGTAGATATCAGGAAGACGAGGAGGATTATAAAGCATATTAAACGGTTTTGCATAAATTGTATCTGTTGTAGTATCGATTATTGCAAACCGAAACATTTCCTTAGCTGGATCTAACGATTGAGAAAGAAATGGAGTGTTAACATAATAGCTCGAATCTGGAAGCCGAATGCCATGAGCTATGGCAGAATCTATCGGTAATGGATACATTATTTCCAATACTGGTTGAGCCAATACTATTAATGGAAAAAGTATCACTAACATAGTTAAATTCTTACACATTTTATCCTCCTTATGATAATTTCCCATCACCTCACAACCAGCACCCTCCGAACAATCTTGTCATATTCTGCGCTCTTTATTACAGCGAAATATATCCCGCTGCTCAGTTCTCCCGCTTCGACTTTAATTACCCCCGAGCCGCTAACCTCACGCTTTAGCACCACATGTCCCATTATATTGTAAATCGCAATAATACCGTTACCATTGCCCGGCAGTGAATAATAAATCTCACTGAGATCGCCGAATGCACTGTTTACCTCGAGACCGATATTATGCTGAACTTCTCCAGCCTCGACAATATCGGTTATAACAAAAAATGTAGTGCAAACCGGAACTGCTGGTGTAGGAATACATCTCTCGACAATAAACGTGCTGTCAAGAAGTGAATCGTAATACTCCCAGTTGCCATAGCACGGCATTCCCGCCGGATGCAGATGTGTCGGTTCTCCAAAAGCAACAACAGGTGCATTCGTAACATCTTGCAAGCAAACGCGCACATTCCCCATATATCCGTCCGGAATGTGAATGAGATCACTTTGAATGCCAAACCTTCGCCAGCCCAAGTGTTTTCCGTGGGGCTTGCGCCATGATATACCGCTATCGCCATAGAAAAACGTATCCGCACCTATACCGTCCGACCAGGTTACTGTCATCCATGCCGAGGTGGAGTCGAGAGCGAAATGAAAGGAAATGGTATCACGCCACGAATGATTCCATCTTGTTTTTGCTAAACATGCTACATCGATGTAAAGTTCTTCGGGTAGAGTCATGTAAAATGATGGCCATTCAAACTTGAATTCAGGTTGTACTCCACCCCAATTTGTAGGAGAATACATAATGTTACGCATATGATAGAAATCCGAGCACATATTCATATCGTTGCAAAAACTGCATACATGATATTCAAGAGGAGCAAAACTTAAACTATGCGATCCTGGTGATCCTGGAAAACAGGGTGGATATCCAGGATAGATATTTGCTCCACCCCAGAACTCCCATCTCCCTCGAGTTACTTGGATCATATTAATATTTGTACATGGATGATTAAATAATACGGTATCGATTTCCGGTATATCAAAGTCACAATATGTCAGTGAATATGTTCTTTGAGTACTAAATTGGTAAATGTAAAGATGCATTGGATAGGAATCCCCTATTGTAAAAAGAATCTCACAAGGGCATGTACTTGTTGTATCCAATGTATCACAAAACGAAACAATATCGTAGTACTTCATATTAAATGGTTTCGCATAAATCGTATCTGTTGTGGTATCTATTATCACAAACCTAAACATCTCTATAGCTGGATCTAACGATTGAGAAAGAAATGGCGTATTTACATAATAGCTCGAATCTGGAAGACGAATGCCATGAGCTATGGCTGAATCTATCGGTAAGGGATACATTATTTCCAATACTGGTTGAGCCAATAACATTAAAGGAAAAAGTATCACTAATATTGTTAAATTCTTACACATTTTATCCTCCTTATGATAATTTAGAAAAATTAATCATGATTTCTTTTGTAAACTTTTATTGATAACAAACGATGATAATATGTTATTGCTGTGCTACTATCAGAAATAGCAAATAGATAGTCACCGTGTGGCTTAAAATCGTTGAATGTACAATTAGTTATTGGAATTTCATCGTATTGAGGTGTAAATGAATCCACACTATCTACTCTCATAAAATATAGAGAATCTCTTACAAATGAACAGAATGCATAGTCACCATCAATATATAGTTCCAAAGGAGCTGCATTGGTACCAGTTAACCTTAGATATTCAGGGATCCAAACAGATTGATTATAATTCGGGGGGATGGCATCTAATACTGTTCCACAATAAGTCGTATCTACATCATATCTTATGAGACCATAATACTTCAATGCCATACCATCCCAAAGTGGGTCTTGAAATTGATGTGTCATTCCTATCGTTGAATACATTATATTACCTTCAACATCTATAGCTCCCCCATAGTCCAGTGCTGTGTTAACTCTAAAACACCCCATATTATGATTCATAGTAGCACCACCTCCACCATCTATAATTTGCGGTGGCAAAAAAGCTGTAACATCACCAGTACTGCAAACATCAAAGAATGCAATGTGATTTGTTGTTTGAGCAACAATTCCTCCTGTAATTGTATCATAAGGAATTTGACGCCAGGAAGTATAGATCGTGTCCCCCTCAATTTGTAGTTCTCCGAAGAAAGATTTATAAAAAGTCCATCTATTGACTCTACTACGAAGCATCAAATCACTGCTTAACCAAGAGGGTGAGGATAAATTTTGAATATTGAATGCATCCAAAAAGGCATAAACATTCCCACTAGTAGAGTCTATACCATAAGTATATGCTACATTGCCTTCTATCTTCACTTCACCAATTATATTTGTATGTGAATCTGGAGTAGCACTTCCCTGAAATGGCAGTTGAAAAGGCGTTCCAGGGGATGGATCGGTTGTATTGATTATCCAAAAAGCTCTGCCATCACCTGGTAGATCTGTTGAGGTTAAAAAAGTATAATTGCCAGAAACATTTATACCGTAAAACCTATGAGAATCAGATGTATCAATATGCTCCCCAGTAAAAAAGCATGAATCGGGATAGTTTATGTTGTATGTTGTCATTCCCATCGAATCTACGATAAATGCATAGTTGCCTCTTATTTCAATCTGACTCGGTTCACAGTGATGATCTCCTCGTGGATGACCGTAATTAAATACATAAAACTCAATAGAACCTCTGTCAAATACATTCGAGTCGGGATAAGCCACTCGTATTGCTCTAAGCACTCCTTTGTTTGTCCTCGTGTATTTACCGATAGCATAAATCATTGTCTCTCCGTTTTTTTGCATTCTCGTCAATGCTTCATGCTCAAAATTAATCTTAGCAACTATATCAACTGAATCTGTAACATCATAACCCCTTAAGGTCGAAAATGTGTCTTCATTGAAATAATAACCCACCGTATATGCCCAGTTACCCATAACAGTTACTCCGTATGAGTGACCATAATCCCACCAATCGGCTGAGGACGAATCTATTATTGCATTCTCTATGCTGAATTTTCTCAGTCCGTAGTTGGCTCCAACATTTGTAGCTGCAAAAAGCCAGTCTCCGTCAACGTAAATATCTCTGACCCAACTGTACCGTGGGGAATTATTAATATGTGCTATACTCCCTGGAACTGCAACATTAAATGACTGAATTTGTATTGGATTTGCAACATAAGCAATATTGCCATCAACAACCAGATCGTGGGCTCCTGGATCGATAACCAAGTTGTAGATCACCGAAATTGAGGTTAATGTTGTTATATCGAATGAGCGGAAATTTCCTAATGAATCGGTTACATACGCTATATTCCCTTCAAGGTCTATCGCTGTGTAATATGAATTCTCATGTGTAATTGTGTCCACAAATGTCGGTGATCCGGGGAATCCAATATTTAAAACAAGAATTATTCCGTACAAAGTATCCAAATCTATATATCCTCCGACAATAAATGCGAAATTCCCGCGCACTTCTATATCCTCGAAATACAGAGAATCGTATCCACTAAGCTTATATTCGTTAACCAATGAAGGCGATAATGGATACAAAATGCTAAAAGTAGCCATAAGCGACTCTCCTACAGCATAGACATAATTACCGTCGATATCGAGCGATTTCAAATTTGTAGCGGTGTCTGTTGTGGCTCTATTGCCTTCCCACTCGGTGTGAATAATGCCGAAAGCATCGGTTCCAGAGGGGTCTCGGTCATAAATCGGACCTTGTCCATAAGCGTAAGATACAAGCAGGACAACTACACCCACTAAAACCGCCAAATTCCTCCACTTCATAACATCCTCCTTTTTTTAATTATTTGAAAAAAAAAACTGCTCATTAGATATATATATAGATTTTGAATTTTTTCAAGGGGTAATTTTATAAGATAAATTAAATTAAGAATTTTATAAATCTTGCAACACTTCCAATAATAATTAAATTTTAATTCTGAAAAGCAGAAGCAATATGGGAAAAATTATCACCATAACAAACCAGAAAGGCGGTGTTGGGAAAACTACATCCGCCATAAACATTTCCGCTTCTCTTTCGCAAGCAGGGAAGAAAGTCTTACTTATCGATATAGATCCGCAAAGTAATGCTACAACTGGATTAGGTATTATGATATCAAAAAATCAGCCTACCGTTTATGAGGTTCTGCTTGGAATTACCGATGTTAAAGATGCAATTATTCGGATCGAGGATTTCAGTGGCATGTGGATATTACCATCACACATAAGGCTTGTAGGCGCACAAGTAGAATTACTTGAACGTGAAAATCGAGAGTTTATACTTCAAAAAATTCTATCCAAACTCCGCAACCATCTTGATTATATTTTCATAGATTGCCCACCATCCCTCGGAATACTCACAATTAATGCTTTAGTTGCAGCTGACACTGTTCTCATTCCAATTCAATGCGAATATTATGCGCTCGAGGGATTGGGACAACTACTCGTAACGCTGCGACGTATTCAAAAAACCTTAAATCCTAATCTTCGCATAGAAGGTGTTTTGCTGACAATGTTCGATCCTCGTCTTAATCTCTCTAATCAAGTTGTTGAGCAAGCACAAAGCTATTTTGGTGATCGAGTGTTTAAGACGATTGTACATAGAAATATAAGGCTTGCAGAAGCACCCTCTTTTGGAAAACCGGCGCTGCTTTATGATAAATCTTCAAGGGGTGCAAAGAACTATTTATCAGTTGCACAGGAGATAATTAATGGCTAAGAGAAAAACAGGACTTGGAAAAGGGCTCGATGCAATCCTTCCGGCAGACCTTGTGGATGAATTGGATAAAAATAAAAGCAGAAGATTAGAAAATCTGCCAATTGAATCAATAAAAAGCAATCCAATGCAACCCCGCGAGGAATTTGATCCCACAAGTCTCAACGAGCTTGCCGAGTCTATTAAGGCTCAGGGTGTGTTGCAACCTGTTCTCGTGACACGCGACAGTGAAGGCGCCTATATCTTAATTGCCGGCGAGAGAAGATGGCGAGCATCCAAGATTGCTGGTCTTGACGAAATACCTGCAATTATAATTAACAGGAAACTCTCACAACAGGAACTATTGTTTATTGCATTAGTTGAGAACCTTCAGCGTGAAAACCTCGACCCTATCGAAGAAGCCGAAGCCTATCAATCGCTTTCGTCCCGTTTTGAACTTACACAGGAGGAGATTTCAGAACGTGTAGGTAAGAGTCGCTCTGCTGTTGCTAATGCTATACGTCTGCTCAGGCTTCCTAAACCTATAATTTCTATGCTTAAGGAGAAAAAAATTACAGCTGGTCATGCCAGAGCTCTATTAGAGGAAAGAGATGAATCACGACAACTTAGGCTTGCTAAACTTGTATCCGATAGAGGTTTATCGGTTGAAAGATTGGGAATTATTGTTCTAAGCAAGGATAAGCTAAAAAAACGTGCAAAAAGATTCAAAGATTCCGATACTGAGGCTCTCGAGGACGAAATTTCAATGCTATTAGGCACACGGGTTGAGATTATCCGCAAGAAGCGTGGTGGAAAATTGGTTATAGAGTTTCTCAACGATGGGGAACTTTTTGACTATGTAAAAAAGCTGACTGTAAAGTAAGATAATAATCTTCTCTAAATTCATGCATAAATTGATACGATATATTCACTCTAAAAATATTGGCTTTATTGTTGTAAGTTGTAATAGTCAAAAGTAATAATTATTTCAAGTATAGAGCAGTTTTCATTTCTATATGATTATCGCACGTAATTTTTACTAGATAAATACCTGAACATATAGACTCCTCCGGTTGCCAACAGTAATTCCGAAGACTTCTTAAATTAGTCCATTTAAACTTTTTACAATTTGGATTATCGGGTGTCGAAAATACACATTTCCCATTCAAATCATATATCTCAATTGTAGCAGTTATTGGAGCATCAATGTAACATGTGGAATTGAATGGGTTAGGAAAGATCTTATATTTTGTAGATTCTGGCTTAATACTTTGTCCTTCCACAATATCTGTCAATCCCAGAGAATCGCTCTTTACAACATAACCATTGTAATTTCCAGTATCAGTAAATCTTACTCTACCGACAAATAAATATCCTTTATCGGATGTGAGTAGAATTTTTTGACCTCGTTCATCCGAACCTAAACCTCCATATGTTCTACTCCAAATCTCCACACCCATTTCATCTGCTTTAACAATGCATAGCTGCTGACTCAATCGCGAGGTAAATTTTGAACCACCAGCCATAACTATACTACCATCATCGCAGAGAATTGCATCCCACGGATCGTCATCATAAAAAGTGCCATACGTTCTCGTCCAGAATGTATCCCCTTTATTGTCAATTTTTAAAAGCCAAAAATCCTTCAACGGTGTACCAAAAGATTCAGTGGTTCCAAAAATGAAAAAAGTACTGTCGTCAATAACCAGAATGTCCATACCAAAATCGAACTTATCGCCACCGTATTCCTTTGCCCATAATTTTCTTCCACTAACATCAGTCCGAAGAATATAGCAGTCGACATCCGTCTCTGAGTATTGAATTCCACCTGTAATTAAGAATCCGTCATCGTATAACTGTTCAATACTATATGCAGTTGTGGGGCTAATCGAAGCATCTGTTGCCGTCCATATTGTATCACCTGTTGCATTCGTTCTAATCAGATATACGTTTGTGGCACCAGGACCGAATGAACTTGTATAACCTGCAATCACAAAACCGCTGTCCTCAGTCTGAACAAGGTCAAGTGCCCAGTCATCACCAGTTCCGCCATAAGTTTTAGTCCATAGAGTATCGCCTATCGAATCTATATTAACGAAATACACATCATATCCAATGGAACCAAATGAAGCTGTTATTCCAACAATTGCAAAATTATCATTTGATGTCTTTATAACATTAGTAGCTCCATCGAACTGTAAACCACCGTATGCTCTCGACCAGATCGTATCGCCAAATTCATTAATTTTGAGTATATATAGATCAAAAGGGGATGATACACCGGGTTCAACAGCTCCAACAAGCAAATATCCATCATAGCAAGCATGGGTTGCAGAAGTTAACGTAGTACTCACAAGTCCGCCATATTTTCTCTCCCAACCTGCAAAACTATATGAGAAGACAACCACAATTAATAGTAAAACTATCACATATTTCATAACTCACTCTCCTTGAGAGCAAAATACAGCGATAGAGCTTATATATCTATTATATCTATTATAAATACACTAAGATAAGAAATCATGTTAATTTATAGATTTATAGACAAAATCGCAATTGAATCATATGAATATTTTATTTAAATCAAAAAATTATACCATTTCGCCACAGATAAATCGACTGCGGAGATATTTTTTAAGAAATTGCCTTTTCAATTACAATAGGATAACTGCTTATTCATTTCTATATGATTTTAATATTATAAGAGAGTATAAACAAATAACATAAGGTTATTTAGTTACAGTAACAGTTCTGGAGTTAACAGTTATTACACCTACAAACATTCCTATAACAAAATCAATAGGTGTCATTTCTGTTCTAATTTCGCAGTTTGTTGCGCCACCAGCCATTGCGTGGGAGTCTACATCATTAATAGGGATCAATCCCCATAGAATATACCATTGTCGTGCTTCAATTGTATTATTTCCTGCAGGTCCGTTACCTATTTTGTGAACATGAGCACAGCAACCCATAAAAACAAGTAATATAGATACGATTAGTAATACTACTATTGCCTTTTTCTACATAATTCTACCTCCTTAAATTGTTTTGGTTTGGCTAATCAATCTTATCGATCCAATTGAAGACTCGATAGATTTTACTTCAGATGGATAGTTATTTCTCGATGTAATATAATCTATTTGAATCAAATTGTTCATCGGACCCTCGAATAGCAGCTTGAATGTAACTAAATTTTCCTTAAGAATAAGATATTGTGTAAATACAATGTTATTGTTTTTAAATCTTTCTTTTTTTATTTCTTCTTTTTCTAATTTTTCTTCTATCAATTTACAATAAGTTTCCATTTCTAAAACAGAATCACTTTTCAAACCTATTGAAATTACACTTAACAAACATTCCTTTTCCTGATTCATAAAAATGAAAATTGGTCGAAATTTGACATTATCTGTTTGCTGCTCAGAAAACTTGGCTGTGATTTTTACTAACATTTCGGGAGTTATCAATTTCCAATCTAGTGGTGGATTAAGCTGAATCCCATTTATCGTATCTTTAACAGTATCTTCGATTCTTGTTGAATCTACAAAGAAATGCAACTCAAACACAGCGTTTGGATTTGTCTCATCTTTTTTCTGTTTTCGAGAGCAAGACAGGAATAAAATTGCACTTAATAAAAGTAATAATAGTCCTTTGCAATTCCTTAAAGCAATTAGTCTTCTTCTCTTATTTTTTTCACTCATTAATCGTTCCCTTTAAACCAACCATACACTGATAATTCGATCTATGAATTTTTCTATTCTGTTTCAGAATACTCGATGATTGAATATTAATCCAAAAGTGAAAACAAATTCATCTACCAAATTAGCATAAAAGCCTATCCACAGCAACAAAAAAAACTCTTAGATTAGAAACTTATTTCAGTAATCGATTAAACAAAACCTTAATAATTAAAAATATAAAAGATTATGGGAAAATAAGATTTACAATTTGTAGATAATTAGTGATAATATAATTAATTAATAAATAATAACTCTAAATGTCAATATGAGTAACAATTAGCCTTAAGTATTAATACCAAAATTATAAACTTCATTTATATGCTATTATAAAAAGTATTATTGTATATTTGTATTATTAGCTATTTATTGCTGTATTTCAATTTCCCACTTTACCTCGGGATCCTGACGACTCCTGTTGTATCCACCAATAACCAATAGCTTTGACCGGGAATCAAAGTGTCCGGCACAAAAAACATTCCTGTTGACGACTCGTATCCGTATACTGAAATTAAC
>JAUWMV010000011.1 GCA_030613005.1 bacterium | reverse complement strand
TGAGTGATTAACGATAATTGGGTCGGCATAAAGGTAAAAAGCGAATAAAACAAATGGGATAAATAGGAGGGTGGTGATTCTCGATATGAGTTCTCTCATATTTTCCTCATAAGGTCTGAAAAATGGATTTTTCACAAATTTTTAAAAAAAGTTTCAAACAATAATATATCTAAAATTTATGGAATAATCAAGAGTAAAGTAAATAATTTGGTGAGTTATTCGATAACCAAAATTTTCTTCAAAATTCTCTGGCCGTTTGTTGTCTTAATTCTTAGAAGGTACAATCCGCATGTTTGTGGAACTGTTATCTCGGAGGTGTTCTCCGTATTCGACACTAACCTTCCAGTTAAATCGAACACTTGAGCACGTTTAACAACATCTGGTAATTTACATTTTGCAGAACGATTTATAGGATTGGGGAATATTGCGTAGTCGAAATCTGTGCATTTCTCGTTCGAGCACTGGATATCCATACCTACGACTTGGTGGATGAAAAGAGTGTAACCATTGGTCGACAGTACAATAGAGTCGTTTAATGCTATGACATCGTCGCCACCGGAGCCGTAGTAGTAACCGAGAGTTTCAGGATTGCATGGGTCGCATACATCGAGGACGAGAACGCCGTCGAAAGAGCCTGCATAAAGTATTCTTTGTGTCTTATTTAGGTATAATGAAATATAGTCCTTATTCATTTCCCATTCGTCTATATGATATATTTTCCAGGGCCATGGTCCGCCGGATGTATCGGAGTAATAGAAAACACCAATTAGTTTTTTTGTAGCAGAAGTCCAACTGTTTCCTCTAGAAACAAAAATTAAGCTGTCGCCAGCAACAATATCAAAAGGTCTGCCTCCTTCGAATGGATAACGATCACAAGCCCAAGCGGATGTATCCCAGCTACCGTAACCATGATTAGGATTTCGGATTTTCCAACCATTTATATCAGTATAAGGATATTCTGATGTATCGGGAAAGCTCCAAGCTGAAGTATAAAAAATAATGGGTTGGAAGAGTCCTGGTGGTCTAGTGTTAGAAATACACGAACTAAAATATTGTTCACCAATGTGGACATGAGAATAGTGCCGCCAGGTCGGTAGATATCTAAATGCAATAACTCCAGTCCAGTCCCATGTAGTAACGACGCCCGAGTCTCCAGCCTCGTTTAGCATTGCATCACAGGCGAAGCCTACCATATGGTAACCTGGCCAATATATGCTATCAAGAAAAGTGGGAGGATTTGTATTAGGGGTGTATCTTCGTATGCAGTTTCCTCCAGAGACTAACAAGTATGTTCCATCTGTGCAAATACTCGTACTTCCTCCGAATACAGTATCTTGTGTTGGAGAATTTAGATTCGATATGTCGATAGAATAAATCTTCGTAGCAGCAGCAAGATATGCATGATCATCCAATACAGTAAGAGCACCAACAAGATTGGGCATTTGTAGCAAACGGTGAGAGAAATCGAACGAATCAGGGGATGTCCAAGTGCCTAAAAGCCGCATATTAAGGCTGTCCGACTGCGAGAACGCAAGAGAAAACAGAAACAACAGAAAGAGAAGGACAGACAAGACGGCTTTAAATGAATTGGTACTAAGCATCATTCCCTCCTTTCGGGAGTTAAATTGTGTTTCAAATTTCACAAATTTCTAAAAAATGTTTCAAACAATAATATATCTAAAATTTATGGAAAAAACAAGAGTAAAGTAAATAATTTGGTGAGTTACTTCATAATAAGAATTTTTTTGCTTATTATTTTGTTACCAGTATCGACTCGAAGAAGATAAAGACCGGGAGATAGATCCGTTGTGTCGATTACATTAGATTTTATGTCGAGGATTTTGCGACCCGAGATGTCAAAAAGTTCGGCGTTTTTGAAACTGTTTGCAATGGCAATTCTTGTTCCTGCAAAAGATGGATTTGGAAAGATTTTGAATTCGGGGATCGGTAGTATGTTGTAACCTTGCTGTCCAATTCCTAATGAATCTTCAATTTCAAAAATTCGCAATTCCATTCCATATACGTTTGCTGCATAAATGAAACTACTGTCAATACAAAAAGGACCATAACCAGATAAGGTAGATATTGCCAATGTATCGATGTTTGGAAGGTCGTCAACATTTAAAACCCATAATTTACCGTTGTTTACATATAAAAGACTGTCTTCCCAATATAAGTCAGAGACAGAAATACGAGTTGACCATGAAAAATTCGGTTTAGCATCGTAGTTGCCGTCCTCAACGGAATCTATAGACACAAAATGAACATTCCATGCGGTTCCAACTGCCACCATGTCATATTCCTCACTAATAGCGAGTGCTTCTGCGTTATCCCCGTTGTAGTCACCTCGCCAGCAACCGAGAACATGCGAAGTACAAGGGGAAGAGGCAGGGAAGACAAACTTGTAAAGTGCAAAATATGGTGCAGGTTCGTAAAATGTGTCTGAGAGACCATATCCAATCCAACCTGCATGACCTGCATAGTTCTCTGTTCCATACTTATCATTCCAAACTCTATAGCTTGATGAACCATCCGGTGGTTTTGAAGGATTGTGAATAATTTGATAAACATCCCAAATGAGAGGTGAATCCGGATCCGAAATGTTAAAACAATTACCACCCCAAACATATCCATTATTAATCGATGAAAAAGACCAATGATTTACACTATCAATAATGGCACCTCTTTGAATGCTGGGCGGATTGCCATCGGTAAGCCTTAGTATTCTGAAATATTCACCGCCATGAATTGGGTCTCTTGCATATCCCATGTATAGATAACCGCTATCTGAGTCCACTTCGAACCATCTAATATAGGCAGGATAATCAGTAAATGCAGTGTCTGTGTAAGTTAATGCGGTGTGAGGCGAATCGGGGTCGCTGACATCGATAAACCAAAGGGAATCACCAGCAGGCTCAGCAGAGGCACCTTTTCCAGTACATGCCATTATGATGTAATCGTATATTTTGTGTATTACGATAGGATCTCCAACGAGGTCGTCTGTGGGGCATTCCCAGGTTCCGCGAAGCCGCATATTAAGGCTGTCCGATTGCGAGAATGCAAGAGAAAACAGAAACAACAGAAAGAGAAGGACAGACAAGACGGCTTTAAATGAATTGGTACTAAGCATTATTCCCTCCTTGGTTATCATTTGAATAATAATCTAAAAAAATGTTTCTGCAATTTTTTTTATTTCTTTTTGACACTTTCAGGAATATTATTATTACATGTTTACCGGAATTATCCAAGGTGTCGGCAAAATAAAATCGATTCGGTCTTTCGAGAGAGGTTTGCGACTGGAAATAAAATGGACAGGCTTCATTGATAAACGACTAAAAACAGGCGAGAGCGTCGCAATAGACGGTGTTTGTCTTTCTATTGAGAAAATTGATGAATATATTGCGCATTTTTTGGCTGTCGAGGAAACAGTGAAAAAAACAACACTTCATAGCCTGAAAATTAGGGATGGCGTTAATCTCGAGCTGCCGGTAACTGCTAATCAATTCTTGGGTGGGCATATTGTGCAAGGGCACGTGGATTGCATAGGACGGATTGCGAAATTTGAATCTTCAGGACTTCAGAGAATTCTAAAAATCGAATTTCCCCAAAAATTTTCTAAATATACAATTTATAAGGGTTCAATTGCAATCGACGGTATAAGTTTCACTATAATTAAAACTGGAAATGGATACTGTGAAATCGCAGTTATACCCGAGACAATCGTGAGAACAAATCTCTCTACAAAATCGAAGGGTAGTTTGGTTAACATCGAGTTTGATATGGTAGCTAAATATATTCACCGAATTATCTCTTCTCAAAGAGAAATTGCCGAATCGAATGAAGACGACTTAGCTGCGATCTATTGATAATTGTAGAACCTTGCCTAAAAATGTAAAATGGTGATTTTTTTTTATTATATATGTCTCCTATCCCTAACAAAACCATTGACATTCAATTTCAATAAACTAATTTCCAAAATAATTTTGAATTTTGCTCTGGTCATAACCGATAAAATTTCTGGAGGGCTAAATGTCGGACGACAAAATTGGATCAGTTATGGTAGTAGGTGGCGGGATTGGAGGCGTTCAGTCTGCGCTGGATTTAGCTGAATCGGGATTCAAGGTTTACCTAATCGAACGAACGTTTTCTATTGGTGGCGTTATGGCTCAACTGGACAAAACATTTCCCACCAACGATTGCTCCATGTGCATTCTCTCGCCTAAATTAGTCGAATGCGGACGACATCCAAACATAGAACTAATAACTGGTGCTGAGGTAGAAAAGGTTGAAGGGGGAGTTGGAAATTTTAAAGTCAAAATATATCAAGAACCACGCTATGTCGACATTGATAAGTGTACTGGTTGCGGCGATTGCGCTGAGGTCTGTCCAGTTCAAAATAG
Organism: bacterium; assembly: GCA_030613005.1. GTDB lineage: Bacteria > UBP14 > UBA6098 > B30-G16 > B30-G16 > JAUWMV01. The sequence continues at coordinate 61,999 of JAUWMV010000011.1, read as the reverse complement.
ACCAAACGAATATGAGGAACTCCTAATTAAACGAACTGCAATATACCGTCAATTCGATCAAGCTACACCATCGGCTTTCGTTATTGAAAAGCTTGGCGATCCGCCATGTAGGGCAATGTGCCCTATTCATGTGGATGCGGTAGGTTATATTCAACTTATTAAGGCTGGAAAATTTGAGGAGTCACTTGCGCTTATTAGAGAACGGAATCCATTTCCCGGTATTACAGGAAGAATATGCACTCATCCATGCGAATCTGTATGCGATCGTGTAAATTTCGATGAACCAATTGCAATCGATTACCTTAAAAGGTTTGTAGCAGATTATGAGTTAAAAAGTCATAGTGAATTTAATTGGGACCTTGAAAAGGAGGAAGCTAAGAATAAATCGGTAGGCATTATCGGTGCAGGTCCCGCTGGGTTGATGTGCGCTCACGATCTTCTCAGAAAAGGTTTCGATGTAACTATTTATGAGGCACTCGATAATCCGGGCGGTATGATGTATGTGGGTATTCCATCGTACAGACTTCCTCGTGATATCTTGTTTGGTGAGATAAAATTAATCGAGAAACTTGGTGGTGAGTTTGTTTTTAATACCATTGTCGGACGAGATGTAAAGCTTTCAGAATTAAAAGATAAACACGATTCCTTATTCATAGCAGTGGGTGCTCACAAAAGCAAAAAGCTCCGCGTTCCCGGAGAAGAACTTAAAGGTGTATATGGAGCAGTTGAATTTCTCAGAGATTATAATCTTGGCAAAAATCCGAAAGTTGGACAAAGATCGATTGTAATCGGCGGTGGTAATGCTGCTATGGATGCTGCAAGAACACTTCTGCGTCTTGGCTCGAAAGTTACCGTTCTTTATCGAAGAACACGCATTGAAATGCCTGCCAATTCCGAGGAAATTGACGAGACTATCGAGGAAGGTGTAGATATTCAATATTTATCTGCTCCTGTTGAAATAATTGGTGAAAACGGCAAGATCAAAACTGTAAAATGTATTCGAATGAAGCTTGGTGAACCAGATTCCTCAGGAAGACGCCGACCTATTCCTATCGAGGGCAGCGAATACACTATCGAATGCGATATGTTGATTCCTGCGATTTCTCAAGAACCCGATTTTAAAGATTTTTGTGATGAGATAAACGATTTCAAATTAACACGTTGGAATACATTTGATGTCGATGAGAAAACACTTGAAACCAACGTTAATGGTGTTTTCGCAGGTGGCGACGATGTTACTGGACCGTTGACATACATAGACGCAATGGCTCAGGGACGAAAAGCTGCAATTTCCATTTCTCGATTTCTAACTGGAATAGACCTATATGAAAACAGAAATTTCGAATGGGAAGGTCCCAATGAGAACTATGTGCATTCCGATCTTGAGATAGATGAAGTAATAAGAGCTCCACGAGCGCATATGCCTTTGAAGGACTCAAACTTGCGAAGGGAATCCTTTGAAGAAGTAGCAACAGGATTTACAGAGGAGCAGGCGATTAAGGAAGCAGAACGATGTCTCTCCTGTGCTGCATGTTCAGATTGTTTCGAATGTGTTAGAGAATGTAAAGCAGAAGCGATCGATCATAATATGTTGCCTAAATACTTGGATCTAAAAATAGGTTCAATAATCTTAGCTCCCGGATTCGATGAGTTCGAACCTGCCATCAAATCGGAATATGGTTACGGTAGATTCAAGAATGTTATTAGTTCCATTGAATTCGAACGCATCCTTTCTGCATCCGGTCCTTATAAGGGGCACATCTTAAGACCCGGTGATGAAACACATCCAACTCATATTGCATGGTTACAGTGTGTCGGAAGTCGTGATGAGAAAATTAATCGTCCATATTGTTCATCGGTTTGTTGTATGTATGCCACCAAAGAAGCTGTTATTGCCAAGGAGCATGCTCCCGATATTAAGCCTACTATATTCTTTATGGACATAAGGTCATTTGGCAAAGAATTCGATAGATACATCGATCGTGCTGAAAATGAGCATGGTGTGAGATTCATAAGATCGAGAATTGCCAAAATTAACGAGGATCCACAAACTGGTAACCTATGGCTAAAATATGAAACAGAAGACGGCAAGCTTATCGATGAGGAATTCGATATGGTGGTTTTATCCGTCGGCTTGGATACCGTCAAAACAGCGAAGAAAATAGCTGATACTTTTGATATAGAGCTTAATCCTTTTGGGTTTGCGAAGACCTCTCTTTTTCATCCTATGGAAACAAGTCAAGATGGCATTTACGTTATTGGTGCGTTTGCATCACCTAAAGACATTCCCGAGACAGTGGCTCAGGCATCGGGTGGTGCAGCATTAGCATCGGCAGGTATAGCTAATAAACGGGGTACAGAGGTTACAGAAAGAATCTTGCCCGCAGAAATTAATGTAAAGGGTAAACCACCTAGAATTGGGGTTTTTGTCTGTCATTGTGGGATTAATATAGGGTCGGTTGTTGATGTTCCGAGTGTAGTAGAATATGCTAAAACTTTACCGGGTGTGATTTTCGCTGAGGAAAATCTTTATACATGCTCTCAGGATGCACAAGACCACATGAAAGAAGTAATAATAGAGCATGAAATTAATAGAGTTGTGGTTGCCTCATGCACACCCAGAACACACGAACCGCTTTTTCAGCAAACAATTCGCGAAGCAGGTCTAAATAAGTACCTATTCACAATGGCTAATATCAGAGATCAGGACTCATGGGTACATCGCGAGATGCCTGTGGCTGCAACCGAAAAGGCGAAAGACCTCGTTAGAATGGAAGTGGCGAAAGCCCTGCTGTTGGAGCCATTGGATGTGGAGCAAATTCCTGTAACTAAAAAGGCTCTTATAATAGGTGGTGGGGTAACCGGGATGGAATCAGCTTTGTTAATGGGCAAACAAGGCTATGAGACCTATCTTATCGAGCGTTCCAATGTTTTGGGTGGTAACGCCAATAATCTGCGTCATCCTATTGAAGCATTTGGTGAGGTTAGAAAAGTAGCAGATTATATAGGTTTATTGAATGCAGAAATTAGAGCCAATGAAAACATAAAAATATTTACATCATCGGAAATAAAGTCTCTTGAAGGATTCGTCGGAAATTACAAAACAATTATCGATACACCAACAGGTGAAATCGAGCTTGAGCATGGTGTTGTTATTGTTGCAACAGGTGCGGCACAGTATGAACCTAAATCCGGAGAATATGGCTGGGGTTTGAATGATCATGTTATTACAATGCGTGATTTAGATGTAGGTTTGGATGAGGACGAACTTCACATCGAGGACGGACAAACTATTGCAATCATTCAGTGTGTTGGTTCCAGAAATGAGGAACATCCGTATTGTTCTCGTGTTTGTTGTATGAAGGCAGCAGAGGAATCGGCGATTCTAAAACAGAAATATCCAAAATCCCGTATTGTAGTTTTTTATAGGGATATGAGAACTTATGGATTCCACGAGATGTCCTATCAAAATGCGCGAGAGAATGAGGTTCTCTTTATTCGATTTGACCCAGAAAAAGCTCCTGAAGTTATTCTTAACAATTCTGGTAGACTTCAAGTGAATGCATACGATATCTTGCTTGGTTCTAAATTTGAGATGCCTGCAGATTGGGTCGTATTAAATGTTGGAATTGTTGCTAATCGCATGGAAAACGAGAAGCTAGCTCAGATGCTAAAAGTACCACTAACAGAGGACGGTTTTTTCCTTGAAGCTCATATGAAACTTCGACCTGTAGATTTTGCTACGGAAGGAGTTTTTCTTGCAGGGTTAGCTCATTCACCGAAAAATATCGAAGAATCGATAGCTCAAGCACATGCTGCGGTGTCGAGGGCTTGCACAATTTTATCCAAGGATTTCGTTGAAGCTGCTGGCACCGTTGCTGAAGTTAATGAGATGACATGTGTTGGGTGTGGAACTTGTGTTTCACAATGCCCTTACAGTGCGTCTGATTTGGTGGAGAAAAAAGTTCTTGGTCAAATTAAAATTATCGCTGAAATCAATCCTGCATTGTGCAAAGGTTGCGGTGCATGTGTGGCTGCCTGCAGATCTAATTCGGTTGATTTAAAAGGATTTACTAATGATGAGATTATGAGTGAAGTTCTTGCATTAGAATGGGAGATTGTATAGAAAAAGATGATATACGAAAGAATAATCGATGCGCTGAATCGTAAGGAAGTGAGATATTTGGTGGTGGGTGGAGTGGCAATGGTTTTATATGGCTACGGAAGACTTACAGCGGATTTGGATTTGCTTGTGGATTTGGATTCAGATAACTTGGATAAATTAGCTAAAGCTCTTAATGAATACAGATACAAACCATATATTCCAATTGAAATTGAAGACCTTAAGGATGAAAAGATCAGACGCTCATTAATTAAAGAAAAGAATTTGTTGGCATTTAGATTCTGGTCTGAAGAAAAGAATATGAGGGCATTATGCATTGATATCATAATCTTCGAACCTATTCCTTTTAAACAGGCTTATGAAAATAAAACTGTGATAAAAATTCACAATGTTAACGTACCTGTTATCGCAGTTGAGGATTTAATAGAGATGAAGAGGAAATCAAATCGCGATCAAGACATTTTGGATATTAAATGGCTCGAGCAATCTAAAGAATAACATCGATGAGTTCAACTGAGACTAAATATGATTTCAAACATTTAGCACCTGAAGAAAAACTTTTCTGGTTGGAAGAAGCACTTTCTTTTGTTTGGTTAGGTATGATTCCTAAAGCAAAAGGTTTATTTGTAAAACGATTAATCCGTGATGAGCTTAAAATAATGGGGATTAAGAATTGTGATGATTTTAATTCAAAGAATATGAAAAAATCAATTATTTTAAAGTCTAAAGTGAATGAAAATAATATTCAAAATATAAGGGAAAAATCGCATAATTTGGCAGAAATAATGAAAAATAATAAATATGGTAATTTTGAAATAGAGATCAAAGGAGATGAAACTATTTCTATTACTGATGCATGTGAGGTAGTTAAGATTTTATGGGAAAAATTTCCAATGTCTCGAGTGAATTTAAGGATTTGTTTCGATGAAAAATACAAAGATAAGTTTCAACTAATAGCAAGGAGTCTAATATGAACAAGATAATTTTACAGTTTGCACTATTTCCAGTTCTTTTGTTTGCACAATTCAATATAAGTCCGTCAAGCATTAAATGTGAAGTTAAATCTGTCAATTTCGAGGAAGCAGTATTTTATCCTGCTGTATTTTTTGCAGCCGGCAGCGATGTCGTAGATCTACGGTTTGACAAATTTTTCGATGAACTATCCAACAGACTCTCACAGAATCTTGACATAGTTGTCGAGTTAAATGGATATTTTCATCCTAAAGCCGACGGAGAGGACAATCTTGATTTAGCGAAAAATAGAGCAATAAACGTTCGAAAAGAAATTATTAATCGAATTAAGAAGATAGATTCGCCAGCTATTTACGCAGTTGTTCAACCTTCGAGAGACCCGAGCAGATATAAGCTTGGGAAGGCAGGAACTCTCAATCCAGAAATTCAAGCAGAGAATATGCTTGTTGAATTTCACGTGAAACCCATGAGAAAATTTGCTGTTAGTGAAATTTTGACTAATAACTATCAAATGGTTAGGATGCTTGAAAATAATCCTATCTCTTTTGCCATTGTTTATTCGAGTGTTGAAAATTGGAAGAATATATTAAAGTCACTCCCAGGAGATGTTTCGTCGCGTGTATTTTTCCACAACAGTATAAATCATTCAGTTGATATTCATGGCGATTGGGTTATCAGACGTCCGTGGGTTCATATCTCTGTGGATGGAGTGTTTAAAAAGGATTTAATTGAGCTTGAGAATCCAGGAGAATCATTCGCATTTTACCGTCAGGACGGATATTTTATTGAAGACTCTGAAGTAGGGAGATTCAATATTGGGCAAGTAGATCCGAGATGGAATTACTATTTTTTAGCTCGCAACAAAACGCCTTCAGGGTTAGACTGGACATGGAGTGAGTTATTAAAACTTAAACAAAAAGGGCGTGAGAAGAGAAAAGAACGATGGTTTATCGCAAATTATAATTTACAGGATATTAGAATTACTGATGAACCGTATGCTATTGCTAATAGATATTTAATTGCTCAGCATATCATCGATCTTGAAAAAGAAGGATTTGAATTTTCTATTGAATTATTAGGACACACGAATTCGTTAGAGGATAAAGAGAGAAGTCGTCAGCAATCGGAATTTTGGGCAATGATGGAATTAGGTGGAATTGTTGAGGCTTTGGAAAATATTCTCGATGTTAAAAATGCGCATTTCTGGCTTGAAGACAAAGGTATTAAAGCTTCAGTTATGGGTGCAATGGCAAATGAACCTAGTTCTTTAAATGGGGAAATATTAGCAGATAATAAATATCCTGAAGGAAGATTTGCTAATAAGCGGGTCGAGGTTATCATTAAAACAGAAAAATAAGCGATTACTGTGTTGGATGATGAATTGAAAATTCTAGTTAATATAAATAGGTTCTAAATAATGCAGGAGGAATTATGGCAGACTTTCAGCCTAATATTCTTGCTTTTTTATGTAACTGGTGCTCTTATGCTGGAGCTGATTTGGCAGGTGTTTCAAGAATTCAGTATCCACCCACAACAAGAGTAATTCGGGTTCCATGTTCAGGTAGAGTTAATCCTTTTTTTCTGCTTAAAGCACTCCAAACTGGTGCAGATGGTGTATTAGTTTCGGGATGTCATCCCGGAGATTGTCATTATATAACTGGGAATTACTATGCGAGACGTCGATTCACAGCTTTTGTAGACTTAATGGATTTCCTTGGTTTTGAGATGGAGCGATTGAATTTCTCGTGGTGTTCTGCTGCTGAAGGACAGAAGTTTGCAGATATTGTAAAAACTGTTACGGATAGAGTTGTCTCGGTTGGTGAAAATAAATTTTTCGTTAAGGATAAATTCATAGATTGATTGCATAGTATGGATAAATAATCGATAAAGGAGCGAGAAATGAATATTGAAACCGAAATTCGGAAAAGAGCAAAGGAACTTCTTCAAAATGGCGTAATTAAAGCATTTATAGGTTTTGCTGAGGGAACATTGCCCGGTGTTGTTATTCCTTTCGTTGCAACCGAACCGCAACATGCACAGAAACTTATCTGGAATAGATTGTGTAGAATGAACCTTGCAGGTTATCTTAATCGATTTAAAGGTTCAAAGGTTGCTATTGTTGCAAAGGGCTGTGACAGCAGATCAATTGGCATACTCGTCGCTGAGAAGCAGTTGGAAAGAGCTGAGATAAAGATACTCGGTATACCATGCGAAGGTATGATATCAAGAAAAAAGCTCGAGGAACAATTCGGTCCTTTATCTGAGCTTAAACAATTAGTTATCGATGATAAAAATATAATTATAATAAAAAGCGACAACCAGAAAGAAACAGTTTCACAAGAAGAATTTCTTCATTCTGCATGCGAAAGATGTATGCATCTTAATCCTATACATTACGATGAGTTATTAGGTGAGCTTGTTGAAGAGAAAGACACATTTGAGACTCATTTCACAAAAACAAAAGAATTCGAAAAGACGAGTAGAACGGATCGATGGAAAATAATGAAGGAGATGTTGTTAAAGTGCATCCGTTGTTATGCTTGCCGACAGGCTTGTCCAACGTGTTATTGCGAAGAATGCTTTGTCGATTCACGGTTCCCGCACTGGGTTGATAAAGGACAGCATCCCACAGATATCATGTTCTGGCATATAGGTAGACTATATCATCAAGCAGGTAGATGTGTTGAATGCGGTAATTGCAGCGAGGTTTGCCCAGTTGGGATAGATTTTGACGACATTTTGGCTTTTCAGTCTAAAAAAGTTTTTGAGAGATATAATTACGATGCAGGAATTGCAGTGGATGAGGTACCACCACTCCAGAACTATAAAACAGATGATCCTCAGGAATTTATTCTGTAAATATTATGATTTAGCATTGTTTAATAAGAAAGTAAAATTCATAAACATTAAATTTGTTATTGTTTTTAATGTTGGGAGAATTGGGAGATTTTAATGAATGTAGATGTGGCTATTATCCGATATGGAGATCCTGTTAGGGAGTTGGATAATATCACTCTAAAGTTTGATTCCATATACAGTTATTCAAGACAGTATGATTTAGCTATTTTTGATAGAAGTGGCTTAATTATTGGTAAAAGAGATAGAAGAGCCAAAAAGGTCGAACCGAAAAGAATTTATTATACTTTACCAGTATTAGGATTTAATGGTACTTTTTTTAGATGGTTTAAGAAAGGTTTTTATGAGCTTTTTTCTTTCTATATTTTAAATCGCTATAGACCGAAAATTGTTGCAGTTGTTGGTGGTTCTTTGGATTTGATTGCACCGTATTTTTATTCAAAAATATTTAGGACGAAATTATCGATGGTTTTTCACCAAGACATTAAGAGTTACAACTCATTTTTAGAACCGTTAGTTAGATTTTCCCTAAGAATTGTAAAGAATACTAAAATTAACCTTCTAACCAATGGTTTGCATTTGAAGAATCAACTTGAAGCTATAGGTATTCCAGAAAGTAGGATCGATGTACATTCTCTTTATTATCCTCCAGAATATTTTATAGATCATAAAGTTGAGAAGATTTTTAATAAGAGGAAATTTATTGTAACGTTTGTAGGTCGATTTGATTATTCAAAGGGTATAATTGATGTCATTGAAATTGCCGAAATTGTATTTGAGAAAATCGGGAAAGATGCGGTTTTTGTTCTAATTGGTGACGGATATATGAAAGATAAAGCAATAGAATTGAAGAATCGACTAAACTATTCTGAAAATGTAGTATTTCTTGGAATGCGTCCTAATAATATGATAAATTCATATATGAGTAAAAGTCATGTTGTTTTAGTACCCTCATATAAAGAATGTTTTGGCAAAGTTCTCGCTGAAGCTTTAATGGCTGGAACAGCAGCAATTGCATATGACACAGGTGGTTTGAGCTATCAAATTGAAGATGGGGTCAATGGTTTTCTGGTGCCAGTAGGCGATTACAAGGCTATGGCTGAGAGAATTATTAGACTTTATAATAATCCGGGATTGGGGAAAAGAATATCTGAAGAAGCTATTAAAGTCAGAAACCTTTACGATAATCCCGAAAATACTTTAGGTGCAAAATTGAAGAGAATCTTTGATAATTACTTTGAAAAAAAAATGCTAAGGGAGATATGATGGTTAAAAAAGTTGCTAAGGATACAATTAAGGAATGGTTGGCAGATTTTTCTTCGAGGGGAATACTTTACGGTCCTATAAGTGGCGAAGATCGATGGGGTAAAATCACCGAACTGAATAAAATGGGGAATTCATTCACTACTGTTATGTCACCAAAAGAGATATTTCTTCCGCAGGATCAATCTATGTTTAGTCTTAACATAAAGGATAAAACTAATGATGTGTCAGATAATACAACTAAGCTAACTGATAGGGCTGTGCTTTGGGGAATGCGACCATGCGATGCAAAGGCTCTTTCGTTGATTCACAGAGTTTTCAACGAGAATGACTATCATGACACCTATTTTAATGCACTTTGGGAAAGTTTTATTAAGATCGCTATTGGCTGTACAGAACATTTGAATACATGTTTCTGCACATCATTTGAAGATGGAAGTCCTTTCGGAATTGAAGGTGCGGATATTTTAGCTACCGAAGCTGAAGAGTATTGGATTCTTGAATCCATTACAGAAACCGGTGATAATCTTGTAATAGATTTTGAGGATGCTACAATTGACGAAATAGATGAAATTACGGAAATAAAATCAAAAGTTATTGAAAGTATAGATAATAAGGTTCCAGTAAATATAAAAGATAAACTCTGGAATAACTTTGACAACGAAGCTTTCTGGGCTCATATAGGAGATAGGTGTATAAGTTGCGGAATCTGTACATTTGTGTGTCCGAGTTGCTACTGTTTCGATATTAACGATGAGATTATTGATAAATTCGCACGAAGATATAGAACATGGGATGCATGTCAATTTAAGAACTTTACCCTCGAGGCATCAGGACACAATCCTAGACAAACACAACTTCATAGAATACGTCAACGAATGATGCATAAATTGTCATTTTTTGCTAAAAAATACGAAGATATACAACTTTGCGTTGGTTGTGGACGTTGCATTCGAGAATGTCCGGTGAATATAGATATAAGACAAGTTGCAATGGAAGCAGAACATCTAACAAAAATATAAACGGAATGATCTTTGAGTTAATAAAAATCTATTTAATTTTGATGTTGTTTCCGATTATATGCTTATCTCAGAGTTCTGGACTCACAGGCGATCCGAGATTGAGGATTGATTACACTCTTGTATCGACTTCTTCAATAATAGATAAGGATATGATTATTCATAATTTTTCAGATGGCTATATCGGAAAGGCTCCGGATATTGGAGTATTCGAATACGACCCACATTTTATTAGAGAATGCAAAAGCAATTTGACAAAATATTTTAATGTGTTTCCAACTCCTTTTAATCTAAAGTGCAATATTCTAATATCCGATAAGCCTAAATCTGGTGAGATGATATATATTTATGATATTCGCGGTCATTCGGTTTCAAGTTTACAGGCGAGGAAATGCATGAAATGGGTGGCGAAAGATTTTGAGAATGGAATCTATTTGATTAAATACAAAAGTTTTACAAGAAGAATTCTATGGATATAATAAACATGATTCTTTCAAGCTATTATTATTACATAAGTTGTGCAAAAGTTGGTGATTATTTTTCATATTGTTGCTATTATTTTGTAGAAAAGTCGCATACTATATCGTTAATTAGAATAAAGAGGAGAGGAAATGTCCGAATTCGATAATGAGAATCCATATAAACCAGTTCCAGTTCGTCTATCACGCTCATGGATTGAGACTGAAGATAACAATGTAAAAAGTTTTCTTTTCGATTTTGTTAATCCGGAAGATGCAGAAAAATTCGAGTATTTACCCGGTCAGTTTTGCCAGATTTCAATCTGGGGTTGGGGTGAAGCACCCTTCGGTATTGCATCGTCACCTGTTGAGGGTGAACAGCTTCTGTTCTCGGTCAATAGGATCGGTACTTTAACAAATAGATTGCATGCAACCGCAGACAATGAGATAATAGGATTAAGAGGACCTTTGGGAAACATTTATCCTGTTGAACTTTTCAAGGATCATAATGTTGTTATTGTTGGTGGAGGTTATGCTTTTACGACATTGCGATCTCTTTTTCTTTTCTTGGTTGATCCTGCTAATAGAGACGATTACGGTAAGATCACAGTTCTATATGGAGCGAGAACTCCGGGTCTTTTCCTTTATCGAGAGGAATTGGAAACATGGTCGAATTATTCTAATGTGGAATTTGTTACCACAATCGATAATCCACATCCGGATTGGGATGGCGTAGTGGGTCTTGTACCTCCTGTTCTGAAAGATATTGCACCTAATTCCTCGAATGCTTTTGCTATTGTTTGTGGTCCACCAATAATGATTCGTTTTACATTACCCATTCTATCTGAATTAGGTTTCCCTGAGGATAGGATTTACTTATCACTTGAAATGCGGATGAAATGTGGTATTGGCAAATGCGGTCGATGTAATCTGGGACATAAATATGTATGTGTTGACGGACCAGTTTTTTCAATGGCTGAACTTAACGGGTTGGTTAAGGATATGTAGTTTAATGAATTCATTAACCTGATTTTAAATACTTTAGAAGAGTTTTGACAAAAAGATGATGTTATTACATAGGAGGAGAAATGACAATCATTAATCAAAGTACGAAGTTAAGAGATTTGGTTATGTCAACTGTCGTTACAATATTGTGTTTGAGTTTTTCGTTGAGTTTCGGTACAACTGATTATGAAGAAAAAGCTATCGAATACATTCAGATGCTTCGCGATGCAGAATATAATAAGGCATATGAATTATTTGATGAAACAATGTCTATTACTTTAACACCAAGTTCTTTGCAGGCATTGTGGGAACAACTTAATGAAGCTATGGGTGGATTTAAAAAGATAACAGGAACTCGTATAGAAACACAAGCAAATTACACGGTAGTTATAGTTAATTGCGATTTTGAGTATTCTTTCGTTGGTATCAAAGTAGCTTTCGATCAAACAGGTAAAATAGCAGGTATGTTTCTTGTGCAAGACGAGGGGTCAGCATATGAATATAAACCACCAGGTTATGTAGATGAAACTTCCTTCACAGAAAAAGCTGCTAAAATTGGCATAGAACCTTGGCAATTGGATGGTATGCTTACTATGCCCATTGGAGATGGTCCTTTTCCGGTAGTTGTGCTTTTGTCCGGCTCTGGTCCGAATGATATGGACGAGACATTAGGACCTAATAAACCGTTTAAAGATATCGCCTGGGGTTTATCATCTATGGGTGTTGCTACATTGCGTTTCAACAAACGAACAAGACAATATCCCAATGAGTTAATGGATAGTGTGGAAATAATAACACTCGAGCATGAATATATTAAAGATGCTCGAGCAGCGATTGCATTGTTGAGGAAAACTTCGGGTATCGATCCAAAAAAGATTTTTATACTTGGACATAGCCTTGGAGGAATGGTTGCACCAAGGATTGCTCTCAGGGAGTCAATATTAGCGGGGGTTGTTTTAGTCGCAGCTAATGCGCGACCGCTCACCGTGTTGATTAGAGAACAGAACAAGTACATTTTAAGTCTCGATGGTGAGATTAGCGACAATGAAAAAGAGCAACTTATGGAATTGGAAAAGATAATAGAGCAAATAGAAAGTTTGGATATAGAAGAAGACGAAATTGTTTACGGAGCAGGTAAAGAATATTGGGCGGATATCAATGCCTATGATCCTATAAAAGCTGCAAAAAAAATATCCATACCGATATTAATTATAAGTTGTGGAAGAGATTATCAGATTACAGATGTTGAACTTCAACTTTGGAAATCGGATTTAAAGAAAAACAAGAACGTAGTTTTCAAAGTATATGATAATCTTAACCATCTTATGATTGCTGGAAGCGGTATTTCAACTCCTGCAGAGTACAAAATTGAAGGGCATGTGAATGAAGTTCTCCTAAAAGATATTGCTGATTGGATAAGAAAGCAAAAAACAGGTAAGTAGAACCTATGATTTTGCTAAATAGCTGTAAAGAAATTCTTTTATAGGATTTGAGATATAAATAACAGATAGAAAGAGGTCAAGCAATGTGTGAAGATTGTGGATGTGAGCAAGATAATGAAAAATCGAAAATTATCGATGTAGGAATCGATGTTCTTGCAGAGAACAAGAAGATTGCCGCTCATAATCGCGATAAACTTTCAAAGTTTGGGATAGTTATGATTAATCTTGTGGGTTCTCCTGGTTCGGGAAAAACCACACTTTTGGAGAAGACTTTACCTGCATTAAAAGATAAAATCAAAGTCTCAGTAATCGAGGGTGATTTAGAGACTGACAATGATAAAACCAGAATCGATGCTCTTGATGTTCCGTGCTATCAAATAAAAACGCATGGTGCCTGTCATCTCGATGCTGAAATGGTGCACAAGGCTTTGCATGAGCTCGAGCTTAATGAAGAGTTAGGGTTGATATTTATTGAAAACGTTGGGAATCTTATATGTCCAGCTCTTTTCGCTCTTGGCGAGGACTTCAGAGTTATTGTGCTTTCAGTTCCTGAAGGTGATGATAAGCCGGAGAAATACCCCGAGATGTTTTACGGTTCAGATGTGGTTGTTATATCCAAGATGGATTTGATTCCTTACGTAGATTTTGATATTGAAAAATGTCGAAAGTCGATAATGACAGTTAATCCAAAGACAAAAATAATTCAATTTTCAGCGAAAACTGAAGAGGGTTTGAACGAATGGATGAATTGGTTAGAATGGGCAATAAAGAAGCCAACTTAGTTATTTATTTGGTTTTCTAAGATAATTTTTCAATCTCTTTAATTAATAGACTCATTGGGAAAGGTTTAGCTAAGAACATGTCTGCAACCGAACTGTAATCCTTTTTCTCAAAATCCTTAGATCCACTTATTAAGATAACACTTGGTTTAGGTTTGTCATTTCTAATTTCCTCAAGCCATTCAAGACTGGAAACACCTTCTAAGGAAATATCAGATATTATAATAGGATTTTGAGGTTTACTAAGTTCGAATTTCCTTCGACCTTCGATAAGAGTTTTAGCGATAGATACTGAATATCCCTGTTCTTCAAGTGTCGTCGAAAGAAGTTTAATTATAGCATCTTCGTTTTCAATAATTAAAATATCCACTTTTTTGTTTCTATCTGGTGTTTCTTTGGCTTCGATTTTCTTCTCAAGATCCTTTTTTGTGATTGCCAAAACGGGCAAATATATAGTAAAAGTTGTTCCCATTCCGAGTTGGCTGGATACATCGATAAAACCATTGTGAGTTTTAACTGTACCGAAAGTTTGAGCTAAGCCCAATCCTGTGCCTTTTTCGCCTTTGGTGCTGAAGAAAGGCTCGAAAATTCGACTTTGAGTTTCCTCACTCATACCGATACCTTCATCGGAGATTTTTATTGCATAATATGTGCTTATTCGAGCTTCTAAATGTGTTTCGACGAATTCTCTATCAATTTCTTCAATATGTGTGATAATTTCAATTTTTCCTCCATTAGGCAATGCATCCTTTGCATTGATCAGTATGTTTAATATAGCATTTAGAAGAGTTACAGAATCACCCATTATAATGATTTCGTCCTTACATATATCGAATTTGAGCTTTATGCTTTCCTCTAAACCACCGCTAAGGACATCGATTGATTCATAAATTACTTCATTAATTTTCAATGGAACTAACTCATAATCCTCATGCCGTGAAAAGGAACGAAGTCTTGTAATCATATCCACAGCTCTGTTACTGCCTTTTAGAATTGATCCAACGACAGAATGAAGTTGCTTATTATCAGCAGTGAGATGATATAAATGAGATGAGTATCCTAAAATCCCAGTTAGAACGTTGTTAAAATCGTGAGCAATCCCGTCAACCATTCTTTCTAAAGCGTCAAGTGTTTGCATTTTGCTAATTTGTTCTCTAAGGTTCTTTTCGTTGGTTATATCTCTCATTGTTCCAAAAATAACTTCTTCATTGTCCATTTTGATTATGCCATCGCTAACTTCAACCCATTTAGTTTCACCATCTCGGCATTTGACCAAGAATTCATATCTGAATGTTCTAAGTGGGTCGTCAAAGTGAGCATTGAGCTTTTGCTCAACCATTCCATAATAGGATTCACCGGTAATGTCTTTAAAATTCCTGCCGATTACTTCGAAAAAATCATTCATCTTTAGAATTTGCAGGAGACTATTATTAGTATATATAATTGTACCGATTCTATTTAGGATATAAATACCGTCGAGAGAGTGTTCTATTAGGAATTTGTATTTTTTCTCAGATTCAAAAAGCGCAATTTCCATTTTCTTTTTTTCTGTTATATCCTCACCAAACCCAACCAAATGCTCTGGTACACCCCTTGAATCGTATAGAATCATGAAACCCCAGCTTATAAGCTTTGTTTTCTCTGATTTTGATTTAATCTTGAGATCTATATGAATATATGGTGATCGCTTTTCAAAAATATTAAGAAAGAAAGACTCATAATTGAATTCATTACTCGATTCAATGTAATCTATCCAATAACTGTTTAATAAATGTGTATCATTGGTTTCAAGAAGCTGTCTTAGAAATGGGTTTGTTCGGACAATTCTGAGTGATTTATTGAGAACGATAATGGCAAGATGTGTCTTGGTGATTATCTTATTCGACATTTCTAAATTCTTTAAACTTCGTTTTTGTTCTGTAGCATCTCTTATTATAACCTGAACGTTAGTAATATTAGATTTCCAGTAGAAAGGCTTTAAGTGAAGGCTGAAAATTCTATTGAGCTTCGGATATTCTATTTCTAATTCAGTAGAATATCCAAAGAGCGCAACTCTGAAAGAAGATATAAATGAATTAGAATACTTCTTTGGCAAATATATAGCGAAGTTATCATTTTTGCAGTTTTTGTATATTGAGAAAAGTTTTGTGAAAGA
Organism: bacterium; assembly: GCA_030613005.1. GTDB lineage: Bacteria > UBP14 > UBA6098 > B30-G16 > B30-G16 > JAUWMV01. Next base: position 45,927 of record JAUWMV010000011.1, on the reverse strand, counting down.
ATCATTATATAATTGAATTTTTCCATCTCGATTTAAAAGGACAAACCCATCGATGCTAATTTCAAATTCTTGTGCAATTCTTTGGGTTGGGGATATATCTAAACTATCTTTTCGCTTTGATTTATACTTTAACAGCAACCAAATATTAAATGTGATAGAGATTATAGCTATAGCACCCCAAACTAATGTGCCTGAGTTAATTGAAGCATTATTTCTTAATGCATCGAAATAAATGATGCTCCGTAAAATTATAATACCCAAATTATAATGCATATATTAAATATTAATATACAATTTTATCAGTTGCAGAATATGATTTATGATTCAAGAAATTCATTGCTATATTCTATTCTCACAACGGAAATTTTACCTTTGTGATATTGTAGAAATATTCTTGCCAGTGAACTTGGTTGTATTTCTTCAATTTTGCCGGGAGTTCCATTCATAATTTTATCGATGTAGTGGTCCTCTTTTTCCCCAAAGAATAACAGTGTCGGTACTTTAATAACCTCAACATTTTTATCTAATTCGAATAAGTCATCCGATAGTTCGATTCTTAAATTAATAATTGTAAAACATGTTGTAAATTCTATAACAGTATCTGCTGCATTAGGGTTGTTTTTAACTTTTAAATAATCAAATTTATCCATAATATTGGTATTCTGTAAATAAGGATTCATTGCTTCCATGCTAATTTTTTTCCTAGGCTTTTTTTTCGCGAATACAGGAGTTCCCACAACGATAATAGCAGCTAATATTATTAAAATTATCTTTTTCACTTATATCCTCCTCCATCTTTCAAATTTTATAAAAAAAATTATTTTCCTCGCCAGAAAAGAGAACCACTTTTCGGAGATTTAATACTCGCAGCAGTTTGTGAGATTGTACCTGTGGAAAGCTGAACGAGAATTGTGGCTTGGTCTGTAATTCCGATATGTGCCGCAGGACTTGATGGTACTCCTTCTCCTAATAATACCGAATGGTATAACCATCCCTCAGAATCTTGTCCTAAAATCGCGGTCTCTCCCGGAATTCCAGTCAAATAATCAACACCGTATAATCTAGATGTTCCACCGAATGCGCATATGTCTTCTGAAGGCACAAAACTTGTGAAAAATAATGCACCACCAATAAGAATTGGATTTGAGATAATTCTTTCTCTTAAATTTTGAAGTGTGCGTTTCCATCCTGATTTAGCACTAATTTTAACCCTAAGCTCAGAATATGACATTTCCTCTCCTAAACCGTAAACGTATGTACCTGTGTCAGTTATTTGGACAGAAGCGTTTGAAACATCGAAGAGACTATCCCAACTAATTTCTGACCCACCAGTCTGCCAGTATGGATCTTTTACACCGAATATATATTGAGATGAAATATCCTGTTCATCCTGATCGGAAAAATATCTACCGGTACCAGCATATACCCATAGATTACCATTTGCATCGATTGTAGCAACGGGAGATGTTGTAATCGGAGCGGGAATGGTGATTAGATTCGAGAGTAGCCAATCCCCAGGACTGGCACTATTGTTTGTATTAAGGCGATAGATCTTTCCTTTCCAATTACCAGATTCAAGATATGAAATGCCAAAGTAAACAACATCGACAGTGCCGTCAATATTGGCGTCAACCGGTGTAAAATCACCGAAATGCGAATTATCATCGGGAAGTATAAAAACACCATGGTTGCTTGCTGTTACCGGATCGATAACATATTTGAGTTCCGAAGTAACCTTATAATTAATATTAGATATGTCTAATGCGTATAACTTGCCTTTTTGATCACTCAGACCAATCATATCCACTGGACCAGAACCCAATAATAGGAACCATTTTCCTTGCGATAACATTATTCCTGGTCTGGAAGTTGTATATGCAAGATCGTCCGAGGAAAATTCAAACATAAATCCTGGGTATTCAGGATCCGTAATATCAATTACATAATATGATGGAGTATATGTTTTACCTAAAGTCAATGTATCGCTTGTGGAAACTGTGTCAAATTGAGCAGTGTATTCAGAGCCTCCAAAACGAAGTCCACCCACTAAAATCGTTCCCCAGCCGTTGGGATGAGCATCATCGTCAGCAAAAACTCTTGCATCGAAAATTTTAACAGTAAGGTCGACATATGGAACATGACAGTATTCTGGGTCGGTTAACCATTTGAGATGAGGTAGTAAATTGTGTGGAATTAGTGCCCACATTTCTTCACCAAGATTATAACCACTGGATATTAGATAGCCTCTTTCCTGTTGGCCTGGTAACTCGACATATCTTCCACAGTTGAAAGCATGAAGAGTACCGTCATTACCACCTACAAAAACTATTGGTTTTCTGTTTTTATATTTGATATAAAAAGGTTTATAACTTGTATCAGAGTAAATGAGATCATATCTTTCAGCTGGTGCACCTACATATTTTGGTGAGGAATTGATAATATCTCCCAATTTCCAGACATCTGAACCGATTGTTCTCGTTCGAGTGTATTCATAATCCACACCTCGTATATAATTTATTAGAGATTCTGCTACACTTGTGGATGTCACAGCAAGATATCTTTTTACATTGTCAACATACGAAGTTTTAAATTCCCAGGTCGAACTCTCTAAATCAACTACTTCTGCAGAATCGGCAATACCGGGTGCTCCTGCATAAAGAGCAGAATCCATGTAGAATGCTCTTGAGTTGCTAACATAAAATATTTTTCTGCTCGATGCAGGTTCGTTTTTCAGTCTTTCTCCCGCTCGCCAAACAGATTTAACTATGTCAAGGTCTGCTTTGTCTATTAGTAGGTCACCATCACCGTCTCCATCTGTATCCTCCCATAGGTCAACACGGGTTTTATTTGCAACAGGATCGAAATAGATCCTTGAAATGTAGTCATCTTCCATATCGAGTTTACCATCACCATCGGTATCCTCACGCATATTTCCGTATGGGTCGATCCATAGAGAGTGAAGATCGCCAATCCAACTTAGATGTGCACTTCCAACGAATTTAGCAGGTTGAAAAAATGCTTGAAAGACTAAACCTTCGCCCTTTGATGTGGACGATACAACAGATACAGCTGAAGATGATACTGATCGTCTGAGAAGATTTACGAAAACAGTAATTAGAGCATCTTCAAGAAGGTATCCGTTTTCAGCATTGAAAAAGCCATCCGGTACACCATCACTATCAAGGTCATATTCTTCAGGTAAATCTGGGATGTTATTTGCGTTTTTATCATCGAATGCACCGTTTTTTGCTGCATCAGAGAGAAGATCTATTGCCATACTTGAAGTTCCGAAAACATAAATCGTGTAAAGCGACATTTCCTGTTCGTTAACAAAATCGCTTCTAAGGTCTGTTGTGTGGGACCATAATGCAATGTCATCAAGGTAATCTGAACCGCTGGAAGCAAAGGAACCGGGGTCATTACCATCATTGTCGTAATCTTTTAACCATTCATCGGGAATTTCAAGGTCCATTGTGCTTTCTCCGTCCGTGATTAAAATAACAAAGTTCTTCTGACACCAACCGTCTATAGGATCGATGCTCGAATAATCCGTGACGTTAAAATAACCGTTCGTAGCTCTGAAATATCGAGTTACTTCATAATATGTTTCTGCAAGTGGAGTCCATGAATCGCAATACATATTGTTGATATGATCTATATAAGTTTCCTCAGTAACTGTACCACAGGGATATTCAATATATCCACCATCAGAGTTGTGAAAGTGAGCCATGCCGAGTTTAACCTTGTCAAATATTTTGTGAATAATACCACCTTGAAATTCGCTTTCGGTAACATTGCTGCGAACGCGCAGATATGCTTTTGGAGTTGCTATATACTCCAAGTCACCGCTTGTGCAGTCATGTCTTTTATATAGATAATATAACCTATGATACGATCCATCGCTTGAGGCGTAACCCATTCTTGTTCTGTAGAAGCAATTGTCGTCGGCATAAAAATATCTATAATAACTATCACCTCTACCAGCACTGCCGTCGAAGATAATTCTTTCATCAGCGGCATATTCCTTGTCATATATTCTTCCTCCCGTCAGAACTTTTCTTAGGTTATCGAGACGCCGCATGTACATGTAGTTAAGCAAGTTGCCAACCATTTTCATGTGATTAAGATCGGATAAATCCGCCACACCTGACCAGCTTTGTGTAGGTTCCCAAATATTTGTTGAGGTGTTATATTCATAGAAGCTATCAGGATCGAAATAACCATAATAAAGCGATGCTTCGTCGTAAGTTCCTGTATATGGTTCATAATTCATCGAGCCAGAGTTGTCGATGATCATCATTACATTTGGGACAATCGTTTCGGAGATAAATGGAGGTACATTGCACGGTGGTACATCCAGCGAGTCTCTTCGGATAAGTTGAGCTGAAGATAAACTTATTAGAATAAATGCTACAAGAAAAAGATACATTATTTTTTTATACATTATTTCCTCCTGGATGTTTAAAATATATCCAGTATCCATCCGTGCGATTCCGTGTTTTAAAGTAGAAAAATTGACATATGACCCATAAATAATCGCCTATTGAAATTGAATATTTATGCTTAAAAGTCCTCCTTTTAATATGTAATCTTTCAATTATTAACTATTCAACAGTTCTTAGTAAAACAAATAATAATAGAACTATTTAGCTTGTACGCCTATGATTTTTCGATAAACACTTTCGAGAACGCTTTTCTCGCCTTGAGAACCTGATGCTTGAGATTCTAATCTGTAATATTTTGCACTGCCCCCGGCAGAAATTCCGGCTCCGATACCTTCATATCCGGAACCGCCAAAACCTATACCTGCGCCAGCAACTGTACCAGTAAACATTTCATCGACGGTAATATTAATGGTTTTATCACCCACATTAAAGTTACTTTCATCGACCACTGTAGCATTATCAGCTGCCTCTTCGATGCGAATAAAACCAATTTCAAGACCGGATTCTGCTGCTTCAAATATGGAGAAATAGCGTCGTGAACTTCCACTAATACGAATACCACCAACAATGAGATTCAAAACAACACCCGCAATAATAATCATGAATATAACGATAAGTAAAACTGTAAGCATTGCTATACCATGTCGATTTTTAGCATTGAGCTTCATATTTAGAAATTCCTTGGGTTGTAGTTAGATTCCCAAAGGTCATACTTTTTGTTTCTACCCACAGCATTGGTGTTTATAACATTATTTTCAACTTTAATAGAATCTAACCCGTAACGATAATTTTGACTCCCCTGAGTTGCAGTTAGAGAGACTACTTTTGTTAATCGGATTTTTGGTATCAATGCAGGATTTGAATATACCGGTGATGTATCATAATATCTTTCTCCACTGTCGATTCTCCTATCACCGTCAATATCGATCCAGAGAGACATCTGAAAATCGGCGATATTTTCGAGGAAGACTTTATCGTCTCTGAGAAGAGAGCCGTTGTTTAGTGAATAAACAATACTTTCATAACCATTTGGGTCTGTCGAGGCGAATACGAAATTTGTACTGGTTGTTAAGTATTGATTTAACTGAAGAATAAGTACTGGTATACTATCTGTAGTTATTGTTTCTGTTACAGCCACAACTTGATAAACCAGTGCACCTACTTTCATTTTTAGAGGACTTAAAATTGTTATGTAATCATTAGTATCGATGTCGTCCTCATTGTCCCATCTTCGAACTGTAATTAAATTTGTAGGTACTGTAATAGGTTGCATAATATAGGTCCATTTTCCTCTATCACCACCGAGACCAAAGGAGGTGGATCGTAAAGTAATAATATCGGAATTGTTCTCCCCGGAATTGTCAGTTATTGTAATGGGAACAACATTTCTTGCGAGACCATAGCCTGTCATTAGAATGTCCCATTTAATGAATTGAGATGCAACTTGAATATCTGATTGCTCTACGGTGGTTTTTTGCGAAGCAAGAGTAGAGGCGAAAAAGTTAGAGAACATGTAGAATGTACCAAGTAGGAGAAGTGATATCAAAACCATTGCTACTAAGAGCTCTGTCAAAGATAAACCTGAATGTAATGTTAACCAATTTTTCTTCTTCATTGCGTTGCAATTCCAAAAAAATGATTTTTTTTCTAAAAATTTTTTATGTCACCGAGCTGCAGTTGTCTTATATGTAATAAAAGCAATGCTATTTTTTTGAGTATTTAAACCCGATTCTACCCATTCAACGGAAATACAAATAGATTTCACATCTTTTGACGGCACATTCTCAGCGACATTCCATTTTAGTTCATAAAGAAAATTCTCAGCTTCTACGCTATCTATATGATCTGGATTTGAAAAATCATACAAATCTGTGGTATCAGAATCGTCAGAAATTAAAGGATCTGAATAACTTATGGCTCTTAGCTGCTCTGTAAACTGTTCTGCTACAGATCGAGCATTTACAATTCGTTTGTTATACATATTTTTCTGAATAGCAAAGAAGGAGAATGGTATAAGCATTGTTGCACCTATCATAAGGATTGTGAAGGCGACCATCACCTCCAGCAAGCTGAAACCATCCGGGTTATTTATTTTTCTTCTTAGCTTCATTTCCAATATTCTTTTAATATAAAAATTTTTAATTTAAATACTTATCTATTTCAATCAATACCATTTAGTTCCATCGTATGTAAATACTATAGCTTTGCCTGCAGCATTAACTTCTACTGCTTTTAGATCGGAAGTTTTTGGACCATCTCTGAATGTGAAATAAATTGTACCACTCGATGTAGTACCCTGTCTGGGTGTGAAAACCAATTTATTGCCTGAGAAGGATACTCCATCCGCGGGAATTGTTGAACCATCAGGACCGGTAGTTACACCGTTTGGTTTACCAAATATAATTTTAGATGGTAGATTTCTTCTGAAGACTTCTATCCATACACCACTATCCGAATCAAATCGAGATATTGTCCAGTATTCAGGGGTTGTTCCCGAAGAAAAATCTATTGCGTGGTTTGTACCACCCTCGAGAGCCTTAGTTCTAGCCAATGATAAATCCTGCTTTACATTTATTGCTGTTCCGTTAAGGTGCATTTTATTTCCGACTCCTTTGAGCACGAAGAACGATGTTGCTAGAAGGATTCCTGTAATTATTATTACAGTCATTACTTCCATTAAACTTAATCCTGCATGTTTTCTGAAATACAATTTCATAGATGTATTAATATAGCTTAAGTAATAATTTTCAAGACCTAATTGGAATAATTAGGTGAGACAACCGGGCGGATACAATTCACATATAATATATAGTTAGGTCTTACAAGGTTTCCAATATTTTTTTTACTTTTGGTAATATTTTTTTCATTTTTTTTTATGCATAAGCAAATTTTTTCAATTTGGAAAATTCACTATTTGAATTAGACACATCGTTTTACGGTTAATATAAATAAAATCAAGCTTAAAGAAAAAATGTCTTACCTGACAAGAAAGATTTTCCCTAATATTTTATTTTTTCCAAATGATATTTTGTAGATATAAATTCCACTTGTGACATCTTTGCCATTGAAGTTCTTGCAATCCCATGTCAAAGAGGTTTCTTGAGGGATTTTGTAGGATATTTCCTTAGACCATACAACTTCTCCAGATGCATTGAATATAGCGATTTCCATATCGATAGGCTGGTTAATATCGATATCGAAATGAATCGAGTCTGTGTTTGTACATGGATTCGGATATGCTTTGGATACAATTATATTTTTTTCCATTGGAACCGAATCTTCTTCCGATTTTTCGATCCTGAGAATGAAATCACTATCATTTGTCGAGGAATATAATATTGGAGCAAAGAAAATGCTGTAGTATTGCCATCGCCCAGGAATTCCAATTGTTCGATTTGTATCTGAGTATATTGCAGCAATTTGTTCTTTTCCGCAAAACTCCATAGGTTGTGTCATAAGCCAGCCCCTTGTATATGGATTTAAATAATCTAATATTGCTTTTACACCGTATTCATAATGACCATATGATAATTCGTAATATCGTACAGAGAGAGGAGCGATCGAATTCTGAATTATTATTTCGTCGTTTTCGAATTCTATAGTTTCTGATCTAGGCGATGAATAATTTATACCTTCAACAAAAAAATTCTCTGTCCAATATCGATCAACTCTAAGTCTCCATAATGAGAAAATCTGCAAAACTGTGGATAGATTGGTTCCCCTATTGTTTAGCTCTTGTGTGAGTGAAGTATATGGATCCATATCGACACAATGTTCCCAGACCGATTTTAGAAATTCACCTGTAAATCGAACATTCTCTGGCGCTAAAAATTCCTCTAAAAAAAGAGTAAAAAGAACAGCTCCATACCATATGTCTGGAATATTTGCAAAAAGAGGTATCTGTGGTTTCTCCTGGAAATAGGGGATGTAGTAATAATAATCATTGATATCATTGAAACAAAATTCCTCGTGAAATACTGCACTCGCTTCTAACCACCATATAAACGATGCTATCTCAAGTGCTGTATATGGATAACGATAGCCGAATTGAATTACATGATAGAATTCATGGGCACAGGTAACTGCTAATGCGGGATAGGGATTTTCGGAATAATTGGGGAGTTTAGTCATATCTGAATTCATTTCTATATATGCTGAAGCGTTTCTTTTGTCCATAAAGTATTCTGTACTCATAGTTTGACCGTAAAAGTTACTCGCAAATGATTTAAGGTACACATCCGTTCTTGGGTCTCCACCGTAAAGGTCTGGATCTTCTAATCCCATCGAGTCAGGAACGGGTGTTTTATATCCAAGTGAATCGAAATATATTTTCCAAACATATTCAAGGTAAACTGCACAGGATTCTGCATAGTCTGGAATTCCATTAAGATTAGCATCGCCGGGATAAATAGTCAATGTGTCGAACCATATTTTGAAGTGCTCAGTGCCTACATAAAAAGGAAGTATTGGTCGCGAAACTGTGACTCGAGTAGTTCTAAAAAGGTTCATTGCATCGTAAGTTCCACATTTTTCGTATGTTAGTGTAGTATGAGGTAGAGCTATCAATACAGTGATAATTGCCAGTGAACACAATGATACAATTTTATTTGTTTTCGATCCTCGCATTAATATTCTCATGCTGATTAGAATTTTTTCAATTAAATCCTGAAAAATAATAAATCTAGTAATCTATGTAAACAAAAAAAGAGATTATGAGTTGTACTCATAACTTGCTCTTTATCAATAAATTTACACAAAAGTAAGGTTTCTATAAGTTAAGAACTAAAATCGATTTGAAAACTTTTATAAAGTGAGTTTCTTAAAATGTATTTTCCCACGCAGATTTAAAGCCGGAGACCATTGCAGAAATAAAATCTTCGTAATCAGGAATATAGCCAAGGCATTTTTCTATATATGTGCTGTGATTTTCAAGTTCGTCTTTTACAATTTCACGATGGGTTAGAATGAAATCAGATAATCTAAGATATTGTGGTCCAGCTAATATTGAGCCCTGTTGAAGAACAGCTCCATTCTTTCTGCGTTGTGCACTACCTACTATTTTTTTCTCGTTTACCACAAGTTCATATCTGGATGTCGAGGAGAAGCACGAAGGATTCTTTGTGCTTAATGTGGGATCACCTTTCGAGAGTTTTGCATTTAATCCAAGGTTTTTCAATCCTAATGCCAGAGCACGACTAATTTCATTATAGGTTTTAAGAATACTCATTTGCGAGAGAATATGATAGGGTGGTGTTGTAATCGAATATGTGAATTCAGTATGATGGAATATAGCTTTACCACCAGTGGGTCGTTTAACAACGTCGATTCCCATTGCCGAACATTTTTCAATATCTATTTCTTTTATATCTTGACCAAAGCCAAGTGAAATTGCTGGAGGTTTCCATAGGAAAAATCTCAAAACGGGAATGCTATTTTGATTTTTATATGCCCATTGAAGAAGCTTACGATCTCTGTCCATATTTTCCTGACCGGTGAGATATCCATCTTTAAGAAGGAGCCATTTTTTGCCACCCAAAAGAATTTCATGTGCGGTATCTAAAAACACAGGAATATTGGACATTCTTAATCTTTCTTAGATTTCTTTTCTTCCTTTTTTGTTTCGACTTTAACGTCGGGTTGCTCCCCTCGATCCAGTTCCTCTAATCTTTTAATTATATCCTGCCATATATATGCCCATTTCTCGGGATTTTCATCGACCTTTTTTCGAAAGTCCTCAAAACTCTGTCGAGTAATTTCGTGCTTTGAAAAAATGCTGTCCTGAGCAACAGTGAGAGTTAATGTGTCGTCGAGGAATTGCTCGGCAGCAACAGATAGATCAACGTATACAGCGATAAATTCCTCAACTGTTAATTGCTTTTCTTGAAGTTGAGGTTCATTTTTTGATTCATTTTCTTTGCCATTCGAAAATGAAAAAAGGAGTAGGCTGACAATAATAAATATAAATGATCTTGCAGACATATATTTACCTCCGTTATCCTCAAATTATAAATTGATAACATTGTTTCTTTAATTTACTCATCTCATGAAAGCTAATTTTCATACAGGGAAATAATATATGAATTATCGATTAAATCAAGCCATTTTGTTTGTGCGAAGCATCCAATAGCTATAAATTAACTTGCTGAATATAATGTCTAAAGGAGGAAGGATATGAAGCTTAAACTAATGGCAGTTGTTCTTGTAATATTTTCATTAGCTTTGGCTCAGGGACCGTCTATGTTCAATCCCTTTGCAGGTGTTAATACCCCGAAAGCCAAAGAAAAAATCGGTAGTTGGTGCGAGTATAATCTTAAAACCGAGGATGCCGAAAATTCTGGGAAAATGAAAATTTCAATAGTTGGTTCTGAGGAATGTAATGGTCAGGATTGCCACTGGATTGAGATTGAAATAAACAGTGAGGAAGGTGATAGGATAATTTTCAAATATCTTGTTAAGGGTCGTATTTCCGAAGGCGAAGGATCGTATTTTTCTATGATTATGAAGAGTAACGACGATCCTGCTTGGGAATTTGAGATCGACTCCGAGGAAATGAAAGATATTCCAGAGGAAGAATATGAAATGGATTTTAAGGATTACAAAGATTTACCGAATTTATACGACAGCCCCACAATGACAATTACTGAGGAGACAATAAAAGTTCCAGCAGGTAAATTTGAATGCCATCATATTACATATATAGATACTTCGGGAAATGAAAGAATGGACATCTGGGTTACAGAGGATATTCCGGTCACAGGGATTGTGAAACTGAAATCTTCTGAAACCGAGATGGAATTATTAAACTACGCTTGGAAAGGCGCAAAAACTGCCATTACTGAGAAACCTAAAAAATTCTCTATAAAAGAAATGCTCAAACAAGGATTGGAGGAAAGTGCTGAGGAAGAATCCAAGGAAACTGGCGAAAGTATAATGAAAAAGAGTTTAAAATCGATATTTGGGAGATAATCTATGTTTTATTCAATGACTGGTCAGGGTAGTGCTGTTGTTTCTGCTGATGGATTAACGATTTCCGCTGAAGTGCGATCGATTAATTCTCGATATTTAGAGCCGAGTATAAGAGTTAATGCATTTCTCAGCGGTTTTGAAAGTGAATTTGCGGAACTAATTCGAAAATATGCATCCCGCGGAAAAGTTATGCTTAATGTGAATATTGTAAGCTCGATAACAGATATCTGGAATATAGAGATTGACGAGGTTCTTTTGGACTTGTATACATCGATTATTAAACGAATAGATTCACGATTGCAACTCGAGAATACGGGTGTATCGTTAGAAAGATTCCTCCAAATGTCAGAGTTATTGAATAAAACTCCAAATCCAGAGTACCAAAACAAAGCATTAATTCTTGCATTGAATTCGACAGAGAAAGCTCTCTTGAACTTGAAAGAGTCAAGACGTGTGGAAGGTTCTGCCCTTCAAAAGGACTTAAAAAAACGAGTTAATTCGCTTTGTAAGATTACAGAACTTATAGGAAAACTTGAGGTTGAAACGCAGAAAGCTCGTTATGAAAAAATTCGCGAACAAATTTCTAAAATCATCGAAGATGTTGAAATAGACGAGAAAAGATTACTTCAGGAGGTTGCACATCTTGCTGTAAGAGCTGATGTTACTGAAGAAATTACACGACTTAAGGCTCACACAGATCGTATGCTGAAATTATTTAGAAGCCGAAAACCAGTTGGAAGTCAGTTTAATTTCATTTTGCAGGAATGTCACAGAGAAATAAACACCATTGGTTCTAAAACTGACAGCACGGAAGTATCTCAACTTGTCATCGATTTTAAAGAGGAAGTGGAACGAATAAGAGAGCAAATACAAAATGTTGAGTAGCTTTAAAGATTATTCTCGATTACTGTTTTAGTAACTTTCAATGGTCTAAGTAAAAAAACTTTGCCATGCCAATTGTCTGATGCTACAGATAACATAACAGTTAAGTCTCGGAAAATTCCATAGTAGGCTGCACCACTGCCAGTTATACTTGCAAATTCCGCACCTAAATGCCTTAATTTTTTTATGTCACTATAAACTTCCGGATAATGTGAAGTTAGAATCGGTTCGAAGGAATTTTTAAATGATCCTATAAGTTCCCAAAAGCGATCGTGATCGTCGAAACTCTCATTCATTAAAATATCTGGTGGTTGATTATATTCTTTTACCTGAGCGTAAGCCCACATGGTATCTATCGAGAAATCGGGCACAATAAGCAAAATCCAGTAGTCGGTTGGTAAATTCACCGATTTTATCGCTTCACCTCTACTGGATATTAAAGCTCCATGGTCTGAGAAAAATATTGGAACATCGGAACCAATTGTTGAGCCAATGTCAATTAGCTGTTTGGTTTGTAGTCCTAATTTGAGAATGTTATTAGCAGCTTTAAGAAAAGTTGCAGCGTTTGAACTACCTCCACCTAAACCAGAGCCTATCGGTATGCGTTTGGAAAGAATTACCTCTAAATTTATTGCTCGTTTTAAGTAATCTTCCAGTGCTTTCTTTGCTTTGACAATTATGTTTTCACCGTGGATTTCAGGTCCTTTAACGGATAACTCGAAATGATCGCTTGGTTTGATTTGCATAATGTCCCTCAAGTCAATTTGCTGAACTAACGAAAATAATTCATGATAGCCATCATCTCGTTTCCCTGTTATATAAAGGAAAAGATTAATTTTTGCTGGGGAATTGAAAGAAATAAATTTCAAAATGAATCCTAAAAACCTTGAATACAATTGAAAATATTCATATCTTGAAAAGTTATATTGTGGAGGTACATATGAAAAGATTTTTTATTGTAACTGTTTTATTTATTGTATCAATTGTTTCTTGTCAATCATTAGTCAGAATTGGGCAATCAAATTTTAAGTTCATGAAATTGCGATATAACTTCGATATAGCATACGTTCGCGGAAAAGCCTATATAGAAATTGTTGCAGATAAAAATGATATAGACATTCTTAACTATTGGGTAATTCCATACCAAATAATAATTGAAGACCTTCCAGAATATTATTAGCTCATCTTGAACCGGAGGATATGGGTGGTTATAGAACATATTCTGAGATCGTGAAAGCTTTTGATTCCATGCAAACGCTTTTTCCGGATATTATCTCCGAAAAGCTACTATACAAATTTTCGATTTGAATGGAAGAAAACTAGAAACATTCAACATCGATGCATATCAAAATGAGATTGCTTGGAAAGCCGATGATTTAACATCAGGAATATTTTTCATTAAAGCTTTTCTGGAAATAGAGAAAAAGTTAGAAGAATCTTGTTAATAAAATAAAAAAGAATATTATCTTGACTTTAAATTATTCAGGTTCAATATGAATTCCTTGTTCTAAAACCTTAATGAATTGAGGGTCGGATGAAATCGGTTCGGATTACTATCATTTTCGGAATATTTATTTTCACTGTTTTATGCGTGCTTTCATGTGCACCTCAGATGGAGAGCATTGAAAAAATTCCTGCAGAAGCGACCGAGGTAGATACCGCAAAAATAAATTTAGAAATTAGAAAACACCTTTCCTTTGGCATAGAATATTATAAAAATAAGCAGTACGACGATGCTATAAGGAATTTCAAGAAGGTTCTGGAAATCGATCCAGTTAATGAACTGGGGTATAAATATCTTGCAGATTCTTATTTAAGACATCCGGATACTACATACATCGATTCTGCTCAGGTGCTATATGAGACCGCCACAAAGCAATTTCCGACCAATCCATACTTTTTTTCCGGGCTTGGCTATATCTATCAAAAGATAGTGAGCAGACTTGAAGGTGAAATTGAAGATGCAGATTCTACAATAAAGGAAAAGATTACGCAACAAATTGACAATTTCTGTTATAAGGCACTTGTTAATTTCCAGAGAGCTGTTTCACTCGATGCGAACGATTATACGAGTATTAATGCAATAGGTTCAATTTTTCTTCGACAAAGCAAACTTGATTCAGCTATGATCTGGTATGAAAAATCTGTTATAGTGGATTCAAATCAGGCTTATATATGGGATATTTTATCTAAAATATACGTAGCACATAACAAGAATGAAGATGCAATGAAGGCTTTTGGAAACCTTGTACAGTTACTACCCGAGGAACCGGATTATCTTTTAAAATTTGGGCAATATTGCGCTAAATGCGGTGAATTTGATAGGTCTCTTTCTATTCTCGATGAATATATTAAAACCAATCCCGACGATTATAGAGGCTATCAGTATTTAGGTCTTGTTAAAGCTGCCAACAAGGAATTCAAAGAGGCACTGACACAGTTTAAAAAAGCTGAGGAATTCAATGCAAAGAGTGTAAAATTACTATGTGATATTGCAAATACTTATAAAGACATGAAACGTTATAATAGTGCGCGAAACTATATATCGAAAGCTAAGAAAATAGATCCCAATTTTGGTTATATATATATTGTAGAAGGTGACATTGTTTACTCACAAGCAATGGATAAAGTTCCAGAATCCGGTGAAGTTAATATGGAGGTTAAATGTACATTTCTCAAGGCATCGAAAGTCTATCGTCAAGTAATTAACAATCCAGATTGGGGTGGTATGGCGAGAAGTAAGTTAGATTTTATTAAACCGTATCTTCCTTCAAGGGAGGAAATTAAGCAATATAGATTTATGGGTGGAACCGCATGTGATTAATTTATGGCTTACAGATATTCTATATTAGAAGCACTATTTATAAATGTATTGTTTTTCTTTATTGGATATTTTGGAATTCTTTGTAAAATATTTTAATATTTAATTAGGATGGTGATTCAATAATATGAGTATGAAGAGATATTACAGCAATTTAAGCTTTTTAAATAATTACTTACAAGTAAAACCACTGCTGATTATAATTGTAATATCATGTATTGTTGTTTTATGTGGTCAAGGTTGTTTTGCTACCCCAAAAGAAAAGCAGTTAAGTAACGCAATACCTCATTACAATAAGGCTTTGGAAGATTTTTTAAATGGACAATATCCTCTGGCTAAAGATGAAGCTCTTTTAGCTATTAGAGAATATAATGAATATGTTGAAGCGCATATTCTATATCAGAGGATTCAAGCTCGAAATAGAGAGACCAAAGCTTTACTTAAGGAATACAAGGAATTGATGAAAAGCAATCCGGGTAACGATACTTATATATATCTTTTCGGACGACTTCTCGACGACCTTGAAGAACAGGAGAGATATTGTCAGAAGGTAATTGATTTAAACGAGAATAATGCGTGGGGTTATTTCGGCTTAGGGTGGACAAATTATAAAAGGTCTCGATACGCTGATGCTACAGAGAATTTCGAAAAAGCTGTAAAAATCGAACCGAATAATGCATTGTTTCATATGAACTTAGGTTCGATTTATTATTTAAGGGGACATAGTTTTGAAGCTTTGGATGAACTAAGGAAAGCTACGCAATTATCCCCGAAGTTGGTTTCGGCATGGTTGGCATTAGCAGCTACCTATTACAAACAAGCTGAATATGAAAAAGCTGTGGAATCGTTAAGAAAGTATATAAACAACTATCCTGATGCACCTGATAAAAAGGAGATAGAAAAGCTCATATTACAGATAAATGGAGGAAAATTGACGACCTAAGCGTTTCAATTATTATGAAGGAGGTGTATATATGCAGGGAAAAATGAAAGCTGTTGTTAAAACTAAACCGCAACTTGGTGCAGAATATCTTGAAGTGCATATTCCAAAACTCCTTCCAGATTGGGTGTTAGTTAAAGTCCGTGCGACATCTATTTGTGGAACGGATGTTCATATTTATAAATGGGATCAATGGTCTGCAGGTAGAATAGGAGAGAAGGCATTACCACAAATACTAGGACATGAAGTTGCAGGTGAAGTTGTCGAGGTTGGTAACGAATGCAGAAGAATTAAAGTCGGAGACTATATTTCTGCGGAAACACATATATATGACCCGGGTGATCTGACCTCGCTTTTAGGAGTATTTCACGTGGGAACTAACATGAGAATATTAGGCGTAGACACAGATGGCGCATTTGCCGAGTATTTTATGGTTCATGAATCGGTTTGTTGGGTTAATGATAAATCCATTCCTCCTGAATTTGCTACGATTCAGGAACCATTAGGTAACGCTTGTTTTGCGGTTTGTGGTTACGATAACGATCTTCTCGGAAAATCTATGCTTATAACCGGTGACGGTCCAATTTCACTTTTCGCAATTGGAATTGCAAGAACAGCTGGTGTAGCAAAAATTATCCATTTCGGGAAATACGATTTTAATATGGAGATTGCAAGAAGAATGGGTGCAGACATTCAGCTATATACAAATCGAACCACTCCTGAAGAAAGGCTTGAATTCATTATGGATAATACCGATGGAAACGGTGTCGATATTGCATTGGAAATGGTTGGAAGTCAGGATTCTATTGTCGATTGTTTCGCTGGAGTACGCAAAGCTGGAAGAATTACTGCATTTGGAATAGCCCCAGAATCACCATTGCCTGTCGACTATAATAATGGGATTGTTTTTAAATCTTGCCAGATCCATGGTATTAGTGGCAGGAAAATCTTTGATACCTGGTATCGAGATCGTGCATTGTTAGCATCCGGAAGATTTGATCCTTCTCCAGTGATTACGCATATGTATACTCTTGAGGACTTTGAAGAAGGATTTAAGAGGATGATCGAGCGTCCGCGAGTTAGTGCGAAAGTTATTTTGTTCCCGGATCCAGTGGAGCTTAAGGCAGCCAAAAAGCGCATGGGTAAGCAGTAAATTTTTGAATTGTATAGATCTAATATCAACAATTTAAAGGGACGGAGTGAAACCGTCCTTTTTTTATTTGCGTTTCAAATAGAAATTTAATGTATCGATTGAAATACTTTTTGTTTGAATTTGTTTTAGTTAGAAAAAGAGAACGATTCAGATTCAAAATTCTCATTTGGCATTTGAAATTTTATTTACACTTAATAAATTGATAATTCGGAACTTTCAGGTTGCAAGTTGAAAGAAATATCTTATCCAATGCTTTTGTTATACTGACTGATAGTTACCAGCGATGAGCTTCTTAATGAGGGGATTTTTTGAAATGACAATTATTTCATGTCAAAAGGCAAAGGAAATTTCTCTGCAAAATATCGCTATTTTTTTGTTTGTTTTATTTTTGAATATAACTATATCTGCACAGATTCCTTCGGATGAACGATCCAGCTATAATAATTCCGATATATTTCCATCACCGATTTTACTCTATGGTGAAACTGCTTTCATTAAGCCAGATTCTCTCGATACAATCCGAGGAATTGTATCGTTAGGTTCGGGAATCCCAGAGTGTAAAACAATTTGTACAGGAGATGACAAAGCTTTTCTATTGATATGCCCCGGTCAAATATTGGAGTTTTCAAAGAACTCGTGTTTTAATGTAGATTTAGAAGAGAGAATATTTTATATACTTAATGGTGAAGTTATAATTCATAAAAAAAGTAAAATTGACAACATATGTTATAAATTCATAACAGACTCTGTAATTATTAAATATGCCGGCAAAAGAAGCGTGTTTGTTTCTATTAACGACACAACAGTGTGGCTAACTGAAAAATCTTGTTACTCATATGGAGAATATAAAATACAATCCATAGAAAAACTTAAGGATAATCGTAAAGATGCCAATTACATATTTGAGCTTTTAAATAAAAAACTTTTGCCCACTGGTTCTTTTGATTTCGATCTGCCGAGTAAAAGACCTAAGAAATTTAATTATAATTTCACTGGTTACGGTGGGATTGTTTCATACAAAGGCACTAATTATATTTACGGAGGTGGTTTGTTAAAAATAAAATACATTAACTTTGGATTTGTATATGACCTGTGGTTGGCATCCTCTGTGAAAGGTAAATACTACAAAGAAACATGGAATGAATGGAGCGATCTTGTTGATCATATTCATTACATACAACTTTTTAATCCATTAAATCAATTTTATCTTAGAGCAGGAATTCTGAAAAGAATAACATTTGCACAAGGGCTTTTGGTCGATAATTATTGTAATGCTGTTTTCCTGCCGTTTGATTATAGAACCGGTTTAGACCTTAGATTGAATTTGCCGAGTTTTCGAAGTTATATTTTTGTTAATGATATAAGTCGACCTACGTTAGTTGGATCGCATATTAACTGGGGCAATCCTGAGAAATTTCTACTAGGATTCAGTTATGTAAGTGACTTTAATCAATTAGTTGATATCCAAGATAGAGACGGAGATTCTTATCCTGATAGAATCGATCCCGACCCAGATTTTTATAATTATCCAGAGGATAGTGTCATTATTGAGGCTAATCCACAAAGTCTCGATGAAATGGGTTTTGGACAACTTCACAGCCTGAGTTTCAACATGTTTTACTCTCTTTGGAAGATTTGGCAGTTCCGAGGAAGCATTGCAGGTGAAGCAGTTGTACTATCTACATTTAGCGATAAGCCATTAGCTGGAATGACATTCCCAAATCTTTTATTTTCATTTAAGTATTTCGAAATCGGCTTAGGTTTTGATACACAGAGTCCCGGTTTCGTGAACGGAGTTTTCGATAGATTCTATGAAGGCAATAAGGCGCGCTTTGTGAAAGATGAGGATGGTAATTTAGAACTTGTTGTTTTAGGGAGTGAAATTTCAAGTAAAAAAGGATGGCTTTTCGGTTGGAATACAAGCCTTAACATAAATATTCCAGGATGGATAGAGACAGAGATAAAATATAGAGATATTTATCATGCAAAATTAGATGAGAAGTATTTCAGCTGTTATCTAGATTTTAAATATCCAGTTGTTAAACAAATTACTAAAATAGCATTTTACATCGAGCAAAAAGGAGTTAAGAAACTCTTCCGGGAACTAAATGACCAGCAAAGCTGGGGGTTTGATTTTTCCATGAAACCACATAGATCTTTAGTAGTTAATATCAGATTTCGTGAGACCTATATCGATGTGAATGGCGATGGAAAAATTTCATCGCACGAAACTAAAATTAACCTTGCCAGAAGTGTCAATTTAGATGGAACATATTGGTGGCGGTTATTTTTAAAATGGTATAGAAATCGAAAAGAGAAATCGACAGCTGAGGGAAAAGTAAACTCAAACTTGGAAATAAACGAAGTTTCCAAAGATGTTATACAAGAAGAAACTCATGAAGATAAGTCTGCACAAGATGAAGTTGGAAATAAAAACGAGAACAAAATGGAGAATGCGGAGGAACCGTCGCAGAATAATGATATAGCAAAATGAAAAGGAAAATTCGCAATAAAGTTGAGTCTAACTTTGCTTTTTGCTGAATATGCCATTATTTATTTAAATCTTTTTAAATTGTGATTTTTTTAACATGTGAACTTGCATTTTTTACTGTATGGCAATTAATTGGCAATGATATTCAACAGTATTTAACAGTAATACAGGAGGTTGAAAAATGGCATTTGGTGGAGCATTAAAAGAATGGCTTATAGAAGAGCTTCATTCTATTAAGGATGCCGGACTCTGGAAGGACGAACGAATAATAATTTCCCCTCAGGATGCTGAAATTGAGATCGAGGGAGGCAAGAAGGTTCTCAATTTCTGTGCTAACAACTATCTTGGACTATGCAATAATCCCAGAATTAAAGAAGCATCGATAAGAACATTCAATAAATACTCTTATGGTATGTCCTCGGTGAGGTTCATTTGCGGAACGCTCGACATTCACAAGAAACTTGAACGAAAAATATCCGAGTTCTTGGGAATGGACGATTCTATTCTGTATGCAGCATGTTTTGATGCCAATGGTGGCGTTTTTGAACCGTTTTTTAACAATGAGAACAGTGCTATTATTACGGATGCTCTTAATCACGCCTCGATTATTGACGGTATAAGATTAACTAGGAAGGCTAAAAGATTAATTTTCAATCATGCAGACATGACTGACCTCGAGGAAAAGCTTAAAGAAGCACAGGATAAAAAGTTTCGTGTCGTAGCTACTGACGGGGTTTTCTCTATGGATGGCGATATTGCCAATTTGAAGGAGATTGTGCCTTTAGCGGAGAAATATGGTGCAATTGTGATGGTTGACGATGCTCATGCCACTGGGTTTTTAGGGAAGACGGGGCGTGGTACCCCAGAATATAACGGTGTTAAAGTGGATATTATTACATCTACATTAGGGAAAGCACTTGGTGGTGCGTCCGGTGGTTTCGTATCCGGACCACAAGAAATTATTGATTTGCTCCGACAGCGTTCGCGTCCATATCTATTTTCGAATACAGTTCCACCACAGATTGTCGCTGCAACAATTGAGGTTTTTGATTTCATTTCCAGCACAACAGAACTTCGTGACAAACTTGAATGGAATACAAATTATTTCCGTAAAGGACTTCAGAACATAGGTCTTTCTGTAAAAGATGGAGTTCATCCAATAATTCCCATTATGCTCTATGAAGGTGAGTTGGCGCAAAAATTCGCTAATGATCTTTTGGATGAGGGTATTTATGTTATTGGTTTTTATTATCCCGTAGTCGCTAAGGGTCAAGCAAGAGTTCGTGTCCAGTTATCTGCAGCACACGAAAAGGAACATTTAGATAAGGCTATTGCAGCATTCGAGAAGATCGGCAAGAAATATAACGTAATTAAAAACTAATGTTTATTCATATGAATAGGGAGTAACTACAAAGATTCCTGAACGACCTATTTAGAAATTATATGCGAGGTGCATTTGTACCTCGCTTTTTATTAATTTAGTAAACAAATGCTTTACTGAATCCAAAAAGTTTTTTGAATTTATGCATAATTGAAATGGCAATATTTATTTGCAAACAAACTATGACGCTCAATTGGGAAAATACACATATGATTATATGTAAAAATCAGTATAGTAATGAAATATGTGGATATGTGTAATATTGTGAAGCTGCGAATAGAAATATTTCGATTATATATCACCTGAGGTTGGTAAATTAACTTCACCGTCGCAGAAATTCTCATGGATTCGTTTGAATTCCTGCCGTAGGTCCATGAAGGCTTCGATAAAATATGGATCGAAATGGTTACCAGAGCCCTCATACATTATCGCCACAGCCTTTTCCTCGGGGAATGCAGGTTTATATACTCGACGATTTACCAAAGCATCATAAACATCCGCAATTGCAGCAATTCGAGCTGATTCCGGTATATATTTTCTTGATAGTTTGGTTGGATAACCGGAACCATCCCATTTTTCGTGGTGGTAATATGCAATATCCTCTGCCATGTTAAGCATTGCGACATCGGAGTTCTTTAAGATTTTATATCCTATTTCACAATGTTGTTTCATTATCTCGTATTCGACGGAGGTTAACTTACCGGGCTTTAATAAAATTCTGTCTGGGATTCCCACTTTACCTATATCATGCATCGAGGAAGCTAATTTAATATCTTCAATCTCGTGAGGTGACCAACCTAAGGTTTTTGCAAGAGTGGAGGAATATAAAGCAATTCTTCGAATGTGAGCACCAGTTTCGTCATCTCGGAATTCTGCTGCCCAGATTAATCTTAAGGCTATTTCCTGTTCTCTTTTCCTTATGTCCTTAGTTCTTTTTAGAACTTCATTTTCAAGAGTATCTTTGGTATACATTTTTTTAACTGACTTATTAACAAATTCCTTCATCTGGGAAATTTTGTTGTTCATGTGTTCGATTAACAGAATGTGTTTTCCGTTAAGCTTAACAGCAGAAGCCTCAAGAAAGATGTCTACTCCAGAAAGATCACTTACAGTCCAAATTCCTGATTTGAAAAGGGTATTTTCATTGTTTTCCCAAAAATGTTCGGAATCTTCAATAAAATTCTTTAATGAGGGGAAAAGATTTTCCAAATTTAGAGCTTTGAGATTTGGCGAAGACTTTTGTATTATTTTATTAAACCAACTCGGTGCTTCACCAACGAGGTTAAAAATTCCGTTATCCCGACATTCTAAAACAGTTAAACCAATTAAAGACAGTACATCAGAAGTTAGACTTTCGATTGCTTTGCTTCCCATCGAACCCCCATAATGAGAAAAAACATAATGAAACTAGATAAGAAATTTTAGCATATAACTAAATATAATACTGTGAAAATATTTTTTGACAATGATTATTTTGTAAATTTATATAATAATTGAAAAAAACCAAGTTTTATCAAGTAATTTCTATTATCTGTTATCGATGTATGAAATTAAAAGTCGCATACTTATTCTAAATTTTATAGATTTAAGCTTAAATAATTGCTTTAAGTATTTGTAATGTATTTATTTCCATTTTAAATATTCTTACATTTGAGAAATAAAATCATAATTAAAGTTTATTTTATTATTGTTTTAATGTTAGTAATAAATTCTTAAAAATTATAGTATTATAGGCTTTATTATTATCATTCTATTTTATCTAAGAAAATAAATTAAAAACGGGTAATTTTACATTTAAAGAAATTAATTTTTTGAAAATCAAGCATCATAGAAGGTTTACTTATGTTGTCAAGTTAAAAATAATAAAAAATTCTAATTTTTCTTCTGGTTTAGAAATTCTAATCTGATATTTTATTAAGGATAAATTGTTTAGTTCCAACATATCAAAAAATAAAATACATTGATTTATTTGAGAATAGCTTTATAAAAAAACTGGTCTGTGTCATTTTCAGGATGTAAAATGCAAAAAGATATCGGAGGATAAAATGGTCTTGCTGAAAAGGTTAAAGTTGATTGAATTGCTTGTTGTCTTGTTTTTATTAGGTTTAGTAGTTTTTTCCTGTGATTCTGGACCTAACGACGATAACAAGAATCCTTTAAAAATTAAAATTGGGCAGATGATTATGGTTGGTTTCCGAGGACTGGAACTTACTTCGAGTAATCCCATAAGAGATGATATTACTGATCTTCATATTGGTGGTGTTGTTCTTTACGATAGGGATATCCCGGATGGATTATCATATCGAAATATCGAATCCCCGGAGCAGTTAAGAAATCTAATATCTTCACTTCAAAACATCGCAGAAACACCGTTGTTCATAGCTATCGATCAGGAAGGTGGCTTTGTTAATCGATTAAAAGTTCAATACGGATTCCCATTAACGGTTACTCAGCAATATTTGGGGGAACATAACAATCCTGATTCGACAAGATTCTATGCAAATAGAACCGCTACGACCTTAAAAGATCTTGGGATCAATTTGAATTTAGCTCCGGTTGTGGACCTTAATATTAATCCAGACTCCCCGAAAATCGGGCATTTCGAGAGAAGTTTTTCTGCAGATCCTGATATTGTTATAAGTAATGCGTTGATTGTGATCGAGGAACATCATGGTCAAAATATTTATACAACTCTAAAACATTATCCTGGGCATGGGAGCGCAACCACTGATTCTTACCTCGGTTTTCCGGATGTAACAGATACATGGCAGCATGTGGAACTTGAGCCATTTGCTGCAATCATCGATAGTGGTAAATGTGATGTTATTATGGCAGCTCATATTTTTAACCAAACCCTCGATCCGAATTATCCTGCTTCTCTTTCTGAGAACACAGTTACAGACATACTTCGAGATAGCCTCGATTGGGGTGGACTGATAATTTCGGACGACATGCAGATGAGTGCTATCTCTGATAACTACGGTCTTGAAACGGCTATCGAACTTGCGATAAATGCCGGTGTGGATATTCTATTATTCTCGAATAACTCAACTACATTCGATCCTGAAATTGCACATAAAGCCGTTGAAATTATTTATAAGTTGGTTAAGGATGGAAAGATTTCCGAAGACCGCATCGATGAATCAAATCAACGAATTCAAGCACTAAAACAATTTTTGAATTAACACAACTAATAATTATTTGTTTAAATTATTTATGTGACAAATATTGTTTTCTCTAATAATTGATAATATTTGTCTTTATGAAAAACATTAGTAAAACAATAGCGATAACGATGGGTGATCCGGGTGGAATAGGACCGGAAATTATTTCTAAAGGCCTCATAAATTTCGGATCGAGTATAAACAATATCATTTTGTTCGGTGCTCTGTCGCCATTTAGGAGATTAGCTAGAAAATTTATATGGGCTAAAGAATTTCTCTCGAGAATTAATACAGGTGCAATAAAATTTGAATGTTCAGCTGAAGAACTCGATTATCCAATTGGAATAATAGATAAAAACTGCGGAGAAGCTGCGTATAGCTCAATAATTTCAGCAGTAGATTGCATTAAAAAAGGCAAAGCAGACGCCTTGGTTACACCACCTGTTTCGAAAAAATCGATTATAAAGACGGGACACGATTTCATCGGACATACGGATTTGCTTGCACGATTTTTTGAGTGCGAAACGACAATGATGCTTTTTTCTAGGAATTTTCGTGTGGCTCTTGTTACAACTCATATTCCACTTAAGAACGTTCCAAAATTAATTGAAAATAAGAGAATTTTACGTCACATAAAAAGATTGAATGAGCATTTGATAAAGTTTTTCGATATGAGTAAACCGAAAATAGCAGTGTTGGGTTTAAATCCACATTCTGGTGAGGATGGTGAACTTGGTGTTGAAGAGAGTGAAATTATTCTTGCAATTAAGCTTGCACAGGAAATGGGGATTGAAGCAGAGGGTCCTCTTGTGCCAGATACAGCTTTTTTGCCCTTACTGAGACGAAAATTCGATGCTTTTCTTGCGATGTATCACGACCAGGGTTTAATTCCGCTGAAAACATTAGGATTTGAACATGGTGTAAATTTTACATTAGGGTTGTCTTTCCCGAGAACAAGCCCGGACCATGGCACAGCGTTTGATATTGCTGGCAAAGGAATTGCAAGTCCTTTAAGTTTTATGGAGTCTCTTAAAGCAGCGATAAGATTTGCTCAAATCGAAAAAAGGAAGTGATAAAAAGATATTGATTATTAAAAACCACAACTTTTATATTATTTAAATATTGTGTAATCTTATAAGATTGAAATATTAATTGGAGGGTGAAATGAAATCGAGAACGACCTTTGTTTTGCTTATTGTATTGCTTCTTTTTATACCTGCATCAGCTAAAAAGGGAAAGGGAAGGTTAACAATAGGCGCAAAAGCATCGCTTTATAACCCACCTGGAACCAGTGCCACAACAATGCTATTTGAGGTTACTGCTCGATATAGAATGTCGGATAAACTTACAGGTGAGCTTTCAATGGGATGGACACAGTATAAAAAAGCAGACGGCAAATCCACAACGATGGTGCCTATTCAGGTAAATGCTGAATTTCATCCCATGGGTCGTAAAGTTTTCGATCCGTATTTAGGTGGTGGTTCAGGAGCGTATCTTTCTGTTGTTGAAGAAGAACTGGACGTGACTTTAGGTTTTCAAATTTTTGGTGGTGTGATGGTTAGACCGACTTCAGGTTTTGGTCTTTCTATTCAAGTGAAATATATGCTTGCAGATGTTAGCGATTCTAAATCAGGTGGATTCAGTCTTGGCGGTGGTGTTGAGGGTAGTTGGGAAACAGCCTTCTAAGTTTTGGTTTCCCAGAATTATCATATAATTATTTACAGTTTATAAGAATAAGTTACTTTGAATAGAGGAGTTGTGAGATGAGATCCGTAATAATACTTATAATAATACCTGTGATTGCGTTTGCAGGGATTATTTATACCGGTACAATTTCAGGTAAGTTGATATATCCGGGTGGAAGTATAGGCTTTTACGGTGTTGCCGCTCTTAGCCCGAAGGATATTTTAGCAATGATATCGGATCCAACGAGTTTTGATTTTTTTGCGTTACCTCATGCGCTTCTGGCGACTCCGGGAAATTATACAATCGATGACACTTCAATTGTTGATAGTATTCCTTATGAAATTCTTGGAGTAAAAACTAGAGGTACATCCATAAATTATGGTGACCCGATGGGAATGCATCCTACAACAGTGTTTACAGTTGGTGGTGTAACAGAATCTATTAATGTTGAACTCGATACTATAGGTACAGTTAGCGGAATGATTTTTTATCCTGAGGGTGTGTTTGATAATGTAAAAATTCTCGTTTACACAGTAAATATGATGACATATAAACTGGATGTCGAGGGTATATTTCCAGTGGATTCTTCTAAATATTCAATAACTCTTTCCTCTGGTTTTAAAGTACTAGTTTTCTTTGATGATGTTAATAAAAATGATGTTTTTGATTCTCTTATAGAACCAGCAGGTGTTCATACGGGAGTTTGGGGATCAATGATATTTGTTGGTGGTGGTGACAGATTCGCTGAGGGAATCGATGCATTAATTATAGGATCGGATATTTCTGAGAACGAATCTTTTTTGCCGGAAATTTCATTGTCATGTTCACCGAATCCGTTCAATTCTATTACTAATATAAATTATTCCATACCTAATGATGGTATTCTATTTGTCACGGATATTAAAGGTAGAATTGTTAAATCTTATTGTATTAAGGATACAGGTTCGCTGAAGTTTGGCGAAGGCTTAAGCTCAGGAATATATAATGTTTCTATTTCTTCCGCTGGGAATAGAAAAGATATTCGATTGATATTTCTGAAGTAGTATTTGCGTGGGCAAATCCATAATCTCACAATTCAAAGACTTTACAGTGTTGGTCGATTTGAATATATCATTAAGGATAGATTGTTAATTTTAAATCGGGATTAATATTTGAAAATGAATTACAAAGCAATTTTAGAAATATTATCGGGTATAGAAATCAAAATTGGACAACTCGAACAGAGAATGGGAGATCCTAAAATTTTATCTGATCATCAAGCCCTTAGCGAACTCAGTAGAGAACATAAAAGACTTTCCGCACTTAGCGAGCTAAAAAGAGAATATTCGAGTCTCATACATCAGATAGCAGACGATGAAGGAGTCCTTTTATCTGAAGATGAAGAATTGGTTGAACTTGCAAGAGAAGAATTGCCAATTCTTCAGAATTACGAAAAGAAAACTCGATCAAAAATATTGGGATTACTAACGCCTCCAGATCCTAACGACGGTCAACCAGTTATTGTTGAGATAAGAGCTGGCACTGGTGGTAGAGAAGCTGCACTTTTTGTTTCTGATTTGTTTAGAATGTATTCCAAATACTGTGAGCATTTTGGATGGGATCTTGAGGTTATCGATACTAATGAAACCGATCTGGGTGGCTATAAAGAGATAGTTTTTGAGATTAGGTCTTTGGATGTGTATCGGAAAATGCGTTTCGAATCAGGGATTCATCGTGTTCAAAGAATTCCAGTAACTGAATCGTCAGGGAGAATACACACGTCTGCGGCATCGGTAGCAATTCTACCGGAAGTTTCGGATGAACGAATTGTGATAAAGGACGAGGAACTTCGAGTCGACACCTTCAGAGCCTCGGGTCCAGGTGGTCAGCATGTGAACAAAACCGATTCTGCAGTTCGAATAACTCATTTGCCTACCGGAATTGTAGCATCGTCTCAAGCGGAACGTTCTCAGCATATGAACCGAGCATTGGCTTTGAGAATTCTTACTGCTAAAATTGCAGAACATGAGAGAGTTAAGGCTGAGATTAAACGCGGTGCAAAAAGAAAACTTCAAGTGGGTAGTGGCGATAGATCCGAAAAGATTCGCACCTACAATTTTCCGCAAAATAGATTAACCGACCATAGGATTGGTTATACATCGTATAATCTTCAAGGGATTATGGAGGGTGATCTTGGCGAACTATTCGATAAGCTGCAAGTTGCATGGGTGGAAGAGATATTATCCGAATTTATTAGCAAATTGTAATATGTAATTAAGCGACTTTAAGTCTTGCACATAGTAGCATTTAGAAACAATCTATCGATTTGGAGATTCAAATTGCATTATGTTAATAGGGGGTAAATGGCATTTACCTCGTCACTTCTACAATTACAAAAGCATCATCCGAAAGAGTTCCATCTGTAACGATAAGATCTATCCTATAGTCGCCTTCGTCGGATGGAGCTTTCCATACAACTGTATCACCATCTCCGACAATTGTACCGCTACTACATGACCAATTGTAAGAAAGTTCGCCACTGCCGCTGTAATCTACAGTTGCGATTATCTCGGAGGAATCATTGGGAGCGATTACGTTCGGATTTGCCTGCAAAGATGTGATTGTCAAATTAACAACATTGATAATTGTAATAGCTGTATCCCATGAAGCTTTCCCATCATGCACAATCAAGCTACATCTGTATTCTCCAATTATCGAAGGTGCTGTCCAGATAACGTTTTCGTCTGTTCCAGTGATTGTTCCACCGGTGCATCCCCATTGATAGGTCAAGAGATATCTGTTGTCTTCGTCCTCATAATAAACTTCAGCACTAATTTCTACCGAACTATCCGGCAGGACATAGGATTTACTAACACTAAACGACGTGATTCTTAATGATGGTGGTGTAAGGTTATGTTTCGAGTCATCCTCGCATCCTATTATTAATAACGCTATTAAAAAAGCACCCAATATTATCAAAGGTATCGCCTTTTTCATTATATTCCTCCTATATAATTCGGAATTTAAAGTTAAATAAATATTTAGATAAAGATAATCTAATATGTTCTGGATTAAACGAAATTAATCCTTGAAATATAATAATCTATTAAAGATTGAGTATCCATTAATTATAAATAATTTTGAACCAATTTTCAAATATCATTTTTAATAAATTCTTGAGAAAATCTCGATAAGGATAATTTAGAAGCTGGTTAGAATCGGGTAAGGGTTTTTTAAATTTGCATATAAAATTTACCGAACCATAAAGATATGGATAGGTGAATGTAGTTTCACAAATTAATAGAAAAATTAGCTATATATAAATCGCATAATGAGATATATCCAGCAATGAAATTCTTTTATGAAGAAACCCAATGCGGAATTCAATACGGCTTCGGGGCTTCAAATTTCATTTAAATGATTTACTTAAATACATTAATCAAATATTTTTACTTTAAAGCGGCTTAACTGGAATACATATATCAACAATACATTTTTTCTCTGGGTGCTCATCTGGATTATTTAGATACATTTCATAGCACGGACGATCGTCAGGTTGATAGCCACTATTAGGGAACCAATCTCTGTATACCGATGCCCATGCTTCACTGAAATCCTCCACCTTAATTTCAAATTTTGCTACTGCATATTTGCCAGCAGGTATATCTGTAATGTTTATTTCACCGGTTGCAGGTGTTTCGTCTGGTACGGTAATACATACATCGGAGCGCAATTTCTCCTCCGGAGTTATTTGTGGGTCGTCATGGTAGATTGCCATGATATTCGTTTCGGGGAATCGTATAAGACCTTGCGGACCAGCCCATTGGAATATTTTTTCAAATGTTTCTCCGATTTTGTTATACGGACCTATATGACGGATGTAAGCTACGTGAAATTTTGGCATTTGTTTTACTTCAACACTCATGTCATTCCTCCTTTTTATGTTTAAGTCTATATTTTTAATGTATAAAGAGAGTACATGATTGTCTATCCAAATCTAAGAAAAACTCTTTTAGGATTAGCCATAACTACTATATTAAAAAACAAAAAATGCACAATTTATTTTATATTAGTGAATATAATTTTATGAAAAGATTATTTCTTAAAAAAATAACTTTAATCGAAATTCTTGTTAATGAATAGTAGACTACGAAAAACGAACAAATGGGAAATAGTTTTCTTTGTTTGTTTCTGCTTAATGAGCTTCATAACAATATTATTTGCGCCATTAGATAAGGCTGTGGCTTTTTCAGTCATCGATGATGGAATGTATTACTATAGAATAGCGCAAAATTTCTGCACATCAGGAAAATTTACATTCGACGGAATTACTATAACCAATGGCTTCCATCCACTTTGGTTCCTTATTATTTTACCTATATATTTTTTTATTAGTAACCCGTGGATTGCCTTAAGAATCGCATTCTGGATTATATTTGTAATATTGATTCTTGCATTTCATAAATTTCTAAAAGTCGGAAAACTGATGAAGCTTTCTATTGGTGGTATGATTATTGCACTTTTTATTGTATTTTTAAATATTCGATCATTTACAGTTTTGTTCTCGTTAATCGAAGCGCCTTTAGTCCTTTTTATGTATCTAATCTATATAAATTATGTATTAAAGGTTGGTGAAAAAAGATTCACAAATTCAAAATACGCTTTCCATACAGGATTAATATTAGGAATATGCTTTCTTGCTCGGGCAGATTCCATTTTTCTTACGTTAAGTTATGGGATATTTCTAATTATTTGGTTTTTGCGATCTAAAATAAAGTTTTCAATCTTTTTTAGAAATCTACTAACATCAGCTGCAGGTTTTATGTTGCTTAGTGCTCCTTATCTTATAATTAATTATGCTTATTTTCGGAAAATTATGCCTGTTTCAGGTTCGCGAAAAATCCAACTGCTTTCAGAATGGAGATGGCTGTATAACCCAATTTTAGATATCTATAAAAGAATTGTACCCCGAATTTCATTTATCTTAGGTGTCCCAGATAGATACAATTGGATTTTCCTTCTGTTGATATGTTTTATAGTATTTTTTTTATTATTACTGATTTTTACTGGTAATCGGTGGAAAAGGATTGTTGTTACTCTTAAACCCATAAGAGAATTCGTGTTGTTTTCAATAATTCATTTCTTATTTATTTATTTTCTCATGCCATCGGAGGTTTTTGTCTCTGCATGGTACTATATTTCCGAGCTATTGATTGTAAGTCTTTTAATTGCAATCATAATTCCACAAAAGCGAAAAATCTCGAATGCTCTTGGGTTAGTAATGTTGTTGTTTCTTTTTGCGCAATTTCTCTTTTATCCGACGTTTGTAAGGAACAAAAAGATGACATGGGCTAAGATTGAAATTGCAGAATACATTAGAAATAACTTGCCCAAAAATGCAAGATTAGCAATGGTCGATGCAGGTATCACATCATATTACTCTCAAAGGGATTTTGTTGCGACTTGTGGCTTGGTAGGAGATTATGAAACGGTGGAACTTATTAAGAACCAGCAATTTAAGCTTTTAATGAATAAATACAAAGTTGATTATTTAATTATCGGTGTTCCTATTAATATAGATTTTGGATTCAGGCAAAACGAAGTATATGTGACAAAGAATCGCTCGAAATTAGGCGATTTCTCCCAAGGTGTAAAGGAATTAATTCTTTACAAAGGATCATCTGGTGAACTGAGTAAAATATATTTTCATATGTTGAGTAATTATAAAGATTTAAATTCTCTAAAATGAGAAATTTAGGTTATTTATTGATTGGAAATTCTATAAATTATTGAAAACTGTAATACAAAAACATGGTTCATCTTGCACACCTTAACAAATAAAGATTATAATTATTTATCATCTCCCGCCGGTATGCTCGAACTCAAAATGAACTCCGAGGTAATCTCCACTGTAACTACCTGCTAATGGTGGCAGAGGAGAGGAAGCCATAACTGCACGTTTTGCCGATTGATCGAAAAGAGAGTTTTTAGAACTCTTTTCAACTTTAATATCCGTAATTTTTCCATCTTTAAGAATTTTAAAGTATATTATGGTTGATAGTTTTCTTGAACTTCTAATAGGATTGAGCCAGTTATTAGCAATCTTATTTATAATTCGATTAAGGTAGAAATCGTCTGTGAAGTTCTCTCCATCCAACCGAACAGTTGCGCTTCCTTGTGACAACGTTTTCTTCGAAGGTTTCCTCTTCGGTTTAGGCTTTTTTTCTTTTTGTTTTTCTATCGGTTTAGGTTTTGTCTTTGGTTTTGGTTTGAGTTTCGGTTTCGGTTTTTCATCGATGATTTTGGTTTTGGGTTGTTCTTGCACGGGAGAGGCTGCGGCTAAAATCTTTACCGTATAAACTTTTTCAGGTGGTTTCATTGGTGCTGAGATTAATGAGCTGACATAAATTAGAATGAGCAGAAAAGCATGAATTCCGAGCGAATACGTAAAACTTCGTTTCATAAATCCATTGTGTCTTGCAGAAGGTGGCAAAGTATATCGAAATGTGTTGTTATCGATGTTGTAGTTCATTTTAAATTATGTTTTATTTGTTATTAATGTGAACATCCAATTGCGGGAAAGGTATTTCTATATTTTTCTCTTTGAAAGCTTCGTAAATCTGTTCGATAAGCTCTTTCTCTGTTCCCCAAGCCTTAGTATAATCTCCTACTCTTACAAATAACCCAAGAGTTATTGCACTATCGTCGAGACTATCGACGAATGTATACGGTGCAGGATCCTTCATGATATTAGGATGTTTGATTGCCACTTGTTCCATAACGCTTCGAGCATGCCGAGTGTTTGTACCATACGCTACGCCAACCATAACTCTAACTCTAAGAATATTGTTTGGGTATGAAAGGTTGATCAGTCGCTGCTGCAAAAGCATGTTATTTGGCAGTATAATAAGAGTATTATCGAATGTAAGTATTTTGCAGCTTCTAAGTCCTATTTCCGAAATATCACCCACTTCACCGGTGGACAATTTAATTCTATCTCCTATCCTGAACGGTTTATCAAACATTATTATTATACCGGATACAGCATTTTCAATCGTATCTTTCAAAGCAAGAGCTAATGCAGCGCCAGCTACACCAAGAGAAACAATTAACGCACTGATATTAATTCCCAAATACGACAGAATCGTTATCCCAGCAATAATATAGACAACTGTTTTTGCTATATTTCTGAATAATGGGTAAAAAGCCTCAAAAGTTGTAATCTCATCGTCTTGGCTCAATTTGTCAAATGTGATTTTAAAAAAACCGAGAATTACACCCGCTGAAAACTTTGCTATAATAATTATGGCATAGATAACTAGTATTTTTTTAAGTATGATGATCGTGTTTTGGTGGATGTTTGGGAAAACGAAAACCACATCGCTCAAAATCCAGAAGAGTGCTAGAATTATCAAAATAGTGTTAATTGAATTCTTTTTCATTTCCTCTAATACAAGGGTGGGTCCATGCTGTAGCTTCTTGGATTTTCTTTTTCGAGTAATTAAGCCTAAAATTAAAGAAAGTAAAAAAGAAACTAAAACCGATCCACTGAGAACGACAACCCAGATAATTAATTTGGGATATTGCTCGGTCACATCGATTCTCCTTTGCTAAATATAAACTTAGAAAAAATAATTTAAAATATATATAAATCCACAGATTTTTATTGCAGGATGACGATAAACTAATAAATTTTGAATTAAGGGGAGGAAAAGATCCTTGTCAAGTGATCCAATGAAGGTTGTCCTCTAAGGTTGAGCATACGCGAAGACTCCTTGTTGCAGGAATAAATCCTGTACTGGACGAGCGAAAGTAAGATACCAAAGGCGACTGTAAAACCTTTATCGTGCTTTTCGGCACAGGGTCCATTTTCCTCCCCATATTTTTCTTCCTTAGAATTCCAATCTATAATTAAGAGTTTATATTGAGATTAATACTTATGGTATTATAAAATTGTATTTTACAAAAATGGATCAAACTGAGTTTAATATTCGGATGTTATAAATCCTTGAAATGTGGATTCTCAATCCATTTCAGGAGGTAGTTCGCTTTCTTGAACAGATTTATCGGGGCTTTCTAAACCCATGTTTTGTCTGAGCTCGAATTCAAGCTCTGAGAAAACCTCCGGGTGTTCCTCGATAAATTCCTTAGCTTTTTCTCTGCCTTGCCCAAGTCTGTCGCTTTTGTATGTGTACCAAACACCACTTTTATCTATAATTCCTGCGTGGACACCTAAGTCGATTAACTCCCCGGACTTAGAAATCCCCTTTCCGTAAATTATATCGAACTCTGCAGATTTGAATGGTGGTGCGAGTTTATTTTTTACTACTTTGGCAATAGTTTTTGCACCGATCGATTCTGTGCCGATTTTGATTGCACTTCCTCGTCGAACTTCAATTCTTATCGTGGCATAAAACTTTAATGCAACACCACCTGTTGTGGTCTGGGGGTTACCGTATAGAATACCAATCCTCATGCGTGTTTGATTTATGAATACTAATGCTGTTTTAGACCTACCTACAACGGCTGTGAGTTTTCTCAAAGCCTGAGACATAAGTCTCGCTTGCATTCCGATCTTTTGATCTCCCATTTCACCTTCTATTTCGGCTTTGGGAACGAGAGCAGCAACCGAGTCGATAACAATAATACTCATTGCACCGCTTCGAACGAGAGTTTCCGCAATTTCTAAGGCTTGCTCACCGTAATCGGGCTGGGAAACCCACAGATTTTCAATGTCGACGCCAAGTTTTCGCGCGTAAATTGGGTCGAGAGCATGTTCTGCATCGATGAAAGCAGCAATTCCACCTTTCTTTTGTTCTTCTGCTATAAGGTGAAGTCCTAGGGTTGTTTTCCCTGATGCCTCCGGTCCATATATCTCTGATATTCGACCTTTGGGTATTCCACCAATAACTAAAGCAAAATCAAGTGTCAGACTGCCAGTTGGTATCACCGGTACCCGTTCTATGGCTTTATCACCAAGACGAATAAGATATCCTTTGCCAAACGTTTTTTCTATTTGTTCTGCAGCGAATTCAACCTTATTTTTGGGAGTTAGTTCTTCATTTTTGTTTTTTTTAGCCATTATTCCTCCGTTTTATTTCATAATTAAAGGGAAAACTTTTC
Organism: bacterium; assembly: GCA_030613005.1. Classification (GTDB taxonomy): domain Bacteria; phylum UBP14; class UBA6098; order B30-G16; family B30-G16; genus JAUWMV01. Next base: position 10,896 of record JAUWMV010000011.1, on the reverse strand, counting down.
CAATACTTCATAAATAGGTCCCTGTGGTGTCAATGTGCTTCTAAAAAGAGTAATCTTTTCCGTATAAAATCTCAAGGGATTTACAACAATTTTCTTTATCTCAGAAACTAATTTTCCAGTATTTACCGGTGATTTTATTCTAGCGATTGTTATGTGTGGTGAGTATTTGTGATTGTCCGACTCTAAAACTATAGACATGCACACATCTTCAATTCCCTTATATACTAAAGTCAGTTTATCAATTTCTCCATCGACACTGATCCAAACAACTCTCGGTGATCGACCACCAAATGTTCCAATTTTAGATAGTTTAAGCTCAATAATTCCTATATTTACAAGAACTTTGGGAGTTTTGAGCAGTAATGTTTCAAATTGTTTGTAATCTATATTTCCAAGAAAGCGCAATGTTAGATGCATATTTTTCGAATCGACCCATTTTGCTTTTACAGGTAGTTTTGAAAGCCTTTTAATTACGTCGTTATTGACCCAACCTTTTATATTGTCGGGAAGCTCGACCGCAAAAAAACTTCTCATTGTATCCTTTTGGTTGCTCATATCCTCGATTAAATTTTTCCCATTGTTAATTGTTATCAATCAGAAAGAGAAATAAATTTTCCGCCATCCTCAAATCTATAGTTTATAATATCTCCCCATTTTAAAATTACCCAAAGCATATTTAATGCTGCGGTGGTTGTTCGGGTTCTTATCGTGTTTCGACTTCCAACGAAAGTGTATTTTCTAACGTAGACTTTGTCCGGTGCAGCTATCGAAATGTAAACCAAACCGACAGGTTTTTCTGGTGTACCACCATCGGGACCAGCTATTCCTGTTATGCCTATACCATAAGTGGACCTAAGATTCTTTCTAATTCCGATTGCCATCTGAACAGCAACTTTTGAGCTTACCACGCCGTATTTTATTAAATTGTTTTGTGAAACTCCTAAAAAATTTCTCTTAACTTCATTTGAATAAGATACTATTCCTCCGAAGAAATAATTAGAACTTCCGGGAATGTCAACTATTCGAGATGCTAACATTCCACCGGTACAAGATTCGGCAACGGATAAGGTTTCTCCGCGATCCTTAAGTATTTTACCGATGATCTCTTCAATTCTCTCACTCTCAGTTCTTGTAAAAGTATATTTATTCAGCAACTTATCCAGAATTTCATTAATCTTTGAAATTTGTGAATGATTATCCGCTGATGCAACAATATCAACTCCTTTTAACGATGGATAGTAAGATAATTCGACTCCTTTAGGGATAAGCAATTTCGAAATCCAGGTCTCAAGAATCGATTCAGGAACTCCGATTGTTTTAAAAGAAGAAATAATTTTTTTAGTACTTGACAGTTCTTTTTTAATTAAACTTTTAGCGTTTTCAAAAACAACTTTCACCTCAATTGGTGGTCCAGGCAATAATAAAATTAGTGTTTTGTTTTGCTTATAAAATATTCCGGGTGCGGTTCCCTCAGGATTATCCACAGCAATTCCGTTCTCTGGAACGTTACATTGAACACGATTATTTTCCGGCATTACAAGACCTCTGGTTGAGAATCTTATTCTGTTTTTCTCCTCAATTTCTTTATGATAAATCATCTTGACATTAAGGAAATTGGCTATAGCATTTCGGGTTAGGTCGTCTGGTGTTGGACCAAGTCCACCGGTGGAAATGATTATATCAGCTCGTAATACCCCGTTTTTGAATGCAGTAATAAGATTTTCGAGTTTGTCGGGAACAGTTTCGTGATAAACGACTTCTATACCCATATTGAAAAGTTGACGTGAAAGCCACTGAAAGTTTTTATCTAAAATGCGACCTCTAAGGATTTCATCTCCAACAGTTAAAATTGCGGCAGAATACATATTTTCTCCGTATTCGTTAAATTTTGAAGACAAATTTAATACAAAGCAAAATTATATTTGTATAAACCCCTACTATTACGTCATCCAATAACACACCCCATCCTCCTTTGATTTTTTCGGCTCTTCCAGCGGGAAATATTTTGAAGATGTCGAAAAAACGGAATAAGAAAAATCCTATAACAAAAATATAAATATTTTTTGGTATCCATATAAATGCAATAGCCATTCCAATAAATTCGTCAAGGACAATTTTTCCATCGTCGGTTTTCCCCCAGAATTTCTTTCCCACACTACAGAAATAAGCTGAGATTGGGATGAGTATTATAATTGATATGATATAATATATAGATTGAGTGGGTATAAAAAACCAAATTATAATTGCGGTACTTGCGCTTGATGCAGTTCCAGGAGCGATTGGTGAGAAACCTACACCAAAAAATGTAGCGATTAGCTTCTCAAAAAAAATTCTCATTTATTTCCAGTGGTCTGAAAATTTATTTTTCTTTCCTGAAAAACCTTAAAAATCTAGATTCCTGACTTTGAGTGCATTTTGTTCGATAAATTCTTTGCGTGGTTCAACTTTTGTACCCATCAAAATTGAAAAAATTCTGTCTGCATCAGAAATGTCATGAAGTTTCACTTGTAGAATTCTTCGAGTGGCAGGATTCATTGTTGTATCCCACAATTGGTCAGGATTCATTTCACCCAGACCTTTGTATCGTTGTATATACTTCCCAACTCGACCATGTTCTTTTATCGTTTCAATTAATCTCGAAAAAGTGTGCAATGTCATTGTATTATTATTGCATTCAAATGTCACCGGTGTGGGGATGTTATCGTAAACCTTGCCTAAAATCGAAGATAGTTCAGCATAATCGGGACTAACCAAAAACCCATGTGACAATTTAAACTGACCAAAACCGCTGGGACCTTCATATCCTATTATCACTGTCCAGCATTCATGCTCTTCATTGAATTCTTGGTTTATATTCAATGTATAGGAAAGAAGTTTAACGTCCATTTCAATAGCTCTAAGTTTAGCGGTTAAAAGATCTTTATCCACTAAGTCTTCTGGTGTTCTAATGTTGTGTTTTATTATAATTTCAAGCAATTGGGGAGGATGTCGATGTCTTTCGAAGAAATCGAGAATTCGCTTTGCTCGAGCAATTTTTTTCATAAGGTTTGTAAGTTCATTTCCAGTAATTAATTTCGAATTAGAAGTTACTTTAGAATTCTTTACGCCTTCGGAAATAAGGAAGCGATCCATTCCTATGTTATCCTTAATATACTGTTCTTTTTTCCCGATTCTGACTTTATAAAGAGGGGGCTGAGCAATAAACAGGTGACCATAACTCACAAGCTGAGGTAGATGTCTAAAAATAAAAGTAAGAAGTAATGTTCTTATATGAGCCCCATCAACATCGGCATCTGTCATAATAATAACTTTACCATAACGGAGCTTTGATATGTCGAGGTCTTCATCGATTCCGGTTCCCAGAGCAGTAATAATAGTTCGAATCTCCTCATTTTTGAGCATTTTATCGATTCTCGTTTTTTCTACATTGAGAATTTTACCTCTAAGAGGGAGAATAGCCTGGAAATGTTTATCTCTTGCCTGTTTTGCTGAACCACCTGCGGAATCTCCCTCAACTAAAAATATTTCAGAAATTGATGAGTCCTTTGTCTGACAATCAGCAAGTTTACCCGGAAGAGCTGCAGAATCTAATGCTGATTTTCTTCTAATAAGTTCTTTGGCTTGTTTAGCAGCTTCTCTGGCTCTACTCGCATTTAATGCATTTTCCATAATAGCTTTAGCTTGGTTAGGATTTTCTTCAAGCCAGCAGGATAGTTTTTCATATAAAATTGTTTCAACAATTCCCTTAACCTCAGAATTACCAAGCTTAGCTTTAGTTTGACCTTCAAATTGAGGTTCCATAATTTTGATTGATATCACTGATGTAAGACCTTCTCGAACGTCATTTCCAGTAAGTTGCCCCCCTTTTTTTAAATAATTTTTGGACATTGCATAACTGGTTATAGCTTTTGTAACAGCTGTACGGAACCCGGTAAGGTGTGTTCCACCATCCACGGTATTTATGTTGTTTACAAATGAGATGATGTTTTCATTGTAACTGTTATTATATTGTAGTGCGATTTCAAGTTCAGTGTCGTCTTTGCTGCCGGATATATAAATAGGCTTTTTAAAAAGTATGTTTTTCCCTTCATTAAGATACTTAACAAATTCAACAATACCGCCGGAATATTGAAATGTTTGGGATTCGTCGTGAATTTCATCGATTATCGATATTACTATACCGGCATTAAGAAAGGCAAGTTCTTTTAACCTTAAGGATAAAATATCGTATGAAAAGTCGGTTGTTTCAAATATTTCCTGGTCGGGTTTAAACGTTATACGAGTTCCGCGTTTTTTTGTAATTCCTTTTTTTCGGAGAGGTTCTAATGGAATCCCACGTTTATATTTTTGAACATATACACCTCCGTTTTGGCGAATTTCCAGTTCCAAATATTCCGAGAGTGCATTGACGACAGAGAGACCAACACCGTGAAGTCCACCAGATACTTTATATGTTTTTTTATCAAACTTGCCACCGGCATGAAGTTTTGTTAATGCAACTTCTGCCCCAGAAATTCCCATTTCAGGATGAATATCAACAGGAATGCCTCTGCCGTCATCGACAACGGTTGCACTGCCATCCTGGTGTATTGTGATAGAAATTCTTTCACAATATCCTTCGAGAGCTTCATCTATAGAATTGTCAATGATTTCGTAAAGCAGATGATGTAATCCCATAGTACCGGTAGAACCAATGTACATTGCAGGTATTTTGCGAACAGCCTCTAAACCTTCAAGAACCTTGATATCTTCTGCGGTATATTCGGTATATATACAATTTTTTTTCTGGTTCATATTATCCATAAAAAATAAAAATTTGGTTAAAATTTCGATTTATTATAATTTTTTGGAAAAAATTATAAATGTTTCTTGGATTAAAATAAAATAATTTTATATTTTGAAAAATCAAGGACAATATAAATGGTTTTTTTTAATTGTATTAATGTAGTTTAATTATTATTTGAGATAGGAATAGGCATAAATCTTAGAGTAAAATTATCATGTGCCGATATAGTTTTTTGAGATTCAAGGAGGTAGGAGAAAAAAAAAAGTTCTATGTTATTTAAAAAAAACACTTGCGGAGTTTTTTTGAGTAAATATCTTTACAAAAATAAATGTCTGATTTGCTGTCTTAAAAAAAGGGGGCTCTTATATGTTTTTTACATTGCTTAATGCCAATGGATTTTTTAACAATTTTTACCAAAATGGAAAGCAAAAATTCTTAAAAGGAGGAAAGGCTATGCCGAGGAAGTTAGCGGTTGTTCTGTTTGCACTGCTGTTGATAGGCCTATCGTGGGGTACGGAGGTTACCTATCAAGGAAAATTAACTGATGCTTCAGGTATTGCAGTAAATGGGGATGTTGATTTTATTTTAGCAATTTACACTAATGTCACAGGAACAACTCTTGTTACAGTTGATACTACAACGGTTACATGTGAAAACGGTCTTTTCTCTGGAGTCTTCGATCTAACGATTTCTTCCAGTGTGTTATCCTCTCCATCTACTAAATTATACTATGAGATTTCTTATAATCTCGGAAGTGGATATAACACATTGACTCCTAGGAAACTGATTACTGCAGAAATTAAAGCATTATGGGCACTTAATGCAACATATGCACTCACAGCAGGATCTGCTTTAGCCGCGATTACTGCTTTAAATGCAGACCATGCTGCCAGAGCGGATAGTGCCGATTATGCTGATGAAGCTAATTATTCCGCTACTGCAGGTGTTGCTGCGGTTGCTCTTTATGCAGATGCTGTATTAGCTGCGAATGTAGTGTATGATGACACGATTACTGGCCTTGGTGATAACGCACAGGATGCTATCGATAATTTATACGCAGATATGATAACACTTCCCGATGCCGATGAACTCGTTAAGGTTGGTGATTTAGGAACTCCTGATTGGTTGAACGAAATTTTCTTCGCACAGGATGCAACTAATCATATAACAATTGCAGATGCTGCAATAGGTGCAGATCAGATTGCAAATGCTGCAATAGGTGCAGATAAGATTGCAAATGCTGCAATAGGTGCAGATAAGATAGCTGATGAAGCAATCGGCGTAGATAAATTCGCACTCGGAACTGAAGCTTGTGACGTGTTCTATTTCGATGGATGTGCATGGTTGGTGGGACAACTCTCTGCAGATTGCGTTGAGTATGATGGATCACTTGTAGCGACGGTTCTCGATGATTATGAGACAAGATTGTCTCTTATTGAAGGTGGCGCCGGCGATACATTAGTTATAGTTGGTTCTGGTGGAACACCGGACTTTCTCAATACCGATTTCTTCGAACAGGGTGTGGATCACATTGTTATTAAGGATAAAGCGATCGGGATTGGCAAATTCGCTGACGGAGCAGCTTCCGATGGTGATATGTTCGTTTACTCTTCCGGCGATTGGACAATTGGAAACGCATGGGCAACAAAAGTTGACTATGATAATTCAATGAGTGGTTTGGCTGGAGCGACAGTTCAAAAAGCTATCGATGAATTAGCTGCCGTAACCAAAAGCGATACAATTTGGTCGGCAGATGCACATGTTATCGATACAATCGTTGCCATGGCAAACTTCAAAATTCACGGTGAACTTATTGCTGACTCCATTCAAGCAGTTGGCGATTATATTGATCTTGACGACAATGTTAATGTTTGGGGTGACTTGAAAGTTGACAATGAATTTTACACCGACAACATTAATGCAATCGGTACTATTATTGGAATTTATGACGATGTTGATATCTGGGGCGATGTTGGAATTGAAGGCGATGTTGGAATTGCTGGCGATCTGGATATCAATGGAATTATTTATAATCTTATCGATGATACAGTTCGCGTCGATGGCTATCTATACGTTGAGAAAGAGCTTGTAGCTGATGTAATCGAACCTAAGCATGGTGGTGCTGGCTATCTTACGATTGATGGCGTGTTGTATGTCGCTGGCAATATGGGAGTCGAAGGCGATATGGGAGTCTTTGGCGATATGGGAGTTCTTGGCGATATGGAAGTCGAAGGCGGAGCTATTTTCGTAGATAACGTTTACATGATTCAAGAATTAGGTGTTGGAGAAGACCTACATGTAGGTGAAGACCTATATGTTGGTGGTTCGATTTACAATACTGATATTAAAATTGATGAAGTCTTTACCGATAAAATATGGAGCAAAGACAAAGACCTCTCCGACACAATTCGGGTAATGGCAAACCTCTGGGTACACGGCGAACTTATTGCAGATTCGATTCAAGCTGAGGGCGATAAAATTACAATTACTGACCATATTTATATCACATCTGGACATGATCTATTTATTGGTGGATTTGGTCTAGGTTCCGATGATGGCGCTGGTATAGTAGGTTTCGACGACGCAGCAGTTTCCTTCAGTGCAGCCACTGTCCAGAAAGCTATAGATAATATGTTCGCAATATTCGATCACGATTCCCAAGACATTGGAGTCAAGATCGGCGGCGAAGACCAGTTCGCTGCAGGTTTTGTTAAAGCATATATGGATAATAGATATTTCGAAAGATATGGCGGAGGTTCACCACCTTATACAATCGCTGATAGCTTAGTTACGATTAAGTGGCATTCTATCGATGGTTCCAGAATAGCTAAAGATGCTATTTTGGGTTGGCACATATTGGACGGAACGGTTAATTACGAGGATATTGAAGATGAAGGTATTCGTACTGAAGACTATAGATGGGGTTCGATCAAACCGAAAAAACTGTTCTGGGGGTATGATAGACCACGTGGTGTACCTGATAGCATTGGTGCGTTCCATATTCCTTACCCTCCGTTACCGACTTATGTTGGCAAGTTTACTGAGAATGATATACCTGATCCGTTAGACATAGTTGGTGGTGGTACTAAGTCTGTTATAACAGTGGGTACCGTACTCGACTCTTTGATCAGTTGGTGGGGTGGAGTTGTTCTAACCATCGACACGATAAAAGCAATGAATTACGATACTATCTGGATGAAGGGCGTCGTTAAGATCGAAGATGATCTTATCGTTACTGAAGATGTCCATATTTGGGATGAACTTTTTGTCGACGTTATCAGAGGTGATGAGCACGACACAATCGAAGTATTAAACGACTTAAAAGTATACGGCGAGCTTATAGCAGATTCTATCCAGGCAGTCGGTGAATATATTGATTTAGATGATAATGTTAACGTTTGGGGCGACTTGAAAGTTGACAATGTACTATCGATAGACACCATTGATGCAATCGGTTGTATTATAGAAATTAATAACAATGTCAATATCTGGGGTGGTCTATATGTCGATTATGATTTAGAAGTAGACCAGAATGTTTTTATCGATGATGGTCTATATGTAGATCATATCTATGCTGATGATAAAGATACGATCAAGGTTCATGACTACTTTATGATTGAAAAAGAGCTTATCGTTGATGACATTGAGGCATTTGGCGATGAAATACTTATTAAGGACGATGTTCATATTTTGAAAGATCTAATTGTAGATGGTTCGATTTACAATACTGATATTAAAATTGACGAAGTCTTTACCGATTCACTATGGAGCAAAGACGGTCTCGTTTCCGACACCATATGGACAATGGCAAACTTCTATATTAATGGCGAACTTATTGTAGATTCGATCCAAGCTGATGGTGACTATATCGATATGGATGACCACGTTAATATCTGGGGTAACCTTCTAGTTGGTGGTGTGGTGACTGGAGAAATGGGTAAATTCGGTGCCCTATCCAGCAATTACATTTACGTTGATTATATCTCTGGGCTGGTGGAGGATACAATCAAAGTTCAAGACTCTTACTTTATGATTGAAAATGAGCTTATCGTCGATGAAATCGAGGCATTTGGCGATGAAATACTTATTAAGGACGATGTTCATATTTTGAAAGATCTAATTGTAGATGGTTCGATCTTCAACACTGATATTAAAATTGACGAAGTATTCACCGATACAATATGGAGCAAAGATAAAAAGATGTCTGATACAATTTGGACAATGGCTAACCTTTGGGTACACGGTGAACTAATTGCAGATTCGATTCAAGCTGAGGGCGATAAAATTACAATTACTGACCATGTTGTTATCTGGGGTGGTCTATATGTCGATGAAGATTTAGAAGCAGGTCAGAATGTTTCTATTGAAGAAAATCTATATGTAGATCATATCTATGGTAATTATGAAGATACAATCAAAGTTCACGAAGACCACTACTTTATGATTGAAAAAGAGCTTATCGTCGATCAGATTGAGGCTTCAACTTCAGCAGAAGAAATTAGTATTAATGACGATGTTGATATCTGGGGTGAACTATATGTCGATGAAGATGTATTAGTAAATGCAGATCTTACTGTAGCGAATGATCTTATTGTTGAAGGGACCTTTTATGTAGATGACATCATCGGTCAAGAAGGCAAAGTGCGCGATACAATCACACTTCAGAACGACTTCTGGGTATGGGGTGAATTGATTGCAGATTCGATTCAGGCTGTTGGTGACTGGATTGATTTAGATGATAGTGTACGTGTTCATGGAGCCCTAATTGTCGATGGAACCGCATATCTGACCAACCTCTCCATCGATACAATCTGGGATAAGTCGAAACCAGACCCGACAGATACAATTGTAGTTATGTCGAACTTAAAAGTTCACGGCGAGTTGATTGCCGACTCTATTCAGGCTGTGAGCGATACTATACACTTCGATGACGACTTCCACTTCTTCGGTGGCGGTGAAATCGATTCCTTCACAGGTATCGGAACGCATCCAGCAAGAAAGCTACATGTGGCAATAGATGACGTATTCAAAGACAATATGTCGTATCCATTACGTTTAACTCACACGACATCCCTTAGTCCTGGTGCAGGTATCGGTGCAGGTATCGAGTTTGAGGCGGAAAGCAAAAGTGGAAACAACTTTGTAACCTCAGGAATCGGTGGAATTCTCGAGAATACTGTAGCCGGAACTGAGGAGGGTGCAATGGTGTTCTATACTTTCGATGGCACAGCATTGCCTTATGCATATGCAGAGAGAATGAGACTCGATCCTGATGGTAGATTAGGTATAGGCACTATTAATCCAATAGGTGCTTACAAACTCGATGTCCGCGGTGGTGTCATTATAAATGCGGATGCTTCAAATGCTGTGTTTAGAGTGGAGGGTCAAGGCGACCCGGACCTTATTGTGACTAATGCCAGTACAGACAGGGTCGGAATTGGTACGGATAACCTTCTATCGAAATTAAATATCTCTACAGATGCTGGTGGCCCGGCTCCAATGCTCCGACTCACCCAAGAAATTGCGGGTGATGCATCAATGATTTATGAATCATATTCATATTCAGCTAGTTATACTGTTGGTATTGATGACGGAACGAGTGATTTATTTAAGATATCTCATGGCGCAATCGTTGATGCATGCGACTTCGTCCTCGATTACACTGGGCATATTGGTTTAGGAACATGTGATCTTGACGCTCGTGTTAATATCGGTGGTGTAGCCGATCAACTTGACGGAGACTTCGTTAAGGGTGTGAATATTGAGCAGACATGGCCTAATTCGGGTTTCGCGGCAACTGACACGTTAGTCGGTTTGTATATCAAACCTGACTTCGGGTTAAATACTGTCGGTGCTCCTGAATACTCCTTAATTACATACGGCGACGTTCTGGTACACAGCATCCTATTTATTGACAGTATCGCAGCTAATAAGTCCGATGCAATCGTGTTCTTAGATCCTGTTGTGTTCGGAAGCCCGGTTATCGCTCCTTTTGGAATACAGTCCGATACAATTTGGGCTGGTGATAAGACATATACCGATGATACCGTTGTGGTGTTTGACAATTTGAAGATTTACAGTGAATTAATTGTCGATCAGATTGAGGCTTC
>JAUWMV010000005.1 GCA_030613005.1 bacterium | reverse complement strand
TGGGGGAGATTAGCCTGTTATCCCCGGAGTACCTTTTATCCGTTGAGTTTCAGCGCTTCCACGCGCAACTGTCAGATCACTAAGCCCTGCTTTCGCATCTGCTCGAAATGTCTCTCTCGCAGTTAAGCTTCCTTATGCCTTTACACTCAACACTCCATTTCCAACGGAGCTGAGGGAACCTTTGCACGCCTCCGTTACATTTTAGGAGGCAACCGCCCCAGTCAAACTGCCCACCAGGCACTGTTCCCCCACCCGTACTTATAGGTGGCGGGTTAGGGCTCCAACACAACGAGGGTGGTATTTCAAGGATAGCTCCATCGCAGCCAGAACCGCGACTTCAAAGCCTCCCACCTATCCTACGCACGATGAGCCAAAACTCAATACCAAGCTGCAGTAAAGGTTCCGGGGTCTTTCCGTCCCAACGCGGGAAAACGGTATCTTCACCGTTACTTCAATTTCGCCGAGTCCGTCCTCGAGACACTGACCTAGTCGTTACGCCATTCGTGCGGGTCGGAAATTACCCGACAAGGAATTTCGCTACCTTAGGACCGTTATAGTTACGGCCGCCGTTTACCGGGGCTTCGGTTCAGTGCGTTAACACCTTCCCTTAACCTTCCAGCACTGGGCAGGCGTCAGTCCCTATACATCCCCTTTCGGGGGTTAGCAGAGACCTGTGTTTTTGATAAACAGTCGCCAGGTCTGATTATCTGCGGGTTCTTTCAGCTTCAGCAGTAAATACTTACACCTAATAGAACCGCTCCATCTCCCTAAGTTACGGAGCCAAATTGCCGAGTTCCTTGAGGACGGTTAGCTCGAGCGCCTTTGGATACTCTCCTCGCCTACCTGTGTCGGATTGCGGTACGGACACCCGGCCTTCAACACTTAGAGGCTTTTCTCGGCAGCATGGAGGCCAGGTAGTTCCCCTATATTGCTATAGGGTCCCCATCAGATCTCAGAGTGTTAATGTGAACAAGGATTTGCCTCGTTCACCTCCTACATCCTTAGACGCGGACAACCAACGCCGCGCTACCTTCTCCTTCTGCGTCCCCTCTTCGCTCCAACCAGATGGTGCAGAAATATTAATCTGCTTCCCATCGTCTACGCCTTTCGGCCTTAACTAAGGGTCCGACTAACCCTGGGCGGACAGACCTTCCCCAGGAAACCTTAGGCTTTCGGCGAGCAAGGTTTTGACTTGCTTTATCGCTACTCATGCCGGCATAATCACTTCTCAGCACTTCACAATTCCTCACGGTAACGCTTCAATGCACTGAGAACGCTCCCCTACCGCCAGGATATGCAAGCATATCCTGACCCGTAGCTTCGGTACCAGACTTTAGCCCCGATTATTTTCGGCGCAGAATCACTTGACCAGTGAGCTATTACGCACTCTTTCAAGGATGGCTGCCTCTAAGCCAACCTCCTGGCTGTCTTTGTAACCCCACTTCCTTTACCACTTAGTCTGGATTTAGGGACCTTAGCTGACGGTCTGGTGTGTTTTCCTTTCGCTTATGGAGCTTATCCCCCATAACCTTACTCCCGGATATTGCGTACAGGCATTCGGAGTTTGACAGGGTTTGGTACCTTTACGGGCCCTAGCCCAATCAGTGCTCTACCTCCTGCACGGTTCATCCGAGGCTGCCCCTAAAGACATTTCGGGGAGAACCAGCTATCTCCGGGCTTGTTTGGCCTTTCACCCCTACCCACAGGTCATCCACGAACTTTTCACTGTTCTGAGGTTCGGCCCTTCGTCCAGTTTTACCTGGACTTCAGCCTGCCCATGGGTAGCTCGCCCGGTTTCGGGTCTACTACCAGCCACTAAATCGCCCTATTCGGACTTGCTTTCGCTACGGCTACCCTCCGGAAGAGGTTAACCTGGCGACTGAAAGTAACTCGCCGGCTCATTATTCAATAGGCACGCCGTCAGTCGTCGTTGCACTAATGCAAAGACAGACCTCCGACAGCTTGTAGGCACACGGTTTCAGGTTCTATTTCACTCCCCACACTGGGGTTCTTTTCACCATTCCCTCACGGTACTTGTTCACTATCGGTTGCTCCTTAGTATTTAGCCTTGGAGGGTGGTCCCCCCAGATTCAGACAGGGTTTCACGTGCCCCGCCTTACTTGGGAACACTATCGACGGAGATTTCAAGCCTTTCATCTACAGGGCTTTCACCTTCTTTGGCTTAACTTTCCAGATAATTCGACTAAACTGAAATTTTGTAACTCCGCGATCCTCATACCGGTTGGATCTGATAATGTCCCACAACACCGCTACGGCAAGGGCCGGTACCTTGAACGCCGAAGTCGGTTTAGGCTGTACCCCGTTCGCTCGCCGCTACTCAGGGTATCTCGGTTGATTTATTTTCCACTAGGTACTTAGATGGTTCAGTTCCCTATGTTTGCTTTATACCCCTTATGTATTCAAGGTATAATGATCCAATTGGATCGGTTTCTCCCATTCGGAGATCCCCGGATCTATGGTTGCTTCCACCTCCCCGGGGCATATCGTAGGTAACCACGTCCTTCATCGCCTAGGAGCACCAAGGCATTCACCGTATGCCCTTAGTATCTTAACCAAAATCTTTACTCGCCACAGAATATCCTAACTCAAACTTACTCTCTTAAGTTTTCAAAGAACAATATTTGCCACATAGAAATCAAATTATTCTATTATATCCGTCAATAAGAATTCCTATTCGGGCAACACTCAAAATAAAATTCATAAACAATAATGTCAAGAACAAATTAAAATAACTCAAATTCTCTGTCTAAAATATGAGTGCTAACAATTTAATACAAGGAAAAAAAATAAATTTCGGAACTTATTCTCCGCCAAACTAACAACATGAAAACCAATCACTTAAGATTATTTCTTACCTTGAAAATTTCCACAACTTTATACGAAGATGTTGATAGCTTGCTTTTCTCTGCTATTCTTACGATAAAATAACTAGCGAAAGCCAAAATAACAGAGCTTATTACTGCTTTATCATCATGCATACCCAAAGAACTCAAAACAATATAAGAAATAAGAAGCACAATTACAGGTGTAAGGAATATCAATGCCGCAATTGTAATATAGCGCGATGGAGCAATAGCGATTTTAACTTTATCTCCTTTCTTGGCTCCTAAATCATTTTTAGCCCAAACTTTCCAATCCTTCTTATTGGGTGAACTTAACGGACAGGAACCCGACATTGCACATGAATTGCACGAACTGCTTTTCGTAATTGCAACTCTCACTAGATTTCGGTCAGTCAATAAAACAACACCCTCTTCCTCAGCAGCACCTTTTTGGGCACTACGATGAGAAAAACCAAACGAATTTTTTGTCGAGGTACTTTCTATCTTTCTATCAAAATTATTAGATTTTTTTTCGGTCATATTGTCCTCCTAAAAATAAAATTCAAGCTGTATGGCAATCGGAGAAAATATACTTTTTATACGGATATAATTTAACAATAACACATTCGAAAGAAATTTCCAGTTATCTTTATTACTATATAATACTTTTTTAATAATTTCCCTTGACACCTTAAATGAAAGCTATTTTTAATATTGAGGTATCTCTGTTTTAGGGATGATTTTGAGGACATCATTTATTACAGAATCGTCTCCTTTCGAAGCGTAATCTGCAATACAGGTCCTCATTACAATTGACGTTTTATTATCTGAATTTGTAAATTATTTCATTTAATCATTCAAGGAGGTGATTTATAATGGCTTTTATTCCCAATCCTTTAAGTAGGAGATTCCTGTTGCTGTATATGTTTTTGCTTAGTTTCGCTTTAATTTTAACAGTTTGTGGTTGCAGCAAAGATGATGAAGAGGTACCAGAGGATCAAACTCAAATAGATACCGATACGACCAAGATTCTTTCCGATACTCTTTTAACAACGGATTCACCTGCTGAACCTGCTGGATCCGGAGTTATTCTCAGTCCAGATAAGTTTGACAGTCTTGCGAAACTCTCTAACCCGATAAGCAACGAACAATGGGATTATTTCTTCGGGCATTTATTTTCGAATGAGACTGAAACATATGATTACTCTTGGGAATACTATGATACGATGGAATGTGGCTGGGAGATAACAATTGTGCTCACCAAAAGGCAAAACACTGTAATACCTGAAAGTGACTCCTATGATGAAGGTAAATATAAGTATTTTCTCAGAAATGGTGCTACAGCTCATAACTGCTATGTCGCAGCACCTAAGGCTAGTGAAAGTGTTAACTGTCTAAACGGTCCATGGGATAAAACAGTAATTGGATACGGAATTACAATCATCGATTACAGAGTTACATGGAGAAAACTATTCGGACCACCCACATGTAGAATCGACTGTCAATGTGAGGCAACAGGCGAAGCGTTATACAAATCTACATGTTGGGCTAGAACCTGGGTTGGATTTTGGTGTCTTCATATAACAAGAATAGCAAATTCATATGCAGTAGATCAAGCTCAAGCAGTAATGAATGGCAGTGAGATTTTCCGTGAAAGCGCTGGTGCACAATCAGGAGATGATGTCCAAGTTTCAATATCGTTTGAGCTGGGTGGCACTGTTTCCTCGAGGGATGGTGTCTCCGCAACAGCATCTGTAGGTCAATCTGAGACAAGATTAAAGAACGAAGGTACTGCTGAAGATTACCTTAACGCTTACGGTCAAAAATCTGTTAGTGCCTGCAATGGTTTTATTGCGCTTAATACTGGTGGAAAAGCATTTGCGAAACATGATGCCAGAGCAGGTGCAAGAGCTCATGTTTGGACAAAGAGCTCTGCAGTTTATTTGGTCGTAAAATGTCCTGGTTGCGGCAATGGTTCAATCGGATGGGTTGCAATGGCTTATTCAGATAAGAATCAGATGGACAATGACATCGATAATCTCATAAAGCCATTTTTCAGTCACCATGGATTTAGTAATTACCCACAATAGGACATAGAAAAACTTTAAATTTAAGACCTGCCTTTATAGGCGGGTTTTTTATTTACTTAATAATTACCATAAATCGTTTAAACTACAGCATTCAAACCCAATATTTTGAAAATTTTTATAAAAACATCTAAAATTCCCCACATCAAATAAAATTTTCTTTATATTATGAATTATATATTAAACGACTTTTAATTGACAGTTTAGGGTCATAAACATATTTTTGCATTCATTTTAGGATATAAGATCTTTTAATACATTAAGGAGGCATATATGAGAGGTCTTGCATGGAAAGCGGTCCTCACTTTGGTATTACTTATTATTTCTATGTGGTTCTTGTGGCCAACAATTCGCTTGATGGCAATGTCACAAGAAGCTAAAGAAGAAAATCCCGCATTAGTGAACAGTCTTCAACTTAAGGGTATCCGTCTGGGTCTCGACCTTCGAGGAGGAACAAACCTTATGTTTGAAGTTGATACTACAAAGCTTCCTGAGGATATGACCGAAATTCCCTTAGAAGAAGCGGTTGAGGTTATAAGATCCCGTGTCGACCAGTTTGGTGTTGCTGAACCCTCAATTCAACCTGCAGGTGATAGAAGAATCATAATCGAACTCCCCGGTATTCAAGACATAGAAGGAGCTAAACGACTTATACAAGAAACTGCTCTTTTGGAATTTCGATTAGTTTTAGATGAACGTGATGTGAAAAGATTCGTTGATGGAATGGATTTGCTTTTAAGCGAGCATCCGGAATACATCGAATTGGCTCAAAAAGGTCTCACTGTCGAGCAAATCGAGACTGAAATCGAAAAATCCATTAAATCGGACACATCATCTGAATTATCCGAGACAAAAGATACCACATCCAAACCATCCAAAGATGAAATTGAACCTTTTAGAAAAACAATAGAATCTACGCTTCAGAAAGCGGACACTGTTATAAAGGGTAAGGCAATTTTTGAAAGAGAGGATCGAGAAAGTACATACATTCCGACTGTTTCCATCGAAGGAGAAGAACTTCCCGAGACAAGCAGACCATTTTCGTCGATGATATACGTTCGACGAAACAATATCCTGGTCGTTGGGAAGTATGTCAGTTTAGTGGATAAATTAATTCAGTTACCCAAAATACAGAAAATAGTTCCCAAATCAACACTGCTCTGGGATTCGAATTTCGACGAATTTGAAGGATTACGAGTGAAGGTTCTTTATCTTCTCAGAGACAAACGAGAAATAACAGGAGCATTTTTAAAGAGCGCCACATGGCGTCTCGGTGGAGGAAGAAATCCTAACGAACCTACAGTTTTTCTGGATTTCAATAGTGATGGCGCAAGAATTTTCTCTGCAGTAACAGGCGCAAATATTAATAAGAGATTAGCAATAATTCTCAGTGATAAAGTTTACTCAGCTCCAGTAATCGAAACTAAGATTCCAAATGGTAAAGCAACGATTGTAGGTATTCGAGAGATAGATGAAGCAAAGAGAATAACAATAATTCTTCGTGCAGGTTCTCTCCCAGTTCCACTAAACATAATCGAGGAAAGAACAGTAGGTCCTAGCTTGGGTGAGGACTCTATAAAAAGAGGAACAAGAGCAGCAATTCTCGGGCTAATTCTTATCATGATATTCATGATAACATACTACAAGTTCGTAGGAATTGTAGCAAATGTGGCATTGATTTTGAATATAATTTTTGTTATGGCAGCACTTTCAATTCTCAATGCCGCTCTGACCTTACCCGGTATTGCAGGTTTGATATTGACAATAGGTATTGCTGTGGATGCAAATGTATTAATATATGAGCGAATCCGTGAGGAAATTAAAGCAGGTAGAACGCTCCGAATGGCAATCGAAGCAGGTTATTCAAGAGCTATTATAACAATTATCGATGCTAACGTTACAACGCTTATCGCAGCAGCTGTCCTATTCTACCTTGGAAGCGGACCTATTAGAGGTTTTGCTACTACTTTGGGGTTAGGCTTAATAATATCGATGTACACGGCAATCATAGTAACAAGAATGGTTTTTGACTGGTATGTTAGTGCGTTCAGCAAAGAAACAATTTCCATATAAATAACGGGGGTTGAAAATGCAATTTTTCAAAAATATTAACTGGGATTTCCTCAGATTAAAATATATAGCTCTGACATTCTCTGGAATTCTTTTAATTGCAAGTTTAGTTTCGCTTATAGGTCATGGAGGACCAAGATATGGTATAGATTTCACCGGTGGAAGAGTTATTGAAATTAACTTTGGTAAAGAACCAGACCTTGGCGAAGTCCGATCTGTGCTGCAGAGTGCCGGATTTGGACAATTCGAGACTCAATCGATAAAAAATAATCCATGGGTTATTTTCAAAGTTCCAATGGAACTTGATGAACAATATAGCGATATATCCACAAACGTTCTAGATCTCCTTAGAGCTAACTTCTCACCTCAGATGGGATATGGAATCGAAATTCTATCGATCGATAAAGTAGGACCAAAAGTCGGCAGTGAGCTCAAAAATAAAGCTATCAAGGCAATATTACTTTCCTTAGCATTGATGTTTATATATATCTGGATAAGATTCCAACTTCGTTTTGGTGCCGCATCTGTTATTGCATTGTTCCACGATGCTTTCGTTACACTTGGAATATTGTCATTGCTCAATGTAGAGATAAATTTACCAATTATAGCGGCATTGCTAACAATCGTGGGTTACTCGATAAACGACTCAATCGTTATTTCGGACAGAATTCGAGAAAATATGACACGTCTTAGGAAACTTCCATTCCATGAAATTGTCAATAAAAGCCTTAATCAGGTATTCTCCAGAACCATTATAACATCATTGACAACGTTAATCGTCGTTCTGTGTCTTCTAATATTCGGTAGTTTAGTTATTCGAGATTTTGCACTTGCTCTTCTAATAGGAATTCTTATCGGAACATATTCTTCAATCTATATCGTAAGCCCAATTGTCGTTATGTGGGAGAAATGGTTACCAAAAAGAGTAGGTTCTGTAAAGGTTAAAACAGTTAGATCAAGGTAAATTCTTTTAAAAGAATCTAAAAACTCATTACTAATTTAGCCGGATGTCCTTTTGATGTCCGGCATTTTTTGTACTTAAGTATTCAATTTTTTCAACAATTAAATTAATCATAAAATATAGCAACAAAGAAATAATATTATTTTGCTTTCAGATTCAGAAAGTTACAGATCTTGAAGAAATTTCTCGAAATCCTTAACTTTCTTAGGCTTATTATTGCGATCATATACGATTGTATGGCCTTCATCGATAAGACGTTCAGCCTGATGCTGTACACCACCAGGGAATCTGTCGTTGAGAAGACCTTTGCTTTTTAAAACTCGCCAATACGGGGCTATATCCTTCACTCCCAATGCAATATCTTCTTCGGTTGCCTCTGCAGATATTTTGACAAAAATACCTGTTGTTAAAGGACAAGTTACATCCGTTCCGTAATCCTGTGATAGTTTTTCTCTAATCTTCTCAGTAGTAATTAGTTTGCCCTTTTCAATTCTTCTAATTAGTGAATCGACATCTAAAGGTCTTGGTATTAACATTGAACCCTTTCCAAAACGATTCTGCATTTTCTCAGAAATTTCAACAATTTTTGCCTCTTGTTCCTTATGAAGCTTTTCCCGTGCACTTTTGCGAGATTTCATTATCTACCTCCTGTATTTTTACTTCTTCTTGTAAAACATTATTATATAATGTTAGCTTTCACAAGATATACTTTTAATCTCTAATAAAATTGGTTTTAAATTTCCTTATAACAGTTTATATTTGGCAGAACCCAGATGGAGAAGGACATGAAACAAGAATTCGCTTCTATTGTGGAAACAGTAAAAGATTTGAGAAAAGGCAAAGTAATAATCGTCGTGGACGATGAGGACAGGGAAAACGAAGGTGATTTCATCGTCCCAGCGCAGCTAATTACACCTGAAATTGTTAATTTTATGGCTAAAGAAGGGCGTGGTCTTATATGCACACCCATGACCTCGATACGATTAGAGGAACTAAAATTAAATCGCATGGTAGAAAATGAAACCGCAATCCACGGAACGGCATTCACTATATCCGTCGACTATATTCACGGAACGACTACTGGAATTTCTGCGTTCGATAGATCAAAAACCATCAAGGCTCTAGTAGACCCGAATACGAAACCAGAAGATCTTGCAAGACCCGGACATATCTTTCCCTTGCGAGCAGCATCGGGTGGCGTATTGAGAAGAGCCGGTCATACTGAAGCTACAGTGGATTTAGCAAGAATCGCAGGATTATATCCTGCTGGAGTATTATGCGAGGTTATGGACGACGATGGCAATATGGCGAGATTACCCAAACTTTTTGAAATAGCCCACAAATTTAATCTCAAAATTATTACAATCGAAGATCTGATAAACTATCGCCAAAAAACTGAGAAACTTGTAAAACAAATCGTTAAAGCAAAATTGCCAACTAAGTGGGGTGTATTTAACATATTAATTTATAAGGATATACTCACAAATGAAGAACATATTGTACTTGTTAAAGGTGATATTGAAGGTAAGGAAAATGTATTGGTTAGAGTTCATTCAGAGTGCTTTACTGGCGATTTATTAGGTTCATTGAGATGTGACTGTGGGGATCAGCTTCATGCTGCAATGGAACAAATCAACGATGAAGGTCTGGGAGTTCTGTTATATATGAGACAGGAAGGTCGTGGAATCGGTTTTGTAGAAAAGATAAAGGCATATAAATTACAAGATCTTGGTTTTGATACAGTCGAGGCAAATTGCAGGTTAGGTTTTGAGGGTGACTTACGAGATTACGGCATTGGAGCACAGATCCTTGCAGATCTCAGCCTTACGACTATTAAGTTGATGACAAACAATCCGAGGAAGGTTGTGGGACTCGAGGGATACGGTCTAAAAATTGTCGAGCAAATTCCGATAATTATAAAGCCTACTTCTCACAATGTTGCTTACCTTAGGACCAAAAAGGAAAAACTGGGACATAAAATTCCAGATGAAATTCTGAAAGAAAAAAGGGATGAATAATTTTAACATTGGAGATTCATGAGCAATAATAGCAGCAAGAAAAGACCAGCTTTAATAATATCCGTAGATGGAAAAGAACGAGAGGTTACATTTGAGGAGCTTACACTATCGAACAACCTAACTCTCGAGGTTATGATGCGATTATTAATTGACAAAAACTTAATTGATGCCGATGAATTTATGACCAAGCTACAGGAATTAAAAAACGAAAGATTCAAAACTAAATGAATGTTTGTTATACCAATAAAAATTACAGGTAATATATCTCTTTGCTGGACGTAGAATATGCAACAATTAGATGAGATAAATTCCTGCTTACCTTTAAGCTGGACAGCACATCGAGCTGCTGAAAACCCCAAGAAAGCAATAACTATTCTCATCATAATTGTTCTATCTGGTATTGGTGCCGCTTTTTATATGGAGGCTTTGATATGGGGGTTTTTCGCTATAATAATTCTGTTTATTGGGCTTTCGGGGTTCTTTCTACCTCGGAAATACCTTATAGACAGCACAGGCATTCGGGAAAAATATTTGGGGCAGGAAAGAATTACAAGCTGGTATTATTTTCGAAGAACGGTTGTTGTTGGAAGTGATATATTGCTATCACCATACAATAAAAGAACCGTAATGGAACGTTTCAGAGCATGGAATGTCCATACACCTGATAATGATACTGCGAACCTTATCGCCAAACTTGTTGAGATTAAGACTGCTGAAAAATAAAAGTGGAAAGAAATTTGTAGGTTTTATTTAAAATTGTTATTTCAGGATTTTGTTTTACAATAATTACAGGAGTTACAAATGCCCCAAGACAAGGATTTTTGGCATCTCGACTGGGATGAGGAATTTAGTGAGGATATTACACCCAGTCAAGAAGCTATACTCGATAGAATTGCCAAAGAAGTTGTAGATAGACAGATGTCAGTGCCGGCACTTATATTTCTTGAGACTGTTAGACCTTTAAATTGGATGTCGAGTCAGGTTTTGCTATTTTTTGAACCGATTACAGCATGGGTTTTGGGACTAAAAGAATTGATCGACCTAAGAAGAGCATTGGATAAACGAGAATCCATACCTATGCTTATGGACAAAATACAGAATTCTCAAGAAGAACACCGAGAAAAATTAGCGATAGAAAAAGCGGAAAAGAAAAAATCTAAATCAAAAAATAAGCCTTTAAAATAATGATTCGTAGTGATTTCGGAGAATAAATGCTTAAAGATACTTTTAAAATTCTTATGATTTCGATTGTGTTATTATCTATGGCTTTTGCACAATCCGGAAAGTACACAGACAGAGTGGAATTAGTCAGACTTAAATTCGGTGGAGGCGGAGATTGGTACAATGGACCTACGGAATTACCTAATCTTGCTCAATTTGTCAAAGCTAATGCAGGCATTAACGTTTCTGCAACCGGCAAATATGTTGAACCTTTGGACGAGGATATCTTTAAATATCCAATTCTATTTATGACTGGACATGGTAACTGCTTTTTTACCGATAAGGAAGCAGCAAATCTTCGGCTTTGGATGAATGCCGGTGGATTCCTTCTGGCTAACGATGACTATGGATTAGATAAATCTTTCCGAAGAGAATTGAGAAAGATTTTTCCAAATAAAGACCTTATAGAATTGCCATTTGATCATGATATCTACCATTCCTATTATGATTTCCCCAGTGGTCTGCCAAAAATTCATGAACATGACGGCAAACCACCTCAGGGTTTCGGGATTTTTTCCGAAGGTCGGTTAGTTCTGTTTTACGTATATGAATCCGATATTGCAGATGGCTGGGACGACCCGAGTGTTCATGGCGATCCACCTGAAAAACGGGATGCTGCATTAAAAATGGGAACGAATATTATAGTTTACTCGCTGATTAATTAGATAATTAATATTCTTCAATTATTTTTATAGATGTCTAATTATCAATCGCCAAGAATCATAGTTAAATTCTTACAACCAACAATTCCATTATCCTGACACGCTTCATTTGAATATTCTAAGATACCGAATAATATCAGCCTAGATTTTTTATTTCTTTCTTAGAACTAAAAAACCGATATTTGCAAATCAAATTACATTTGAGAAAAGGCTCCCCCAGTAAGCCTGCCCCAGGGTGATTCCCTGATCATTAGGAGGATTGTACCCGGGAAGATGAACTCGAATTTTTCCCTTAAGTATTTTGCTTATCATTTGTAAAAGAACACTGTTTTGAAAAACCCCACCAGATAAAATAACATCTTCAATGTCATATTTTTTAGCAAGACGCAAGATTATTTCTACAGTAGCAAAGCTTACAGTGGAATGGAACAAATTCGATAGAAGGTTTAATTTCTCTCCTTTTAACTTTCTAAGGGCTAATTCTTTCAAGGACGGATCAAAATTTAGCTCGAGGAAATCGTCCTTTTCTATTATTTCATAATTTAATCGCTCAGTTAAATCAATTTTTTCAACCATCGATTCCATCAACATAGGAGCTTCAGCCTCATAACTATTATAGAAAGTCACACCAATAATAGCCGCTGCTGCATCAAAAAGCCGACCCATACTCGATGTTAGCGGTGGTCGATTCTTAGTAACAATCTTCTGAATAATTTTCATCTCAAATGGACTAATATATTTCATAACAGGAAGATTAAGCTTCGCAATATCCCTGCCGAAAATTCTATAAAGATATGCGAAAGCCATACGTGATATTTTCAATGCAGATGTATCTCCTCCTGGTTGAGGAATCTTCCGAAGTGAAGCGGTTCTCTTGATGGAACCATCAGGTTTAGCAATAAAAAATTCACCTCCCCATATTGTCCCATCTATCCCTAAACCGGTACCGTCGAAAACAACCGCAATAACTGATGTTTTGAGTTGTTTTTCAGCAATTTCAGCCCAAGCATGAGAATGATGATGTTGAATAGAAACTATAGATATTTGAAATTTTTCTGCTAATTCCATTCCCAATCTCGTTGAATGATAATCCGGATGCAAATCTGTTATTACAGCTTTCGGTTTAATGTTTAACCACCTAAGAAATTTTTCTACAGTTTCACGCCAGAAATCCTGAGTTTTTGGATCTGACATTTCACCCAAATATTGCGAAGTATAAATGTTCTTGCCA
The DNA here is from genome assembly GCA_030613005.1 of bacterium. GTDB lineage: Bacteria > UBP14 > UBA6098 > B30-G16 > B30-G16 > JAUWMV01. The sequence continues at coordinate 92,036 of JAUWMV010000005.1, read as the reverse complement.
TCAGATATTGCAATCGAGCCTTTCATATCTGCACCTGCCGCAATAACAGGAATTCCTCGAACTGGTAAAACATATCTTGCTGGCGTATAACCTCTGGACTGGCGAATCATTAAAAGTTTTTTATTAATTGAAAAGGCAACTGAATCATCAACTCTATTATGGATTTTCCGATTATGCCACAGGAAAGCATCGGCGATGGAAAGGTCTCGCACTGCATCTTCTGGGGATTTAGCTATTGGTTCATCTTTACGGTTGCCGGATGTTGCAATGATGATTTCAGGTGCGCCAAAATGAAATAGGAGATGATGAATAGGCGCATAGGGAAGCATAACTCCAATTTTAGAGATTCCAGGAGCAATCTTGTTCCTTGATAACGAATTTTCTTTTTTCCGCAGAAGCAAAATTGGTGCTGAGGAATTATTGATAATGTTTTCCTCAAAATCACTCATCTCCGCTATCTTTTTCACAGTAGCAATATCTCGTGCCATAACTGCAAACGGTTTTCTGGGTCGATTTTTCCAGCATCGAAGCCTATCAATCGTATCTTTATTCATAGCAGAACACATAAGATGGAAACCGCCAATTCCTTGAGTTGCAACAATCTTCCCCTCAGTTAGAAGCTTCGAAGCCAACTTAATTGCCTTTACACCCGAAATCCTACTTTTTAATTCATCAATATCATCGTTTCTAAAATCGAGGAAGTATTGCGGACCGCAAGATGAACATGCTATCGGTTGAGCGTGATATCGTCGATTTGCAGGAAGTTCATATTCAGTTTTACATTCGCTGCACATATTAAATTCCGACATTGTAGTATTTGGTCTGTCGTACGGTAGCTCTTCAATAATTGAAAATCTTGGACCGCAATTTGTACAGTTTATAAATGGATAGTAATATCGTCTGTTGTTCGAGTCGAACATTTCTGAAATGCACTTTTTGCAAATAGACAAATCAGGAGGAATTAATCCAACAATTTCTGAACGTTCCGAAGGTTCAATTGTGAACTCAAATATTCTATCGTCAGATGGAACTTCAAAAATTTCGAGAGAATCAATCCGTGCTGCCGGAGGTAAATCGTTGCGAATGCATGCTATGAAATTGCTTAAATCATCATTCTGTCCTTGAACGAGGATGTTGACACCCCAGCTTTCGTTTCTCACAAAGCCTGATATGCCATTTTTATGAGCGATTCGCAATACGAATGGTCGGAATCCCACACCTTGAACGATACCCTCTATTTTAATCTTTAATTTTTTCAAAGTATTAATATCATAATTTTCTCAGGTCTGCTTACAGAATCCTTGTAAACAAAGCTGTAAAGTCATTATTTCCAGAGTGAAAAAACTGTTATCTGTCTCAATTTTTTTTTCTTCTTTTTTACCCGCGCCAAAGAGAAAGCATGAGCAATAGAAATTTCCTTAAGTCCTATTCTTGAAGAATGTAAAGACACAACCCGCCTGCACAAAGTAAATTTTAAAAAGGACTCGACTTTTAAATATATTGCTATTTAATGTTAAATAATGATAAATATTATCAGGCAAAGTGCTCCAAAATTATGATAGATAGGTTTTCTGAGATAATGTTCTACGAAAAGAATCGATCTATTAAGGCTTTGAAAAATCTTGACACAGATGAGGCAAAAAAAATAATATCCGACAATTTACTGATCGATAAGAAACGATGGGATACTGATGAGAAATGTATTACTCTGATTGCTACTCAGCAACCTGTGGCTACCGAGTTAAGGGAACTAATTGCGATTTTGAATATCACAACTGAGTTGGAACATATGGGTGACCATGCCGAAGGTATTGCAAAAATTGTTATTATGCATGGAAATAAACTACTGGTTAAACCTTTAATCGATATTCCTCAAATGGAGAAAAAGCAACTGCTATGTTAAAAAGAAGTCTTGAGGCTTTTATAAACCGTGATGTTAAAACTGCAAAGGCTATATGTGAAGAGGACAATGAATTGGACGCGCTTTATGAGCAGATATATCGCGAACTATTTACATTCATGATAGAAGACCCAAGAACAATTACCAGAGCGACCTATCTAATATGGGTATCTCACAATTTGGAAAGAATAGCTGATCGTGTAACAAACATCTGCGAACGAATCGTTTTTCTTGTTACAGGCACCATGACGGAGATATACGTATCAAAGTATTGAATTATAAAATAGTTTAGGAGAGCTAATTTTTCGGCTTTTTTAGAAAGTCCATAGTATATTTTTAATGAAAGTGTAAAAGAGAGTATAAATTTATTTTTCTTTTTCGATGGTAAGAATTTTTATTTCTAATCTCTATCAACCACATTCAATAAATTGCTTGTAATATTTCTTATCTCCTCAGCGGATTTCGATTTTGGGAACAGGATTACATAAGGTTTACCCAGTTCACCGCTTTCCATAATTGACCTCTCCAAGGGCAGTTTTCCGAGATAAGGCAATTTTAGTTCTTGTGCTACTTTCTCTGCTCCGCCGGTCTTGAAAATGTCTGTCTGTTTCCCACAATATTCACATATAAATCCACTCATATTTTCAATAATTCCAAGCACCTTAACACCCATTGCCTGCGAAAATCGGATTGTTTTTCTCGCATCGAGAAGAGCAACCTCCTGTGGTGTTGAAACGATTATAGACCCATCGAGATTTTCTATAAGTTGCATTACAGATAAAGGTTCATCACCTGTACCGGGAGGCGAGTCTATAACTAACCAGTCAAGTTCCCCCCAGTTAATATCTCCAAGGAACTGTTTTATCGCTTTCATTTTAAGTGGTCCTCTCCATATAACAGGCTGGTCTGTATCCTGAAGAAGCGATGCCATTGTTACAATCTTCACACCATCTTTTTGAATAGGTTCGATAGTTTCATCTGGATTCAGATTTAACCTTAAACCCTCGATTCCTGTCATCCTTCCTATAGATGGTCCATGAATATCAACATCCAATAAGCCTACGCTTAGGTTCTTTTGAGCTAAAGCAAATGCAAGATTCGTAGCCACAGTGCTTTTACCCACTCCACCTTTGCCCGATATAATCAGAATCTTATGTTTTATCCTGCTCATCTTTTCTTTAATCTTAATATCATCCTCACCTTGACCGGGTATGTGCTTTCTTCCAGTTGGTTCTCCCATCTTATTACAACCATCCTTTCTTCTTTAATATCCCATCAGCGATGCCACTAAAGCTCCATATAATATCGAATATTGAGGGTTCCTCATTGTGTTTCGATATAAAATCAAAACTTCGCGAAAAATTGACATTATTTTATCAACATCGCCAAATTCACGTGCTATTTTCGCAATTTCTGTTTCTGCCCATTTATTCAGAATTAATTTCTCATTGAATTTTATTGTAATTGCATCTCTCAAAACGGATAAAATGAAAATAAAAATTATTGAAGAATACTCAGAATTTGCTTGCGCTTCAGTTGCCCAATTCCATAAGAAGTCCAAATCCCCATCTGCTGCCGCAGAGACAAGTTCAAGAGTTTCCTTTCGTATATTAACATATTTCTCCTGAGAAAGCCTTAACCCCATAGCAAGACTGCCATCCGCAACTTTGGCGAGATCCTCAGCGATTTCCTCGGGAATATTGTGATTCAAAACTAACTTTCTGTAAATCTCATCCGAGGGAAGTCTTTTAAATTTAACTTCCTGAACTCTCGATCTTATTGTCGGAAGAAGCGATTCAGGATGATCAGTTGTCAATATCAAGTGAGAATTCTTTGGTGGCTCCTCCAATGCCTTCAAAAATGAATTGGAGGACTGAATATTCATGCTGTGAGCATCTGCAATAAGTACGAATTTACCTCCAGCTGTTGTCGGTAAAGTAAAAAGAAATTTTTGAATTTCATTAATTTGTTGAAGACGAATCTTAGATATTTGAGTAAATTGCGGACGTGATAGAGGATTTGCTCTAAATTCCTCGTATACATTAAATCTTTTATCGCTATCCCATACCTTTTGTGGCATAGGAAAAATTATCAAAATGTCCGGATTGCTCCAGTTTATAATTGTTCTACACGTATTACATTGCCCACAAGGAGAATCATCTTTTTTATGTCGACACTTTATGAATTGAGTCAATTTAAGTGCCATCGAGAACTTCCCTATTCCCGATGGACCAGTGAATAAATAGGAGGAGCTTAATCTATTGTTGTTTATAGCCTGCCATAAAAACTTCCTTACTTTGTCCTGCTCAGAGAAATCCACTAAAAAACTTTCCGGAACTGAATTGCATCTCGATGCTCTCATGCTTCCTGCTCCAGAACTTCAACATTATAGCGATTCGGGTCGAGGGATATTATTCTTGAAATTCCATCTTGTTCCATAGAAATACCATATATATAATCCGCTTTACTTAGAGTTATTTTATTATGTGAAACAATCAAAAATTGAATTTGGTCTGAAAAATGTCGTATGAGTTTAAGGAATCTTTTTATATTTACATCGTCTAACGGTGCGTCCACCTCGTCCATAAGACAGAATGGAGCAGGTTTTACAAGATATAATCCAAATAAAAGGGCAATGGAAGTTAACGCTTTTTCACCAGCACTAAGTTGTGAAAGAGTTAGTGTTTTTTTCCCAGCCGGTCGAACCTTAATTAATATATCAGACTCGAGAGGTTCCGATTTTTTCTCTAACTCAAGATCAGCCTCACCATCCTCAAACAATTGCGAAAAAATCTCCTGGAATCGTTGTCTTCCAGCCTCAAATGTTTCCAAAAACAATCTTTTTGCTTCACTGTCAAGTTGTTCGATTGTTTTCCTCAGATCAGATATTGAAGTGGTAATATCACTTTTCTGCTCTTTGAGAAAATCGTTTCGATTCTTAACTGCTCCATATTGCTCTTCAGCCTCTAAATTCACACCACCAATCTGTTCAATCCTTCTTTTTATTTTTTCAAGCTTTCTTGAAAATTCAATCAATTCAACCTTTGACAACTGTTCTGAATACATTAACTCGTCAAATTCCTCAACTGCCTCCCGATCTAATTCCTCTAATGTTCCCTTGATTTGTGAAATTTCCTGCTCAAATGTGCTAACACTTTTTGACAGTTCATCTCTGTCCAGTTCTGTTTCTCGTTCGGCACTTGACAGTTTTTTTATCTTATTATCAAGTGAATTTAATTCCACTGCGAGAACTTCTAAATCTTTCTCAATAGAAGATTTAGACTGAAAAAGATTTTCAATTTCTTCAGCAAACTTTGACATCCCAGATTTACTAATTTTTACTCCGTCCATAGAATTTGTAATTTCATCGATCAATCGGGAAATTTCTTTATCTGCATTTTTACACTCAAATTCAAGTCTCTCTATTTCTTTTCGAGCATTCCTTATTTCATTTTCAAGTGAGAGTTTCCGGAACTCGATGGCAGAAGAATCCTTTTCAAGGGAACGACTTTGGATTTCGAGTTCCTCCATTTGTGTTTTTTTTGCATCGATAAGCTCCGAAAGCTCCTTCCTCTCTAACCTAACATTCGCAAGTTCCCTTTCATTTTTAATTGCCTGCTTTTTAGTGTCGTCAATCTGCACATCGATAGATTTTCTTTTCTGTGATATATATTCTAATCTTTTAAGCCAATCTGAAACAAGAGTATTGTTTAGTGAAATCGTATGCCCAATTTCGTTTTCTTTTTGCGCAATTTCATCCTGCTTTTCAATAATCTCATCTATTCTCGATTCCAAGGATGTTAAGGTACAACTCTTATCTGAAAGCTCTGTTTGCTTCTTGGCTAAAATTATTTTAAGCTTCTCTAATTCTCTATTAAAGTCATTAAATTTCTTCCTTAAGATTAACGGACCCTGAGCGTTAGGGGATTTTGCGACTTGCAGTTCACCTCGTTTTCGCAGAACTTTCCCATCCTCAGAAACAACAATCTTTTCACTATTATCGAGCGAGAAATCGTCAGAAATCTCGACATTTTCCAGATATTCCGATAATTCTGGTCGTGATACTTTAAACCATCCACCTAAGGTTGAGTGCCCGGTTAGCTCAGAGAGAATTACAAAACCAATATCTCCCGATTCATCCTCGAGTTCGCTTATTATCTTTTGAGCCTGTTCATAAGTTTCAACCACAACAAAGTTAGTTTTTCGTTCAAGAATTCTTTCAACAACCTCTGGATTCTCAGTATAGATTAAATCGGCTAATACACCTACAACATTAAATTCTGACTTATTGTCAATTATAGCCTTAATTCCCTTGCCAATATCATCCCTCCTCTCAAAAATATCCTGAATAGTGTTAATGCTTCCTTCCAATTTAGAAGCTTTATTATTCATAGTTTCAATTTCATTTTCAATTTTCTCGATTTCAAGCTGGCATTCTTCTCTTTCAAATTCAGTCTCTTCAAAAGATCTGTGAATTGCCTTTAATTCAGTTGTTAATTTCTCCCTTTTTGTTTCGAGTTTTGTCATTTCCTTCTCAGTTAAACCAATTTTCTTCTTAAGCTCCTCATATTCTAGATTTATCTGTTCCTTTTCTGATTCTAATTTTACAATCGAATCGCCTGCGAATCCAATATAATTCTCCAATTTCGCTTGAAGTTGCATCAATTCATCGTTCTTGTTTTCAAGTTTTTTTAATAGCTTCCGAATACTAAGAATCTCATCATTGACTTTAGTGGATTTCGAAAAGATTACTTCGTTCCGTTTCTGGATCTCATTAAGCAGAATTTGAAGTTCCTCGATAACTCTATTTTTATTTACAATTTCATCTTTCGAATTCTTGGATAGTACTTTTAATTTTGGAAGCTGTTTATTATCTTGAGCAATCGTATTATTAAAATTACTCACTCTTTCCTCGAGAACCTTGATTGAACTTTCGTTTTGGGTTATTTTCTTCTCACATTCAGACAATCTTTTAACATAGTTAGACCGCTTAGTTTCCAAATCATCACGTGCGGCTCTTGCAGATTGAAGCTCAGCCCTCAAAGATGCTAATTGGGAGGATTTTTTTTCAAATTTTTTTCTTTCACTTTCAAGTTCTTCGATCTTATCCTTCTTCTGAGAAATTAACGCAGCAATTCTTCCAGCAAGAATTTTTTTTGAGATTTCAGTTTTTTGTACTACGAGTTTTTTATAGTTACGAGTTCTCTTAACCTGTCTTCGCAAAATAATCTCTTGTTGTTCAACTTCCTCTATAATATCCTCGAGCCTTGAAAGGTCCAGTATTGTAGAGTTAAGTTTTTGCTCGGTAAGATGCCTATCTTGCTTATAATGGGCGACTCCTGCAGCTTGCTCAAAAAGCATTCTCCGATCTATCGAGGAACCACCGAGAATTTTACCAATCATGGATTGTTCTATAACAGCGTATCCTACATCACCTAAACCAACTGAAGATAGAACGGACCTTATATCCTTGAGTCTAACAGGAATCCCATTAATGGAGAAATGGCTTTCACCCTCTCTATAAACTTTTCGAGTAATTCTAATTCTTTCAGCTGTGGGATCGAATGGTATCAAACCCTTGGCATCCTCTAATTCTATACTTACTTCAGCGAAATTAAGCGGCTTATGCCCAACAGAACCATTGAAAATCACTTCCTCTAAAATAGATGTTCTAAGAAGAGACAGTCTCTGTTCGCCAATAACCCATCTTATAGCATCAAAGACATTGCTTTTCCCACAACCGTTAGGACCCATTAGAATACATACGCTTCTATTAAAAACCATCTGGGTCTTCGGAGCGAACGATTTGAACCCATACATTTCAAGCCTGTTTATATACATAATTTAGGTAAGAATATAGATTGCAGAGATGGGAATGTCAACGATGGGTTTATTGGTTACATTTTAGCATTCATAAAAGAGAGAATCTATAGAATAACCAATTCTAAATTACAGGTTTTATATGCCAGCATTTCTCCTTGAGTCTTCGCATGTCTGCTCTATACTGATTACAAATAACCTCGGCTAATTCCACAGGATCGATACTATATTTTGTCAATCCTACAAACCCATTATCCAATTCTGGATTTATGCATATCCCCAAATGAATTTTTACAGATACAAAAGTAGTTGAAACAGAGGAAACTGTTAATCTTTTATTACCTTCATAAAGATCCTCACCCCAGCGCATAATTTGTACATCTTTGATTCGATGTAGAATTTTCTCAAAGGCAATGTTAAGCAATATATTTTGGCGTAATATTCCCTTTTCTAAATCGTCGCCAAAATGTTCTACAACCAAATTCAGCATTTCACAATCTGGCAGAGAAAGCTTTCCTTTAGCTTCAAGTATATCTAATTGTTGGTCAGAATCGATATGCAATGTTCCTATAAATGCTACAATAGAATCACCACGAATGTCAAAATGTATGAGAGCCCAATGAGAACGCATAACATCAAGATTCATTTCTTGTGGTTTAGGAACAAACATAAAAGCCATTCTGTAATTGTTTCCCATTTATTCCTCCGATTTAGCCTTAAAAACATTCTTTATTAATTGAGATTTATCATTTTCTAATTTCTCCAGAGCATCATTGATCTTTTTAGTTGGTTCCAATTCTAAAAGAGCTTTTGTAGCCGCTGCTCTGACTTCATCACGTTTGGAACTAGATAGAAAAAAACTTGATTGTGGTTTTGCAGTTTTAATTAAAGCTTCAATAGCCTCATTTGTCCCAAACTTTCCTAAAACAGAACACACATGAATTTGAATCGTCGAATTTGGTCTCTTTTCCCAGAAATACCTGTTTTTTATATACTTAATAAGATAAGGTTCTGACTCGATGACTCTTCTCTCTGCAATCAAATCCAATATCTCTATATGTAACAAATTATCGCTAACAATTTTTTCAAGGTCGATAAGTAATAAATTAATACGGCCTTTTGGCGAATTGGAAATAAAATTAAAAATTTCTGCATCTAATTCTCGCCTTTTGTTAATTATATCTCTTACTCTTCCAATAAGCAATTGATTGTTAGTGAAAAGATCTGCAACACTAAAAAACCTAATGAGTTCCTTTTTGGAAAGGTCGCTATTGATTTTAGCAAGAAACATATCCAAAACTTTGCCACCCAGATTTGCCAAAGCTCGAGCTGAATACCTTCTAAAAGTGTCATCTCGAAGTTTAAGAATTGCATTGAAAAATTCATCTGTCAGATTATGTGGTTCCTGTTTCAGGAAGTTCTGTGTAGCATTCTTTATTAGCTCAGGAGTTCCAATGGTCATTTCTTGAATAATCGATCTAAAATGCTCTGAAACCAATGGTTTGCTTTTAAATGCATCTAAATTTGAAAGTGAAGTATCCGACAAATAGCCTTCTGCACTTGAAACCGATTCCTCAGCTATTTGTTCGGTTTCAGGACTTAGATCATCAGCATACTGCTCTTTAGCGAATTCTTCTTCGTCTGTCTTAGCTTCTTCGTCATAACTATCTGCAACTGTTAAATGATCGGGAGCTAAAGGTTCGCTTTCCTTAGGCAAATTTTGTAAAATTTCAATAAGATCACGGATCTCCTCAGTGTCAATTTCCTCTGAGTTTAGTTTCTCTAATAGGTCTTCCTTTTCCTCGATAAATCTATCAAGCAGTGCCTGAATGTTTTCAATGTTCTTTTCCTCATCGGTCTGACGTGATGACACACTTTCGACAGTGTGAGCTATCACTCTACCTTTATGACCCAAAGTTATCTCTTGTTCTCCTATAGCAACGAATACTGTCTTATCTGGATATATCTTATTTAGATTTAAAGATTCAATGATTTCATCCCATCGATTTGCAATTTGAACAGGTTTATAGGTGAATTGTAAAAGAAATTTCATTAACTCATCCTTCGTAAAATCCCGTAGAAAAATAACACCATTCAGACCATAATTTCTAAAAAGAGAATAAATCTCCAGATATAACTTTTCGTTGGCTAATTCATGGGGCATCTCCTGTCCGTTACATAGCATTGTATTAGATGTAAAGGATATTCCAAGAACTTCAAGTTCCTCCTCTAATAATTCACTTATTAACTTATAAAGTTCATCGATACTTTTCTGGACATTAACATTTTCAGGAGGATATAACTTTATATTCTGAATAGTAACTCTCATCCATTTGGCAAAAGTATTACATGCATTAAACTGTTCTGGAGTCAAAGGTTTATCATCTAGAAGAAATTTAGCTAATGCTTTTTTTTGAAGCATTTTCCTTAAGCTTTCCGAAATTAACACCGATTGCATGTTCTGATTATATGCAGTAAGCAATTCAGAAGCTTTTTCAATATCACCCATTAGTTGATAGTGATAGGCTAATTTCCCGAGCAGTGTATCCTGTGCTTCACCGCTGCTTTCAAGGAATTTAACGGCTCTCGAGTGGAATTTTTTTCGTTCGTCATCTGAAAGCATTTGATATAAAGCCACACGGTTTACTCTATGTGAAAATATAAATTCCTCTTGGTTTGGAGATTCCTCAACAATGAGCGATTTCTTTGCTATGTTTATTGCATCGATAATCCTCTGTATATTTATTCCTGTAAAATTAGAAAGATCATGCACGTTGATTCTATCTCCAAGAACAGCAGCAATTTGTAAAATTCGCACTAAATCAGGGTCCATTTTTTCAACTCTTTGCTGAAGTATTTCTTCAAGAGTAATAGGTATATCTTCAGGTTTAACATTCGACATATCCCATTCACCCTCTAAAGTTTTTATTTTCTCAGTTTCCAACAACAATGAAAGAAGCTGAATAATAAAAAGTGGATTCCCTTTAGAAGATCGATGTAAAATGTGCTCAGTTTCTTTGTCAATAAGCTTACCATCAAATATCTTATATACTAAATTCCTAAGGTCTTCGAGTTTTAACGGTGTTAGAATTTTTTTGACAAAAGTCGCGTTTCTAGCGAAATTTTTTAAACCTTCAAGTAACTCGAGTATCATTTCATCCTGTCTATTCTTATCAGTAGCTGAAATTGTAGTAAGGAAATGCAACGCACCTCCGCCTTCCTCAGAGAAAACCGAGTCAAGGAATTGAAGGCTTGGTTTGTCAATAAGGTTAGCTTCATCGAGCAAAATCGCACCATCCCCTAATCCTCGAAGAACAATAAGAATATTCCCAAGAGCCTCAAACAATTCAGAGCTATATATCGGAGACAATTGGCTTTCTCTTTCCTCCAATTGGTCAACCATTTTAAGTTTTGAGAATATCAACTCTCTTTGTGTGGGGGTTAATCTAGATATTATAATGCCCTTTAACTCTTTGGATTCATCCATAAGTCTACCTAGACCTTGGAGAATGGCTAAATAAGGTTCGCTTTGCCAAAATGTATACCCACAAAGTGTAATGCAAAATTTCAGCTTTTCTAGAGCAACATCTTTGGCATATTTTAGTATACGACTTTTCCCAGAACCTGGGCCACCAAAAATTATTGGGATTACTTTTGGATCACCTTCCAGAGAAATATGCTCATCTACAAACTGAAGAATGCTATCTCGACCTATAATAGGCGGTGTTTCAAGTATTGAGTCCAGTTTCTCGGGTGTTAGAAGCTTTCCTGATTTTGGAAAAACCGAGATTTTACCTTTCCCTTCTCTTTTTGAAAGGTAAAGAGCCTCATCAGCTTTTTCAAACAAGGTCAAAAGGTCTTCACCATCAAAAGGGAAAACAGATGCTCCTATCGAGCAACTGACAGGCAATTGTTTGTCTTTCATATAAAAAGGATTGGAATTAATAAATTCTAGTAATATTTTCCCAAATCTCAAAGCTAATTCTCTATTCACACCTATTACAATGCCAACAAACTCATCACCTGCATATCTTATTGGCATTCCTCGACCCTTAAAAACCCTTATAAGAAGATTTGCGAAATGAACAAGAGCTTTATCACCTGCATAATGACCATATGTATCGTTAATGCTTTTAAAGTCATCGAGGTCGAAGACAAAAAATGCAAAATTAATCTCCCTTTGAGCAGCCGACTTAATAATATCCGGAACCATCTCTCTCATACATCGACGATTAAGAAGCTTAGTAAGCTCATCGGTGTAAACCATGGAATATAGTTGAGCATCATTAGCCATAATTACTTTTCCGATAAAAAATAATTGAAAAAACTCCCAGTTTTCAAGAAATATTTAAATATTAATAGGCTTTCCCTCTGCTAAAAGAGTTGCCTCATGTATCATTTCTGATAAAGTGGGATGAGCAAACACAGTATCGCTCACATCCGAAAGAGATACATGATTTTGCACCAGAAAACCACCTAACCCCAATAGTTCGGAAGCATTCTTACCAACCGAGTGAAAACCAACAATTATCCCATCGGGATCTGCGATAACTTTTATAAATCCATTGGTATCCCCTTCGCATAGAGCTTTGCCAGACGCAAGATACGGGAATTTGCCTGATTTAATAGAATCACCATATTTTTCCCTTGCCTTAACCTCCGAAAGACCGATACACCCAACTTCTAATGCAGACCAAATAGCTGAGGGTACACATTCATCGGTACTTTTTTTATTTGCACCCATCATATTTTCTACAGCACATATTCCCTGATGTGAAGCCTTATGAGCCAGAAAAGGTTCACCTGCAATATCACCAGCAATATATATAGAATCGACATCGGTCTTCATTGTCTCATCCGCAGGTACTCGATTTTGCTGCGATTTTAAGCCAATATTTTCCATACCCGGAGGTGTTATTACATGTCTTCCAGTAGCTACCAAAACCTCTTCTGCCTTAAGCTTATCGCTGTTCCCGAGTTCAAGAAATACAGCCTTTTTATCCCTATGTGCTGCAACAATTTTTTCATCCAGAATTATTTTTATTCCTCTTGCTGTCAAAGCCCTATGCATTAGCGCACTAATTTCTGTATCCATCATTGGTAAAACTCGTGGGAGAATTTCTACAATTGTAACTTTTGAGCCGAAAGAAGCAAAAATATTTGCCATTTCAACGCCCACAACGCCTGCGCCTATTATTATTAAGGTCTCAGGAATTTTTTCAGTTGCCAATGCTTTCCTATTTTCCCATGGTGAAATCCCTGCCAGACCTTCCACAGGCGGTATCGCAGCTTCCGAACCAGTTGCAAGAAGAATATAATCAAATTCCTCTATAGTTCCGTTAGGTATAACAATCTCATTTGAGGAAATTAATTTTGCTTCGCTATAAACAGTTCTAATTCCATTCTTTTTAAGAAGAAATTCAATACCTTTAACTAATCTATTAACGATCTTATTTTTATTATCGATAATTTTTCGCCAATCCGGCTCGATGAAAACTTCCCATAACTTTTGCTTTTTGCCAATTTCCATATCATGAATCTTTGAAGCAGCAGAAAAAAGAGCCTTAGTGGGAATACATCCGTGGTTAGTGCAGATGCCACCTACTCTCTCTCGCTCGTATATAGTAACCTTAGCACCAAGCATCGATGCCCTAATAGCAGCTACATAGCCCCCGGGTCCTCCACCTATAATACCGATCTTCATAATTATCCTTTCTTCAACCCCCATAATAAATTATAACAATTTCCATGCCGAAGTCAAATGCACTTCAACTTAACCATTCCTAAAATAAATTTGTACTATTTGCCTGTAGAGAATATTAATTGTCCTGACAAATAATTAAATATGGTTATTTTACGAAGTATTAATATTAACAGGGAGAAAAAATGGGGTATACGATAATAGAAAAAATTTTTTTAAAACACTCCGATAAAAAATCATTATCTCCGGGAGATATCTTCTGGTTAAATATCGATGTATCTAGTGCCAGAGATTTCGGTGGACCTAACGTTGTAAAACATCTGGATAAATATTTTCCTGATAATCCTGTAATCGATAAAAGTCGAGCAGTTTTTACATTCGATACAGTGGCTCCAGCGAATAACATCCCATATGCTGAGAACCAGCAGATTGTAAGAAATTTCTCAAGAAAACATAATATCCCTCTTTACGATGTTGATAAAGGTATCGGCAACCATGTTTTAATAGAAGAAGGTTGGATTCGACCAGGAATGACTGTGATAGGTACAGACAGTCATTATAACATAATGGGAGCGATTGGAGCATTCGGTCAGGGTATGGGTGACAGAGATATTGCATTTGCATTTGCAACAGGTAAAGTCTGGTTTAAGGTTCCAAAATCCATCAGAATCAATATCGATAGCATACCAAAAAACGAACTTGTAACTCCAAAGGACTTCGTGCTATCTCTTTTAAAGGAATTCGGTTCGCACAGTCTTCTTGGAACTTCAGTCGAGCTTTATGGCGATTACATCGACTCTCTCGACCTTGCAGGTCGCATAACCATAGCCTCGATGGGCACTGAACTGGGCTTAATTTCTATATTTATTCCTCCTAATGATTCATTATTGAAAGAACTTGAAATGCTCTCACCAGCTAAATGGAATTTTGAGCCATTTTTCGCTGATGCGGATGCCCAATACGACAAAGAATTTACAGTAGATATCTCTGATTTAGAGCCTATGATAGCCTTACCTTACTCTCCGGATAACGTGCTTCCTGTTAGAAAGGTAATTGGCACGAACATTGACACTGTGTTTATAGGAAGTTGCACAAACGGTCGTTTTGAGGATATTGAAGCTGGCGCAAAAGCCTTAGGAAACTCAATTGCCCCGAGGACAACCTTACGTATTGTTCCGGCTACAAGAATTGTTACATCAAAACTACTTCGTTCGGGAATCTGGATGAAGCTTTTCGAGGCTGGAGCAGTGCTTTCACATCAAGCTTGTGGAGGTTGTGCTCAGGGACAAATTGGTATGACCGGAACTGGAGAAGTCCAAATTTCTACAGGAAACAGGAACTTCAAAGGTAAGCAGGGCAAAGGTGAGACGTATTTATCCAGTCCTATTGTAGCGGGATTTTCGGCAACTAAGGGGAAAATTTGGCTCCCGTGATCTTCTAACTGGTTTTGAAATATCGTTAATAGGAAGACATTTCATTAACAACAGCAATCGAAAATGAGCAAAATTAAGAATATAAATATTGTCTTTCTTATAATCGGTATAATTGGACTTATTGGAAGTGTATTCGTTTACGGTTTCTCATCCTTCTCTGAAGAACTCATGAATGAATCCGATCCCTATTTCAAATCCCGTAAAAAAGCATGCAAGATTATTGAATTCATGGGGTATAAACCGAGTGGTAATATAAGCAGTTTATATGAGAAAGCGGAGTTAAACAGAATAAGGAAAAAATTACGTAAAATCTATAGAGAGCAAAGAGCAGACAGCATTTTGGCAGAATTTAAAATTTCAGGTTCAAGTTGGATGTTTTATGTAGAAGATTCATTTACTGTCAAAATAGATGATAAATTCGGAACTATACTTTCTGTTGCCAATTCAGCTTTGGATAGATATACATTTTCTGACACATCGCAATTTATCTCATCAGATTCAGCGTTTTCAATCGCAAAGGGATTTCTTGATTTGATAGGCAAGAATCCTAACAACTGGATTCTGAGTTCAATCAATAAAAACTTAGACAAGCCGGAAGAATTAGGGAAAGTAAAAAGTTATATTTTTAGAAAGAAGACAATTATTGATTCAACAGCATATCAAATGATATCTATTGAAAATTTTCTAAAAATAAAAAATGATCGATTCTATTTGTATTTTATTACAATACAGAGATACGAATATGATACTTTAGAGAATAGATATAAATCAAGACTTATAAAAACAACCGACTCTTTTGCATTTGATTACATTAAAGCATATATCCTAACCAAAAATTTCCTTTTACAAGCAATTATAGTTCTATTCTGCGTATTATTGTTAACCGGTTTATTCATTTATCCTTTATTCCTTTTCAAAGACGTGAAAATTGACTGGCTTAATTTATCAATTGTCTCATTAATAGTTTCATTATTATCAAGTGTTTTAATTTACCTACTTGATTTTGATATCGGAAAGATAATTAATTTCCTTATCGCTTTAGCCAATTTCCCAGGTCATGCTATCCAAGCATTTCTGATTCTTTTAAGCGGTAGTATCGCAGCATACAAAAACAATATGCCTGCTTTCCCAAAAATATGGAGTCCACAGTTTTGGCGGGAAAAGAACATAATAAGCTCGATATATACTGGCTATTTAGGTGCTCTTGCATGTATAGGAATATCGGTTTTTATAAGTTCAATTTTCCATAAAATAGGCGTTGATATTAATGATGAATTTATGACAATTATAATATCAAGCATAAAAAATCCGTTTCTCGGGATACCAATATTTTCACTTAATGCAGCAATATTCGAAGAAATTATTTTCAGATTTTTTCTTTTTAATACTTTAAAAAAACTGTTAAAAAGCAATTGGATAACAATAATCTTATCGATCCTGATCTGGGCTGTATTTCATGATTTAGGCGCAATTTCTTTTAAAACCCTTATTCTCATTGGTTACGGTTTTATTTTCACTTATGCAATGCTACATGCAGGAATTATTGCTGCAATAATAGCGCATTTTGTCATTGATATAATTGCTCTTTTAATTTTCTTTATACCTATTTACGGCATAAATATTTCGCTCGGAATTCTCCCAATGATTTTGCTGCCTATTGCTATATGGTTTTCAGCAAAATTATGGTCTTCAAAGAAAGAGTTAGTGGCTTAAATCGAAAATTTATAACTTATTAGACAAAAGACTTTGGAGTTTTTGTGTTCTTTTTTTCTACATTCTTATCGTTATCTAATGCAATGACCGCAATAGTTGCGCCGTCACCACCCATACGTTGAGTCGGCAGTTTCAACTCGCTGACTCTTTTATCGAGGTGAAATTTGTCTCGAATAAATCTTCTAAGAGTACCTGTCCCTTTTCCGTGTATAATAAGAATTTCATTTGTCTCTGAAGAAACAGCGTCGTCCAACAACCGATCGATTTTTACCCAAGCTTCCTCGGGTGTACATCCTCTGATGTCAAATTTTGGGGGAACTTTTCTTGGTATATATTTTATGCCACCTGTTTGTTTTCTTCTCTTTGCTCGTTTTTTATCATATTCATGCTCAGTGTCCACACTGCTCGAGTGAACTCTAAGAGTCATATTTCCAACCACAATTTTAACAAAACCTTGTTCATCGGTAGGCTCGGATACATCACCCCACTTTCTAAGCCTATAGATGAAAACACGTTGCCCGGGCTCAAGTTCTTTTGACATTCCTCTTCTTTTATTCCTTGCCTTTTCAGCTCTTTTAAGTCGGGCTTTCAAGTTTGAAATGAATTCATCTACTTTTCCCTTATCTCTCTGCCTTTCAGGTTGTTCGATTATTATTTTCTCCCAATCATTTCTTATTTCCTCTATTTCACGTTCAATAGCCGCTGCGATCCTTGTTTCCCTCTGATCATCATAAGCTCTTCTGAGCCTATCTAGTTCTCTTTCCTTCTGTTGGTTTGAGATCATAAGACCTTCAAGGATCTGTCGTTTTGCTTTAATATCCGCCAATTCCTCACCAAGTGTGCGTTTCTGATCCTCGGCTATTCGAATTTTTCTCTGAAGTTCAGAAAGGACCTTATCCAAAGCTGTACCGCCACCAGAGAATTCTTCCGCCTTTTTGAGGATTTCCTCAGGAAAGTCGATACTTCTCGCAGTTTCAATAGCCCAGCATTTCCCCGGTACTCCCAAAATCATCCTAAATGTCGGCTTCATATTATGTTCGTCGAACTCCATACCTGCGTTGATAACTTTATCACTTTTTACCGACAATCCAATAAGTCCACCAAGATGGGTATCTGTAATTAGAATGCTGCCTTGTTCAACAAGGCTCTCAACTAATGCCCAAGAAAGCGGCATACCCTCCTGTGGGTCTGTAGCTCCACCAAGCTCGTCGAACAGAACTAAAGATGAGGAATCCGCTTTTTCAGCCGCATCTTTATAGTGAACCAAATGGCTTGTGAATGATGAAATACTCTCTTCAACAGATTGCTCATCGCCAATGTCTGCAAAGAATTTTTTAAAGAAAGGGATTTTGGTCTTAGAATCCGCAGGAACAGGCAAACCAGAAATAGCCATAAACGAAATTAATCCAACTGTTTTTAGTGCCACAGTTTTTCCACCCATATTAGGACCGGTTATAAGGATGCATTTGGTTCTGGGTGTCATCTCCATATCGAGCGGAACAACATTCTTCTGTCCTCTTTCTATAAGCAGAATTGGATGTCGGGCATCGATAAGAGTCAAAGGTACATCCTCAGCTACTGTTGGAGTGTTACCGGAAATAGAATCCCCAAAACACGCAATTGCTGTAAGGAAATCAAGATGGTGAAGTATTTTAAGGTTAGTATATAGCTGATGTGCATAAGCTGCGACAATCTCGGAGAGCTTCTTCAGAATCCTATTTCTTTCCTGATGTTCTTCAAGCTGCAACTCTCGAAGTTGATTATTAAGCGGTACAATTTCGAGTGGTTCAATGAAAAGAGTCGCACCAGTTGCAGACCTATCGTGAATTACTCCGGGCATATGAGTTTTACGTTCTGCCTTAAGCGGGAGAACGAATCTCTCATTTCTAAGCGTTATGAGATTCTCTTGCCAGTAATCGATATATTTATCGTCGACAAGAAGCGACTCCAGTTTGTCTTGAAGTTTATCATGGGCTACTTTCCTTAGCATTTTAAGCTGAACAAGTCTTTCCGAGGCATCCTCTTTGAATACTCCCGGAGCTTCTATAAATCGTTCGATATTATAATGTACTGAGGAAGTCTCCATTAAACCCTCGAGAAGATCCCTTAGACGAGGGAACCGAATCTTGCTGATTGCAATCCTTAAAATTCGACTGTTAATTCTGCTTAGTTTAGAAATTTCCCATAATTCATATTCGCTTAATACCCCTTCTTTTTGTGCTTTATCTAAAAAGAGCTGAGGATCTCCAAGCCCAGAAAGATTCGGTTCATTAGAAATTCCCAGCAGTTGTCTTATTTCCGAAATTATTTCCTGACGGAGATTTATTAAGTCGATATCTTTGATAAGATTCAATAACTGAATTTCTTTACGGGCTGTTTCAGTAGTGCAATAGTGAGATATTGCTTCAATAATCTTGGGGAATTCCAAGACCGCCATTGCATGTCGATTATGTTCGATTTTAGAATGCATTGTCTATAGCCCTTAAAGCTAAATTTATAAGGTATCTATTAAAAAGGGCGACAATGGTCGCCCAAATATAACGAATAATTCTCAATTCCCACGATTACTACTTCTTCACCTTTGCTTCACAACTCAATTTTCATAAGACTTTATTGTAAACCACATCGATTACATTATTGATAATAATTAACTTAATCCGTTTTATAACTTTCACACAATTGCTATCGACATCAATAAATACAATAAATAACTAGTACTTATGAAATCTAAACAGAAAGTTCAAACTTTAAGAGAATTATTGCCTTCCACCACCGATAATTGGGATACTAAATCTAATTACTTCCTCATCCTTGTCATCCAACGCAATTACAATAATAGATGCCTGAATCGGTTTAAGCACATCATAATCAGCATTCAGCCTAACCTTCATTTCAGTTGACTTTTCGCTCTTCAGCACGTCTTTCTTAAATTCAGGTTTCTCAATAACACCTTCTGAGTATTCTATTACTTTAAGCTTAAGTTTTTCAGCGGACAAATTTTCAAGCCTAACTGTTACTTCGTTAATCATGTTTTCACCCACGTCATAATTAATAAAAAGAGGATCCGGAACAACTCTTATCCCAAGTGTAGGATCAAACCAATCAATTGTATCAAAATTAGTGGAAAATCTCACAGATGCAAGCCTTTGTGTTGGATCATTTGAACTAATTCGGATACTCTTGCTTGTAGCTCTCCTCTGACCTCTTGTTCTGAAATATGCAGTAAGATCAGTCGTCTCGCCCGGTGCTAGATCTCTCTTTTCCATTGGTGCAGCTGTACATCCACATGTTGGTCGAATACCTTCTATATGGAGTGTATCCTCCCCTATATTTGAAACTTTATATGTGTGAACTAATCTGAAATTACCTTGACTACAGTATCCAAAATTCCAATTTGGATTGTCGAATGAAATCCGAGCTTTTGAATCCGTAACAGTTTCGGCTGGTTTAATAGGGTCATTTGGTCCCTGTGCCATTAATATTCCACTCACTATTAGAGTAATTAATGTTATAATTGTAATATATCGCATCCAACCTCCTGTGTATTAATATCTCGAAATAAAATCGTTATTCTATATAATGCAAGGCGAAATTTAATATTAATTAACTCTTCTAATCGCTAATAATGATTTTTTTTTGCTACTTGAATTTTTATTAATATAAATAACTTAGCTTCTATCTGTTTCCTCATTCTCTTTCATCTATGAGTACAAGGATTCTCTCGATATTTTTTGCAATTCATCCTGTATAAATTTCGTTTTATGATTATTTAATATAAACAGTTCTGCATGTATATTTCTCTTCTCCCATTGTAACCGCGATAAAATAAACTCCCGAAACAACATTTTTATTCGGACACCACCGAATTTTCCCAAGAAGCTTTGGAAAATACTCAACTCCCCAAATAATTTTTCCGGATATATCCCTTGCCACAGCAGAAACAACATTAAGTTTAGGATTATTATATGCAATTTCAACAGTATTATTGAAAGGATTTGGATTCGGTGAGCCGAGTCTGCTATATATAGGTTTAGATTCCTTAATGTCTGACCCACGCCAGTTAAGATCATATCGCTTGGGTTCAGAAAGCTTAAGGTCTACGAGAACAGTCGTATCTGGACAAGGTGACCGACTAAAAGTCACACTATGTAAACCAGCTTCAACTGAAAGAGAATATTTCCCCTGTCTATTCGATGTAGTTGAATAACCAGAAGTAGTAATATTAGCATGAGATGCAGGAAGGTCGTCATTTAGCCAAACATGTCCATACATAATAGCCATCTTCTGATCTGGTGGAAGTAAAAATTTTACCATGTTATAAAGTAAATCTTTTGCGATCGACGTATCCCTAATTCCATATGGATAGAAAAAAGTAAAATAACCACTTCGGGAAACACCATTATGTGCATTATCTTCAAAGACAACAATATTACCATGGTCTATGCTATCCTCATGAGAGTAAAGAAGTTCGGCGACACTAGTAGGCTTCACAATATCCATAAATGTCCACTCTATTGGAGAAACAATTTTGTATTCAAGAATATCACTAAGCGGATTTGGATAAAATGTCAATAACCTCTCATTTAAAGTTTCATTTATAACTCCCATGTCACCAGTGAGAAATTTATCACCTATATATTTCTTCATATGGAATAATTCATTAGAATACCGAAGGTCAAAGGTACCATTAAAAGCCTGCTGCATGTATTCACCACCCTCAAAAAGGACTCTTCCTCCTGTACAATGAAATTCTCTAAGAATATTAAGTCTAACCGCATCGACAGGGAACGGGAACGAGTACTTACCACATGTAATGAGAACCAGATTATATAATCTTAACTCATCAATTCTTGGGAAGGAAGTTGGGCTAGGTACCGTAAGATCAACATTATATCCTGCATCTTCAAGATCCCTTTTAATTGCATCTGCTGCTACTCCATCAGTTGAGATATCAATAATTAAAATATCCTCACCCTCGTTCATTATCAAATTAATATCAGTTACCGAATCAACAGGGGTTAAATGCAGCACTTCCGGCATATAACCTCTGCATTTTGCGTGCATTATATAATCAACCGAGGGCAATTTACCAAAAGTATAAGTAAAGGGATCTATGCGTTCACCGTAAGCGATTATGTCATTTGAGAATTGTTCAATTAAGTATAATTCCGTTTCTAGTTGCTTACCCACAGCATTCTTTGGATGAATTTGTATTCTGCTGTTTGGCATCTGTCGCATCGTGAAAGAATACCCACCTTTGCTTGTTAACATTATCATATATGAAGTGTCGTAGAATCCGAAACCACTTAAATCAACCTTGTAGCTATCGCAAGGAAATCTGGAATATGAACTAAAACTACCGTCCCAGTTAGCTCTAACAGTCGTGATTGTATCAGTTCCTTTAATAAGATTTACATACGGTCTTATTCGAACTAAGTCTCCTAAAGTATCTCTAATTTCCCCTTCCAAAGGGCCTTCAGGATTCGTTACAGGAATGTCGACTGTAATAATTTTATAATTTGGCTTCGCAATGCTCAAAATCACCGAATTATTATTAAGCGGTTCAAGGGAAACAGTACCCGAATTACCGGTAAATGCCATACTATCGATATCTAGACCACCTCCCTGCCAGTAACATGTAAAACTGGATTTAGAAAGAGTGAAGTCTATGTTTCCCATAAATCTTGTCGTCAAAGAATCTTCCATTAAAATATCAGGAACTTCAACAGAAAGCGAATCCAATGTCCAACTCATTGCTCCATAAGATTTTATCTGTCTTCTCAATATCCAGATTCCACTAACCCAGGCAGTAAGCAACAAAGTTCCCTCAAAGGGAGGATTCACTGTAAGAATTGCATCACCAGCAATATCCGTTCTTGTGCTTTCCGAAACACCAAAACCTATTAATTTTATTACAGCATCTGTAACAGGAATACTATCCCCATCTCTGAGATTTAATGATAAATTTGTTACAAAGCCCACCTGAAGACTTTCCGGAGAGTATTCAATCATGCTTAAAAATCTGTTCTCTGTTTTCAAAAATAAAGGAGCATAATAGTTTGGTTTAGTAGCAACCACCCATATACTATCAGGTCCAACAGGTTCAAATTCTGGGTGGATGCTAACAACCCCGCCTTCCGATTTGCCAACTCCCAGACGTCCATCGTTCCGAGTTAACGCAACAATAGCACCATCTTGAGAGACAGGTATTTCATAGTCCTCAGCGGGTAAAGGTATGGCATTTTCCCACATAGAAAGGTCGACAGAAAGAGTTTCTAACGGAGTTCCCCAATAAAGCCATAGTGAAGGATCACCGAAAAGATGATACACCTCGAAATAATATTGTGCTATACTATCCCCCGACAATAAAAGCTCCATATCAGCTTTGAAAATAGCTCCGTACACAGTTTTAAAACTATCTGCGAAAACAGCATCATACCACTTTATCTGCCAAATACTGTCGAAACCCCAATACGAAAAGTTGCTTGCACCTATAAAACCGACTGCACCCTTATTGTGTACACGTATCCATGTCTCCCCGAAGCATTCAGCTTCATCGAATTTTCCTGTAAGACATGAATTGCTTATAACCAAAGGATACATTCCATCGTTAGTTAGATTTCTCACATCAGTAATCCCAACAGATGGTTCTGCCCATCCTAACTCGAAACCATGACCTGAATAATTAACCAGAAGAGCACCCGCATTAACAGCATCTATAACATCGTCGCCATCTGCACCATTTCGACCGAAAAGAGTGTCGGAATCGAATCTTGGAGGAGTAAGCCACGTTCTAACGCAATATCTGTGAGTATTTTCTGCTTCATGACATCTTGGGTCTGCACCACATGCAGGCATAACGGGATGTTTCAACCAATCAAAACTTGTTAGTTCATATTTTTCGTAATAAAGTGTCTTTTCTACAATATTCCTTGCATGTGCCAGAGTAACTACAGAAAATCTGCCAAACTGGATATCAGGAAGAAAATCTGTGTCATCGACAGTGTAGTAATAAAGATCTGTTACATGGTCATCCATTTTTCCATAATTTGTCGGCATAACTGGAACATCACCAACAAGAAGAACAAAATCCGGTGGATTTTCCCAATGATCGTATGCAGCCTGAATCGTATCCGCTACGTCTGTGTTCGTTGGACCTATTGCACTAATAGGTGTTGAATAAACATCGTACCCAATGAGTTTCTTCCAGTCGAGAAATGGTTCAATATCTGTGGCGAAGTGATCGACATAGATTACCCAATATACAATTGGCATCATTAGATCGGGACTAATCTCCTCAGGAATAAATAGAATATCGTTAATAATTTCATCAAAAATGTGGGATCTGAGCCTTTGTGGAACTGGTTCTATTGGCTCAGTGAAGTTAATTTTTACTTTTGCAGATATGATATATTCGATATCACCGCTTCGAGGATTGTACTTAATCATTGGGTAGATTTCAAGTATCCCGAGTTTTCTTCCCCTCACTGTACCTATTGGAACAACATTTACTGCTTCCTGTAACGTGATTGAATAAATAGAATCTCTATACCAATTCTCATCGATTCGAAAAGGATAATCCTTCATATATTTCGGAACTGCAGGTTGCATAGGATAAATTCTCGCTGGGAATCCCATTTGAAGTAGATTTAATCGTTTTATTACTGGATTAATGAGTTCGATGTTAATTTCAGAATTATACGGAATTTTCAAAAATTTCCGCACAACAGGTAATCGTGGTCGAGCGGTATCCGATGTAAACCAGGATTCTCCGGGGATCTCAATAACTGTGAAATTATCTGTCTCCCGGCAAAGCAGTTGTTCATTTTCAAACAGCAGTTCATAACCCAAATCGTTATGATCAAGTGGCGTAAGAACATTACCACATGCAAATCCTGCCAAAAGCAAAATTAAAACTATAAACATAAATATCCTCCTTAAACCATTTAATATAGAATCAATTAACGATTCATTAATGTAATTATCAATAAAAATTATAAACAATATCATAACTTCGATTTATTTTTATTTGATTAGACTTAAAAAAACTTAGTTTAAAAATATTTATTAAAATGTTTTAGTTATAACCATAATTTTCTAAATATCAAAGCAAAGGAGGTCTAATGAAACCCTCTCAACGTGCAATTCAAATACCACTTTCACCGATACGAAAACTTGTTCCGTATGCAATCAAAGCCAAGAAAAGAGGTATTTCAATCTATCATTTAAATATCGGTCAGCCAGACGTAGAAACACCAATGGCTTTCTGGAATGCTGTTCACAGCTATCCTGCTAAAGTTCTCGCATATGGTCATTCTCAGGGTATGCCCGAGTATCGTGAATGGCTTTGTAAATATTACAAAAGCAATGGCATCGATATCGACTCTGAGGAAGTTCTTGTTACCAATGGTGGTTCAGAGGCAATTTTGTTTGCTATGTTAGCAATCACAGATCCCGGAGACAATATTATTGTTTTTGAACCATTCTACACTAATTACAACGGATATGCAAAGATGGCTAACATAACGCTCACACCAATAACTACCAATCCTGAAACAGGATATCATCTTCCCGATACCGATGAAATCGTGTCAAAAATAAACGATCGAACGAAAGGTATACTTATTTGTTCACCAAACAATCCAACAGGAACTGTTCTCAGAAAAGATGAACTAGAAACATTAGCTGATATTGCCGAGCATCACGATCTATTTGTCATATCTGATGAAGTTTATAGAGAGTTCGTCTATAAAGGGAATCATGCAAGTATATTCCATATACCAAGATTAATCGAAAGGGGTATAATTGTAGATTCAATTTCAAAACGCTTCTCTGCATGCGGTGCACGAATAGGAGCTGTTGTGACAAGGCTCAAAGAAATAATGGCTCCAATTATTTGCATGGCTCAAGCTAGATTATGTCCGGTCTCGATTGGGCAATATGCTGCTCAAGCGGTTCTTATGCAATTGGATGATAATTACTTCCCAACCATGATGAAGGAATATAAAAAACGTAGAGATGCAACATTTGAGGAATTAATGAAAATTCCAGGTGCATTCTGTATTAAACCTGAGGGTGCATTCTATATAATGGCAACACTTCCTGTTGATGATGTGGAGAAATTTTCCCTCTATTTATTAAACGATTTTTCTCTAAATGGCAAAACAGTTATGCTCGCACCAGGCCCGGGATTTTATGCTTCTCCTGGTTTGGGCAACTCAGAAGTCAGAATAGCTTATGTTCTTGAGGAATCAAAAATGCGTGATGCTATGTGGATTTTGGGGGAAGCAATAAAAAAATTTAACTTTTTTTAAAAAAACACTTGTATTAAAGAAAAATATTAATATTATTGTATTTGACAGCAGGCGAAAAATAAAGTGTTTGACTGTCACCTACTCGGGATGGAGTTTATATAACAAGGTGGGAAAGATTTGGGGGAATTTACCTACCGAGTTTGAGGAGGTGTAACATGTCACGCACGCTTTCAGTATTAGCTCTCCTGATGATATGGGGAGTTTCTTTTGCTGCCGTGTCCGAAATCCCAACAGACGATACTCAAAATAGGCTTACTATAGCTTATCAGTTTGCCTGGAACGTTGCAACCACAGAACAGTGGACTCGCAACGGGAATATCGATCCAAAATTGGGGTTTGAATTCGGTGAATTGCCAATCCTGTGGATTGTCGATGACGATTTTCGAGGGAGTTTTATCTACCCAGATTCAATTACCGACGAATCATTCACCAGTTCATGGGAAACTTCGTTCGATATTGACGATATTGAACAAGCCTACTCGATTTCAGTTCCCGGATACAGCTCGATAGCAATTTTTAAAAGCTGCATCGAGGATGATATGGGACAGCTTGTTACATGGCAGGCTAATTATTTCCGCAATGCATTACAGTACTTCATAACCCGAAATGTCTCGAGCTGGGCTATAGAAGTTGTCGATTCATCCCTGGACGATTTCGATTGGCGAACAAGGTTGCTTATCATACCTGTTTTCACCGTGGGCGGCATCGATGGTGCGCAGTATATCAAAGAGGTTGCAGATTCTTTCCCTGACCTGGAAGATGTGTTTGAGGAGTTTCTCGAGGATGGCGGTGTTATTTATGCTGAGGGAAACGGCGGATATCTGCTTGAATTGCTGGGACTTATCGATTCTGGAACGGTGGATATAAGCAAGCATATTTATGGCTCGGGTAGATCTCAAATCGCTGAGGTAGAAGTTGTGGACTCCACCCATCCGCTTTCATTTGTTACAGCATCCGAGGGTATTTATACTATCGATGGACCTGCTCTCTCAGATGATTTCAATACTATTCTCAAATTCAAAACCGCTCTCGATCCTTTAGATGTTGGGAAACCAGCTGTAATAGAAATCTCTGGTGGAGATGCTCATTGTGGTAAAATTATTCTTTCTGCGGGAATGCCCACAGCAGGTATTGTCCAAACAGAGGACAACAATCAATGGTTGTGGACAGCTAATGCAGTCCTGAGTGCATTTTCCCACAAAGTCTTACATCAACGAAAAGTTCACAGTCCAGTTACACTACCCGAATCTACACATGTAGCACCATTTGCAATTCCTGCAGATGATTCCGTTACAATTACTATAACTGTTCGCACAAGAAACTTGTGGAATGAAGGTGTTGACGATGTCAAATTGAGCGAATACAAGAGTGGCTATCTATACTATGTGGATTGTCCCACTGGTCCTCCACCGACTGTTTCAGGCAACAATATCTCATGGACACTGGGACGACTATCCGCTGGAGATGTCAAAACAATAGAATATAGACTCAGAACTCCTGATATCACTGATCCGAAGGTTGATGATTTGAGGGAAAACCTTAAAGGACAGTATCTAAGACCTTCATCTGGAATTGTATCTTATGAAGAATCCGACTGCAGAACTGATTTCGACCACAGATACGATCTCTGGACTATGGTCCTCTTCAGTGCCAATATTCTTGCGGATGCTGATCTCAACTGGAAAAATATTTTGGGTGAATATTACCAACCGTTCAAAATTTTCATGACAATGGAAAACAAAGAACGAACATCCGCTTTGAATACAAAATATGTTCAACATATACCTCTCGATGTTCCAATTTACTGGGTTGGAAGTCGAGAAATTCCTATTATTCGGACACCAGGCGGAAAATTCGTAGACGTTCTTCGAGGAACTGCAGACTCATCCGCTGGTATACGTCCCACAATTGTCACATATGACATGGACAAAGATGGCGATCCCGATGCATGGTTGAACTTCTCAACTATTCATCCAAAATATGATTCGGTAGAATTAGTTGAAATATACTGGTTCAATCCGTGGAGCAACGAATACGAAGACATCGATCATGACGGAATTAGGCCGGTAGATAGCGATGGTGATGGCATTTTTGAAGTTGAGGACCCAGATGATAAAATTCGTGCATGGAGATTAGTTTGGAACATCGGACAAGTCATTGGTTACGGTTGGTTTGACCCGTATGTTAGTTGGGAATTATGGATAGATCCTCCACCACTGTTAGAAATGGCAAAAGGCGCGGGAAAAAATCTCGGACTTTCAACAGGTGATAGGGCACCAGCTGATACCGGTTATTACTATGAAAACTGGCAATGGTGGATGGAACATCAACCTGAAGACGTTGATAAACCTGTATTTGTAAGACTTATTTATATGACAATACGCAGTTATGAAGGCTTCAGATTTGTACCAGATACATCTTACCGACCTCCAGTTTGGGATACGACTCAAATCGATGCAGGCATTATTCCATATCCAAGAAGAGCGTATATCGCTGTAATGAACCTTGGTGGTCACGAACCTACGATGAAATCGCCATTCCCACCGGATGAGGATACAACTTACGGTAAGGTTACTTACAAAACAATTTGGGGACAGTATAGATACGAACCCATAAGAGTCAGTTACACATACTACGCTCCACTACCTAACCCTCTTCAATTTGAATACGTAAACCAAGCATATAAAATTATCGATCCCGGTTCCGGAACGCAGTTACCAGCATTACCTTCTAATGACGAAGCATATATAGATTTCAAGGTTACAGCATCCACGGAATACACCTATTATTGGCTTGCTAATGTGGGATACGATCTCGGTCAGTTTGATTACGATTATATAAACACGTGGGATCGCGGTTGGGATAGAACATCGACTGTTCCCGACTCTCTCGGCGATGGAGTCTTCGGATATGTTGTTGTAACCATACCAAAAGGAATAGGAGATTATTCCATAAAATTACCAAGAGATGCAATTACAGGCGAATTCGATTGGGAGCATATATTCCCGGAGTATGTTACTCTTATAGACACAAATTCACTTATCGATACTGCAGTTTATGTGTTGGAATATCCATTTAAATACGAAATATACTGTCCACAGATATTAATTCCTCCTGCTCTCGACGATGACGACTTTGATGGCGTCGACGATTGGATGGATGACAAAGGTGACAGATTCGTTAGTAGTACAGGATATCTTCATGACATATTTCCACCCGGCGATGGCGAAGACGCAGAAATCGACTATTGGTTAAATCCATGGGATACAACTGTTACAATCGAGGGTGATCTTGCACATGCACATAAGGGTTGGAATCCGGGACCGGATTCCTCTTATGGTGACGATCTCCCTGAGAAACTTGGTGAAACTCATCTAACGATCCGAGCTATTTGGGAAGGTTCCGGTTGGGAAGGTCCAGTAAAAGTTAATGATGGAGCTGTTCTGGTTAATGAGGAAATATTTGGTGGTTCACCTTGGGTACAATGGTCACATGCATTGTTTGCGGAAGCTCGAGGTCATCATATTGCTATTAATCGTGATGTAACGCCTACTATTGTCTCGCTATATTTAGATACAATATTTCTAAGGTATGAAATCTACGATAAAAACGAACCGCACAAATTCAACGAGCTTTACGATCCATGGGCTAACGCATTTTCAAATGGACAAGCTACAATTATAGCACATATTGGTGGCAGAGATCCATCTTCATTGTTCGAGCCGGATGTTATTAATCATTCAAGGATTGACCCAACACGTGAATCAGTGACTGTAACCGCAATTCCGTGGGCAGAAGACCTTCCAGACGACCATTTCCTTGTTGAAGCTGGATATCCTAAGGAAATAACCGGAGCGATTCTAACAACTATCGTAGAGGTGGATAATGCAAGTGGATTAATTTGGGATGATATTACCTGCAAACCAGATTTATCAGAGCTTGGTTCTACTGAACCTGTTTTATGGTATTCGGCATATCCCAGACCTTTCGTACCAGCACATTACGATCCATCCACCGAGGAGTGGCTTCCCGGAGACGATCCTCGAACATTCCGAGCCGGTTGGCGTTTCAATTCCTCCGAACGAGAAATGCTATTCATGATTGGGAACGAAGACGGCTCAGCTAGTATACCAGAAGTTCTTAGTTCAAGAAGAGTTTACTTCATTTTCCATCTACGCATCGATCCTTCACTTCAAGTTGATGTCTATGATATACCATTCAAAATCACTGCTAACGTGAGAGAATACGACACTAAGATAGGAGATGGTTTCCCTTCAACAATTGAAGCACCATCCTCCAAATTCGCAATTGTCCGATGGGGAAGAAATACCACACCACCCTTTGTAATTGCACCAGCAAAACTTACTGAATTCGAGGATTCGTTAGAAGGTTTTGTTAGCGTTCCAACACCGGTATCCGCTGTTTGGGATTGGCATAAACCTGAAGTAGCACTCTTCGATACTGCATATTCTTCAGTTAGCGGAAGTTATTCAGATTCTACTCTTACTCTCACTCTGCCATCAGATATAATTGAATTTCCTACTAAGGAACACAATTCTCTCTGGTTTGGTATCAAGGCGGTAACTGATCCTATTCGAGGAGATGATAAACTCCTAGTCTCAAATTCTCCAATAATACGATATAACGACTGGGCTAGCATCGAACGTGAAGGTAGAGGCTCTAAATTCTGGATTTCAGCTCAAGGTCCCCAAATCACTCCTTTCAAGGCGATAACCGAAGTCAACGGTGAGGAAGTTAGACCTGACGGTTATTTCGCTCTCCATCAGGGTGAAAATGAAATGGTTGTTACAGTTACTATAGGCAATCCGGGGAACGACCTTGCATCTGATCCAAAGGTCATCGTCAACATAGGCAAAGATGCGGAATTCGTTTCAACATCGACACCATTCACATACAATTTCGATACTATTAAGAAAAGGTTAATTATAGAACCACCCGATATGCCTCCCGGCAAAAGGTTCGATATACCGATTAAACTTTCTGTACCTACAACAGAAATTCAACGATCTCTTGAAATATGTTATACCACCGTTGCCGAATTTTACGGACCTATGATAGAACCTACTGGGTTAGCAAGAACAACAATCGTGGACGACCGTCGAAAGTTCACTGAGACTGATCCTGAAACACTTTACTATGGCGCCAATCTGTATATCTCGGATGAAGACATCTCTCTCGCAAACCAAATTAATGATATTGGCGACGATGCAATTCTTAATGTGAAAGTCCACTATAAGGGAAATATGAAGCTCGAAAATGTTCCAGTGCGTATTACCGATCAAAATGGTATACAGGTTGGTGAAGACCAGTATATTGCCATCCTTGCAATCCAGGCAGATAGTTTTGCAACAGTCTCTTTCACATATCCAATGAACAACTGGTACGAGCGAGCATACGTATACATCGATCCCGATTCTATAATTGGCGAGACAAACGAAAAAGACAACATGGCTTCATGTGAACTCACTGTCGGTAGAGGAAATCCACTGACCGGTATCATCAACTATCCTAATCCGTTTAAGGATTACACTGAGATAATTTACACACTCTTGCGACCCGTTCAGTCTCTTAAGGTCGAGGTTTTCACTCTCAGAGGAAGACTCGTAAAGAAATTCGCTGGTCCTACAACTCCAGGATACCACGCACTACCATGGACAGGGCAAGATAACTCCAACGATCAGATTGCAAATGGAAGTTATATTTACAAGATCACTGCTAAAGATTCTGAGGGTAAGAAATTCGTTCAACGATCTATCGCTGTAAGAATGCGGTAAAACCTCTAATTAAAGGTTAAATAACCTTAGGAGCTCTCCTTTTGGAGAGCTCTTTTTTTTTAGAATTTAATTCCAGTCTACTAATCTAATTTACATATTAACTCAACTTATTATTTTAACAATTATCAAGATCAATTCACAGCCCAAATTCTATTCTGAATCCTCGCATCTTTCCACACGAACTTTGTAAATTCTTCTTTCATCCGCTGAAAGGATTACAAATTTTAAAAAATCCCATTTAAATGTATATCCTGATTTCGGTATCTGTTTCAAATGCTCCTGAATAAATCCTGAAACCGTTCTATATGGACCTCTGGGAAGTTGTTCCCCAGTAATAATATTTAGTTGATCGATTGTCATATTACCTTTAATGACAATACTTGCACCTGCATACTCCAGAACTTTCTCGGGTAATTCTTTTGTTCGCAAAATTTTCTTTAAAAGAGGTGATCCACCGAACGCACCAGTAACATTTCCAAATTCATCTATTACCACAGCTGGTGTAAAATCGTTTACAGTTTCACGAAGAAATGCAGAAGCATCCTTGCTCTCGGGTATAAATACTGTCGATATTCGATTAATATCGATAGGCTCATTGGGATTCATCAACGCTGCAGTTGAAGAATCTATTACTCCTAACGGTCTATCCACGTTATAAATAATTATATATGGTCTTCCCTCCTTAATGAGATTATGAGCCAAATTAGCTTTTTCGGTAACATCCATGGAACCTACCTGCGAAATCGGAGTCATAACATCGAGTATCCGTTTGTTCGCAAACCTCAGAAAAACAAGAAGCATGACCAATCTACCTTCATCCAGCCCCTTTGCAGGCTTTCGGAGTAATTCCATTAATTCCTTAGGCTGTGGACTTGTGTCCTTTCCACCGATTATTTCAAAAATTTTGGTTATTCCTTTTGTAAATTCAGTTGCACACAAAATAACTGGAAAAGTTAAAATCCTGAAAACCACCAAGATGTACCCTAAAGCCAGCATCCCTTTCACATCCTTCTTGAGCGCCATAGATTTAGGTAGCGTTTCGCAAAAAATCAAAACAATAATACTTATTGCTATTGTAGTTATAATCTCTGAATACAAACCAAAGTTCCTCTTTATGACATTCGTTGCTATTGCAGTTGCTACAACGAGTGACAAATTTGTCCCAACCAGCACAGTAGATAAAAGCATACCAGGACGATTCCGCCACCATTCCGCAATTCCTTTTGTGGGTTTATAAATCCGAGATATGAAAGCTGTTTCGGAACCGTGAAAAAAAGCTGCTCCACCTAAACCGATTGCTATCAATAAAATGTTTATCATGCTAACTCTCCAGTTAGTTCCTCAGATATCAATGCGGATAAGAGTCTTTTTGCACTTACAATTCCTATTTCCAAACCATCTTCATGAACCATAGACCAATTTACACCTGAAATAAAAAACCTTCTAAGCAAAGACTCAGGACTTGTACGTTCACTCACTGATAATGGAAACTGGATATAATTCCCCGATATCTCTTCATTGGCAGCACCTAAAAGGTCCTCGGCTTCTATAATTCCCATAACCTTTTCTTTATCCATCACAACGACATATCCTTCTCTAACTTTCGATAATAATTTGCAAACTTCTCCAACTGTGGTTTTTATGCCAATTTTATTCCATTCATTTCTATAGACCATAAATTTGGTCAAAGGGATTCTACTCAATTCCAAAGTTCCTGCAAGAGCTCTCAAGATATCAGGATCTGTATTACCACTTCTTCGAAGGACATCTATCATTGCTCTAATATCCGCTTCGGTGAGTTCCTCTTTAAAAACAGCCGTCGATTTTGCAATTTTACTCACCAGGTCAAGCAAAATTCTTACAGGACAAACAACTTTCATCGATATTCTTAAAAATTTCGACAAAGCCATCGCAAAGTCCAAATTCCACCGTGCAGCAATTACCTTTGGCGTAATTTCTCCAAATATAAGTAATAAAATTGTCATAAAAGGTATCGAATAATTAACACCTTTACCTGGGAAAAAACTTTCAAACATTGAAGTTACAACAACTGTAGCTGCAACATTTACGATTGTATTACCAGAAAGTATTCCAGTGAGAAGCGATTGAGGATTGTTCAATAATGTTATTACTCGCTTTGCAGAGACTGTGCGAAAAGATTTTATTTTTTCCCTGTGAAGAGGAGATAACGAAAAATAAGCAGTCTCGGACCCTGAAAACATTGCAGAAAGACAAAGAAATATACATACAAGAATTATCTGAAATAAAATACTCAAAAAAACCCCCTTGAAAAATCTAATTAATCTTTATAAATAGGAAGTCCTAAATCATTTTTCTTCTTCACACAAAATTTAAAAAAATTATGTCTGATAAAATATTTAAAATTAAACTTCAAAAAAAACATATTCTCTGTTTTCCTCTATAAATTACGCCTCGATATATTAATAACGTATGCTCATGAAAAAAACGCTATTAAGATACACACTGCTTTGTGTTGCTACATCTTTGCTTTTTTTGCAAAAGGGGACAAATATTCTAATACCAATTTTACTCGCTAAATTCATTCAAACCGTAATGCTTACTCCTAAGCTAAATTTGAGTTTTCTTGATTGCCACGACCTAAGAAATCATTAAACATCACATAAAATGTTGTAATCCCAGTTATAATAAGCTTAGGTATATCGAGAAATTAAATTTACAGTTAAACCTAAACGGAGAAAAATGATATGTATGCTGCTTTTTTTATCTTTCTCAGAAAAATATCCTGTGACTAACTTCAATTGCGCAAAGCCAATCACAGGATAATTATTTATTATTTTTCTAAATCGAAATCTCAAACGTATTGTTCAAAATTTCATTCAATCGAACTCAGCTATCATTACAGGTCTTATCGAGCAACAGTAATCGAACCGGTGCACTTAACCTCACCACCGACCTCGATGACATAAATATACAAACCAGGTCGAACTAATTCCCCGCTTCCAGATACGCAACTCCATGTATCTGCACCTTTAGGAGATTCCCAAATAAGTTCACCTTCTGTATCATAAATGTATATTATTCCAATACCTTTAACCATATCGGGATAAGTGAAATAAACCATGTCATTAAAACCATCACCGTTAGGAGTCACAATAAGTGGCTCGGCATCACATCCTGAAACCGCGAATAGGAAGCACAAATTAAACGGATCCATAAAGTTCCTTAAACCGTAATCCGGCATTAGATCAGCTGCAAGAAGCCTTATACAAACTGTGTCATTGTTAGGATAAGCAAACTGTGGCACAGCATCTATGGGTACAAATTTCAAGCTATGATTTCTTTCGTCCCAATTTAAACCACTTGAATCTACAGTATATGTCCAACCCACGTCACCAGTTGGATGAAGTATCCTATTGTAAATGAATAATTCCAATGTAAGAGGATCAACTTCTCGCCATCTATCGACAATCTCAAATTTAAGAGTATACTGACTATCCATAATCAACTGTCGTCGTGCTGGATCGTGTTTAGTAACGACAGGTGGTGTTAGATCGACAAAAAATGACCATCTATAAACACCTCTGAGATCATTACCAGCCTTATCCTTTGCTTGAACAATTTCAACATCGACATCTTCACCATCGGTGAAATAATTACCTGGTTGCGGATAATAGTAAAGTGTTTCACCTGAAAACACCATATCAGGACCGCCAAAGTGATAATCTATGGAATTAATTCTCAAGATTATTGTCGATGGGTCAACACCTGACTCGTCATCATAAATTCTTACCACAATTCTTTGATCCTCGTTTGTAGAGACTGTACTATTTATTGGTTCAATAGGTTCAGCGGCAGGACCCTGGCCAAAATATAATGGCATAATATCACTACAACAGCATGAAGAATCTGTGAAATCGCCATGATCTGTATCGTTATCGCAGGCACAAATCCTATAAACGAAATCTATAACCTCTCTTTGACCGGGAATACTATTTATCGTCTTGAAAATATCATCTGTTAATTCTTGCATGTCAGTTATACTGAAGGTACCATCATCGAGATCGCCATCTATATCCCATTCTACCCACGCATTATATACTCCAGTCTCGTCAACAATATTTGCTTGTATATCAAAGGGATTCAAAGGCGATAACGGAATAGTAGAATCCGGTGATAGATCCGAGAATTCCGGACACAATGTATCGTCGTCCGGTATAATAAAGCACCATCTGTCTTCTAATACATTAGGATCACCATAATCAGGTTGGTCAACAGCTCGAAGAATATTTACACACACAGTATCTCTATCCATAAAGCTAATTCCAGCTTCAATTGGATCCCAACAAAGATATCTTCCATCCCAACTAACCCCGTCACTATTATACGTAAATGTAACTATAAATGGCGGAAACTGCTGTCGGCTTAGTTTATTATCCACTGCAATCAACAAGCCTTCCTTGTTCAAACCGGATTCTTCATCCCAGATTTTGAAACATATCTTAGGAGTATGTGTAATAACATAATCGCCGTTATCAGGCTTCTTATAGGTGACTCTCGGTGGTTCTAAATCGACCCTGAATTTCCATCGAACAGGACCAGCGAATGGTAGATTCCCTTGCAGATCCATAACTCTACTAAGTTCTACGTCGACAACCTCGTTATTTGTGAATGCTTGATTAGGAGTCCAGGTTAGAATTGGATCAGTATAATTCATCACAGGATCGTATATATTGAATGGTTTCCTTTTCACCATAAACACAATCGAGGTTTCGTCGATGGAATCTTCTGCTTCAAGTTCATCAAATGTCATAAGAATTCTTTGAATAGAATCCGATGTCCATGTATCGGGCAATGGTTCTAAAATGGCTGTTGTCGGTGAACATGGAGCAAGATAACCTTTTGTACGAGTATCATCGAGACCATAGGCATCCACACGAATTTTTACATTCCGCATCTGACAGTCAGCAAACGGATGTGAACTTGTCCAGGAAATTATATAACCTCCTCTAACAGCTTCCGAAATATACGATAAGATCATTGTAAATGAACTATCCCACGAGAAAAACCTACCCGAAGGAGTCGATTCGCATAAATCGGTATAAATAGCTTCCCATCCCGGATAGCCCATGTCGAGTCTCGAATTAGCTACAACGAAAAGATCCGCTCTATTCATTAATAGATTCGACTCAACCATACTTAAGGTATAATCCGAGTTACACAAGCTATACGGAGGTGGTTCACCGAGAGTACATGCTCTTGCGTCTGTAATCATAACTATAACAATATGAGCCCCAGATCGGAAATTCATTGAGTCTAATGCCATCATTATAGCATCTAAAGACTCTTCTTCTCCGTCAGCGCCTCCACCTGCACCTATAGACGCAACTCGAGCTCGAAATGTCAAGATAGCACCTGTCAGTTCGTAACCATATGTAAAGTTAACACCGTCTCCAAATGTATTTAATCCTAGTCTTGGTGATATACCTGCAACAATTAAGGAATCAGCAAAAGCTACTAAACCAGCTTCAACAGAAGAAATCATACCGTGCATACTCCCAGTTGTATCTATGCAGAACACAATATCGATCATTCCGCTTCCACCCAAAGGTTGAACGATAAGAGGATACTGTTCTTTCCAACCGATTCCATGATCTTCCCATACCGTGAAATTGGATGCGTCCAAATGTTCAACAGTATTGCTAAATTCATCAAGAACAAGGCAATGTCCAGTAACCATAGGAAACTTATCGGTATAAATTCTATCTATTGTTAAGTCAATAAGTATTGGAGGGATAAATACGTATCGCAAAGGCCAACATGTATCCATTTCATTAGGACCACAAGCTCCCCCAGGAACTAAATCTGTTGCATGAATGCAAACCATTATCGTTTCACCGTCCTCAAATATAAAATCTGTCATCCATCCACGCCAAACAAGAGTATCGCGTCGAAAATACAGGCTTGCATCCGTAATATCATATGCAAGAGTTTCCGAAAGTGAATTTCGGATAATTAAAAACTCAAAACCGCTGCTATCGATCCCTGCACCGGAATCAACCAACCATATCTGAAAATCAGGCACTTCATCTCTTGTAAAACCATCGATAGGCGGTTCTGAAGTTAATACAAAAGGTGCTTGTCTATCTACAATAAATGTACAGTCAAATGGTAGTATGGAAACATTTCCAAAAGTATCCGCTATTCTAACAATGGCGAAATCGAATATATCGCCATCTGTAAAATATGAATCTCGTGGAATAAAATAGAGAACTGTATCACCGAGTAACGCTATCTGAATCGAATCAATTGTATAGATTATGCCATTCATACGGACTTGAAGAAGTGTGTCATCGATTCCACTACCGTCGACCAATTTTATTTCGATGGGACGATCTAAACAACCGAAATATCCACCGCATGTATCGGGATGAATGAGATATACTTCCGGTGGATCATCCTCAGGTAGAACCTCGAAAGCATCCAACAATGTGTCCGCCTCACCACTCGGATTAGTTACAATCATATCGTGGAATCCTAATGGCGCTCCAAAAGTAACGTCGATGTCAGCTACGATAATCGATAATCCGAAGTAATTTACTGCAGTTGTATTGATACCAATTCCAAAATCTGCTGTGGGTGTGGCAATGAAGTTGTTTCCAATGATTGAAATACTGTATGACATGCCGTGAATGCCTCTATCGATGGAAATGCCAATTATTTCCGGGGCAATTGCACCGACCAAACAGAAAGTGGCTATCAATGTAAAAACTAATACAAACTTTTTCACAATAAACCTCCTATTCAAAATCATTCTTTTAAAATCCTACAATAATATAAATATACAAATCTATAATAAAAGTCAATTTATTATTTCACTATCTAAATTTTTTTTTTAGCGTCTCTTTTTCGATATTTCGAATGCTCTGACAATTCTGTCATATCCGTGTTTTTCTCGGATATCTAACATCAACTTAACTAAATCTTCAGATTTACTATCAACATTAAACAATTGTGAACTCCAATCCACTGAAGGAACAAGATTTGAAATTGATATTCCAAGAAGCCTAATATTCCTTTTCTGTACATTAATAAGCAGTTTTTCTGCAATATCATAGATTAACTTATTGGATCTGGTTGGATAATCTATTGTTTCCGACCGAGTTATGGATTTCATATCAGAAAATTTCACTTTCAAAGTTATTGTTCTACCAACAATTTGACGTTTCAACAACCTTTCTGCAATACGATCACAAAGCAGCAGAAGTTTCCATTTAAGCAAGCCAAAATCTGAAATGTCACTATTGAAAGTTCTCTCTTGTGATATTTGTTTTCGTTCTTCAGGCGGCTTCACAGGTCGATCGTCAATTCCCTGAACGAGTTGATAAAGTTCCCTGCCAGAGCCACCAAGAGTCTTCACAAATTCCTTAAGTGAATATTTCAAAACGTCTCCAATCAAAACGAACCCGAAACCTGCCAATTGTTCGCTGAGCTTGGGACCAATTCCTGGGATTATGGACAACGGTTTAGGTTCAAGAAAACTTCTTATCTCATTCTCTTTAATTACGAAAAACCCATCCGGTTTCATTTCCTCGGAAGCAATTTTTGCTAATAATTTATTGGGAGCTACGCCCACTGATACTGGAAGATTAACATTGACCTTAATTTCCTCTTTAATCATTTTTGCGGTCTCGATTGGATCGCCAAACAACTTCTCAGTACCTGTCAAATCAACGAAAGCCTCGTCGATGGACGCAGGCTCGACAGCCGGAGAAAATTTAAGCATTATCTCAAAAATACGTCTTGAAAATTGCTCATACCGAGCAAATCTGCCCTTTAAAAAAGTAGCTTGAGGACAGAGACGATATGCATGTCTGGTGGGCATTGCAGCGTGGATTCCATAAGCTCGGGCTTCATACGAAGCGGAAGACACGACATTTCTGCCTTTAAAAGGATCACCTCCCACAACAACTGGTTTCCCACGGAGTTCTGGTCTATCCAATTGCTCTACCGAAGCAAAAAAAGCATCCATATCTATGTGAACGATTGTTCTCAATTCTATCCTATTTTCTTAATCACTTTAAAAGCAATGCTCTTTTAACAATTGTTTTTTGAGCATTGTGAGCCTTTATAAAGTACACCCGATGGTTGATCTATGAAATCGATAGTTGTCTTAACCGATGAGTTTAGATTCACAGAATTAACTACTCGTACTAAAATGTTGATTATTTCTATAATTCCAGTGAATGGATTTGAGAAATTTAGCGTAACAAACGAATTGAAGGGATTTGGCGAAATCGATAATTCAAACTTTTCGGGTAATATTTCCCGTACCTGTGAAGAATTTACGCTATAATCTGGCTCTGAAGAAAATGAATTGATTGAATCATCTTCTGTCGGTAGATAAATATAACCATCAGAATCTATGGAATAATTTGCTGAGAATTCAACTTCTACTACAAATCCCGTTTTATCTGAATCAATATACCATTGTGCTGCATCAATGAATGTGAAGGAAATTATAGAAATTATAATAGATATTAAGAATAACTTACAGTTCATAATTATAAGCATCTTTTCTCTATAGATCCGTAAGAAGTTAACTTTTTTTATCTTCCAAAATACATTGCAATTTCATATGGCGTAACAAATCGAGAAAGTTTCAGCTCATCATTTTTAAGTTGCATGGCATACGACTTAATGAAATTTTCTGGGAAAACGCCTTCTTTAATTAGAAATTCACAATCGTTTAAAAGTGCATCCGCAGCTCCTGTAAGTGAACTAGGCAGACTATCAAGTTTATTCTGCTTGTCATCGCTCCATTCAGTCACATCATCATCAAACGGTCCATATCCTAACTCGGTAGGATCCAGCTTCTTTGCTATACCGTCGAGTCCAGCCAACATCATAGCCGAAATTGCCAGATACGAATTAGCCATAGGATCGGGAGGACGGTATTCGATTCGCTTTTTCTGTGGAGTGTCTACATACTTAGGTATTCTAATTGCTGCAACTCTATTTGCTAACCCATAGAACAATTTTGTAGGTGCTTCAAAACCCGGAACAAGTCTTCGGAACGAATTTGTACTCGGATTGGTGAATGCAGTCAATGCCGGTGCATGATACAATAAACCTGCAATATAATTCCTACCAAGTTCAGATATATGCGCATATTCTGCGTTCTCATCCCAAAATAACGAGACATCATCCTTTGCGAGCCACTGATGGAAATGCATACCGTTACCGGGGAAATTGTTAAGAGGTTTCGGCATAAATGTAATAGGAGAATCGTAAAAACTTGCGAGTTTTTTTGCGAAATATTTTACCATTACAACATTATCAGCAGCTTTAAGAGACAACTGAGGAATTAGTTCAATCTCGTGCTGTCCACCAGCAACCTCGTGATGATGATATTTAATATTAATTCCGTTCTCTTCCAATTTACTCACCAAATGATTTCTAAAATCGAATCCGTGATCTTCTGGCGAGGACGCATGATAGCCACCCTTTCTCTCGAGATTTTTATATCTGCCACCTTTACCGTCGTTCTGCATTACTTCTAACAATTTAACCTTATAAGATGCACCGAAATCGCTGTAACTATATGAAATAGAATCAAATAGGAAAAATTCCAATTCAGGAAGCCAATAGCTTACAGCACCCAATTTCTCATTCAATATTTTCTCAGCCCTTCTTAGTATAGCTCTGGGACAACGATCCATAGGATCACCATTCTCAGCATTAACAATATCGCATAATACTCCACCTGTATCCTCATTATCAAAACCTTCTAAGAAAAATGTATCAAAATCAGGTTTTAAAACCATATCCCCAGATTCGACTTTCCCGAACCCCGGAACACTGGAACTGTCAAATGCAACTCCACTGGAAATTTCATTTTTAGATAACTCATTAATGTGAACTGTAATTGTATGAAAACCGCTAAATATATCCGTATAATGCAAGTTTAGAAAAGTCAATCCTTCCGACTCGAGACGTACTGCTAAGTCTTGGTATACATTCATAATTCCCTCCAATTCAACAGAAAATATTACTCATTTTATTACACTTCTAATCTTCGTTACTCAAAAGTGTACAATTGAATTCAAATATATTATAGATTTCTGCCAACAGCACGTAATTTTTGTCGTACAGATTCTATATTCACACTTTCTGGATACTCGTTAACAATTCTATTGTATAACTCGCTTGCGCTATCTATTCGCTCCAATACAACCATTTGATCCGCAATTTTTTCCAAAGCCAGTGGGGCATAAAAGCTCTCGGGATATTTCGAAGCTAATAAGGATAAGGTCTCAAATACCGTAGTATCATCAAGATTTAACTGGCATCGAGCTTTCTTCCATAAGACAATGTCCATTATTCGTAAGACAGAAGTATCAGCTAACATGTTATTAAGCTTTTCGTATGCATTTATAGTATCTCGAATAAACATATCATATAATGCTTCACGGATCTTCGGAAGGCTCTCACCTGCATCCTGAAGTAGCAAAAGCAATTCCAATGCATCGTTAGCACGCTCATCATTGGGATAGTTAACAACAAATGTGTGAAAGGATGCATCTGCAGTATCATTTGAACCGGCAAAAAAATGAGTTATTGCAAACAGGTAGTGCAAAGTCGGGCTTTTCTGATAAAATTTAAAGGATTGTAGTAAAAATTCCCTTGCTGTATCGAAGTTCTCTTTATAAAGAAGAATCTTAGCTCTCAGAGCAAGCACAACTTCTGGGACTCGAACCGATTTTCCATATTTTATTTCAATAATTTTTTCTGCTCTATCCGCATCTTTCAAGTTTTCAAGATAAATTTGAGCCAGAATAAGTGTGGCATCATCTGCGATTCTTCTACTCCCGATATTAAGTATATCACTAAGAAGCTGTATTGCTTCAGCAAATCTTCCTTGTCCTCTCATCGCCCGAGCTTTGTAAATTGATGCTTTAATCGTGAAACTGTTTTCTGGTAAACTCTCAAGTTCCGAAGCTGCTCTGTATACCAGATTAAACTGTTCATCTCTCAACATCACCTCGATGAATCTTATTAGCAGAGTTCCTTTGCTTCTATCACTTCTGGATTTTTCCGCTTTCACAATGGCTTCGAAAGCTCTTTCATAATTCTCCAACAACTGCTCGACAATAGAAATCAATCTCCATGCATACCACTTTTGAATTCCCGAAGAAAGAAGGGAATTAAGAGATTTACGGAGTTCGATTAATTCCTCAGGTGTGCGTTCGCTGACTTCTAATCTTCTTTCTACTTCAGAGAATTTATTCGGATTTCGTTTAAGATAAAGAGAGTATTCATTTACCGCCTTATCAAAACGTCCCTTTATCTCATACAACCGTGCCATTTCCAATGCCATAAAACTTTTATCATCAAACCTTTTTCGAGAGTCATATATGAATTCAATATCCTCGTCGATAAATCCTCGGCTATTAAGTAAATTGTGAACTTTTTGAACCAATTGTCTGCTCGTTGGATTGGATTTTACGGCTTTCTTAATAGTTTTAAATGCCTCATTGGAATTATTAAGTGCAAGGTGTGCATTCGCCAATTCCAATAGAACCTCAGTATTATTGGGATTACGCAGTAAAATTGCATTGGCTACTTTTACTATATCATTGTAATCTTTCAGACCTTTATACGTTTCAAGCAATAGTTCTTGTATTCGAGTATTATCTGGGTTTTGGTTATAAAGAGGTTTGAGAACATCGAGAGCTTCTTTATATTTTTTTATAACTAAAAAACGCTTTCCAAGTTCAATGTCCCTCTCTAATGAACCGTAAATCATACTCGAAGCAAAACAAATAAGTAAAACAATCCATAAGATATTACTATTTAATTGTTTTAACTTAATCATCGATAAAATTCTCCTTAGGTAGATTTAATATGGCAGGAAAACCACATAGTTTTAATGATTTATTAATTACAATTCATACTTAACACTCAATAACAATAACTACATATAGTTCAATTTTATCCTTAGTATTAATCTTATTCTTTCTGATTTTCTTCGCTTGTAGGAATACTGCGATTTTCCCACCGACTATAAGCCAGTATAATATCTTGAACCAGCGGATGTCTTACAACATCCTTCTCGGATAAATAAACAATTTCAATACCTGGAATCTCATCTAATATTTTCCGCGCGTTAATCAAACCCGATTTCTGTTCTATTGGAAGATCTGTCTGTGTAATATCCCCAGTGACAACTGTTTTGGAATTCATTCCAAGTCGAGTAAGGAACATCTTCATCTGCCTAATAGTTGTATTCTGAGCCTCGTCTAAAATAATAAAAGCATTATTTAAAGTTCTTCCTCTCATAAATGCTAATGGAGCAATCTCGATAATTCCAGATTCGATATATCGTTCCACCTGTCCTCGTGGAAGCATCTCGTAAAGCGCATCATATAACGGACGTAGATATGGATCAATTTTTTCCTTCATATCACCGGGGAGAAATCCGAGCTTCTCAT
This sequence comes from bacterium, assembly GCA_030613005.1. GTDB lineage: Bacteria > UBP14 > UBA6098 > B30-G16 > B30-G16 > JAUWMV01. The sequence goes on along the minus strand of JAUWMV010000005.1, from coordinate 47,887 downwards.
CCACTTCAACCGCTGGTCGAACAAGAACTATACGGTCAATCGCCCTCTCCCTTAAAAAACGAATTGCACAAGCTACTGCGAGATATGTCTTACCAGTACCTGCTGGACCAATAGAAAACACAAGATCGCAATTGTAAATAGCTTCGACATATTTACGTTGACCTTCACTTCGAGGCTTAACAGGGATTTTCCTATTCGTAACAATTATTCTATCGTCCTCTGGAGTGAATGATAGATTATCTTCTCCTTTTTTCATTTTAATAGCGTATTGAAGTGTTTGCTCAGAAACAAATCCACCAGATGCAAGATGTTTGATCATCTCTTCGAAAACATCCTTAACCTGATTAACAATTTCCTTTTCGCCATATATCTGTATCTCATCACCACGTGTAACAATTCTAACGGGAAACTCAAGTTCTATTTCCTTAACATATGCGCCACCTAGCCCAAAAAGTTGTCGTTGATCGATTCCAATAGTAGAAATTCTTATCGGACGTCCTGAAAACGCAGTTTTTCGAGCATTAGTCATAACCTTTCCTTTTTTCGACTTCATCACGAAGAATTATATCTGTTAACATAGATAAATCAAGCTGTTATTTTATTTTGGGTGGTAACAAACAGCTAAAATACTTGTGTTTTATATGTTTTATGCCGAATATCCAACATAATCTGTGATAATTGTTGAAAATCAAGTTAAAAAAAATAAATTAAAGGGATGCATATAAATTCTACAAAAAATAAAATCATCAAAGGCTGGATGCTCTTTATGGGCTTTTTAGCCTTCTTTTCACTTGTAATTCGTCCAGGACTTCTCAGAGCAGGTGAGGTTTGGAGCAGCGACTGGTTCCTTATATGGCAGATTGTGGACTATATCATTATCGGCTCATTTATTTTGCATACGTTTTTTGAATTATCAACTGCTACAAATAAGAGTGCATTTCTCAAAGCCAATGCTTTTAGATTTGTGATTCTGTTTGTATTCGCGATGCAACTTCTTATAATTCTTCTTTTCTTCAATGACCCAGAAGTAATAAATTTTGCAAAAAGCCTTGGTATAGTTAACCTAACTAAAATATATATCCTATTCGCTCAAGCATTCATATTAATAGAACTTCTAACGCAATTGGGAAGAATAAACGCTCGATTAACCTCACTTCCTCTTTCACCACCGTTAATCTTTGTATTAAGTTTCGCTTCGGTTATAACGTTGGGAACCATACTACTATTGCTTCCCGGCGCAATTAGTCCATCCGAAATTGGAAGTATTACAACAAAGAACGGAATAAAATTTATTAATGCTTTATTTACCGCCGCTTCGGCAACCTGCGTTACAGGTCTCATTGTAGTTCCCACAGGCACATTCTTCTCTCGATATGGACATAATGTCATTCTCGCATTAATTCAAATCGGTGGATTAGGTTTGATGACCTTTGCCACATTCTCTGCATTGATTCTTAGAGGTGAAATAGGAATAAAAGAACGAGTTGTGCTTGGCGATGTAATGAACATAAGAGTTTTCAGTAAAATAAAGTCGCTTATTACTGCAATTATAGTTTTCACTCTATCTCTTGAAATTCTTGGCACGATCGCATTTTATTTCGTAACACCCTCTGTAAATCTGAGTAACCATAATCCTTTTTATTTTTCGATATTTCATGCTGTAAGTTCTTTCTGCAACGCTGGATTCTCTTTATGGAATAAGAATACGATTCAATTTGCGACAAATGCAACAGGTTCTCTCATTGTGATGACTCTTGTTGTATTGGGTGGTATAGGATTTATTGTTCTAACAGATTTGTGGAATTACATAAAGCTACCTCCGAAAAAGAAGAAAATTAAGCAACCACATTTTAGCCTTCACACTAAATTTGTAATTCTCGCAACTGTTATCCTTATACTATTCGGAGCCATAACCATTTACATCCTCGAACACAATAAACCGAGTATGGCAAGTTTAACAAATAACCAGCGTTGGCTCGCATCCTTTTTCCAATCTATAACAGCAAGAACAGCTGGATTCAACACAGTCAAAATTTCAACACTGACCGCACCAGCACTACTTATATTGATTTTTCTTATGTTTATAGGCGCATCCCCCGGTTCTACAGGTGGTGGTGTTAAAACAACTACTTTTGGGTTGCTAGTTGTGGCAGTGATAAACAAGCTCAAACATAATAAGAACCTAAGATTGTTTGGAAGAAGCATCCCGTGGGTGCTTATGAATAATGCTGCATTGATTATTTTCCTTTCTCTTTCAGTTGCAATTATAGGTTCATTTGCATTGTTAGTATTCGAACCGAAAATTGCTTTTATGAATATTTTGTTCGAACAGCTGTCAGCCCTTGGTACTGTTGGATTATCTACAGGCATAACGTTCGGACTTTCTACACCCTCTAAGATCGTTATTATTATTACAATGCTTTTGGGTAGAATAGGACCTTTAACTTTTCTTTCGGCAATTATGATGAATCCCAGGAGAAGCCGACTAAAATATACCGAAGAAGACATTATGATAGGTTAAAAAGGAGCACTATTTATGAAATATATTGTCATAGGTGTCGGATTGTATGGCGAAAGTCTTGCAACAAGACTTGTTGAACTAGGTGCGGAAGTTATCGTAGTAGATAAAAACGAGCAAACTGTTGCAGCCATACAGGATATGGTTACTGAAGCTGTAGTTGCTGATTGCAGCGATAAGGAAGCTCTCAAAGAAGTTATCAATCGATACAAGCCAGATGGAGCAGCAGTGGGATTCGGTGAAAATTTCGATGCATCGATGTTAGTGTGCATATATCTCAGAGAACTAGGTATAACAGAAATTGTTGCTAGAGCATCGAGCGAAATACAAGCAGAGATATTGCGTAGAATGGGTATTAATTGGATTATACTTCCAGAGCAAATTATGGGCGAACGTATCGGTGAATACATTATGTTAGGTGAGAGCGAGCAAATAAAGCTTGACAGTGAAACCTCCATTGTTCGTCTTAAATTGCCCATAAATATCCATGGGAAAGTTCTTTCTGAGCTTTCTTTGAAAAAGCACGGGATAACTCCTCTTTTCGTTCACAGAGTTTATATACAACCGGATTTGTCTAAACTCATTCCACCTTCTGAGAATCCTGAACTAGAGGAAGACGACAATTTAATTCTTATTGGCTCTCCCAGAAGAATTGCGAAGTTCATTTCACATCTTAAAAAGGAATGAGCTTATGTTGTTTTAAGAGAGATGCAACCAAAACGCCTTATTTCAAACTAATTTTTTTTTGATGACCTTTGTAGTTACAATTTCTTAGCTAAAACACATGTGCTTCATAATGTTATTAAAACCCAATCAAAGTCTTAAAAAGTAATTGCATGTTGCTTTAGTAAGCCTATTTTTTCTTGGTTATATGGTTTTATAATAGTATTTGACTTATTTCAAAAAACATGGAGGAGAAAATGGTACCCGACGATCTTCGTTATTCCAAGGAACACGAATGGGTTAGAACCGAAAGGGATATAGCAATAATTGGCATAACTGAATATGCCCAAAGTGAGTTAGGCGATATTGTTTTCGTCGATCTCCCAAAGGTTGGAACAAATGTATCCGCAACCAAACCTGTGGCTACGATAGAAGCCGTAAAAGCAGTATCCGACTTTTACACACCAATCTCTGGGGAAATTGTGGAAATCAATGATCTTATTATTGAAGAACCGAGTATAATTAACCGAGATCCGTATGGCGAGGGCTGGATAGTTATTGTAAAAATGGACAAACCAGAGGAATTAGACGAACTTCTATCTCCAGAAGAATATAAAGAACTTATCGGCGAATAATTTCTGGAATAAATTATTATAAGAGTATTTTAACAATTTTACCTCTAATTGAAGGTTTCTCATGAATTCCTTTTCGTTTTTACCAAATACTGATGACGATAGACGTATAATGCTGGAAAAGCTTGGCTTCTCATCTATTAAAGAGCTGTTAACGGAAATGGTTCCCGAGGAGTTGCTTTACAAAACTGAACTTCCTATACCAAAAGGATTATCCGAAATTGAAGTCTCGCAGATATTAGATAGACTTGCGTCAAAAAACATAGCCTCCCAAATGAAGCAATTTATTGGCGGTGGTGCCTATGACATGTTCGTTCCAGCAGCTGTGGATGAGATATCCTCGAGACCTGAGTTCTACACTGCATATACTCCATATCAACCGGAAGTCAGTCAAGGAACACTGACAGCAGTCTTTCAATTCCAATCCATGATTGCAGGTATAACTGGAATGGATGTAGCAAATGCATCCATGTATGATGGCGCATCCGCTGTGGCTGAGGCAGCTATTTTAGCAATATATAAAACGGGTCGAAAGAAAATTCTCGTTTCAAGTGGGATAAACCCATTTTATTTGCAAGTTATTAAATCATACATCCATGGTTACGGAGTGGAAACGATTGAAATACCTTTGTCACCGGGAACCGAAACATGTTCACAAGGTCAAACCTGTCCCGAAACTTTGGGCAGACTAATCGACGATAACACTGCATGTTTCATACTTCAGAATCCAAATTTCTTTGGCATTATCGAGGATGGCACAATCTTTGCTGAATTAGTCCACAAAAAAGGCGCTCTATACATTATTTCGATTCAAGATCCGATGAGTCTTGGAATACTAAAACCACCAGGGGAATATGACGCAGATGTCGTATGCGGTGAGGCTCAACAGTTTGGTAACTATCTTAATTTCGGTGGTCCATATTTGGGTTTTTTCGCTGCCAGAAGAGAATTCATTCGCCAGATGCCTGGAAGAATTGTTGGACAAACAAACGATATCGATGGAAATCGCGGGTTTGTTATGACTTTTCAGACAAGGGAACAGCATATTAGACGAGCAGGAGCTACATCCAATATATGCACCAATCAACAGTTATGTGCGCTTCGAGCCACAGTTTATCTCGCTCTTCTTGGCTCTAAAGGTTTCAAATATCTTTCAAAATTACTTTTCGATAGGGCTCATTATTTGGTATCTAAATTAACCGAAATTAATAATATTTCCTTATTATACAATGGTCATTTCTTCCGAGAGTTTGCACTCAAGCTACCTGTTAATGCTGAAGAGCTAATTCATTCTGCGGCTGATAGAAATTACTTGCCGGGACTGGCATTAGGAAAAATATTTCCCGGAATGGATAATGTTCTTTTAACAGCAGTATCCGATAAGTATAACAGAGAAGATATGGATCGAATGGTTAAAATAATTAAAGAATGCATTAGATGATTTACTGGAGGAGTTTATGTTTAGTAATCAGAGAAAAATAATAAAAACTTTTAAGACCTTTTTCCTTGTTGTAGTCACCTTATCGATCCTAACGGGTTGTGCCACTTCCTCAGCAAATCGAGGGAAATTGGGATTTGCAAAACCCAAATTTAAACGTGCTCCAGCTGAACTTATGAAAAAAATTGAAAGTTCTGGGGATGAATTTACCGTTTCTAATACACATGCAATTATGATCGATCTTAAGGACAGCACAATTTTCGACGAGAACGGTCGAATGGATAACTATTCTTTCAACTTAATCAAACCCATTACAATTCAAGGTATCCGAAATTACAACAGTTTCGAATTCCCATACGATCAACAAATGATGGATGTGGAAATTGTTTATGCAATGGTTATACACCCCGACTCAACTATTGAAATTGTACCTGACAGCCTGATAATAGACAGAGTTAACAGCGCGGGTGTTGCAGAAATGGACATATATTGGACAAACCTTAGAATGAAAATCGTAAACATGCCCCAGATTCGAATGGGTGATGCTATTGCAATATCTTACGCTTATAAGTTTAAAAAGCCGTATAATGAAGGTCTGATTTCGTCTGGTGCTGGTTTTCAAAGTACAGAGTTTATGAATCACGCTGAAGAAATATTTCTAATCCCAAAATCAAAATTTGATGAAATAAATTACAAAATCATAAATGATAATGATAGTATTGTAAAATTCTCTGAATATGATTGGAAAGATTATCATGTGTTGAAATTCGAAGTCGATTCTGTTCCTCCAATTGTTCCTGAACCCTCTATGCCCCCTGGAAATATGTTCGTTCCACTAATGCTCTTTTCAAACGTAGATTGGTCGGAGTATTCGAGAATGAATTGGGAAAATACCGAATCACCTATGAAAATCACAGATCCAGAGCTTAAGTCTATAGTAAAAGCCCTCGTGGAAACGTGCAAAACAGAATACGACTCTGTTAGAGCTATAAGTCTCTTTGTTGCGCAGGACATTCGATATGTCGGGATTCAAATGGCTGACAAAGAAGGGATAACACCTCACGATGTTAACGAAACCTTCAAAGCTCGTTCTGGTGTATGCAAAGATGTTGCAGCTTTAGCGGTTGCTATGCTGAGAGAAGCTGGCATCGAAGCATACAATGTACTCATAAACGTTCAGGGATATGTTATTTCCGATGTAGCAATGAACCAGTTTAATCATCAGATCGCATTAGCAAGACTTAAAGACGGACGTGAGATTTTCATCGATGTTACCGACGACGTTTGCATCGATTTATTGCCTGGACATTACAGCAAATACGGATTCTTAGTTCTAACTGAGAAAGGCGAAAATTTGAAGTATTTCCCACTGTTCGAACCCAAGCACAATGAGGGAAAAATTATCGCAGTAACTAAAATCGACAATGAGGGAAATCTAACTGGTAAAATTGAATATACCGGTATGGGATTGTCAGATGAGATATTACGGCAAATTGGACATTATATTCAAACCGAAGATGATAGGAGAAGATTCATCAGCAGATTTATAACTGAAATAGACCCGAACGCTGAATTAATCGATTTTAAAATTTATCCCGATCCTGTAACCGACCTTACAGAACCTGCTAAATTCATTATAGAATATAAAATTCCTGAATATGCAGTTTTTGCTGGAGATTACCTTCTTTTTCAACCTTCTTTGGCTTCTCAGGTTTTCGATCTTCTATCGATGAACATTGATCAGGCAATCTCTTTACAGGATAGGAATCTTCCTGTAAGGCTTATTGCACCATATCGATTAGACATTAGTGAAACGATTGAACTCACTGATGAATATGTTCTGGTGAGTTTACCTGAATCTGCAGATATTAACAATAAATTTTTCAAATTTGACACTAAGTATGATATCGATGGGAAAAATGTAATTTATATAAGTAAGACAATTCTTAGCGAAATCGACATACCTCTCGATGATTACAAAGATTTCCGCGAAGCATTCAATAATTATAGAACATCCCGAAAGGGTATGTTGATTTTGAGTATAAAAGACCATCGTTTATAGGTCTTATAATGGGAGACTGATATGAAAAAGATATTTTATCTAACATTAATATTAATAGTATCATCAATTTATGCAGTTGATCTATCCGCAGATACAGTAATCTCCGAGGACTTGGCGAAATTGATGGCACAGGTCCCACCTGCTGAAAATTTTCCTAATGCAAATTACTATGTAATTACCGAGAGCACCATTGTTACTCTGAGCCCCGATGGTTCATATAATAGGGAGATTTACTTCTTAGCGAAGCTGTATAATTTCGCTGGGAAAAGAGAACTATCAAACTACAAAATAAATTTCAATGCCGATTTCCAGAAAGTTGAACTTATTCGCGCAAGAACTATTAATAGCAATGCTGTTATTCCCGTTAATGAAAAATCAGTCAACGATATTTCTCATCCAAATTATTCCGATGCAGCTATGTACGGTGACTTTCAACAGAAAGTCATCTCATTACCAGCAGTTTCGGAATCGTCTGTTGTCGAAATTCATGCAATTGTTAAAACCGACACAAATACTTCCATGCCATTTGGGAAGTTAGTTGTTCTGGTTGATGAGCCCCCGACAAGGAAAAGATTTTATGAGGTTAAATTTTCAAAAGGTGTTGAACTAACATGGAAATCTATAAGCGGAGCACCTAAATCGAGAAAAAACGCAACCAGCTTAATTTGGGAAATTACTGACTATAAAGGCGAGAATATAGAAAATAACACACCATCGTTAAGAGAAGTTTTCCCGACAATACTATACTCCTTATCCAAAACCTGGATGGACGAATCTGCAAAAATTTCAAAAATTACTGAACCAAAAATCGTAGTTAATGAAAAAATTAAATCAGCGACGGAAAAAATTGTAGGTGATAAAAAGGGAAAAGAAGCTATATCTGCTATTCTTTTCTATATTCAACAGAATTTCACACAGATCGATACTCGACCAGAATACTTTGGTTATGAACCCTATACCGCACCCAAGATACTCGAGAACGGAAGTGGAGACTCGAAAGACTTGTCTGTTCTACTTGCTGCGATGCTCAGAGCTATCGGGATCGATGCATCATTAGCATTAGTTACCTCCTATGGTGCAAGAATCTATGATATACCTATGTCTTATCAAATGAATGAGTTTTTAGTAATTGTATGGCTCGATGGTAAAAAGTACTTTTTATATCCTTCACAGAGATACGCTGATGTGGGATTTTTAGGAAGAGCATCTGGTGAGAAATCACTTATTATCGATCCTGAGAAAGGTGAGTTAATTCAAACCGACCTGTTAAAAGCTTCAGATGGCAACGCAACTTATAATTTTGATATAAATATCACTCCTGACGGAAAAGCATCAGGCACTGTTACTCTCGAATGCTCTGGAATTCCAGCAATGTACATGCGAGCTAAATTCAGAGATCAAAAGAAGAGAAAGGTCAAACAGCTTTTTCAGGAAGCAGCATCAAATATTTCCTCCGGAGCCAACCTTGTGCCAGATACACTGCTTAGAGGTATAGAAACAAACACAGGTCCTGTAAATGCAAAGTTGGGCTTCACTATAGATAATTATATGATGTTCCAAGGAGAAATGGCGCTATTATGGTTTCCTGATGCACCTTTTATGCTGTTATCATACCCAGCAATTACAGAGCAAAGCCGTGATTTCCCGTTATATAACACTTTACCACAAAAAGTTATCTTTAAATATAAAATAAACTTCCCAATGGGATATGAATTAGTTTATGCTCCACCGGAACAGAAAATTGACAATCAATTCGGAAATGTTATTATATATGGAAATAATATTGATAATACAATCGAGTATACAGTGGAATTCGAACTTGAAAAATGTCGGGTTTCACCGGAAAAATACAAGGATTATAAAGAGCTAATTAAAACATTTATGAAAAAGGGCAACCGAATTGTCCTTTTCAAGAAAATTGTGTGATGACGAGGAGGTAAACGATGAGTAAACGTCTTTCATATTTATTCACAGTACTTGCAATACTTGGTATTTTAGCCATAGCTTATGCATTTACTGGTCCGGCGAATACAATTTTCAAGCAGTTTAAACTTCTTGAAAGCGTATTCTCAACAATTAATAGGGATTACGTGGATCCGGTCGACTATAGAAAACTGATCAAGGGCGCAATAGACGGTATTACATCTACTCTTGATCCCCATACGGTATTCATGATTCCCAAACATCTCTCAGATTTAGACATAGAAACAAAAGGTAAATTTGGAGGTTTGGGAATACAAATCAGTATAAGAAATAATTGGCTAACAGTTATCGCACCGATGGAGGGTACACCTGCATTTCGAAAAGGCATTCATGCTGGAGATCAAATTGTAAAGATTGAAGGCGAATCCACATGGGGAATAACCACAGATCAGGCAATTCTTAAGCTTCGAGGTGAACCGGGAACAGATGTTACAATAACAATTGAACGTGAGGGTGAACCAGAACCATTCGACGTAACAATAACACGTGACATAATTGTAATTAATCCTGTTCCGTTCTATGGAGTAACTGAGAGCAATATTGGTTATATTCGACTTTCCCAATTCTCAGAATTGGCTACATCACAGCTCAAGGAAGGACTTCAAAAATTACGCTCGAAGAAAACTAAAGGTATCATTCTAGATCTTCGAGGCAATTCAGGTGGACTTCTTCAACAAGCTATTGCTGTATCGAATCTGTTTCTTCAAGAGAATTCCTTGGTAGTTTATACACAGGGTAAGAGCGAATTCGAAACGCGTCAATTCTACACCGAGAACAATGGTATATATCGAAATGGACCATTGATTGTTTTAGTCAATGTTGGAAGCGCATCAGCCTCCGAGATTGTTGCAGGAGCAATTCAAGACCACGACAGAGGTTTGGTTTTAGGAACGACAACATTCGGCAAAGGTTTGGTGCAGAGTGTAAGAAGGTTACCACAAGGTGCAGCCCTAAAGATAAGCACTGCAAAATATTATATACCAAGCGGTAGATGTATTCAACGCGAGGATTATCTGAAAAATCCTAAAAGCGCAATTATAACTTCCACAGAAGCTGTAGATTTGGATACTCTTGATCCGTGGAATTGGTTAATCAAACCAGAACCACCCGATACAGATTCTACAGGAGTTAATGAAAAACCGGTTTTTTATACAGAAAGCGGAAGAATTGTTTACGGTGGAGGTGGCATTACACCGGATATTCATTTTGAAAATCCCATTATTAAGAGAATTGAAGCAGCATTAGAGCGCAAAGCATTCTTTTTTGATTTTGTAGTGAAATATACCGCTAAACATGAGAAACTATTCAATTCACCCAAATTTGAAGTTACCGATGACATTATAAACGATTTCAGAGAATTCCTTAAGGAGAAAAAGTTCACTTACAAAAGCAGAGCCGAAGAACTTGCTGAAACACTTGATTCTATAGCTGTATTAGATAGTTTCACAGAATCTACGATGCTTGCTTACAATAACTTTTGCGAACAAATCGAGCATGAAAAAGAACAGGAATTCAACAGGAGTATTCCATATATAAAAAGAGGAATTAAAAGAGAAATTGTCAGAAACCTTTTCGGTGAAAAGGAACTCTATAGGCAAATTGTACTCAAAACAGATCCAGCAGTTCTTAAAGCTGTGGAAATTTTACTCAATAATGAAGAATACAATGAATATTTCCTAGTGAATGAGAATAAATAATCGGGGAAAATAATGAAAACCAAGCTTTTGTGGGAATTAAGCAAAGAAGACAGAATTGGGATTCAATTACCAAAGAGAAAAGTACCGGAATGTAATCTAAAAGAAAACATTCAATCCTTGATGCTGCGCGATAGCGACAACGAACTCCCTCAGCTTTCTGAGCCACAGGTTATAAGGCACTTCATTGAGCTTTCCACAAAGAATCACCATGTAGATAAGGGATTTTATCCTCTCGGTTCATGCACGATGAAATTCAATCCTAAATTAAACGAACGTCTTGCTGCAAATCCAGGATTCATCAATCTACATCCCGCTGCACCCGATAAATTATGCCAAGGTGCACTTGAATTGATGCATAAGCTTGGAGAAGCTTTTTGCAAAATAGGTGGGCACACTGCAATAACTCTCCAACCAGCGGCAGGAGCTCAAGGTGAATTCGCAGGCTTATCTATGATTCGTCGCTACCATGAATATTTGGGAAACCCACGAAAAAAGGTTGTAATGCCCGACTCATCCCACGGAACAAATCCGGCATCTATCGTTTTCTCAGGATGGCAACCTGTTGAGATAAAATCCGGATCCGACGGAAAAATAGATTTAAAAGCCCTCGAGAAACACCTCGATAAGGACCTTGCTGCTGTGATGATAACTAACCCTAACACATTAGGTATCTTTGAGAGTAACATAAAAAAAGTAGCAGAAATGCTTCACTCGGTGGGTGCACAACTATATATGGATGGAGCTAATATGAACGCACTTCTAGGGATTGTCCGACCGGGTGATTTAGGAATCGATGCATTGCATTTTAATCTACATAAAACATTTTCAACACCTCATGGTGGTGGAGGTCCTGGTGCTGGTCCAGTTTCAGTTGCTGAACACTTAGCGCAATTTCTACCGCAACCTATTGTCTCATTATCCGATTCCGGCGAATACAAACTCGATTGGGATAGACCAGATTCAATGGGAATGCTCCAAGCGTTCTGGGGTTCCTTTGGAGTGATGGTTAAAGCTTATGCATACATTTTATCGTTAGGATGCGATGGTCTCCGACGAGTCTCTGAAGATGCAGTTTTAAATTCAAACTATTTGCTTTCAATGCTTCGGGATTACTATGAACTTCCCTATACCGAGACACCAATGCATGAATTTGTCTTATCCGGTGAAGTAGTTAAGAAATACGGTGTGAAAACATTAGATATTGCCAAGCGACTTTTAGATTATGGTTTTCATGCACCAACAATTTATTTCCCACTAATAGTACACGAAGCGCTTATGATCGAGCCTACAGAGACAGAAAGCAAAGAAACGCTCGAGGAATTTGCTGATGCAATGATAGCAATTAAAAAGGAAGCGGAAACTGATGCGAAGTTACTTCATGATGCACCTCTCAATACACCTATAAGGCGTCTCGACGAAGTTAAGGCTAACAGGAATCCAATACTCAAGTGGAAAGATTCATTGAAATAGTTTACAAAACCAAAAATTATTATTAAAAATCTTGTATTCATTAATATGAATAATATTGTAAAGCTATTCTTCAGAACTTAGCGATTATGTCTTAGTCGTTTGTTTCTCTAATAACATTGCATCCCCATAAGAAAAAAACCTGAAATTGTTATCGATAGCATATCTATATGCTTTTTGAATTATTTCATTACCTGCAAAGGCGGAAACCATTACAAGCAATGACGAACCGGGGAGATGAAAATTTGTTATCATTACATCCACAACTTTTAATTCAAGACCAGGATATATATAAATATCCGACCATCCTCTCTGTGCTTTTAATGGCATAGAAATTTTAGCCACAGATTCAAGAGCTCTAACTGTTGTCGTGCCAACACCGATCACCCGTCGATAGTCTTTTTTTGCGTTGTTTATCGCAACCGTTGTATTCGAATTTATTTCGAAAAATTCTCTATGCATAACGTGATCTCTAATGTCGGGAGTCTTAATAGGTTTAAATGTTCCCCAGCCAACATTAAGAGTTATTCTAACAATCTCGACCCCTTTATCTTTGATTTCGTTCAGAAGTTGCTGAGTGAAATGCATTCCCGCAGTTGGTGCAGCAATTGCTCCAACTTTGTCGGCATAAATAGTTTGATATGAAGTTCTGTCTGTTTCAATGTCCGGTCGATTTATGTATGGGGGAAGAGGTATATGTCCCAATTTATTTAGTTCTTCAAAAAACTCACTTTTCGACATCGAAAACTTCAGGATTCTTTCACCTTCCGGGAGCAAATCAATAACCTCCGCTGAGAGTTTTCCACTGAAATTTATTATTGCGCCCAAAGGAAGTCTTTTCCCTGGTTTAACAAGCGTCTTCCAAATGCAATCCTCCAAATTTTCAAGAAGCAAAATCTCAACATTGGCTCCAGTGGATTTTTCCCCATACAATCTCGCTGGTATGACTTTAACATCATTAATAACCAGAAGGTCATCTTTATTTAAGTATTCTGGTAATCTATTAAAAACTGTTTCATTTAAATCGCTGTTTCGGTTGATTACCAACAGCTTCGACGAGTCGCGCGGCTTGGTAGGAAACTGTGCAATCTTTTCTTTCGGAAGATTGTACATGTATGAACTCAGCCGATACTGTTTTGGGGTTTCCCTACAGTTAAATTTCTTGTGTAACATTATTCTGTTTTATTTTCTTATAGATTTCAAGAGTTTGAATCGCTGTTTTTTCCCAATTAAATTGCTTAATACGCTCACGACCTTTGTTAATAAGATTCTTACGTAGTTCAACATCGTCAGCAATTCTTGCTATTCCTTTAGCGATAGATTCAATATCGTAAGCATCAACAATTAATGCAGCATCACCCACAACTTCGGGAAGTGATGCTTCATTAGATGTCAAAACAGGGCATCTACAACTCATAGCCTCCAATGGTGGGATGCCGAAACCTTCATATAATGATGGAAATATGAAAGCTTTTGCACCACAATATAAATATGGTAGTTCTTTGTAATTCACATTTTCAATGTAAATAATATCACCGTTATGTATGAGTTTTTTCATATTCTCAACAGCTCGTAAATTTTTTGAACTTCCGATAAGGACAAGTTTATCTTTCACACCTTTTTCCTTTGCAATCAAAAAAGCTTTAATAATTCTCTGCAGATTCTTGTGAGGCTTCATATTACTCACAAATAGAAGATACCGTTTTAACTCGAGATTATATTTGGCTATAATATCTTTTGTTGCATTGTTTGTCCGAGAAGTAAAATGATTAAAATCCGCACTTAAATTAACTACACAAACCTTTTTGGCAGGCAAATTTAGATTTTCAATGACTCGTGATGCAGTGAATTTTGAAGGACAAATTATACAATCTGCTTTTCTAAGTTTTCGTGAAATAATATTCAGGTAAAATTTTCCTGCTTTGCTCGAAATAAATTCCGGATGATCCCAATACAACATATCCATTACCGATACAACAAGTTTCCCGTGCCAGAATATGGGAACATTGTAATGTGGAATGTGAAGAATATCTGCACCTTTTGCTAATCGGGGAATTGTGAAATGCTCTGAGATAGAATATATTGGGCAGTCGGTATTCCTAATTTTGAATCTCTTCGATTCACCAATTAATTCCTTAAGTTTTATTTCATTTCCAATTATCGAAAAAATAAAGTTATCTGAAATATTTAAATACTCACAAAGCAAATTCCTTATATACGTTCCTATTCCCGAAGGTCTGAACATTCTAGCGTCAAATGCAACGGATATCATTTTCCACCTAACTTGAAAACTTTGGGTAGAAGTTCCCCTAAGGTAAGTTCTGTAATCTCAGAACCATCTTTATTAGTTAGTAGTATTAAGGCATCACTGTCTGCAAATTCGGAAAACACCTGAAGGCATGCACCACACGGGTAAGTTATATTTTCAGCGGATACAGCAAGCGCAACAAGTTTCCTAACACCGTATGTAATTGCTGAGCATATAGCCACACGCTCTGCGCAAATTGTTAGTCCATATGAAGCGTTTTCTATATTAGCCCCAGAGAAAATATTCCCGTTTTCATCAGCCACAACCGCACCCACTGCAAATCCCGAATATGGTGCATAGGCGTTTTCTCGTGCATTATTAGCATTCGTTATGAGTATGTTTTTAATTGTGTTCATATGATGCTTTTTAAGAAAATAAAATATTACAGATTGTTTTTGCAATAAATTTCGATAAAATATTAATAAGGTTTATAAGGAGGTTCTGATGAAACGAATATTAATTTTTATTTTAGTACTATTTTGTATCACTATTGCCCAAATGACATACTTAAATGTTTTTTCCTTTTCACCCGATTTTACAGAAAATAAACTTGTTCCAATTCTTATTTCGGCGAATGGACCCTATCCAGATACAACATACTCTGGTGTCGCAAGATTGTCTATTATCGAAGAGTATCCGAATTATTCTGCTGGATTTGTGGATCCTTCAACAGGTGATTACGATACTGTTTTAGAAATAGATCTATTTGGGAATGAAGAAGTCTTTTATTTAGTTAGTGATTATGAAAACGAATTCATTATAATTATTGCAGAGGATACACTAAATGAATTGAAAACTTCAATACCATTAGGAATTGAAGTAAATGAATGCGGTGATTCAGCAGTTAGACTTGCTTATCTCGGACCTAAGATAATTTCATCCGGAACCGAAGAATTTAATGTTTTATCTCGAATAGCACCAATTGACACAATCGATCGTGAGGTTGCCGATTATTATATCGATTTGCTTGAAGAAAATGCAATAGAATTATCCGTATTCAATGAAGAATTTGAGGATAGTTCCTCCCAAATATTCAATTTGTTTACAGATTCCCTTTCGAGAAGTGTAATATTACCTTCCATAGGTGGTAACATCTATTTCGGTCTAATAAATGAAGATGCAGAAAGCGTCGTATTCAGGATTGTGGATATTTACAGCGACTTAGATACCTCATATTTCTCTATCGATTTTACTGAGGACGCTTCGATGCTATCGATTAATTATCTCACGGGAATAGCTAACGCTTTTAATAACAATGTTCCCATCTTTTTGACTTCAATAGGCTCAAACGGTATGGATTTAAGCGACAGTTCCACTAACGTTTTTATGAATGTAAAAGATATCGATGATCCGAGACTTGCAAACATAGAACCGCTGGGAAAAATTCTTAATAATGGAATTGCTACATTCAAATTATTCAACCCAACCAGGGATACGATAGGAGTATTCGTTAAACCTAAAGTAGTCTCCGGGAAAGAATTATACTCACCATTCTGGTCACCTTTCATATTTTTAATGGAAGGTCACGCCATCTCGATACTCTATGATGGACCTACACTTTTCATTATTAGAGATACTGTCGATGTTTCGATTTTCGCAGTTGACCAAATGGGAAATAAAGATACAAGCTATTGGGGTTATTTTCTTCCGGAAACATCGGATACCGGGATAATTTTCATAGATACAACATCCGGTATAGAGTATTCCTGGCCATTCGAACCTATTCCTTTCAATAATGGAGAAAAACATTTTCAAATCGTTCTTCCCAATTATTCAGTAGAGTTCGAAATGCAATTTAAAGATGGTGAAAAACGAACATTTATGGGAACCGGAATGTTAGCCCCATCGAAAGCAATTTATGCAAAAGTTAGAGGAACCGCTGTAACCACAGCAGTTGTCTTGGACATTTCACCAAAAAACTCCGAGAGAATGCTTGAAATAAATCGGTTCCATCGAGTAGATGTTGCAGCCATTGATTTTCTGGGTCATGTAGATCTTTCATTTAGTCGAGATCTTGCAATAAGGGTCTTTGGACCTGCAATAACCTTCCCGCCTGATTATGTTGTTCTTACAAGAGGTATGGGAAGTTTTATAATAAGAGCAGATTTTCCTGTTGTTGTAGAATTAAATCTTAGCGATGTTATGTTGGATACAACGGTCAGGTTTTATTTTCACGATCCTTTTAAGGCTGGAATTCCGATTATCTATGCAAGAACCGAAGAAATAATCGTAAATGAACCTCGTGAACTCTCGGTGGTGTTGATTAACGATTATAACCCAGCAATATTTTATTGTGGAACAGCTTCTCTAAATGCTATCGACTCTGACAGCGATTATTCCTTTTCAATTCCACTAAATTTCCGAATCGAGGATGGGTTTGGAGAATTTATTTTTACAGGCATGGAAGCTGAGGAGTTTTATATTACCATTTCACCAGAATTCCTACCCTCAAATGTTAATACAGTTGAAACATATTTCCTCCTCGATGTTTCATATCCAGATTCGGTTACTCTACGCGAATCCGGAAGGATAAATGTCAAAGCCCTTGATTATCTTGATGATATTTTCAAAATCAGTGTAAGTTTCGATGTATCTTTAATTGAATCCAATGAAGACAGTTCCGCAATTCCCAGTAGAATTCACATAACATTAAGAGATGGAGAACGCGCTTTGTCGGTTAGAGATCTTTATGCTGAGAGTGTATGGGTATGCCTTAAGCCAATAGATTTCGATCTTATTCTTGCACCCAATGCATTCATCGATACAGTGAAAGGTTACTGTTTTGGGCCAATAATATTTACCGAGAACACGGTTGGGGAGAAAAAAGTAACAAATGTAATAGATATTTTGAAGATTATACCTAATCCTTTCAACGACAATGCGATAGTTGAGATTTCACTCAGTAAACCTGAAAATATTAACTTAGAGCTATATGATCTATTGGGAAAATTCGTTTCGGAAAAGAACATATTTTTAAATTCCGGAATTAATCAGGTCGAAATTCCTATCGAGGAAAATTTGAGTTCAGGGATTTATTTAGTTCATATTAAAACAAAGGACAAAGCTTTTACACTCAAAGCTTTTCTTATTAGGTAAATATTAAAAATTGAGGTTGGAATTGAGACAGCAATCGATTTCATTTGATTATTATTTCCTGTAAAGGAAAAATCGGACCGTCTTTGCAAACCAATTTATAGCCAGATTTTGTCTCAATAGCACACCCCTGACAAACACCGTAACCGCAAGCCATCCTCTGCTCCATAGATACTTCGACAGTGCTGATAAATTTCGAGGATTGCTGTATCATAGCTTCGATCATTTTTCCCGGACCACAGCCATAAACAGGAGTTGCAACTTCATTCGGAAGTCCACTTAATACAGTACCAATCGTACCCTTAGAGCCATCCTCAGTAAAAATCTCAACTCCATCTGGGAGAAATCTTCGGGAAATAACATATTTACCACATTTTTCTCCATATAATGGACGATGCTCGATATTCAGACTTTTTAAAAGATTAGAAAAAAAGATCAATGGAGCAACTCCAATTCCTCCACCCACTAAAAACGCACCACCGGTGGGAATATTAAACGGGTTTCCCAAAGGACCTAACATTTTGAGCTTTGTATTCCTTGAAACCTGCGATAGTTCCTGTGTGCCTTTCCCTACTATCCTCACGAGCAATGTTAACCTTCCACCAGAGACGGCGGCAATAGATATTGGACGACGCAGAAACTTCCCCGTAACAGACAACATCACAAATTGCCCGGGTTTAGCTTGTTTAGCAATTCCCGGAGCAAAAATTCTTAGCGCAAATGTTTCCTCGGCTGCGTAAAGATTCTCGAGAACAATGGATTCTATTTCTAATGGCATTATGACACCAAATTTTAGAATTTTATTTCGAATTTCTTAATGTTTTTATCAACTTGCAATTCATTAATCTCTAATCCAGAAACGTAACCACTTCCTGGACCTTGTCTTAATCTATTCACGAAAACTTTCAAATCAATATCTGAACCCTGAGCATCAACCTCGACAGTTCCATCAACTAAATTACGGACAAAGCCTTTAATGTTGTTATCAATAGCAGCATGATAAGTAAAAAACCTGTAATTTACTCCTTGTACAATTCCGCTTACAATTATTCTGAGTCTTTTCATTTCTGAATTCACCGATCTTTATTTTCTCTTCTGCTAATCTTTTTCAAAGCATAATCGAGTGCAAGTTTAACTGCGTCGTTAGGAGATGATACAATATCTATTCCACCTATTTCAAGGGTTTTCAATCCAATAACTTTTTTACCGAGATTCTTAGCTAAAGCTATCTCGGAAAGTGTTCCCCATCCACCATCGATTGCGATGATAGCGTCACCCGCCATAACCACAAGGAAATTTCTGCCGAAACCCATACCTGTTGGAATAGCGAAATCGATATATCTGTTAGCATTAGTGCGACTTTCAGTGGGAAGAATACCAACAACAGTACCATCAGCCTCTTTCGCAGCCTTAGAGACCGCCTCCATTACACCACCCAATCCACCGCAAACAATCACTGCTCCGCTCTTAGCCAATAGCTCTCCAACCTCACCAGCTAGTTTCTTTATCTCATCACTGGTATTTGCACCGCCTATAACTGTAATCCACGGGGCTTGTCGAGGATTTCTTATCATTTAGTTATTGTAATATACTTTAAAAGAAGTTATAATTTTTTATACTCGGGGTGCCCAGATTTGAACTGGGGACTTCTCGGCCCCGAACCGAGCGCGCTACCGAACTGCGCTACACCCCGTATTGCTTTTCCAAAAAAACTTAAACGATTATCTATTGCAAGGCAAATCTTTATGTTAGTTATACTAGTATATATATTTTCTCTTCAAATTAACAAATCACTCGGGTTCAAGGAATCCTAAGTATTGTATTTTATAATTTAATACTGATGCAATTTTTTTCCACTCACTACCATCAATTTCCACTCAAAACCTTGACAAAACAAGTAACTAACCTAACTTGTTATCGTGAAGATTATAATTACATCGATAGTATTAATTCCAATAATTTTTTTTGGAGTGCTTACCTTTGGGGAGGAAGACATCCCAGATTCGATCGATACAATACCTCCGACTATTTCAACTTCTTTCCAAGGACCGATGAATATCTCGGAACTTAACTCTCCGAAGAGTGATTATGCACCATTTATAATGCCCGATGGTCATACAATTTATTTCTCCTCTATTCGTGAAGGTGGTTCAGGTGGCGAGGACATCTATGTTTCCTACTGGACAATGGGTCGATGGGAACCTCCCGAAAACATTGGAGAACCGATTAATACTAGATTTAACGAAGGTGCGATGTGCATTTCACCGAACGGTAAGGAGATGTATCTGACAATTTGTGGCAGGAAAGATAGCTATGGTGGTTGTGATTTATATGTATCCTATCGAAAGAAGAAAAAGTGGTCAGAACCAAGAAATATGGGTAGAAAAATCAATTCTACTTGGTGGGATGGTCATCCTTCGCTCTCACCCGGTGGCGATACTCTTTATTTCGCTTCAGATAAATTTGGTGGGTTCGGTGGACTGGATATATATTATTCTGTTTGCAAAGACGGCGAATGGGAGAAACCAAAAACTCTCGGATATCCCATAAATAATGCCAGAGATCAGACTTCACCGCTGCTTCATCTCGATGGTCGCACTCTATACTTTTCATCTTCCGGTCACGGTGGATTTGGAGCATTAGATGTTTTTCTCACCCGTTTAGACACAATAAAATGGGAATGGAGCGAACCAATCAATATAGGTCCGCCAATTAATACTAGTGGAAATGATTATTTTTTCGCAATCCCAGCCTCAGGACATTACATCTATTTCGCATCGGATAGAACTGAGGGTTACGGTGGTTTTGATATTTTTTCATACCCTCTTGAAGAATGGCAACGTCCAGGTGTTGTTGCCACGTTGATGGGTCAAGTTGTTGATGCTGAAGATGGTTTTCCTATTTTGGCAGCTGTGAGAATTGAGCGATTAAATGATGGTTTCATCCTTGCAGAAACTACAACAGATTCCATATCAGGACATTTTTTTACAGTTCTCCGAGCAGGGGAAACATATGGTATATCTGTTTCTGCTGAGGGATATGCTTTCTCCTCAGAAAACTATGAAGTGAAAATCGATGAGGGCTATAATGAGCTTAAACATACATTCAGACTTAAAAAAATTGAAACAGGAGCTGAGATTGAACTTTCTAATATTTTCTTCGATTTTGCTAAATCGGAATTACGACCAGAATCAGAAGCAGAGCTTGAACGTGTTGTCAAACTATTGGAAAAATATCCCAATATGAAAATTGAGGTTCAGGGGTTTGCCGATTCAATAGGTTCAAAGCAATTTAATCTATTTCTCTCAAGAGAACGAGCAAGAGCTGTCGCGGAATGGATAATTAATAGCAGTATCTCTAAGAAAAGAGTAATTTATAAAGGTTTTGGTGAGGAGGAACAAGGCAGGACAGAAGAAGAGCTTCAGAAAAGCCGTCGAGCACAGTTCCTTATTTTAGAGGTCGGAGAGAAAGTCGTTGAACAGCCCTCAAAGAAGAAAAACAGTTTGAATAAGTAATATGAATTCTTAAATCGAAACTTAATCGGCTCGAAAAGAATTAATTATTTGTGGATTTTTTTAAAAGGGTCTTTTTTGCAATTAATTCAGAGTCATAGTTTATAGTAAAAATTTATCGATAAAAGGTTTTCTTTAAAATGCATAATAAAAGAAGTCCTCTTCCAAAAATTGCTGGCGAGCTTATCGAGATCATCAAACCGATCGATTCGACTCAGTTGGAAGCAGATCGAACCTTAACGGTAAAGAAGCCTCCATTCGTTATTGTAGCTGAAAGTCAGACTTCTGGTTACGGAAGGTTTGGGGAAAAATGGTTATCGCCTCGTGGTGGAATATATTTCACATGGGTTACGCATTACACATCAAATCCTAGCCCAGCGCTTGTTATAGCATTATGTGTTGCAAAAACTATTGAACCGCATTCACAAGGTCGAGTTAAAATTAAATGGCCCAACGATGTACTACTAAATGGGAAGAAAGTATCCGGTTCTATTGTGGAAGTTATAAAAGAACATTTGTTAGTTGGTGTTGGCATAAATACCTTCAAATCACCTGAACCGAATATGTTTGCCGGTATGGAGTTAGATGCTGAACAAAAATGGAAAGTTTTTTTTGACTTCTTTAAGAATCTCAACATAATTTGGCCTAAATATATTGAAAGTGGATTTTCCTCGGTTTTACCGTATTATAACAAATTTGCATTGCCTTTCGGAACTGTTATTACTACTTTTATAAAGGGAAAACCGTATACTGGTGAGATTGTGAGAATTTCTGACAGAGGTTCCCTTTTTCTTAGGACATCGGATGGAATTATTGAGTTATTTTCAGGTAGTATTACAACACAGCAGGAGAATTGATGAGGAAATGGGGTATAAAACTAGCATATTGCCTTTTCTTTATTGGCGGTGCGTTTTTAGGACTTTTTGCTTTCGATAAAGTACTAATGCCAATAGTTGTGGGTAGAGGAAGAACTACCGAAATCCCAGATATTCTGGGTATGACTTCTGAAAATGCAGATATACTTATGAAATACAAGAGCTTTAATTTAAGAATAATACGTGAGGAATTCTCCCCTGATGTTCCTGAAGGATTGATAGTGAAGCAGATACCTAAAGGTGGCACACTCGCTAAAAAAGGAAGAACTGTGAGAGTTATTATTAGTAAAGGCGGTCAGGTTTCTGTGGTTCCCAATATCAGTGGCTTACTTTTGCGTCAAGCTACTATTAAGATAGAACAGGTAGGTCTAACAATTGGAAAAATAGTAGAAATACTCTGTGATACAATCGACCGAGGATTTATAATTTCCACCTCACCTGCACAAGGAGAAACAATTAGCCAAGATGAAACTGTTAATATCGTTGTTAGTAAGGGTTCCTCACAACAATTAATTAGAGTACCCAACTTAGTAGGAATGCAACTCAGCAATGCATTTAAAGCCTTACATAGAAGAGGACTCAAAGGAATTGTGGTTTATAGGAAAGTACCAACAATTTCACCTAATGAAGTTTTTAAACAGACTCCAGTGCCGGGAACAAAAGTTACAATTGGAGCATGTGTTAGATTAATTGTAAACAAGGAAGAATGATATGGAAAATTTAATTGAAACAGCAAAAATAATCGCAACGAACAAATTAAGTGGATCCTTAGAACTGGCAAAGTTGCTATTAGAACGATTAATACAAAACTCGATTACAACTGTCGAATTTGAATCGGCAATGGAAATCATACTAAAAGCCCACCCATATATGGCAGTCATGAGAAGAATACACCGCGAAATCTCACATATTCCATCCGAGGATATTCCAGTAACGGCAAAGGAATTCCTGGAATCCATGAAAAATGCACAGAAAAAAATAGCAGAGTATTTTCTATCTATTGTTCCTGATTCACCAACATTTCTTACTTATAGCCGAAGTTCGACTGTCTTTGAAGTATTAAAATTTATACATGAAAACAATCGAATAAAAAAAATAATAATTTCCGAGGGACGACCAGATTATGAAGGTATAGAACAAGCGAGAGCTTTTGCGAAGCTTGGCATTCCGGTTGATTTAACGATGGATTCATCTTTAGGGTCGTTTGGCGAGAAAGCCGACATGTTTGTTGTTGGCGCGGATGCAATTACACCGGGGTATATTGTTAACAAAATCGGGACACTTCCCTTAGCATTAATTGCTAATTTCGAAAATAAACCGCTTTATGCTCTCGCATCTACTCACAAATTTATCTCTGAAACTCATAAATCTAAGATGATATCTCCGAATAAAATTTTGCATGATCCACCCTCGGGAATAACACCTTTAAGTCCTGTATACGAAAAAGTTAGAATATCTCTATTTACGGGAATAATTTATGAGCATGGTAAAGCAGGTATCAGGGAGATTCACCAGCTAACTAAGTAATTTATATTGGTTTATAATCTGGTACATTTGAAGGAGTGAAATGACTTTTCTCGATCCAGAAAAGCAATTTGAGATAATAAAAAAAGGAACAGTTGAGATAATACCCGAGGATGAATTCATTAATAAGCTTAGACAATCCAAACTAAGCAACAATCCACTCAAAATCAAATTAGGATGCGATCCCTCAGCACCCGATCTTCATTTGGGACATTCCGTTGTATTACGTAAACTTCGTGATTTTCAGGATCTAGGGCATTCGGTTATACTTGTAATTGGAGACTTTACAGCGATGATTGGAGACCCATCAGAGCGTAAGAAAACCCGACCAACTCTTACTTTCAAGGAGACTCGCAGTAACGCTGAAACGTATGTACATCAAGCTGAGAAGGTTTTGGATACCTCAAAATTGGAGATTCGGTATAACTCTGAATGGCTTGGAAAAATGAATTTCTCCGATGTAATAAAACTTGCTGGTAAATATACAATCGCCAGGATGCTTGAACGAGACGATTTCGAAAACCGCTACAAAGCTCAACAGCCCATATACATCCATGAATTTTTATATCCATTGGCTCAGGCTTTCGATTCTGTGGCACTGGATGCAGATGTTGAACTTGGTGGAACTGACCAGAAATTTAATCTATTAGTTGGTAGAGAGATACAACTTGCCTATGGACAAACACCTCAGGTAATAGCCACGATGCCACTTCTCGAGGGGCTCGATGGTGTGATGAAAATGTCCAAATCGTTAGGCAATTATGTGGCTTTTGAGGACACACCGGAGGATATGTTTGGAAAGTTAATGTCCATTCCAGATTCACTTTTAAGTAAGTATTTCAGGCTTGTCATAGAACTTCCCGTTGCAGAAATCAAAGAAATTGAGCGAGTTCTTGCAGATTCGTCTGTAAATCCCATGGAGATTAAAAAAAGATTAGGATGGGAAATTGTAAATAGTTATTACGATTCTGCTCGTGCCGATGAAGCAAAGGAGCATTTCGAAAAGATTTTCTCACGAAAGGAATTACCCGAAAAGATACCAGTAATTAAATTGCAAAAGGGAAAGAGCATTTTGTTGGTAGATGTCATGCACAAGGGTGGGTTGGTTAATAGCAAAAGCGAGGCAAGACGTTTGATAAGCCAAAATGCGGTGAAAATTGACAACAAAGTTATTACCAATATTAATCATGAAATAACACCCGAATCGGAAGTAGTAATGAAAGTTGGAAAAAGGAGATTTCTAAAGATTATTCCAATCTGAAAATTTATAATGTATTCTGGTTCAAAGCAGAATTAACGGACATATATATAACCAAAAGATTTTGGAGCTTATATTTTCACTTCAAATTGACCTGAGAAAAATCTCCGTTGCAATGGATACCTGGAAACAATTAGAATCTAACCTAACAATTAACGAAAAAGATATCATAACTCGAGAAGTTACCAATCTCTTGGGATATTGGCAGTTTTAGTGTGTGCCTCCTCAACCACCGAAAGAGATGTCGATGCGAAGACCATTTTAGATTTATGAATTTCAATCCAGCCTGTACTAATAGGAATAATAAAAGGTGGCGAGACATCCCTTGAAATTGGTAAAAAAATGTCCTCTCCCATATAATAAGCCGAAACATCGTATGGTGTCCTTAAAAACAACATACCACTTTGATTGCACATACCAGACCAAAGATCGATGATTATTCTCGTGTTAATATCGTTGATAAACTTTATGTCCTTTTGAGTCTGCTTTATTTCTGACCGTCTGGATGGACGCCATCTGTCAATCTGGTCTATATTATAAAACTCCAAATAACTATTCACATTCTTCGGAGCTTCAATGGCATAAACTGTTTGACTATTTCCTCTTTCCTTTGTGGCGTGATAACCTGGATGATATTCTTCCAACGTTAACAGCACATCGAGAAGTGACTCTAATGAAATACGGCAGATCTCGGATTGTAGAACCAAATATACAAAGTCACCCCAAAGCTCTATACCATGACAATAATCTGGTGTAAAGGATTTTAGTTTGAATGCAAACCATGTATTTTTCTTGGGATAACCTGCAATAAGACCTCTCTCATGATCATTTGCTAAAAGTATCAGGTCGCCATATAATGATATATCTCTTAATGTAACCTCATTAAGATAATCTTTAATTTTGAAGTTTACTCTAATTGCTTCGTCCAATTGTCCGGTGCTCCTAACCACAGGAGCCCATCGAATCGAGCTATCCCCTTGTTGAACCGCAACTGCAAGTTGTGAATTGACCTCGATATAATCCACGAGAAATCTTCGAGAATCGAGCACCCACACCTGTAAAGGATTGATAATTTCCAGATTGTCCCATGCAGACATTGTTATTATGGCAACATTTTCGCTCGGTACATGTCCTATTATATTTTTGGATTTAACATTACTCAGTATCGATGTTACGTTTTTCCCTTTTATAACAACTATGTTAGATAAGGGAAGTGTAGCAGGTAATTCAAAGTAATGTATGTTTTTAACTTCATCGAACATTTAGACTTTCCAAGTAGTTATATATTGAATCTTTTAACGAACTGATACCATTGCCTTTAATAACCGAAATGAAAAACGCATTTGGAAATTCTCTTCTTAGTTGTGCTTTTTCATCATAAGTTAATTTATCAATCTTATTAATCAAAAGAAATCTTCTATTTTCACCGGGAGCCTTAATTTCATCGAGAACATCGTTAACTACAGTTAAGTGTTCGCTAATAGCAGGATGACTTCCATCTGCAATAATAAGTAACAAATCGGCTTCTTTAGCCTCGGATAACGTACTTTTGAAAGATTCTATAAGGTTATGAGGAAGCTTTTTAATAAACCCAATTGTATCTGTAATTAAAACAGTATTTGTGCCATCTGACATCCTGCGCGTAGTAGAATCCAAAGTCGCAAATAGCATATCTGCAACAAACGAATCCGCTCCAGTAACTTTGTTAAGCAACGATGTCTTACCTGCATTAGTATATCCTACAATAGCAACTCGAAAAAGATTGCTTCTTCTTTTGCTTTGAACTTTACGTTCTTTTTCAATCTTCAGCAATTTTTTATTCAGGACTTGAATATGTTTTGTTATTTCTCTTCTGTCTGTTTCGAGTTGTTTTTCACCGGGACCACGAACACCGATTGTCCCATATTGTCTTTCAAGGTGTTTCCACATACCAGCAAGCCTTGGAAGCAAATACTTTAACTGAGCTAATTCCACTTGAATCTTAGATTCCGGTGTTTTTGCATGTTTAGCAAATATGTCTAAAATAAGACTGCTCCTATCCACAATCTTAATCTCATCTCCAACTATTCTTCCAATATTTCGAATTTGCATAGGTTTGAGATCGTGGTTGAAAATAATTGTACTTACCTCGCTATTCTTTAGAGTCTCTGCCATTTCTTGCACTTTCCCTGACCCAATAAAACATGCTGGATTAGGTTTATTTCGTTTTTGGGTAATCTTATCCACTACAATTCCCCCAGCAGTATTGGTTAACTGTTCAAGTTCGATAAGGTCTTCCTCTATATCAAAAAGGTCATCTTTTGGAAAAATCACTTGAACCAAAACCACCTTTTCAGGAGTTTTGTCGTTCTCGGGAATGCGATTGACAGTGCCCTCGATATCATCTATTCTATTATTATCTAACCTTTTCATTTTTCTCCTAATAACTCCGATTAAAACAGAATCATACGTAGTTATATCATTAATAAAGCTATTACAATCAGATATTTAATTACTTATTTGGCTTTCCACATTTCAAATCCCCCAGAGCATTGTTTAGCAAATCGATTTTTCAATATATCTTAAAACATATATAGATATTATATTAACATACTTCATTTTCACAAGATTACACTTCAATAGTTTAGAAAAATCCGAAGAATGATTTTTAACTAATCAAATAATTTTTACTATAAGGATTCTTGAATATCGAGATTATTCGATTGTCTGAATTGGAAAAGGAAAAAAGAAAATATTACATATGTATATCGGGCAGTCTCGGATTATACATATCGCTAAAGCTAAGAAGTTATCATTGTGATTACCGAATTTATGTGACTCAAAAATTTAGCAATTATTAATTTTTTGGTAATCTTATTTCATTTTTATCAGTATAGAATACTTGAGTAAATTAGTTTAATTTTTAGAATATTATTCTAAGATATTTAATTTTTCTATTAATATATCGGCTTGATCTGTATCTCCTGAAATTAATGCTTGTCTGACATTTTCGGCAGTTTGTCCTTTTTTGGGATCTTTAGCTGTCCAAATAATTGCAATAATCTCCCATGCCTCTTTGTTATATTTGTCCTGTTTTAATATCTTAATTAGATATGGCTCAGCTTCCTCCTGTTTGCCCGAGGACACAAGACTTAGTACATAGTTTCTGAGAGCATCTGTATTACTCGGTTCCAAATCGATAACTTTCTTGAAGTAAGTTGAAGCCTGATCAAATTTACTAAGTTGATAATTTATAACTCCAATACTAAACAACAATGAAGTATTATCTGGTTCAATAGATTCTGCTTTGATCATCATCTCAAGTGCTTCCTCGGATTTTTCTTTTACAATATGTGCATTGGCAGCAATTAGCAGAATTTGTACGTTTTTTGTCTCAGCTAAAATTGGCTTCAGTATCGCAAGCGTCGAATCAGGCATTTCATTTTCCAAAAGAATACCAGCATATATTCGAGTTAAATCTTCATCATCCTTATCTAATTCCGAAGCTCTGGCATAAGCCTCTAACCTTTTTTGTTTATAATAATCAATACTATCCACAATATTACTGCTTATGAATTTGCTCAATTTTTCTTGATAAAGAAATCCTAAATTTTTCCAAGCGTCTATATATTCTGGTAAAATATTTATTGAAATATTCGTCCATTTAATTGCCTTATCTAAGTTCTTTTTCTTTTTGTATGCATTGATTCCTTTCTTAAGAGCCTCACCGCTTTTGGCTTGACGCCATTTATTAATCTCTTCGGCATACGTGGTATCAATTTCAACTGCTCGATCGAACATCTCTACCATTCTATCTAAGCTGTCCAATTCAGCATATAATTGACCTGCCAAAAAATATGCCTCAACATTATCCGGTCGCTTTTCAATCTCGATATTCAACTGTTTCAATGCCGCTGGATAATCCTTCTGGTTTATATAGACTTTAGCTGAAGTCATTTCTGATGATTTGCATCCAACGAAGAATATGGACATTAACAACACTATTACTGCCAATATATAATTTTTCATACTTCCTCCTTAGAGTGACCCATAATTCGAAAATATTGATATACCCACATTTCGCAAGGCTTTTTTAAATAAGACAAGCACATTATTAAAAAGTTGTTTTTGATTGACATTTTTCCCAGATCTATCGAGTTTATCTGAGATTTTGAAAACACTGAATAAATAGGATGAAATATGCATCGAATTGCTGTAATCGACGTAGGTTCAAATTCTGTTTTGATGACCATTGCAGAAAAAAATGACTTAAATGGTTGGAAAGTTCTCTTAGACTTCGCATCCGTTACTATGTTAATCGATGGACTTTTTAAAAATTCAACACTATCTGACGAAGCTATGCATAAAACACGGGATGCAATTTTCAAATTCACTGGAACAGCAAGTGGAAAATCTGAAAAAAAATAATTGCATTAGGGATAATGGGGCTTAGATCTGCCAAAAACAGCGACTTCTTTATTGCAATGGTTCGAGAAAAATGTGGTGTTGAAATTAAAATAATCGATTCCTCGGATGAAGCACGGTTAACTTTTACAGGAGTTGTGTCTGATATTAAAAGTTCGAGTAAGAACCTTTTAGTAATCGACATCGGTGGAGGTAGTACAGAAATCATTCTCGGGCAAAAAGATAAATTATTATCAAGCATTTCAATTGGTTATGGCTCACTTAATATATCTGAAATATTCAAATTATCTGATATTGTCGAAGATGACATGCTTCACAACGCTGCAGAATTTATCCACAATATGCTCAAAGAACATAACCTACAATTTATAATCCATTAATGTGAAACAATGCCAATATTTACAGGTAGCTCAATTTGCAGTATAGCATCCGTAGCTCTGGGATTGAAAACATTCGACAGTAACAAAATTAGAAATTATATTCTGTCAATCGATGAACTAAATCGACAAATCGAACTTTTTCGCTCTCTGAGATTATTGGAACGGAGAAGAATTGAAGGACTCGATCCGCAGAGAACAACAAGTATTATCGGTGGAGCATCGCTTGCAAAAGAAATAATGATAGAAATAGAAGTCGATAAAATAATTATATCTTCACGAGGGCTTAGGCACGGTGTTATTGAAGAATACTTTATGAAACAACGGGATAAGTTAATTAATGGGTTGATTTAATTTTAACTATATTTATAATACTTCCAATAATGGCAGTAAAAGAATCAAAGCAAAACAGTAAATTTAATTTTCCTGACGAACCCGAATTAGAAAAGCTCTCAAAAAAGCAGATCATAAAATGGACTATTGGTGGAGTTCTATTAATTGTGGTTCTGTTACTTGGTGCAATATGGCTTTTTAAGGAAGCACCATACACTAATCTGCAAATGTCCAGACAAAAACGCTCAAACAGATATAAACTTGAAAGAGATAAAAGGGAAATCAGGGATGTGGTTTCGGTATTAGAGCCACAGGAAACAGAAAGTTTTATGAGTTTTTCTCGAGATACCACTATAGATACTAGCGCACAGGGAAACAAAATGCTACCTGGTCAAACAGTTACAATGATCGACACAGCCAAATTTAGAGAACTAGAATCAGAGATTCTTAGTAAGGAAATAGATTCAATTAAAGCTCTTTACGTTGAACGTCGAGAAGCCTTACTCAAAGAAGCTGTATCTTATCTCCGCAGTTCAGAGGGTAAAGAAGCTGCAATAGGCAAAGCAATGGGCTTTGAAGACCTCGCTAAAAAACTCAGAGAAAGCATCGATAAATTCCCACAAGCCCTTAATGATGCTCAAGCGAAATTGTGGGCAGTTCAAAAGATCGAACTCGCAAGAACAGCTTCCTTAGCAGAAGATATTGCTCGGCAATATAGAGCAACCAATGGAGATAGAGTGCAAATGAGACGAACTGCTGAAAGACTTAAAATGAAAGGTGCACTGTGAAATTTGTCCCATTTATAGGTCTTCGATATCTCACAGCAAAGCATAACGATAAATTTATAAACCTTGTAACCTTTTTTTCTGTGGGTGGTATTCTAGTTGGAGTGGCAGCATTGATAGTTGTTATATCAATTATGAACGGATTTGAAAGCGAGATAAGATCTAAAATAATTGACACAACCTCACATATAACGGTTTATTCATATCAACGTGCTGGCATTTCCAATTGGGAATCTAATATAAAGCGAATCAGCGAGGTTCCTGATGTAGTTGCTGCATCTCCATTTGCCTATGCAAAGGGTGCAATTGCAGGACCTGAAGGCACCGATGGGGTTCTAATTCGAGGTATTGTCCCGGAACTTGAAGCAAATACAACTAATTTACCGAATCAAGTGTACATAGGTAAATTTGACCTTAAAGATTCGAATCCAACCTTGCCATCAACACTCTTAGGTCGATATCTTGCCGAGGAAATCGGTGCGAGAATTAATGATACAATATCATTGTTCGTTTTACGACGACCGGGAATCGTTCTAGGACCCGGTTCATACACAACTAAAAGGTTTCTCGTGACAGGAATTTTCGAAACTGAACTTTACGATTACGATGCCACATTCTGTTACATTTCATTAAAAAGCGCTCAACAACTACTGGGGCTTGGAGATAAAATATCCGGATTTCAGACTAAAATTAAAAATTTCTATAATGCATCATCAGTCGCTGAGAGATTAACAGAGAAACTTGGGTTACCATTTTATGCAATCCCATGGAGTGAGATTAATAAAACTCTATTTGCATGGATGACTCTGGAAAAATGGGGTATGTTCCTTGTGTTAGCGTTAATTATTGCCGTAGCTGCGTTTAATATTGTTAGCACACTTATGATGGTTGTAATAGAGAAAACAGTTGACATAGGTATCCTAAAAGCTATGGGAGCCACTGAAAAATCGATTGTGAAAATATTCCTATTTCAAGGCACAGTGGTTGGTATTATTGGGACAGTTCTTGGTGTTCTTATTGGATCAGCAATGGTTCTTATCCAGCATAACTATAAAATTATTTCCCTTCCACCCGATATATACTCCATAAGTGCAGTTCCAATGCAACTAAGACTTACTGATCTTTTAATAGTACTCATTCTATCATCGGTACTTTCAATACTTTCGGCTGTCTATCCAGCATGGCGAGCAACAAAACTTAACCCGGTCGATGCAATCAGATATAGGTAAAAGTTATGCGATCATATTTGGAATGCATTCCATGTTTTTTCAAACAGATAATTCAGTCCGGCAGGCTAACATCCATGTCAGAAGAGGATATCCGGAAAGTTGTTGATAAATTTGCACGCAAACTTCCTGAAATCCCATTTACATATTCGCCACCAAAAGTAGCCAAAATCTTATATGCAATGATTCGCGAAGCCAGCAACAATCCGGATCCATACAAACAGATAAAATGGGAACACACTAAACTTGCACTAACATATTTGCATGAACTTAAGAAAATAATAAATAGTGCAGAGGATAAATTTAATGCTGCAATTAGAGTAGCTGGTGCAGGCAATATAATCGACCTTGGTGCATTGACAGATTTTGATTTGGATGCAGAAATTAAGCAAATTATGCATAGAAAAATTAAAAAATGGAATATCGAGATACTTCGAGAGAAATTGAAAAATAAATCGAGGCTTCTTATTATTGGAGATAACGCAGGTGAAACAGTTTTCGATAGAGTTTTAATCGAGTTCCTTTCTTTGGAATTTCCTAAAATTGAGATTACATATTCCGTTCGAGGGTCACCAGTTATTAACGATGCCACAAGAGAAGACGCTATTCACGCGGGAATCGATAAATTGGCAACAATTATAGATACTGGTTCGGACGCACCTGGAGTGATTCTGGATGATGTTTCAATAAGTTTCTTGGAAAGCTTCAATTCCGCAGATATAGTTCTATCAAAAGGTCAGGGTAATTATGAAAGTCTGAGCAATGCTCGACGTGATATTTTCTTTCTGTTACGAATTAAATGTCCCGTTGTAGCCCTGAATTCAGGTATTCCACAAGGCGAAATGGCTTTGATATATAAAAGTAAAAATGACCGTTAGGGATAAATATCTCAAATTAGCTTTATGGACGATCTTCTTCTCCTTTCTCGGAGCATTGATCGTAGCACAAATCATAGCTCGTACCGGCGGGATGATTGGAAAATCGTTCCTATGGATGCTTTATTTATATATGATTATTCCAACTATTGCTTCAATTTTCGCGAGATTAATTTTCAAGATACCTTTAAACTGGGGTCTGCTAAAATTTGGGGAGACAATTAATTATATATGGGCGTGGATAATTCCTATTTTGTTAATCGTATCCTCTATTGCACTGACGTATATTTTTAGACAAAACTGTCCTGGTCTTGCTAAATTACCCGTATTAGATTTTTCAAGCAATCTCGGAAATTCGCAACTTATAATTGCATTGGGCCATTTTATAATAAACATAACAATTGGTTTAGTGATAATTTTCCCTGCGGCACTTGGCGAGGAGTATGGCTGGCGAGGAACAATTTTTGCATCCATAATGAAGTCTGGTATCAATTTAAAATGGGCGATAGCAATTTCAGGAGCTTTATGGGGCTTATGGTATGCTCCGCTTATCCTTATGGGGCTTAACTTTCCTAATCATCCGATTTTAGGGTTATTGGTTTATATAATATTCAGCATCTCGGTTGGTGGAATTTTCGTCTGGATTTACTTAAAATCTCAAAGCATTTTCGCATCGGCGATTGCTCATGGTGTGCTGAACGGTTCTGCACAAGCGGTTATGATAATAATGACACCCAAAAATGAACTCGTAGGGGGTTCTGTTGGTCTAATAGCATTTATCGTTGCATCTGCAATTATGCTAATATTGTGGGTTAAATTCCCGCCGAGAATTCCGGAGGATATTTTGCCTATATGCAATCAGATAGAACAGAACAATGCAATATCGTGACCAGAATCCAGAGTTTTTTCAATTCTTTCTTCTGGAGAAAATTGATTTGCACCAGCCATTAATGCTAGATCATCACTGAGTATTTTCCCCTTAAACTTAAGATCATCTCTAAGAATTGCAGTAATCTTTTTGGAATACGTAGCAGGATATTTACTGTCCAAGCTTTTAGCAAGAAGATGAGTAGTCATTATCAAATCCACACCTGCATCGATTGCTGCCTTGAAAGGAACGAAATGACGGTCAAAGAACTCATGGGAGGAGATATTGGAAACGGGTAAACGCAAATGCGGATCTTCATCGACCGACCCTAACCCCGGAAAATGCTTCGGACAAGCCATAAGACCCCCTGCATATATGCCCTCGATAGATGCAACCACTTTTTCAGCCGTTGTTTCTGGATCGGATGAGAAAGTTCTATTTTTAATATATTTGCCAGTTCCAATACCAGCTATCGGTGCAAGATTTATTGTAATTCCGAGTTCTGCAAGAGCTTCCGCAGATAATTTGTAAACTTCACGAACCCTAAAATTTGACCACTTACTAAGTACTGTCGGAGATGGAACATAATATGGAGGTTCTTTAATTCTGCATTTATCGCCACCTTCTTGATCTATTAATATTTGGATTTTCGAATTTGCTATTCGTAGGACTCGAATAGCTGCGCGGAGATTCTTTATCGAAGTGAAATTATGCGAAAAAATTATTACACCTGCGAAATTGAATTCTTCTATCATTTGCAGGGACTTTTTTGAAGGCAATACTTCCGGGAATCCCACAACAATCGAACCAGCAGGACATCTACTTAGGAAATTCTGCGAAATAACCAATTCATTTTTTTCGTTATAAAGCATATAAGATAATTAAGAATAATCAATTCGATGTAAAGTAATAAAAATAACTGATTACTTCGGTTTTAGAGAAATCTTAGGGTAGATATTCCCTATTCGGTATTTTCCAGTAGTGTAAAAATTTTGAATCGAGAGAAAATAAAATTAACAATTATCCGATAACTTGCCTAATTGATTCTGTCTTACCTAATATAGATAATTTTCTACCTAAATGCCAATTCCAAGCAGTTTCGAGAATTGTTTCAAGACTAGAGTGTATAGGCTCCCATCCAAAAAGATTGGAAATCTTTTCTGAACTTGCCACAAGTTTTGGTGGATCACCGGGACGTCGTTGACCTTCAACAGTCGGAATTTCTTCGTCTGTTATTTTTCTCGCAGTTTCAATAACTTCTAAAACAGAAAATCCATGACCACTTCCAACATTTAAGATATGCCCTTCATCTGACTCACCTTGCTCGAGAAGCCATTGGACACCCTTAAAATGAGCATCAGCCACATCAACAACATGAATGTAATCCCGGATACAGGTGCCATCAGGTGTATCATAGTCTGTGCCAAATATTTCAATATGTGATTCCAAACCCATTGCAACATCCAAAACTAATGGGATAAGATGCGTCTCTGGGATGTGAAGTTCCCCATATTTTCCGTTAAGTTCAGCCCCAGCGGCATTGAAATAACGGAGAATAATATACGAAAGCCCTTTATTTTTAGCTGTATCAGTGATCATACGCTCAATTACTTGTTTCGTAAAGCCATAAACGCTATCGGGATTAAGTGGTTCAGATTCGGTTACCGGATGATGCATAGGCGTGCCATAAACCGATGCCGTAGAAGAGAAAACAACCTTTTTAACGTTATGCTTTTCCATCATCTTGAGGATATTAAGTGTTCCTACAAGATTATTGTCGTAATATAAAATAGGCTTTACGTACGACTCGGATATCAAGCTTTTGGCAGCGAGATGAATTACCACATCGAACTTGTGCTCAGAGAAAACTTTATCAAGATTCTGAATATCGAGTATATCACCAAAAATAAATTTGCCCTCAACAAGCTCTCGGTGGCCTGTAGTAAGATTATCGTAAGTAATTGTATCAAAACCGTTTTGTTTAAACAGGCAATTTACATGGGAACCAATATATCCAGCACCGCCAACAATAAGAATTTTTTCGTGCATATACTTTTCCTTTACATCTTCCCCATCCACTATAATTCTTTAGAATTAATTGAAATGTCCGAAAATATGCAAACGATTTTTTTAGTGTTTGTTATAAAAAATCTATTTACTGTAGATTATAATGATAGACAATCAGTTAAGCGATTAATATTAAGTAATATTTCATATTTAATCAAATAAAACTTTTATATTCTACTCAGTAATTTCTAAAGACCTTGACATGAAAAATATTTAATAATAGATTGTGATAGAATTCACAATTAAACAGGAGTTAAAATGAGTGATGAAATTTTAAACAGAGACGAGCTTATTCGTAAATCAGAAAAGCCGGGACGCGATGCAATGATATTGCATCCTTATTACCGAGGGAAAATACAGATTACTTCAAAATGTTGTGTAAGAAACCTGGATGACTTTGCCATCTGGTATACACCAGGTGTAGCCAAACCATGCCTTGCAATAAAGGACGATCCTCTAACAGTTTTCGAACATACGAATAAAGGTAATTTTGTAGCTGTAGTTTCCGACGGAACGAGAGTTTTAGGTTTGGGTGATATCGGAGCTGAGGCTTCGATGCCTGTTATGGAGGGTAAAGCATTATTATTTAAATATCTTGGCGGAGTAGATGCATTCCCT
The DNA here is from genome assembly GCA_030613005.1 of bacterium. Lineage (GTDB taxonomy): Bacteria > UBP14 > UBA6098 > B30-G16 > B30-G16 > JAUWMV01. The sequence goes on along the minus strand of JAUWMV010000005.1, from coordinate 11,304 downwards.
ATTTGCTTGCACGAAAAAGATCCGGATAAGATAATTGAGATTGTATTGGCAATTCAGCCTTCATTCGGTGGCATCAATCTCGAGGATTTATCTCAACCAAAATGCTTCTATATTTTAGAGGAACTACGTAAAAGGGCTCGTATCCCTGTATGGCACGACGATCAACAGGGAACCGCAGCTGTAACCGTTGCAGGACTGATTAATGCTGTGAAATTTGTTGGGAAGAAACTGGCGGATATAAAAGTTGCAATGATCGGTGTAGGCGCATCTAACGTTAGAATTGCTCACACTCTATTTCTGACTGGTGTAGATCCGGCAAAGGTCATTATGTGCGACTCAAAGGGTATATTACACACTGAACGTCATGATGCAGAAACTCTTGCTACAAAATTTAAAGAAAAATGGGAGCTTGCGCAGATGACCAATTCTGAAAACATTACAGGCGGAAAAACTGAAGCAATAAAAGATGCAGATGTTCTTATTGCACTATCCAAACCGGGTCCCGGCATAATTGAACCTGAGTGGATTAAAACAATGGCAAAAGACCCGATTGTTTTTGCATGTGCCAATCCTGTGCCTGAGATCTATCCGTGGGATGCCAAGGCAGCAGGAGCAAGAATTATGGCAACTGGACGATCCGACTTTCCCAATCAGGTTAATAACTCACTCGGTTTCCCGGGAATCTTTCGAGGTGCATTGGATGTTCGAGCAAAAACCATTACAGACGAAATGTGTGTCGCAGCTGCATTAGAACTTGCTAAAGTAGCGGAAGATAAGGGTCTTAGAGAGGACTATATTATTCCTACAATGGATGAATGGGAAGTGTTCCCACGAGAAGCGGTTGCTGTCGGACTGAAGGCAATCGAACAGGGATTAGCAAGAGTTGTGCGAACTCGCGAAGAGCTTATGGATATGGCTGAGAAAAAAATCCGTCATGCAAGAGACACAGTCCATTTGCTTATGAAAGAAGGATTCATTCCACCTGCACCACCGGATGTTTAATAGAAACAACATACTCAAAGGTGTATAAAATGGTAAATACACTCAGAACAATACCGCTTTTTACTGTTGAAAGATTATCCATCTATTTGCGCACATTTCGAGAATCTTTAGTGGAGGGGATGGATTTTATCTCCTCCACTGAGATTGGTAAAAGAAACGATTTTACTGCAGCGCAAGTCCGAAAAGACCTTTCCTGTTTTGGGAATTTCGGGATAAAGGGCAAGGGCTATAATATCTCTGAACTTATTAACACTCTGGAAACTATCTTAGGTCTGGATAGAGAATGGAAAGTCGCAATATTCGGTTTAGGAAAACTTGGGGGGGCTCTTGCTAGTTACAAGGGTTTAAAAAATGCTCGTTTTAATGTTGTCGCAATTTTCGATGTGGACCCGAAAAAAGTGGATAAAACCTATAAGAACATTCCAGTTTATCACTCTGATATGCTGAAGAAAGTTGTTCGAGAGAAGAAAATTCAGATCGCTATCGTTGCAGTTCCAACAGATTCCGCAAAGGCGACTATTCAAAGAATTCTGGATGCTGGCATCGAAGGAATCCTAAATTTCACTGAAGCTCGGGTTCCGTATCCAGATGAGTATATCATGAAAAATATTAATTTAGCAGGTGAACTTGAAAGTATATCATATTATCTGATACACTCAGATCGGTAGTATGATAGTGAATTAAACTCAACCTAATAATTACCATGACAATTCATTCGAAAATATGATGTGTAATTTTTTCAAATTCTGTTTTAAAATTTATTAAACCTAATTTAGTCAATTTTTTTTAGAATTAATTCACTCAGAGATGAATTTAAAATCGCTCTTTTCATTCCTTGACTGAATTAAAATACTGCTTTTACTTTCAACCATGAACAGACGAATTATTGTAATTGTAATTATTTGTTTATATCCTCTGTTAATAAATGGCGAGGAGATAGACAGTTTGATTACATATGAACAAGGATCGCCTTTGTTGGGTGTTGCTTGGTTGGGTCTTGAATTCATCGGTGGTCCATTATGGGCATACTCTCAATGGTGGCAAGATGGAATCGGGAAGAACCCATTCAAAAATATTAGAGAACAGGAACCATATATAGAAGACAAGCTATGGCATATCCATTCTGGTGTTATGTTTGCGGAGTTTAATTATTGGGTTTTTAACTTTTACTTTGGGAAAGACAAACCATTTTTAGCAATGTCGCTATCATTTCTAATTTTAACTGCAATCGAACTTATGGATGCATCCGAAATAACAGGAAAGTGGGGACTCTCTATTTTGGATCAATTCGCAAACATGGCTGGGATTGGATTCTGGTATGCAAAATATAAATACCCAAAAATCCCAATGGATATAAGAGTGGGCTTTAGAGATTATAGGCGATCAGGCATTTTCTTTGAGCGTATGTGGCAAGTTAGCACAGATATAAAACATCAGACACACTCGAGACTCGACAGTTATTCTGCTCTTAAAGTCGAGATTATCGTTAGACCGAAGAGATACTTGTATATTGGCGGAGCATGTTCTCTCAAGGATACAAACGGTGTGGGTATTGAAGAAGATTTGTTCGGAATAACAGGTGGTTTTGATATTTCACTTTGGGCAGCAGATAAGTATAGAGATAAGTGTTTTTCCAAGTATCTTAGAACTATAAGTCGATTTACAACATTTAACATATCGTGTACCTATTGGTTTAATAATTGAGGTGAATATGAAAAGAACATTGATTTACCTTTTAATGTTAACTGCTGTTTGCACTGCAGATTCTAAGCTTTCCTTCCCCATAGACTGGAATTCAAAGGGATATGTTCACAAGTATATTCCAAGATCAATACGCAACTTTATAGGTAGTTATATAGGCGCAAATATCGACATGATCCGATATGGAAACAGTAATACAAATATTAATTTCATTGCTGGTGCTGCAATCTGGACTGGTATGGGTCGGCAGGATGAACAAGTTATCTTTGATCCAAGAGATATGCACTATTCGCTTATCGTAGGCATAAGAGGTGAATATAAAGATTACCTTTTAACATTCGAACTTTTTCATGATTGTTTCCATGAAATTGATCGCAGCAGCGAGCCAACAAAAATTTGGAATCTTTTACAGTTTAGAATGTCCCCGGAAAACTTTTCACCTGCAAATAGAAGAAAAGTGATGAAACACAGTTCTCATCATAACAGAATCACCTTCAAACCTTCTGTAACTTGGGAAGCAAAATTTGGTTTTTTCCCGGATATAAAAAAAATAATCTGGGACCAATATGAACATAATTTAAAAACAATTTACGGTGGAATTGTCAGGACCACATTCCTGAGATTACGTGCCACATCCATTGTTATCGAACTGGAACCGACATTTTGGATAGCGTCAAATTATGATTTTTATGATTTAATGTATGGAAGAATTATCTTAGACTACGTTGGTGAAAGTGGAATTTTTAGGATTTATGTAGGCTATATTTTCCATGAAAACCGACTTATTCGACCAATAGGAGAAAGGGCAACGTTGGGCGCTGAATGGGAATTTTAAACACCTCTTTATAATCTAAGTCACAAATTTGCAATAATCTCAATATTTGCACACCATATACTATTAATCCAATAATAAAATCAAGATGAATTTACGTTTGCATTTCTATTTTTCTTGTTATTCAAATGTTCATATAGATTTTGAATTATAATTATCCTTTATCTTGTAATTTAATCCTTTCCTGCAACTTCGACTTCGTCGGAATTATCCTCTCCCAAGATAAAAGAGAAATAATATGCATCAACGCTTATCCTTTTTATCTCTTAGGGAAAAAGGAGTTATTGGAATAGAGCAAATACAAATCACGGTCTTGTTAATTAATAGCATATACATTAGAAAACATAAATTTACAAATTCAATGGGTAAGTTTAGAATAAACCTTGATAGCTTTCATATTATTAGTATTTTTTTATATTCTCTAAATAAGGTTGATTATCGGAATTATTTAATGATTTTAATGTATAATAGAAATATAAATATACCACAGGAAAGACTGGAAGAATTTTGCCTTCGCTGGAAAATAATTGAATTTGCCCTTTTGGGTTCTGTTGTACGAGATGATTTTAATAAAAAAAGTGATATTGATATTTTAGTAACATTTTCTAAGAACGCTCAGTGGACATTGTTTGATCATGCCCAAATGCAATATGAATTGACAAAAATTTTTAATCGCAATGTAGACCTTGTGAGCCGAAACGGAATCGAGAGGAGCCGAAATCACATCCGACGTAAAGCCATCTTGGAATCCGCGGAGCTAATTTATGCGATCTGACGATAGAAGTAATTTATTGGATATTTATGAAGCAGCGAAATTAATTCGAAGTTTTGTCATGGGTATCGATCGAATTGATTTTGAAGACGATTTAATGCGGCAATCTGCAATAATTCGACAGCTAGACAAAACAGTGATTCATTTAGAAAGAAGTATGGAGATGATTTATTATGTCAATTAAATATAATCCAGATAGGAGCCTTTTTGCTCCACAAGAAGGCTTGGAAATCAAAACATCTTTTTCAAAAGAGAACATTGCAACTTTGTATCTTGGAGATTGTCTTGATTTTTTAAGTCAAATACCTGATAGGTCTATTCAACTTATTGTTACCTCTCCACCATACAACATTGGCAAGGAATATGAAAAAAAACTGAATATTCAAGAATACGTTTCTCAGCAGAGTCATGTAATTAATGAATGCGTGAGAATACTTAAGGATGAAGGGAGTATTTGTTGGGAAATTGGAAACTTCGTAGATAATGGAGAAATCATACCTCTCGATATATTGCTTTACGATTGTTTTAGAAGTAATAACTTACAACTTAGAAACCGTATTATTTGGCATTTCGGTCATGGACTCCATTGTTCAAAACGTTTTTCAGGTAGATATGAAACTATTCTTTGGTTTACAAAAAGTGATAACTACACTTTTAACCTAGATGCAGTGCGCGTCCCTCAAAAATATCCTGGCAAAAAACATTTCAAAGGACCAAATGTTGGAAAATTTTCTAGCAATCCTAAAGGTAAAAATCCTTCAGATATCTGGGATATTCCAAATGTAAAGAGCAATCATGTAGAAAAAACATGTCATCCCTGTCAATTTCCAATTGCACTCGTTCAAAGATTGATTCTTGCTCTTTCAAATAAACAAGATATTGTATTTGATCCATTTTTAGGAGTAGGTTCAACTGCTGTAGCTGGAATAATAAATAAGAGGAAAATTCTAGGTTCAGAAATAGTCAAGAAATATTACGATATTGCCTGTAAGCGAGTTAAACTTGCTTATGAAGGCAGGTTGAAAATACGTCCTGATAAGCCTATTTATAAACCCTCTGATAACCTATCATTAGCCAAAAATCCTTTTATCACGGAGATTGAATAGTAAACATGGAGATAATCGAAAAATACTCTCACTTAAATGGTGAAGAATATCTTATAGTTCATCATAACAATATATACAAAGAGATAATAAACATAATCAACACTATTGATGCGGATAAGTTTAGAACCAAAGTCAGCAAAGAAAAGACGATGAAAGGCAGGTTGTTGTACAATCCAGGTGAATTAAACCGTGAATTTAAACATCTTTTTAAGCAAAGAAATTGGAAGGACGTACGTTACTCTTACTATGTTACAACAGATTACTCAATTATGCAGGAATTAATTACCTTGCCTTTAGAAAAGCAGAAGGCGTTTCTAATCGAGAAAGGGGTTACCTTTCCTATTTCTTCATATAAACAGACAGATTTTGTCAAAGAAAATATTGCAATAGAAGTTCAGTTTGGTAAGTATGCATTTGTGGCTTATGACCTATTTGTAAAACATCTGCTTTTCTATACTGGTGGTGTAATAAATGTTGGGATAGAGATTTTACCTATAAAGTCCATGCAATCCAAAATGTCAACAGGGATTGCATATTATGAAGGAGAGGTTTATAACGTGCTAAGACATGGTAGGAATAACCCACCTGTTCCATTACTCATAATTGGGATAGCACCATGAATATAATTGAAGTAGAGTCACCACATAGCCTAACACAACATATACGCTTCAGTTACTTCGGTTACGCCTCACTCTTCTGGACATTGCAACATCGAATATTGGGGATGCCAGAAGTCATTGGTGAAGCCTCCAAGCGCCTTTCGTAGCATTTTCGAAACAACCATCCTGAAATTCCATTGAGAAATATGACAGGTATGCGTGATATTTTAATACATTCATATGACCATATCGATATAAATGAAGTTTGGAATGCTGCTATAATTTCCATACCTGAAATTATAAAAAAAATTAAGCATATATTTCCCAAGTCAAATTATCTTGATTAATTTATTTTAGTATTTCATGTTATTGTGAGAATTATTTATTCATCTTCGTCGCTTGTTTGATAAGATGTGTTGCTATTATGTTACGCTGTATCTGATTAGTTCCCTCGTATATCTGAGTTATCTTAGCATCGCGCATCATTTTCTCAACCGGATATTCCTTCATATATCCGTAACCACCGAGAATTTGGACTGCATCTGTAGTAACTTTCATCGCGACATCGGATGCATAGAGTTTTGCCATTGCGGATAGATAGCCAATATCCTTTGTTTGTCCGCTATCTGCTAACATTGCAGTATAATATGTTAAGGCTTTTGCGGCTTCGATTTGTGTAGCCATATCCGCCAACATCCATTGAATTCCCTGAAAGGACATTATATTTCTTCCAAATTGAATTCTTTGATGTGCATATTTGATCGCCTCTGCAAGTGCACCCTCTGCAATACCTATTGCCTGTGATGCAACCCCCAGACGAGAGACATCGAATGTTTTCATTGTGATAATGAAACCCATTCCAGCCTTGCCAAGCAGATTTTCTGCAGGAACTTTCGCATCATTGAATATTAACTCACGTGTGACACTGGCACGGATACCCATTTTGTCCTCTTTCTTTCCGAACTCAAAACCGGGTGTGCCTTTCTCCACAACAAACAGCGATGCACCCCTCGCTCCCTTCTCAGGATTTGTTAATGCAAGAATTGCATATATTTCCGCCTCGCCACCGTTAGTAATAAATACTTTTGTGCCATTTAAAATATAATAGTCACCTTCTTTACGAGCTGTAGTTTTGATACCACCTGCATCAGAACCAGCTTCCGACTCTGTAAGACCAAAAGCCGCAAGCTTCTCACCGTTGGCGATTGGCGTGAGGTATTCCTTCTTTTGCTCGTCATTCCCATACAGAGTGATTGGAAGCGAGCCAAGTCCCGAGCCAGCAAACGCTAAAGCAATACCTCCACACACTTTTGAAAGTTCTTCGGTAACAATACACATATTTGTAATACCCAAGCCTTCCTCAACCATTCCCTCATAGTCCACAGGAATGAATACTCTAAACAAATCGGCTTTAGCAATTTCCTCTACGATATCCCAAGGGAAAATACCTTCCTCATCATATTTCTGGCGTACCGGTTTTATTTTTTCCTCAGCAATTCTTTTCGCCAGATCTTGAATCATAAGTTGTTCTTCATTAAAAATCGGCATAATACCTCCTTTACCACCTTCTCCTGAACCCAAAAATCGATGAATGTCTCTTTCTCAATATATAGAATTATAATCCTGCAAAATTCAAATCGCTGTGGACCTGAGCATGAGCGATTAATTCACCTGCACTAACGATATATGAACTAGGGCAATCTACTACATCGCAAATCGATACCCCATACGAAATATCATAATTAGGATTATACGACCAAACTCTCATTTCGCCATTTTCACATTGATCGCATTTTTCTAAGACAGGTATCTTAACACCACAGATTGGGCAATGAAATTCAAGTTTTTCACCGGGAACCAAATCCACACCGATACATACTCTTGTATGATCACCAAAAATAGGAGAAGTAACCATATCCCCTTCCTGTCCATCTGGTCTGCAGACATGTATCCTTAGACCAGGATGTCTATTAAATTTTACATATTTCCATATTACATCATGACCATTGGGACAATATGCATGTCTAACAATTACAACTTTGTTTTTCGATGTTTTACTGATTTCTCTCTCTATTCGAAATTCCCTCGGATCGGGCATAATCATGAATCCATGTTCATCAAATTTGTACCCCATATATCCTCCTTTGTAGCATTATAAAATCCATTAACGATTCTATTAACGCAAGTGAAATATATTAAAAAAAAAGAGTGACAAAAGGAATTCTAAGATATAGAATAAATAGATAGGAGGAAAAAATGAGAAAAAACTTCTGCTTTTTTGTTATCGTTTTTATTACATTACCTATAATCGCAAATGTAACTTCCGATCCAAATCCCCGACCAAGTACTGCAGAACTGGGCCTTTTTAATATTTTAAGCTACAATATTACCATAAACTTAGAAAGACCATATAATGTTTTGGATAGTGCAAGTGTATTCATTGTTTTGACTCACGATAGAGCCTCTGGAAAACCAGTTGTGTTAGATTTAGAAGGGATGATTTGCGATAAGGTTATTCATACACATCCATACCTTGATTTTATTGAATATTGCCATTTTGAACAACATGCTGGCAGTTTAATTATAGACCTCGGAATTCCTTCACCGGATGGAGATACATTCTACTTAGAGGTTAAATATCATGGACGTCCCGATGGTGGATTTTATGTGCAAAGTAACATGTATGGCGATACAATAATTTTCACTGTATCATGGCCCTCTAACGCAAGATGTTGGTTCCCATGTATCGATCACCCCTCGGATAAAGCAAAGTCATCGTTGAATATTCTCGCTCCTAAAGAGCTTACTGTTATGGCTAATGGAATTCGCACACGAGCAGATACTATTGGTAGAGAAGTTAGACATCGATTCGAGATGATGTTTCCCATATGCACTTATAATATCTGCCTCGCTGCTGGTGATTTCGATTTCTGGGTTGATATATCCACAGGTGGAATTCCTATTTGGAATTTCGCGTATCCAGCAAGTTCCGTAAATGCAAGATTTGATTGGGCTAGAACACCAGAGATTATGGACACTTTCGCTAATTACTATGGTGATTATCCATTCCTACGATACGGCAATGCTCTGATTCCAATGGGATTAGGTGGAATGGAACACCAAGGTATGACTTTCCTTGGCGAAAGATTAGTCGACGGCAGAAGAAGATATGAATCTACTGTGGCGCATGAACTCTCACACAGTTGGATGGGTAATTCAGTGGGAATTGCAGACTGGCGTGACTTTTGGCTTAATGAAGGTTTCGCGGTTTTCTCGGAGATATTCTATGTAGAAAAAATTTTCGGTGCCGATTCCGCAAGATTATACCGAAACAACGTCTATAGATTGTTCATAACCTCATTAGAGAATTTTCCAATGTATGATCCTGCAGTTTATTTATCCCGAACATGCTACCAGAAAGCCGGAGGAGTGATTCACATGTTGCGATTTTTAATGGGTGATTCATTGTTTTTTGCTGCAGTTCTGGATTGGACAACAAGATATAAATACGCTACAGTTACAACCGACTCATTGAAAGCGACATTCGAAAGACATTACGGTCTCGACTTGACTTGGTTTTTCGACCAATGGGTTTATGATGTAGATTATCTTAGGTTTTATTACTCATGGTTATGCAGATCTTATGCCGATTCATTTAAAGTTATGCTTAACATCGATCAAATAAGGACTACAGGACCGGAAAAGTTTATTACTCCTATAGAATTGAAACTCATTCATTCAGGTGGAATCATCTGGGATACTGTCTGGCTCGACTCGACAAATCAAACGTTTAGGTGGGTCCTTCCCGATTCGATAACTATAATACAGGTCGACCCAAATTTTCATTTGATAAAGCATGCAATCTATCGTTCCGAAATTCAGGAATCAGAACTGTTTACACATGAGCTTACACTTGAATTGCACAATAATGGACATCTTGTGGAAATAAATTTTATTACACATTTTGATGGCATTCTAAATATCTTCGATTTAGATGGACGAAAAATTCTATCTCATGCAATTTCAAGTGATGAAAATTATTACTTATGGGATTCGAGTAAATGCAGCTCTGGAGTATATTTTGTGCAATTATCAACACCGGAGGGCACGATTCTAAAACAGATTTCAATTATCAAATAAATTAAAATTTCATCGATAAAAATTATCGTTTAAAAACGAACAAGTTCTTAATTAGCTTTGAGCCTTCAGCTTAAAAAACTCGATAATTTTATGCCCAAAACCACCCATATTGCCAATTCCCAAAATAGGGACATCCGAGTTTTCAGATTATGCAAGATCAAGGATTTTATCGGGAGCATCATTGAAATACACCATGATTTTAGCACTATCGATTCCCAACGATTTCATTTCCCTAATAACGGGACGTTTTAGATCGCCTACAATAATGAAACTACCCGCAGAAATTGTCTTTAAAATACTCGCCAGTTGTTTTCGTTAATGTTCTAATACATTCTCTCGCAAGGCTCCACCGATTAATCGAGTAACCGACGATTTACCACGACTGCCGTTTACATGAATTATAATAGAAATATTTTTCAGAAATTTTCTATGCTTTTTAAATTCTAAAAACCACCAAATTACAAGGATGACTATAATTGCAGTTATAATAGTTATCAGCATATAATTTTGGGTATGAATTATTGGTTTTGTATAGATTCCTTTGGAATCTTTTGTTTAAAGGGTCTCAAAATTAGGTTGTTTGTTCCTATTAAAAAATTCTCTCGGTAAAATTTTACAAATCTAACCGATTGATTAATATGTACAACACCGAAATTCGGAATTATGAGCGAATCTCCAGATAATCCTACCATGCTTTCACCAGTAAACCAAATATCCTTAAATCTCTTGGGAATTGTAAGAGTATCTCCCACCCATAACAATTTGTTCTCTCTATCCCAAAGGATCGGTTCGGGAATAGAACCTTCTAAGAAATTCAAAATTCCAAGTTCTAAAAGGTCGTCTGAAACCTCGTCTGCTGTTGAAATCCCTAAGAATCTTGACTTATATGTCAAACCTAATTGACAAAGGTAACACTTACTCTCGAATTCACCTACCTTATCGTATGTAATTATGGAACCATCAATTTTGTCAAGAATATAAATATCGCCCAGTGGCGACAATTCAATCTTATCTGGTCGGATTTCAAGATCTTTTGTTCCAAGAAATCGTAAATTTCTGTTAAAAAAAATAAGTCTTCGCTTTTCTGGAACAGCAACAATAAACTGTAATCCACTGTATGCAATATCAGAAATACCGCTTAGTTGTTCATCT
>JAUWMV010000021.1 GCA_030613005.1 bacterium | reverse complement strand
CATCTTCAGCGATAAGAATAATCACTTCCTTTTTCATCATTTTTTACCTCTATTCTATTACTACATTTATTAAATATTTTATTTCATTGGAATTGCTACATAAAACTTACTGCCCTTGCCATATTCAGATTCAACCCAGATCTTTCCAAGATGCTTCTCAATTATTCTGTTTGCTTTGTTAAGTCCCAATCCTTCACCTGAGCTTGTTTCTGGGTTAAGTTGGTGAAATATTTCAAAAATTTTCTTTTGGTGTTCTTGAGCTATGCCAATTCCATTGTCCTCAATGCAATAGATAGATTTTTTCTTCTCTCTATATCCAGAAATCTTAATTACACCTGAACGGTTAGGATCCAAATACTTAAGTGCATTATCCAAAAGATTCGAAAATAATTGATCTATCTGTTTTCGGTCTCCTTTGCAAGGTGGTAAATCATTAACATCAAGCTTCACATCTAAATCTTTTATCTGGAAAGCACTAGCATCAATAATATCGGATATTAGTTTATTCATATCGATTTTAACAATAGTTAGTTCTGCTCGACCCACCCTCGATAGTTTCAAAAGTCCGGTGAGAAGTGTATCCATCTTTGCAGTACTCTTCAAGATAAATTGAAGAGCTTCGGGAATTTCTTCCTCGAGTAAAGGAGCAATCTTTTCTTTGACTTCATTTGTAATACTTTCATCTTGAAGCTTAGTAATCAGTTCTTTAATAGAAAGCTCGAGTTCAGAACTGAATCCTTTTATGTTGACCAAAGGTGAACGCAGATCATGTGAAGCTACAAAAACAATCTGTTCGAGTTCTTTGTTCTTCTGAATAAGTTCTGCGTTAAGGCGTTCACGCGCTTCTTCCGCTTTCTTGCGCTCTGTGATGTCCTGAATTGTTCCAATAGAGAGGATCGGTTTCCCTGAATCATCATAAAATGTTTCGCATCGCTCATTTACATATTTAATTGTTCCATCCTTAATTTTTAAACGATGGATAATGTTATATGGCTCTTTATTTTTTAAAGAATCGGTATAGGCTTTGTTAACCAATTCCCTATCTTCCGGATGAATATTTTTTAAAAATGATTCATAAGTTTCTCCGAATTGTTGGGGTTTAAAGCCAAACATTCTATAAACCTCATCCGACCAGGAAAGTTTGTTTGTTATTAAGTCCAAATCCCAACTCCCAATTTTAGCAATTCGTTGAGCTTCATTGAGTTTTGCTTCACTTTCCTTAAGCTCTTCTTCCGCTTTCTTGCGTCCGGTGATGTCACGTGCAACTATTAACAGACGATCCTGACTTTCGATAATTGCTTTTTTAATGTTTACTTCCACCCAGAACAGACGACCTGATTTATGCTTTGCCATCCATTCGAAAACTTGAGGATTCCCTGCTGCCGCTTTCCTCATCCATTCTAAAGCCTCCTGCTGAGAATAAGGTGATTGACCAAGGCTCAAGTCTTGGTTTTTGAGTTGTAGAACTTCCTTGCGGGTATATCCATACATCTCACACATTGTGCTATTAACATCGAGTATAGCTCCGGTTTCCGAATCCTGTATAAAAACTGCATCGTTAATCGAATTGAAAATCGTCCGGAATTTCTCTTCGCTCTCGCGCAGGGCTTCCTCGCCTTTCTTATGCTCTGTAACATCTCTGGATATTTCTAGCACCGCTGTAGGTTTGCCTTTTTCATCTTTTAATGATACATTAGCAGTGCAATGGAAACATATTGTTTTCCCATTTTTATCTATTACCTGTGTATCATGTTCATGAACTTTCCCATCTCTAAATGTCTTAATAGCAATACAATTACCGTCGTCACAAGGCTTTTCTTTACCGTGATAGGTTTTATAACATTTCTTGCCAATTATATCTTCCCCAAAGACTTTCTTAGCTATATCATTAGCCCAAAGAATATTTAGGTTTTCATCCATCATACTCATATGATCACCAATGGACTGCAACATGGCACTTAGCTTTCCCTTGCTTTCCTGCAGCGCTTTTTCGGCATGTCTACGCTCATTAACTTCACTTTCCAGCTGTTCGTTTGCTAATTTTAATTCACTAGTACGCTCAATTACACGCTGTTCTGATTTATCATAAGATTTCTGTAATGCTTTTTGTCCCTTGGCAATCCGCTCGCTTAAGATTGCGGTTACTAAACCAACGACAATAAACATGGGTGCTCGAAAAAAATCATTAATCGTACTCACATTTCCTCTAATAAACATGTGGCTTAGCACTAATAATATACTTAAAAATAGGGCAGCGATTATACCTTTTCTCTTCCACCAGATCGATGCAATAATTATAGGAATATAGAAGAAATGAGTGAAAACTATACCGATCCCCAGGACAGCATGAAAATAAAAAGTAAGAAATGCACATAAGCTAAGAAGAATTGTCATTATTATGATTTGATCTCTTTCTTTTAATTTCATAATCTCAAATCCTTTCATATCCTTATTATTACTTTCGGATGACCTAAATGTTGCTTTACTCAATTCAAAAGCATGTTACTCTTTTCGATATTAGTATTATAACATCGAGAGACCTGGAAAGTATACTAAGCCTTTCTTTACATCCACAAAACATGTCTATTAATGCATACAGCATTCTTACATTTCACTAATAACTTACACATGAAATTTATTTCTGTCGTTCCTTCTACGTCCTTAGAAACAGAAACATTACTTATTTTAATTATATTTAGTTTAATGCTTAGTTAATACTAAGTCAAGTATATTAATGGCGTTTTATATTAACGGATATATATCAAATAAGAGCATAATGCTTCTGAATATTGATATTATAGTTCTTAAATACGTAATTTGGAGCGATAGAAATATTGATTATTTAACAATAAATATACTATTGCATTGATTCGCTTAATTTCTCTCCATTTGTAATTGAGTTCCAAATTTTAAACTAATTATATTCCGATATTTATGTTGCTTCTTATAGGTATAAAATACAATTAATATTCAGTAAATAGAAGATCCACAGGTTATAAATTATGTTGATAATAATTTCATTTATCACTAAATTCAGAATTATAAAAAGAAAAATTAAAAAAAACTGCAGGATTGTTTTTAAAGCTGAGAAGATTTGATGCAATGAGGATTAATACTTTTTGTAAATTCTTCAAATAAATTAAAACCCTCACCAAAGATGAGGGTTTTTACGATAATATTGGTTTTTTCATTATACCGGTGAAATAGCTTCGACAGGACACTCATCAACACAAGCACCGCAATCAGTGCAAAGTTCTGGGTCTATTTTGTAATACGGATCTCCTTCGCTAATTGCTTCAACAGGACAAACGTCCACACATGCACCACATGCAATGCATTCATCACTAATTTTGTGAGCCATTCTAAACCTCCATCCTTATTATGGTCCTTTATCAAGGGCATTATACAAGTTCGAAAGCATTAGACAAGAAAATTTTAAATGACTTTTCTATTTTTTTCATTCACTAAATTATTGCTGGAACTCTTTTCATTACACAAGCTTTGAATTATGTAATAACCTAATAATACAAAGATTCACCTAAGAGAATCGGATAAGGTTAGTTGTCAAATCCGAAATCATATCTTTGGGGATTTTCACAAAGCATGCATCATATTGTAGTTAAATGTCGCGCTTTATTTTTTTTCGGACTTAGCTTAAAATTCCTAACAATCCTGATTGTCTGATAATATGCTTCAACAGATGCACCTGCATCTGCCCAGAAGCCTTCAAGCGAAGAGTATTTTAATTTACCAATTCTGAGATACGCATTATTTACATCTGTAATTTCAAGTTCGTTTCGATCTGAGGGTTCTAATGTTTCAATAATATCAAAAACATTGGAATCATACATATATATTCCAACAACTGCAAAATTAGAAGGTGGTACTTTTGGTTTTTCAATTATTTCTTCAATAGCACCTTCAGGTGTAAACTTGACAACACCGTAATCTGTGGGATCATCCACCTCTTTAAGCAAAATTCTAGCACCACCATCCTGTTTTCTAAATTCTTCTGCTGCTTTCACAAGGCTCTCACCAATAATATTATCTCCCAAGAACACAATAACTTTATCACCGTCAACAAAGTGTTTGCATAATCCAAGCGCTTCAGCAATACCGCCCTCATTCTTCTGATATGAGTAATTCAAATGTTTAAGACCAAATTCATGACCATTACCAAGCAATCTTAAAAATTCACCCGCCTGATTCCCACCACACACTACCATTATATCATCGATTCCTGTTTCTACGAGAGACTTTATTGGGTAATAAATCATCGGCTCATCATAAACTGGCAAAAGATGCTTATTAGTTATTTTAGTTAGCGGATAAAGTCTGGTTCCCAATCCCCCGGCAAGTATAACACCCTTCATCACTTTCTCCTTCAAAGATTATCTGATTAAATTGCAAAAAACTATTTTCTTTGCAACTGTCTGATTTCCCATTTAGCCCATCGTATGTAATGCAATAAGTTAATATTAGATGGACATATATACGAACAACTACCACATTCGATGCAATCTAATGCACCTAATTTTTTAGCAATATTAAATTTTTCAAATTTTGCAGCACTTGTTATCTGTGTCGGTATAAGATTCATAGGACAAACATCAACACAATTTGCGCATGAAATACAAGGCTTTTCAAAACCTATTTCAGCTTTTTCAGGCGGAAAAACTAATAGACCACTGGTTCCTTTCGTTACTGGAGTATCTAATGACCATTGAGTTAATCCCATCATTGGACCACCGGAGATTACTTTACCAATAGGTGCATTTGTGCCTCCCGAGGTCTCAAGAAGCGTTCTAAGCGGTGTTCCCACCCGTGCTAATAAATTCTTCGGTTCATTGACAATAGTACCGGATACTGTAACAACGCGTTCATAGAGAGGTTTACCATCGATAACCGCATCACGTAAAGCCATTGCTGTCCCAACATTTTGAACATAACAACCCACATCGAATGGCAATCCACCACTCGGTACTTTATATTTTGTTAGAGCAAAAATTAACTGCTTTTCTGCTCCCTGAGGATACTTAGTTTTAAGCGATGCAATTTCTATGTCCTTATCCTTTGCACTCTTAATCATGGTCTTAATTGCATCCGGTTTATTCCTTTCTATAGCAATAATCAATCTTTTAGCGCCTAAGGCATACTTAATCATTTCGGCACCCTCTACAATTCTTTCAGGATATTCCAACATAAGCCTGTGATCAGCAGTAAGATAAGGTTCGCATTCTGCACCATTAATTATTACAATATTAATTTTTTTATCCTTGGGTGGGGAAAGCTTAACCGCAGTAGGGAACATAGCACCACCCATACCTACTATACCAGCCTTAGAAGCTATTTTAGCAAACTCTGAGGATTCTAACTTCTGCCATTTAGAATGTGGTTCAAGTTCCTCAGCTAAAGCGTCTTGACCGTCGTTTTCAATAATAATTGCGCTGCCCAATCCACCTGCGAAATGAGGAATATCCTCAATCTTAACCACTTTACCGGAAACAGGTGAATGAATATTTGCTGAAATAAATCCAGCAGCTTCTGCAATTTTTTGCCCGAGTTTTACTTCGTCACCTTTTTTTACCAATGGTTTAGCAGGCGCACCAGCATGTTGAGAAACCAAAACGAAAACCTTATCTGGTGCAGGTAATACTTCTATCGGTTTTGATTCGCTTAAATGTTTGCATTCAAGTGGATGAATTCCACCCTTGAAGGTTATAGCCATTTACCCTCCGAATATTAATCTGTGTTGCTGAAAATAGTTTTTAAAAAAAATTTAGCAAGAGATTTTACCGATAAATTACTTTTGATTATAGTTAGTATTTTATGTGTTATCTCAGATGAAATTTCCGTTTAAAGATTAGAATTACATACATGAAATTCAGCTATAATAATCCTTCTAAGAAATCATATATCCCCGTGAACATTGCATAAGGATAAACTTGACATTTATTAAAACATAATGTTATTTGTAAAAGATATATAAATATCTAAAATTTGAAATGAACTTATGGACAAAATCCTTTCCACTAAGGAGTTAACAATGGAAAACGAATTGTTAGAAGGTTTAAGAAGAATTTGGGATCAGGCTAATGAATTAATGAAAAAGCCCTTTTTTGATCTTAATGGTTTTAGTGAAGCAGTCACAAAAGACGTAATTATTAAAAAAGTCCTTGAGCTTCTTGGGTGGTGGATTGAAAAAGGTGAAATCTTTATGGAATTCCCAGTACCATCTGACAAAGGCACACTCAGCATAGATTATGCGCTTATACTCAATGGCGAGCCAAAGGTTATTGTCGAATGTAAATCACTTAAGACAAAATTAACGGATAAGGAATCCATGCAAGTTATGAAATATGCTTTTTATAGTGGTATAACTTGGGGAATACTCACAAATGGTCAAATTTGGATTGTAAGTAATTCTGAATATAGAGAGGAATTTTTCCGGTTTGATCTTTCTAAACCCGAAAAATCCATATCTAACATTAAACTCTTAACAAGAGAATCTTTAGAAGCAGGCGAATTGCAGGATAACTTTGAGGATGAATACACCGCTCAAATAATTAATCGATTTCTGAATGAAAACAAAGATAGATTAGTAGATGAAATCCGTAAGAAAGATAATAAACTACGTACAGAAACAATTGCAAGACTATGGGGAAAAATAAAGATTACAACAGAGAAAGAACCTTCAGTAATAACAAGAACCACAGAAGAAGTTACTGCAAAAAGCAAACTAATATTTCCAATAGACATATACGGCACATACAAAGGTCAACGTTTTAAAGCCAAGTTGCAGCAGAACCGAAAGATATTATATGAAGGTAAAGAGCATAATTCACCCGAAAGTGCAGCAAAATCTATTTGTGATACAACAGCTAATAGCTGGGACTTTTGGAAACTTGCATATAATTATGAGAAAATAATTACAATCAGAGATCTAGTGACTGGAACTCATATTCTAAACAACGAAATGCTGAATGAGAACAGTTTGAGAATAACCAAGATAATAGAAAACAGTTTAAAAGAAAAAGATCCTCAAATAACAACAAAGAAATTTGGGAAGTGGCACATAGGAATAGGGCGTTATGTAATATGTCAAGAAAGATGGATATGGCTTTTGCTTTTTACTTTTTGGAAAAAAAATATAAATAATTTATATATAAATTTCCCTTATAAAAAGTTTAATGAACCTAACAACTTGATTCAGAATGGTAGTTCTTATATTTGGAGAGCAGCTACTTCATGGGCTCAACTTGAGACACCAGAACATGCAAAAGCAATTCTTCCTGAGATTAAGGCAGCATATGAATATTTCAGATCCAAATACTCGTTAAGTGAAGATGAATAATAATATAAGCTATCTTAATTACCGAGTTTCCCTAATCAAATTCATTTATTGTTATACCTTACATCTATAAACATGTTACTGTCCTTGACAGTCTCTCATTAGATTTATAGATTTTTCCCAAAATTAGTTGTAAATTTTTCTAACTACATTAAAATTGATAACTATTCTTAAGAATGCGTCTTTAACCAGAGGAACCTATGGCACTGAGATTTTATGACACATTATCAAAAAAGCTTAAAGTTTTCACATCGCTAACACCGGGTAAGGTTAGGATGTATACCTGTGGTCCCACAGTTTACAATTACGCACATATTGGCAATTTCCGCACATACATTTTTGAGGATTTGCTACGAAGATATTTGAAATTCAAAGGATTTGAAGTTACTCAAGTAATGAACCTAACCGATGTTGAGGATAAAGTTATAAAAGCTGTTATGGAAACTGGGATGTCATTAGCAGAATTAAGCCAAAAATATATCGATGCATTTTTCGAGGACCTCGATACACTTAGAATAGAACACGCTGAAGTTTATCCTAAAGCCACAGAGCATATCGATGATATCGTCAAATTAATACAAAAGCTTATGGATAAAGGATTTGCTTATAGAAGTGATGATGGATCAATCTATTATTCAATCGGCAAATTCCCAGAATACGGTAAGCTTTCCGGCAAAAAACCTGAAGATTTAATCCCGGGTGCAAGAGTTAGTCATGACGAATATGATAAGGAGCAATGGGCTGATTTCGCTCTTTGGAAGGCTTGGGACACGGATGATGGCGATATTTTCTGGGAAACTGAGTTGGGTAAAGGACGTCCCGGTTGGCATATCGAATGTTCAGCGATGTCTATGAAATATCTCGGTGAGACGTTCGATATACATACCGGTGGTGAAGATAATATTTTCCCACACCATGAAAACGAAATCGCCCAATCAGAAGCCGCTACAGAGAAAACATTCGTTAAATACTGGTTACATTCAAGGCACCTTATGATTGATGGGAAAAAGATGTCGAAATCCTTTGGAAATTTTTACACCTTAAGGGATATTCTCAATAAAGGATATTCCCCAATGGCAATCCGCTATCTGTTAATTTCGACTCATTATAGACAGCAGTTGAATTTAACATTCAAGGGTCTCGATGCGGCTAGAGCCTCGATCGAAAGGCTTTCAGAATTCAGAAACATGCTATCTGAATATGCACACAAGGGAATAACAGGAACCGATCGAATCTTTACAAATATCCTTAATGAAGGACTCCGTAAATTCGAAGAAGCAATGGATGATGATCTGAATATTTCTCCTGCATTAGGAGTTGTTTTTGATATGGTTAGATATATTAATCGATTTGCAGCTTCGAACGGTTTGTCAAAATTAGATGCAAAATTTGGGTTGGAAATTGTAAAGAGAATAAATTCTGTCCTGGGTGTTTTAAAGGATTCAACTAAAGAGCTTCCACCCGAAATACAAAAATTAATAGATGAACGCGAACAAGCCCGAAAAAACAAGGACTGGAAAACCGCTGATGAAATTCGCAATAAACTTCTGAATATGGGCTTGCAAATCAAGGATACTCCAGTAGGTACTAAATGGACATGGAAAGAATAAATCTATCCACTCTTTGCACTAAGATTTCAAAGAACGGGAGTTAATGATGTTAGATATAAAATTCATAGTTGAAAATCCTCAACTTGTAAAGAATGCATGCAAAATTAAAAATGAACCAGATTATGTTGACGAAATAATAGAATTGCAGGAAAAACGATGTACATTAGTTGCTAAGCGAGACTCTATGAGAAGCAAGCTTAATGATCTCTCAAAAGAAATATCTCGACTTGCTCAGCAAAAAGAAGATTTAACAGAAATTAAAGCACAAGCAAAGGAAATTTCTGATAAAGTTAAAGTTCTTGAAAATGAATTAAAAGTGATTGAAAAGAAAAGAGACTTACTGCTTCTCAAAGTTCCTAATATTCCACATGAAACTGTCCCTGAGGATACCTCCGATAAAGATAATGTTATCATACGACAATGGGGAGTTCAGAAGCAGTTTGATTTCAAAGTAAAGGATCATCTTCAATTAAATGAGATGCTTAAGCTATTCGATCCACCAACGGGAGCAAAGCTAACCGGATCCTTCTTTCCCCTTTATACGGACAGAGGAGCAAGACTTGTTCGAGCTTTAATAAATCTAATGTTAGATTACCATACCCATGATAGCAAATATATCGAAATATTACCACCAATATTAGCAAATACAGAGTCACTGATAGGCTCAGCACAATTGCCAAAGCTTGAGGATGATATGTATAAATTGAATAAAGAGGAATATTTCCTCATACCAACTGGCGAGGTTCCACTCATAAATATGCATAGAAATGAGATGCTAAAAGAAAGTGACCTGCCTATCCATTACTGTGCATATACTCCTTGCTTCAGACGAGAAGCTGGTTCATACGGAAAAGATACAAAAGGCTTAATACGTCTTCATCAGTTTAACAAGGTTGAACTTGTGAAATTTGTCCATCCAGATAACTCATGGAAGGCATTAGAGGAACTTTTAGAGGACATAGAAAAAATATTGCAATTATTAGGAATGTTCTATCGAATCAATCTGCTAAGCACAGCCGACTTAACTTTCGCTTCTGCAAAAACCTATGACCTTGAAGTTTGGGCTCCTGGAACCGGCAAATGGCTTGAAGTCAGTTCTGTTTCCAATACAACCGATTTTCAGGCAAGAAGAATGAATACTCGTTTTCGTCCAAAAAAAGGTGGAAAACCGCAATATGTTCACACACTCAATGGTAGCGGTACAGCAATACCAAGAATTATTATTGCAATTCTGGAAAATTACCAAAATAACGATGGTTCTATCACTATTCCAGAAACACTGGCGAAATATTATGGGGATAAGCTAATAGAAATACAGTAATTATAGATAACTATATCTGATAAATCGAAGATAATGAAAGCAAAATCGATAAATGCTAATTATAATAGTGGGGAATAGAAGTGTTACAAATAACGTTTTAAATCACTTTTATCCTCTTTGCACCCAGCTTTGCCAATTTATCAGCTTCCTTGTTAAATTCACGAGATATATGAACCATCTTCGTTCGCTGAAAATTCGAAAGTAGATTCAAAACTTTCTTGAATAAAGGTTTAAGATTTGGGCTTTTAACTTTATACTGTCCATTTATTTGACGGACAACTAACTGACTGTCAGATCTAATCTCGATATCCTGTAAACCCATATTAGCTGCTTTCTCTAATGCTAAAATTATAGCGAAATATTCAGCTTCATTATTCGACGCAATACCCAACGATTCTGAAATTCTACATACAATATTGCCTTTTTGATCAACAACAATAGCACCTGCTCCCGCAGGACCAGGATTTCCTAATGCTGCACCGTCTGTATAAATTATATAACTATCCAAAGGCGTAATTCTTACATAGATATTAAAAATTGCTTAAATAAAAACTTTAAAACTCTTTTATGATTTCTTCTTTACAAAAATTTAAGAATCTTCAATAGACATCCTGTTTAATTCCTCAAGGTCAACTAAAACTCTACCACAGTTTTCACACACAACCAACTGTCCAGCCCTAATATCTTGAATTTTCTGTGGTGGCAAAGCCTGCATACACCCACCGCATGCTCGATCAACGATACCCACTATTGCAACACCCTGTCTCCCCTCTCGAATCTGTTCATACCTTCTGACCATTCTCTTTGATATTCGGTCTGCAATTTTGTTACGTTCCATATAAATTTTTTCAATAATTGAATCTATTTCTCCAGCACTCTTTGTCATCTCTTCTATTCGTTTTGAATTTTCAACTTTAATTTGTGCAGAGGTTTTTTTGAGTCCAGAAACATCCTTCTCAAGTTTATCAGCTTCATCCATCAGTGTAAGTAAGTTATCCTCAATTTCTGCAATCATCTCATTATGAGTAATTATTTCAGATTGAACCGCATCATATTCCTTGTTAGTTGACACTTTTCTCAGTTTCTCGTGCGATTTCTCGAGTCCATCCTTATGTTTATCCACATCGATTTCAAGTTGCTGAATTTCTTTTTTAACTTCCACAAATCTTTCTCTTTTTTCTGCATATTCCGATTTAACATTTTCAATTTGTGTTTTCAATTTCACCAACAGACCTGGGAAGAAATCTTTTCTCATCTCAAGTTCAAGAAGTTGGCTGTCATGCTCCTGAACTAGAAGAAGTAGTTTTAACATTTGTTTGGTACTTAACTTGCTTTTTGTCATAAGCTAATCCTTTCTGTTTCAATTAGATTCTCAGGAATGGAGATTTATCCGATTGTGAAATCTCAACCAAACCATGTTCTTTAGCTTGTGAGAAGAATCCCATTACTAAATCCTTAATATACGGCAACACACTCCACTTGCTGGCAAAGATTCCTATCGCTACAACACCAATTCCTAAATCCGATAGCTTGAGAGCAGAACGATATCCAAGCTCTCCAACCAAATAAGCATCAGGATATAGTTCACAAACTTGATCCACAAATATATCACCATTTCCTGTCCAGATTGCAATCTTCTGGATAAATGTCTTCGGGGTAGGAACGATTTTTACCAAGCCTGAAGGTAATTTTTCTACACACTTCAATGCCAAGTCATTAATCCTTAAAGGATAAGGAAGTTCACCAATTACTCCATACCCATCACCAATACTAGAATTCTCAAGACGATAAATGTCAAAAGCAGGTTCCTCATATGGATGATATAATCTAATAGCTTCTATTGTCTCTTGAAGAATATGCTCCGGAACAATTACTTCAAACCTATATTCCTTAACCTTCTCAAGCTTTCCAACATCGCCAATATATGGATCGCTGCCTTGCAAAGGCATAAAAGTACCCTCACCAGAAGCAGAAAAACTAGCGTGACTATATTTACCTATCTTCCCCACACCTAAAGATAAAATTGTTGTTCTAAATTTTTCGAAAGAATCATATGGAATAAACACTGCAATCTTATAAACTTTTTCATGTGTTTCCTGTATTATTGAGCCTTCTATTTCCATTCCAAACTTCTTCGCTAAGATTCTTGAAATACTTTCATGCCCAAATTCAAGATTAGAGGAAATTACATAAACGGGTAAACTGTTTTTTATCGCCTGAAAAATCATTCTGTGATCGGGTGAGTTAGGTACAAATCCCGATGGAATGTTTCTAAACGGCGGTATATGAACAATAAGAAAATTGTAATGCTCACTCACTGCTTCGTTAACGACCGCTTCACTCATTGAAAGAGCAATTAATATTTTCGAAACATTTGTAGAAGGTTCACCACATAAAAGGCCAGCAAAATCATTTGGTAAAGCCGATTGAACTGGATATCGATCCTCAATTTTCTTAACTATCTCAGAAATATTCATAAGCTCTTATTAAAATACACTTTTTCAAATACTATACCACTAAAACGAAAAAATATTTAGAAGTTTTTTTAATTATCTAAAATCCTTTCACAGAACAAATAATTCCATCGCAAATTCTTAATACTCCCAAAAAAATACACCGTTTATAATTCGGTGTATCGAAGTCTAAATAGTATGTGGGCGATAGTGGACTTGAACCACTGCCCTCTTGCATGTGAGGCAAGCACTCTACCATCTGAGCTAATCGCCCCCTTTCAAAATTAAAAGTAAAACATTGGACCCAACAGGACTCGAACCTGTGACCAAATGATTATGAGTCATTTGCTCTACCAACTGAGCTATGGGTCCGTTTCTAATTTAGATTTGCTGCTTCATTTGTCAAGTTTGAATATTATTGCTCATAAATCTGATCAATCAAAAAAAACTATAGCAAAAATAATGATACTTGCAAATAATGTTTATGTATGTATACTTAGAATATGTTCAGAAAAATTCTAAAGGTCATCCTCGCAACATTGTGTCTTAGCGTTAGTTGTGCGAGTCCACTAGGTCTTTTTGTAGATTGGGCAACTTTCCGAGGAGACAAGAAAGACATGGCTTGGTTAGAGTTATATATAAAACTTGACAGACATATGTTTCAAATTGATAAACTTCCCGATCAACAACTATTTGCTGGAACTCTTTCTATTAATATCACCATCGATGAAAAAAATTTAAAGCAAATAGAATCACGTTCATTCGATGTGCCTTTTACAATACAAGCGAATGAACTACTTAAAAAGAGTTACAGATTCCTTAATTTACAACAATTTGAACTACCAGTAGGAACTTACCATATCAAAGTCGTAACAAAAGACCTTATTGCAGACAAACAAGATACCACCTCATTATATGTAGATCTACCGAACATGTGGGATAATGAGTATGAAGCCTCAGATATTATGTTATCTGTGACATCCGAGGAAATAGAACAGGAAAGCCAGTTTAATAAATTTGGTAGAAAAATGTTACCAATACCCGATAGAATATTTGATCTAAACTTCCCCATAGCTTATTATTACATAGAATTTTATCTGCCTGACGAGGAAAATGATTATAGAATATCAGCAAAAATAATGTCTAACAACACGATATTCGAAGACTTAGGAATACGTTGGGTAACATCATCGAAATTTTTAGTTTACAGCAATGCTTTCAACATAAATAGTCTCCCTAATGAAGAATACACATTAGTTCTCGAACTTAGTGACACAAACTATAATACGCTCGTTTCTTCAAGTATTAAATTCTGGGTTGCCAATACGCCCTCACTTGTGGATGAAGCTCCTTCCAAAGAAATAATCGATGAAATGCACAATATACTTTATTACATTGCAAAGCCAGATGAATTAGAATTATTTAACAAACTTGATCCTGATGGGAAACTTCAATTCTGGCGAAAGTTCTGGGCTGAGAAAGACCCCGATCCATTAACCTTAGAAAATGAATTTTTTGAAGAGTATATAACCCGTTGGGAATATGCTAATAAAACGTTTGCCCAAGGTTCCAATACTCCGGGTTGCAATACAGATCAAGGTAGGATCTACATCGTTTATGGTCCACCAGACAATATTGATAATAGCGGATTAGAAATTTCTTCTTATAGTTGGCAGATATGGTATTATTTTCAAAAAAACTACTATTTTGTTTTTGGTGATATTACTGGCACAAGTCATATGAAATTATTACATTCCAATGTTACTGGTGAATATCAGGATCCCAACTGGCGAGATAAACTGGAAAGTTCTCATATACCAATTATGCAATCTAATTAAGGGATAAAATATGGCAGATATATATACAAATTTACGCGAAAAGATAGAGGAATCTCCAGATTCTCTGGTTTTTGCCAGATTAGCTGAGCTATTATACCAAACAGGAAAGAAAAAGGCATCATTCGCTATTTTGGAAAAAGGTATTTTCAGGTTTCCAAAATATACAACAGGTCATCTCATTATGGGAAAACTATTACAGCGAGAGGAAAACCTTGACAAAGCGTATAAATCCCTTTTAAAAGCACTGGAATTAGAACCGCATAATTTAGGTGCACTTTTTGAAATGGCAAAAATTGCTTTTAAAAAAGAAAATTATGCTCTGTTTCTTAGTCATATTCTCCAAGTTTTAACTCTCAATCCATTCAGCGAAAGAGCAATCGATTTACTTAAGCAGGGATGGCCAAAAATTTATGAAAAGGATAAAAATCTAGCAAATAGATTACTTGAAATAAAAGTTATTAAACCCTTCATTCCTGAACATACAGAACAAACAGTTCCTGAAGAAGAAACACCTTTGGATAAAGTTATTGCTGAAGAGGCTCCAGTTCAAGATTTAATCGAAATCCCAAGTTCAGAATCCACAGAAGAGATCTCTGTTTTAGAATTTAGAAGTTCCGAAGGCGAGATAAGAACTTTTGAAAGTGAATCGGAAATTATAGAACCGGAAATGATTGAAATATTAACAGATGAAACTGAAATAAAACCAGGTGAAGAATCACCACCTGAGGATAAAGATAAATCCGAATATATCGAGAAAAAAAGTGAAGGCTTAAGCATTGAACGAACTGATGATACTAAAATTTCTACAACAAAAGAAGCTGATGCAAGATCAGCCCAAAAAGAAGAAGTTATCAAAAAAGCTCCTAAGGCATCTCAGGACGAAATATTTGAGATTTTAGGATCTGAAGATTTTGATATTACCAAAAGCGAAGATTTACACAAGGATTCTGAGAAACCTGAGAAAATTTCCTCTGAAGGTATTATCCATGAGGTTTCAATAAAGAAGCAAGAAGGAAAAACCGATATAACTTATGAAAGAGAACCCGGAATAATCCCATTAGAGGGTCTTTCTGAGTTTTTCAATGCAAAAGAAGCTGAACGATCCACCCCCGAAAAAGAAGATGAAGAATCGTTAGTTATGTTTATCGGTGACAAGGAGATTCCGCTCGACGAGTCCACGGATATCAGAGGATTTCATGACGAGGATGTTCTAAAAGATCTTCCTGGTGGCTCAGAAACAAAAGAATCAAATCTTCAAACCGATGAAATATTGGGAATAGAACGATTACAACCTCAAGAAACCGAAGAACTCATGCTCGAAGAAATCGATGGTCTAACTCAACTCGGTCAATATACCCCAACCACAGAACCAGAACCTTCCAAAGATTCAGGAATAATTAATCATTTGGGGAAAAGCCTGGAACAAAACAAAGGATCTGATTTAAGCATTTCAGATACTTATACAAATCCAAAAACAGCCGAAGAATTTGCAAGACAGGGACATTTCCCAGAAGCTATTCAAATTTACAAGCTTCTACTAGATGATCCGAAACTTCCTTCTATATATAGAAACAGGATTGAAAATCGAATAAAGGAATTACAGGCTCTTTACAGAGAGGAAAGTTAGTTGTAATTCTTTTCGTATTTATTCGCAAGTTCTTTTGTCTGATCAATCATTTCTCTGTATACATCCGGTCTGAACTTTTTTAGGAAATCAAAGACATCATATAATTTCAAATGTGTATCAAAACATGGACCTTTAGGTCGATCTAACAGTATTCCGAATACAGGAATAGGATAAACATCCACCATACCTTCAGCTAGATCTCTTGGGCAAGCAACAGCAAGTATCATTGTGGGATTTGCCTCTTTAACCACCCTTCTTGCTATCGTTCCACCTGTAGCAACATATACATAAATATCGTTTTTATGGTGCATAGCCACTAAAGCTCCTAAGGGACACAATCCGCATTGCTTGCAGTTCTCTATAGACCAGGTTATTTTCCAGGGGCATTTATGGTTTTGAATACAATGAGGTAATAGGATTAATAGCCTTGTAGCACAGAACCTTCCTTTCTCTATTTGTGCCAAGAATAGTTTATTTGAAACAGCAATAAAACTCTCCCTTAATCTGTCCTTTTTAATTTTGAATATCCGTGTGCCTATCAAATACACAATAGGCGGAAGAACAAGCATTGTAACCTGCTTTTTTCCATGAGGATACAAAAGGTCTAAACCTGTAATAGATGTCATTGTTATTAGAAATAATCCTCCACTGGGAATAATAAACAAAATTGCTAAAATAATTGCAAAAGCATATACTATTGCTGTTGAAATTTGGAGAATCCTTGGAATAGAAAGGTAATATATTCCTATTAGAAAAAGACCTAATATAAAGCATGAAAACCAAGAAAGGATAAGAAAAGGTGCAATTCCCCATGGTCGTTCGATGTTATTATTGTATTTTATTTTTTTAACTCTTTGGACTTCATTGTTTTGAATTTCTATATCTTCTTCTGACAAATAATTTCCTCCATATATTTTTTAATATAATTTTAGATAAATGAAAACCTCTTGGACCAGCAAGAATAATCCCTATTCCTGACATCCCCCAGGTAGTCCCATAAAGAACCATAGCCCATAAGAAGTATATACTTCTACCGAATCTCGCAGTTAAATAAGCTGCAATAATAAAGCCCAACCAACCCATGGGTGGGTTTATGACAAGCAAAATAACCCCGATACTGAAAGCGGTTTTACTTTTTCGAATTCGATGAATAATATTATCTATATACTTTTTCATTAGTAAACAATTATAAATATTAAAAAAAATATTGTATTAATAAGTAACAACAACGTCCACTTCCACTCCCTCAAAGGATTCCTCATTTCTGCATATTCCACCAGAGCATGAGAATCCACCAGGTCGTTTTCCCAAACCGATTCTTAGTCGCACGCTTTCAAAAAAATCTAGATCGGTAAAGGCTCTAATCATGTTCTCTTCGTTGATAATCCCACCTTCAATACCCATAGTTCCAAATCCTGTATAGCTAAATGATATCAAGAAAAACATATTTGTTCGCCAATCTATTTTCTGACCCTCAGCAATTGCAGTGAAAGATATTGGTGAAAGAGCCGGTTTAAAAGTGGCGTCAACTATACCTGTCATAAAAGTACTATCTTTATCTTTAAGGTATTCTATTCCCAATTTACCTAAAAAATTATATCCCTGCCTTTCAATTTCAATCCAAATCTGATCGACAGGATATTCTTTGTCGTGATTACTTGAATGAGAATAAAATATTTCACCGGCAATACTTGAAATCTTTCCACTTAAAGCAGCTGAATATCCAATTTCATCATCTAAGTCAACTCCTTTAATTCGCATACTGGTAAGAATATACGGCGGATAACGATAGAGAGTTGGTGGGTTGCAATATTGTGTCTTACCCATATCGAAATCAGAGTAATTTTTATACTCTCCAGTTATTGAAAAAGTATATAGTAATATACTACTGGAGGCATAATAAGCAGTACCCTTGGGAATATCCGGATTTTCTGATTGTTTGTAACCAGCCTCAACCCAAAATGAAATCCAACTCAAATCTCCAGAAGCAAAAGCACCAAACATATCTTGGCTATGTGATTCCGAGGGTTTTATTTTCGCATATTCTTGCCCTAACATAAAATTCCAAGGTGTAAATACAATTTGCCCACCTCTAACTATGGCTCGATTATCCCATTTAGCAATACCATTAAAACCTGTAACTTCAATATACGGCATTCTCAACTTTAAGAAAGCTCCGTCGCAATGATGATCTATGTTTAAATCGTATCTTTGATAAAGATCTAGAAGGATGCCATGACCTAATACAGCTGTGAAACTTCCTGCTACTAATTCAAGGTTTTGGGTGTAAAATGAAAACCAATAGCTTTCTATCTCGGAAGAAATATTTGCAGAATCTTTATCCGAGAAAACCTTTGAAGGCTCTTGAGCCAGATATTGAAGACCCGCAGCGAACTTACTCCAATCTATTCGCATAAAAAGCCTATCCTGAAAATATGAGTGTCCTTCCCATGCTCCTCTGTATTCCAACCAATTCCTAACTCCAACGTCTTGAGCTTGAATAATACATATAACGATAAGTCCTGTGAAAAAAATCGTCCTCCTCAGAAACATTGATAACCCCCGGAATAATCTATTTTTCAATATAGTTTAACTAATTCCACCAATTCCAGTATATTGTAAAAATCATTCAAAGTGATTGTAGCAGTACCATCCGTAAGAGTTGATGCTGTACCAGCGGCAACACCTCTTCGAAAAACTTCATCGATAGGTAAGTTCTCCTCCAGTCCAATAACCATCGCTGCAATTGTACTATCTCCAGCACCTACGGTGTTCATAGCTTGTAATTTGGGAGGTTTCACCCGATAAATATCATCGCCCGATAAACCTAAAATACCTTCTTCCCCCATAGAAAGCACCACAATCTCAGAATATTTTAGAAGTTCTTTTGAAGCTGCAATCGCATCTTGCAAAGTCTTGATATCCTTTCCAACATATTGGCTGAGTTCAGATTTGTTTGGTTTGACCATATATGGAGTAGCCAAAAGACCCTTTTTGAAAGGTTCACCATATGAATCGAAAATAACTCTTGCTCCTTGTTGCTCAAAAATTAGAATAAGCTGTTGATAAACCACAGGATTAACTCCTTTGGGAAGGCTCCCCGAAATAACTGCAAATTCCGGTTTGGGCTTAAGAGTACGGCATTTATTGAAAAGAGTAGTGATTTCATTAGGTTCAATATTATTCCCAGGGAAATTAAGCCTGTATTCCTTACCAGTTTTAAGGCAGTGAACAATAACATTAACTCTTGTATTGCTTCTTGTATGAACCATATTGCATACAATTCCATCATTAATGAGAAGTCCTTCCATTTCCATCCCAATGTATCCACCTAAAAATCCCATCGCAATGCTTTCGCCATCTAATTGCTTTATGACTCTTGAAACATTAATACCTTTTCCACCGGGGAATCGAACTTCATTCAATGTAGGAATGCTTTCACGCTCTATCATTTCTTTTACATAGACCGTTCTGTCTAATGCCGGATTTAATGTCATCGTATAAATCATTATGTCCTTTCAAGCAATGTCATTCATATCATCAAAAACATTATAATCATCTTCCTCTGCATCCGGATTATAAGGTGATATCGATTCGGACTTCTTTATTCTAATTCTCAATAGCACCCATAAACCATATGTAAAAGGTAATATAAAAAAGGCAATGGACATACCAATATTATAACCAAAAATAATTGGAGACATGAGAATAAAGTTAAAAGTACCATGAGCTAAAGCAGCAAAAAGCAAACCCGTAACTGCTAATCTTCGAGCAATTTTGGGGTGATTTTTTCCTCGTCCAAGTCCATATCCCCACATTGAAGAAAATAGAATATGTCCTAAGGTCGAGAGTGGACCTCTCAATAATATTACTTGCGTGCCATATTGATTCATATACATAAAATTTTCTATCGAAGCAAAGCCCAATGCCGCTGCAGAAGAATAGACAATTCCATCAACTGGTTCATCAAATTCCTTTGCATAATATACGCCAAAAAGAACAACACCAAATTTCATAAATTCCTCTACCAATCCCGTAACGAAATATGCGGTTCCAACAGCTTCGAAAATTGAACTGATTCTGCCTGTAAATCCAAATAAATCTTTAATACCTATTTCAATAAGCATGGTTGGTATAAAAATTATAAATCCCCAGAAAAAGACCATTATAACGGTTTTTATCGGTTCAGGCTCGAATTTATCACTTCTATAAACAAAATACATCCAAAGTATTCCAGGGAGTAAAGACAATATAAAATTTAGAAAGCACATGAACAACCTTTCGAAGTATTTCGCATAAGCTATGTTTAAAACAAATATCTGCAAATGTAAAGGAAAGATTACTTCGAGAACAACAGTGTGTAAAATAAGTTTTCATATCTCAAATGCTTGCTTAAGGTATAAAAATTTAACAAAGACTATTATCTCTTCCTTTTAGAACCCAGGCTGTAGCACTCTCAATGTATACGGGAATAATATCTCCATTTTCTAAACTCTTATGCGTTACGATTAAAACATTCCTTCCTGATGGTGCAGTACCTTTGAAAAGCGAAGGATCTTTTTTATCGATACCATTTACAAGCACTTGTTGGACTGTGCCAATTAATTCTTGTGAATACTTTTCTGCAAGTTTAATACTAAGATCAATAATCTGTTGTAACCGTCCGATTTTTGTTTTCTCTGGAACATCATCTTCAAGAGAAGCAGCATAAGTTCCTGGTCGAACAGAATACCTAAATGAAAACGAACCAGCAAATTTCACAGCTCTCATGGTTTCAAGCGTTACTTTGAAATCATGCTCTGTCTCACCTGGAAATCCTACAATGATATCTGTTGATATTGCTGCATTGGAAAAACGTTGATAAATATTTTCTATCATTTTCATGTAGTGTTTCAAATCGTATTTTCTGTTCATTGCAGATAGTATTTTGTCACTTCCACTTTGAAGAGGAAGATGAAATGCTGGTGGAATGATTTGAGAATATTCCTTAACGATATCAAGAATTTCATCAGAAAAATCCTTTGGATGATTTGTAACAAATCGAAGTCTCTTAACTCCATTAATTGTTATAATAGACCTTAATAGGTTATGAAAATAGATATTCCCATATTTATATGAATTTACATTTTGCCCTAAAAGAATAATTTCTTTAATACCTCGATTTATATTTTGTTGAATTTCTGAGAGGATTTCCCTTTCTGGTTTGCTTCTCTCTCTCCCTCTAACATATGGAACGATACAATACGAACATAAATTGTTACATCCTCGCATTATTGTTACAAAAGAACTTACTTGATTCTTGGGAATAAATGCTGACGTATCTAAACCAAAAAAATCGCTGTTTACATTTGTATAAGTTGCTGGTTCCAAGACCCCCGAAGCTATATCGGCAATTACATCAACTTGATCAGTTCCCACAACGAAATCAATACCGTGAAGAATTCCGAAAAGTTTTGCTCCTAACTCCTGAGCCACACAACCCATTATTCCTATCTGTATATTGCTTCGTCTTTTTTTCAAACCTATTAATGTTTTGAGTCTACCGAGAGCTCTATTTTCTGCATGCAATCGAACAGCACAAGTGTTTACAATAATCAGCTCAGCCCTCTCAGGTTTCTCCACCCAATAATGACCTTCTTTATTAAGTTGCTGCTTTAATGTTAATGAATCATATTTATTCATCTGGCAACCGTAGGTTATTATGTGAAACTTTTTTTTCATATATACAATCAAAAAATTATTTGCTTGTCACATAGTTCAAGAATGTAAATTAAAAGGCTGCCTTAATTCTCTAAGACCGCCAGTAAAAGCAAAAATTCATTTCAAAAAATTTATATTAATTGGAATTGAAAATCAAAAAACACCTCTTAAAACCATATATTATTTCTTGTTACTTACTGGCTTTTCCTTTGGTTTTATCTTTAATCTCTAACCATGCACTCATAGCCCGAACACGGAGACTAACAAAATCACCATTATTCTTAACAACTATCGTTTGCCGGGGATAAAATTCTTTGAAAAGCTCTTCTTGTACATCAATTCTTCTGTTACTATCTTCCTGTGTCAACTCTCTTTGACGAACCAATCTATTTAGTCTTTGCCATTTGGGTGCTTCAACCAATATAACAATATCCATGGCTTTAACAATATCCCATTTTGGGAAAAGAGCAGCATCGATAACTACAATACCCGGAAAGCGATTTTCTTGAAGTTCAGCGATAACTTCTCGTATTTCTGAGACAATTCTCTTGCTCATTATTTTATTGATTGCTTCTAAATTATCCGAACTACTAAAAACCTTCGCAGCAAGTTCATTTCGAATAACTTCATTATCATCATCAAGAATTTCTTCCCCAAACTCCTTAACTAACTGTTTTTTTATTTCCGAGTCTTTTAAAAGCTTATGACCAATTTTATCCGCGTCGATAAGAAAAGCTCCCATTTCTTTATACATTCTAGCAACACTAGTTTTACCGGAAGCGATTTGCCCAGTAATTCCAACAAGATACATTTTATCCCTCCCTTTGAATTCATAATTTAAGATTTTGAATTTGTAAGTCAACAAAATATGATTTATTACTTAAGATTTGTGTCCCAACAACGGTTTATAAGGATTAAAAGTCTAAAAAGTTCTTGCACATTTCTCAACAACCTAATAACTTGAAATTTATCTTAGCGCAATTTCACTATAAGGAGCAGAGTTGGACGAAAAGTATTTCGTTTCTTCTTCACCTCATATAAGAAGCGGCATCTCTACAAAAACCATAATGTGGAATGTGGTTTTAGCTCTCAGTCCAGCCTTTCTTGGGGCAGTATATTTTTTCGGATCAAGAGCAATATATTTAACTTTAGTGGGTATTTTAGGTGCCGTATTATCTGAGGCAATAATACAAAAACTCAGTGGAAAAAAAATTCAAATCAACGACGGTAGCGCTGTAATCACTGGTGTACTTCTGTCTTTTAATCTCCCACCGGGAGTTCCCTTGTGGATGGCTTTTGTTGGTTCCGCATTCGGAATTATCTTTAGTAAGCAAATATTCGGTGGATTAGGAAACAATCCATTGAATCCTGCTCTCATAGGACGGGCATTTCTTATGGCAAGTTGGCCTGTTCAGATGACTACTAAGTGGATAACACCTCGAGGTGGTTCCATTCCAGGTTTTTTCACCAAACTTGATGCAATTACTGGATCCACACCACTCGGCATTTTAAAAACCCATGTTGGTGAAATTTTTGCTAACCCAAACTCCTCAGGGGAACAAATCGAACATGCTCATCACATTTTATCAAACTTATACTCCTCAATACCTAATATGTTTTTTGGGAACATAGGAGGTTGTTTGGGTGAAACCTCAGCAGCATTGATAATTCTAGGTGGACTTTACCTTATATTAAGAAAATTCTCAGATTGGCGAATAACTTTTTCATATATTTGCTCGGCTCTCGTTCTCGGCTGGATTTTTGGTAGTCCAGATGGATTGTTTAAAATGAATGTCCTATTTTATGCTTTTAGCGGTGGTCTTATGTTAGGAGCTTTTTTTATGGCTACTGATATGGTCACATCTCCCATTACACCAAAAGGCAGATGGATTTTTGGTATTGGTTGTGGAATATTAACTGTTATTATTCGTCGCTGGGGAGGATATCCAGAGGGAGTATCATATTCAATTTTGCTTATGAACCTTGTTGTGCCTCTTATTGATAGGCACACTAAACCGAGAATTCTTGGAGCAAAAGAAAAAATTTAGCTCCAAAATATTGAAATATTGAAAACTAAGGTTTCTGGAGAAATTGTGAAAAATATATTAAAATTAGGATTTATACTGATGGCTTATGCAGGAATTGCAGGTCTTCTTCTGGGATGGATGTATACCAAAACAAAACCGAGAATAGAGCAACAAGCTAAAATGGAACAGGAACAAGCAATTAGGGAGGTTTTGCCTTCTGATGCTTTAGTTTTTGATGAAATAATACTTTCAGATAGCACAATAGTGTTTATTGGTTTCAGTGATGAAGAAAAAACTGTGCCAGTGGGATTTGCAGTCATAGGTGTTAAATACGGATTCTCCAGCAATGTTAAGACATTGGTTGGTCTAAAAACTGACTTCACAGTAACCGGAATTAAGGTTATGTATCAAAGTGAAACTCCTGGTCTCGGCACAAATGTCCAAAAAGAATGGTTCCAAGAACAGTTTGCAACAAAGAATTTAGACCAATTAAGTGTTGATAAAGATGGTGGTGACATTAAATCGATTACAGGTGCTACAATTTCATCGAGAACTGTAACAGAAAGTGTAGTTGAAGTTATTGAAAATCTCATGGAACATAAATCAGAGTTACCTGCAGCTCAAAAACAAAAGACACTGAAAGATTCTGTAACTGTAAGAGAGCTAATATCTGATGCTAATTAGTAGAAAAAAGATTGATTATTTGATATTGCAGTGAGTAACTTATAATTAAGGTTGATATTTAATAGGTTTCAGGAGAGCATAAAACATGTTTAAGATCTTCACGAATGGGCTATTAAAAGAAAATCCTGTGCTTGTTCTTGCACTTGGACTTTGCCCAGCTCTTGCTGTTACATCGACAGCATACAACGGAATTGGGATGGGTATTGCAGTTATTTTTGTTTTAACAATGTCCAACATTATCATTTCTCTTATTAAAAAGACTGTACCCTCAAAGATTAGAATTCCAATTTTTATTACGGTTATTGCATCATTTGTTACAATAACTAAACTGGTCATGGCAGGATACACACCTGAACTTTCCAAGCAATTAGGAATCTTCATTCCATTAATTGTTGTGAATTGCATAATCCTTGGTCGTGCTGAGGCGTTTGCAAGTAAGAAAAGCGTTCTCGCTTCCATGCTCGATGGTCTTGGAATGGGAATTGGATTTTCCATCGTTCTTTTCCTGATGGGAGGAATAAGGGAAATCTTAGGTAGTGGAACTTTGACGCTTGGATTTCCCATTATTGTGGATCCTAAAACTGTTAATATTATGGGCAGTTCCTTTACACCTGCTTTACTTTTAATTCTTCCACCAGGAGGATTTTTGACATTAGGAATATTTTTATGGTTAAAACAATTAATTACTAAAAATTAAAGTAAACTTAAATGGGAGAATCAACTTTTGAAAAATTGAAGGAATCTGGATATCAATTATTGAGTGGAAATGTCGGAAATGCAATAAATTTGATTGAAATTGCCGTTAGAATAGCAATAAAAAAATTGAGTCTGTAAAAGGAATCAATGCTGATTGCATAAATATTAGTCACAGGATGGCAAAACTGACAAATGATATTGAACTTATTAATGCAACAAAGGTTATTAACGATCTTTTCAATCCTGTTTTAAAACCAGTGGAATTATACAGCAGAACAGAAACTCCATGTGTCAGTATAGAACAAGCATAGAATGCTCTTAGATATGCAAGAAAAAATATAAATTTTATTGGTACTCAGTTAACAACTTCAGGCAATTAAGTTTTGTACATGATTCATTTGAGTTTACTTTGTTTTTGTGTATTACATACTGTTATCATTGATAATTTATTGCTGTATTTATTGTGATTATTGGAGGTTAAAAATGAATTTCGGAATATTAATTTCGATTTCAATTAGTGCCATATTAATAAACAATTTTGTCCTTTCAAGATTTTTGGGTTTATGTCCTTTTATGGGAGTATCCAAGAAAACCGAGACAGCTGTTGGTATGGGATTTGCAGTTATATTTGTTATGACAATGTCATCCGCAATAACGTGGTTAATCTGGACTTATTTCCTTCAACCGACGCAATCCAATTTGTTATATATAATTTTCAAAGCATTTGGTGCAAATGTTACTCCTTCTAGCTTTGATCTCGCATATCTTGAAACAATTGCATTTATTATTGTTATAGCCTCATTCGTTCAGTTCGTAGAGATGGTAATTCAAAAAATTTCTCCATCTCTTTATGAGGGACTTGGCATATTTCTACCTTTAATCACAACAAATTGCGCAGTTCTTGGGGTTGCGGAACTCAACACTATGACAATGAATCTCAATTTTTTAGAAAGCATTGTACACGGTTTTTCTGCAGGTATCGGTTTTATGATTGCTCTTCTTTTGATGAGCGGAATAAGAGAGAGACTTGAACTTTCGGATATTCCAAGGCCTATGAAAGGATTACCAATTGCATTTTTCACTGCGGCATTGATGTCCATAGCATTTTTAGGATTTACGGGATTGAAATTTTAGAATTCTTTTCATGGGAAAATTTTATTTTAAACTTTCAATAAATTAGTATGAATCAACTAAATGAGAATTAACTTTTTATATGCAGATGAAAGACGAGAAGTTAGTAAAAATTATAGAAATCCGGAATAGAGCTGTTGCAGAGTTGATATCAGAAACTCTTGCGGAATATGATATACCCAATATGATAAAAACAACAGGTGCTCTTGCAGGAGCCGGGGGATATCCCATCGGTACAGCCAGCGGAGAGCTCCTTGGAACTGCTTTTGCAATATTAGTTCTTGAAAGTTTCGAGACTAAAGCACAGCAAATTCTTGATATGCTTTCTGAAACAGAAAATTTAGA
Source organism: bacterium (assembly GCA_030613005.1). GTDB lineage: Bacteria > UBP14 > UBA6098 > B30-G16 > B30-G16 > JAUWMV01. The sequence goes on along the minus strand of JAUWMV010000021.1, from coordinate 10,719 downwards.
AAAGGAGCATTAATGGAGTATGCCCTTATAGGATCGATAATAGAATTGGCTTTTTTTGGTCTTATATTTGGAATAGGTTTAGCTATTGCTGCCAAGAAATTCGCAGTAATTGTTGATCCACGTGTAGAATTGGTTTTGGATGTTCTACCCAGTGCAAATTGCGGTGCCTGCGGATTCCCAGGATGTTCCGGCTTCGCTAAAGCCGTTGTCGAGAAACAAGCAGCAGTGAATGGATGCCCCGTAGGTGGTCCAGAAGTTGCAGATAGCATTGCGAAAATTCTTGGTACTGAGGTTAAAGAGATTGAAGTTATGATTGCTGTGGCAGCCTGCAACGGAGGAAATAACGCAATAGAAAAGTATAAATATAATGGCATAAATAATTGTCGAGCAGCGATGTTCCTTGGTGGTGGTCACAAACTATGCACTCACGGTTGCCTTGGTTATGGTACGTGTGTTGAAGCATGCCCGTTTGATGCTCTGCACATGGGACCCAACAATATCCCAATTACAAATCCAAATAAATGCACTGCTTGTGGAATTTGTGTCGAGGTCTGTCCTACCGACCTTATGAAGCTTGTTCCGAAAAGCCAACCTGTTTTCGTTGCTTGTAATTCAACTGATCCAGGGCCTATTGTTCGAAAAGCTTGCGAAACCGGTTGCATTGCATGTATGATGTGTCAGAAAAACTGTCCTGAGGATGCTATACATATAATCGATAAACTCGCTGTAATTGATTATAGTAAGTGTACAGCATGCGGAGTTTGTATATCAGTATGTCCTACCAAATGCATTTTAGACAAGCATCCTAATATTCTAAAAGCTAATAAGGGAATACCACAAGCTTTACCTATTAAACCTGAAGAGACAAAAAAACTATTAGCAAAGATCAAAGAAGAACAAGCTAAAGCAAAGGCTGCGAAGAAAGCTATAACTGGGGATGAGAAGAACAAGTAATCTACGTAACTTGAATTTTTTAAAAAAACTATATTATAAGAGACTTTACAACATTACGAACAAATGTAAAATTAAATTTCAAATATGAATAATAACTGGAATTGATTTGCAAGCCTGCATATTAAAAATGACAATTTTGTTTTTATTATTGGTATAATTCTATCAATCAGTTAATTCAAATACATGAATTAAGAGTTTGCAATAAAAACTCTTGACATTTAAGCGATACATAAATTTTGTTGTTCCGTTAAAAATCGCTTGATTATTACGAGAAGCAGTTTTGATTTACAGAGAGTGGGCGATTAGCTCAGTTGGTTAGAGTGCTACCTTGACATGGTAGAAGTCATTGGTTCAAATCCATTATCGCCCACCATTTTAATTTATTGAACCTCAAAGTATTTTCTGATTATATCTCCTTTCAGCAACTCGTATTTCATACTTAGACTTAACTCAAGACTATTTATTAAACTTTTTGAAATTTAGAAAAATAAGTGCTTGCCATTATCATAATATTTCATAGGTTATGATTATATTTTAAATAAGAGGTTTATATAATGAGGGTAATCTACGCTGTAATAATATGTTACATAAGTATATTATTACCACAAGAAGTACATTTAAAGATTACCGATCGGGGAACCGAACGAATTAGAATTGCTATAATGCCATTTGTTCTCGATTCGGTAAGTCAAGCAATCGATACCGGTCTCGGAAATAATATAGCTCAAATAATCACTGATGATTTGGCATTTTCCCCTTTTTTTATAGTTTTAAATTTTGACTTTTTCCCTACAATGGTTAGATCCGAGTCCGAAATAATAAAAGTAGATTGGCTAAATTCTGGTGTCCAAGCCATTGTCCTTGGAAATTTTAAGAAAATTGGGCTTGAATTACAGATTGAAGCTCGACTATTTTCTGTTGGTGCTAATAGAAGTATTTTCAAACGTAATATTAAAGGCAATCCAGATGATCTCAGACATATAGTTCATTCAATATCCGACGATATTGTCAAGGCGTTAACAGGCGAGAAAGGAATCGCACAAACAAAAATCGCATTTATATCTAAACGCACAGGAAATAAAGAATTATATACATGTGATTATGATGGATATAACATTAATCAAATCTCATCGGGGGGACATATATCTCTAACACCTGATTGGTCTCCCGATCTTGCATCGTTGACATTTACAAGTTTTAGATTAGGAAATCCTGACCTTTTTATCTATAATTTTGAAACCGGAAAAACTGAAATCTTCAGCAGATTTAATGGGCTAAATGCTGCAGCATCATATTCACCGGATGGTCGAAAAATTGCTATTGCTCTATCTAAAGATGGAAATTCAGAAATTTACATTATCGATACCCGAACGAAATCCTTAAAACGATTGACTCACAATTATAACATAGAAACCTCACCCTCCTGGTCACCAGACGGGCATTACTTAGCATTTACATCAGATCGATCGGGAACTCCTCAGGTTTATATAATGGACGAAGATGGAGCTAACGTAAGAAGACTAACATTCGAAGGCGATTACAACGATCAACCTTCTTGGTCACCAAGAGGAGATAAGATCGCTTATGCATCTCGTACTAGAGGTCAATTTGATATTGCTGTTATCGATGTATCCGGTGAAAATATAACCTATCTAACTTCTATTGGCAATAATGAGGATCCAGATTGGGCTCCGGACGGTTATCACATAGTTTTCTCATCAGACAGATTGGGTGCGTATCAACTATATGAAATGCTCTACGATGGCTCTCAGATACGACGAATTACCAATAGTGTGAGCGATAATGTTTCGCCAGCTTGGTCTCCTCTTTTCAAATGGGGAAAATGAAATGACTTATATTAATACAAGGTTACGACATAAGGAAAGACGAATTAACAGAAAATTTCCATACAAGAAATATCTTAAAGTATTACTATTAATAGTCTTAGTCCCAATTTTAACTTACGATCTCTTTGCCGGCGATACAGGATTTGTTTCATTTCAGAATAAATTAATTTACAAATCTCAATTAAACGAATTAATATCACAAGAACGTGCGCAAAGTGATTCTTTATTACTTATTATTCATCGTCTAAACTGCGATACACTTCTACTTGAGGAAATAGCAAGAATCAGATTGGGAATGTCAAGACCTGGAGAAAAGATTTACAAATTTCAAAATGTAACAAAAGGTTCGATTAGCTTTGTGGATTCTGTATCATCTAATAAAGTATTTACACCAGAAAATAAGAAGTTCCGTAAAAATTAAACTATTAAATAAAATAATATTTTTATGCTTCTGTAGAATTTATTTTTTTTACTTCAAATAAACAATTTTCTTGACAACTTTAATATTCTTACAATTAGCACTAACCAAATACACACCACTCCCAATCGATTCGTCTGGTTGCCAGATAAAACTCCTCATCGTGAATCCTTCTCCCCGTAAAGATGATGTTTCCTCATCATTCTTGGGACGATCCATTTGTGATTGCGATTCCCAGACAAGCTTTCCCTGCAAATTGTATATTTCTATCTTTGAGCCAGCTGGTGCTGTAATTCGACATACCGCATTAAATGGATTGGGAAACACTTCAATCGCTATATCTTCAGGCAGATTTTTCCGCTCAATAATACCCGTTGTGTCGTTGAAATTCACACACCATGGGACATCCATCTCGGTGCCAATCATATCTGTCAAACGATTTATGCAGAATCGAATTATCGTCGAGGTATCCCAATCGCTTGATGGTGCAAAACACAGCAATGATTCCGACACATCATACGATAGCTCTGGCGAATCTATATTAAATGTATCCTCGTCAACTGTTAAATTAAGCGATATTAGCGCAAGCGAGGTTTTGAAGTCGAGCTTAAAACATACTGTATCCCTCACATCATCGATCCTCGGAGAATCGGGCTTAACAAGTTCCGCACTGGGTCGCTTGTTGAAGAAAATATACACAAACGGAAACGGAAAAATGTCTCGACCAGTGGGTGAATCACGCCAATTATACATATAGATCGACAAAACTACATCGTCTAAACCGTCACCGTTTAAATCTCCAAGTCGCACGCCGGTGTTATACATTATATATCGCAAATTCGGGTTTGTAAGGTAAGTGTATGCACTCTCCGCTGTGAAGAAAATATCCGCATCCTCGAACCACTCCGGATATGCTCGATATTCATTGCCAAGAAACAGATAGCCCAAATGTCCAGCAACACATGCGGATCCTACAAGTATATCGTCGTAGCCGTCGCCGTTGTAATCTCCGACAGAAACCGCACCGCCGATGCCAGCATTTGTGTATCGTGATTTTATCGTAACATCGGCAACATTTTGAATAGAATCATATACATCACGTGGGAAATCTCGACGACCGAAGAGGATATAAAGTTTCGAGGTGTCACCGAAATCGTATCTGAGAGCAGCACCGGTCCAAATAAAGGTTTGTACATAGTGTGTGGTATCTGTGGAATCAGAAAAAATCACTGCCATAGCTTCGTTCAAAATTATATCAGCAAAACCGTCGTTATCTAAATCACATTCTTCCTCCGGTCCCACCACCCAATATGTGTGGTGAGAGTGAGTGTATGTGTTATACTTATTGGAAGAACTGTCATAACTTATTATATCTACACCGTGCCACTCTCTTCTCCCCCACAAAATGTGACTTGAAAAAAACTGTTCATAATCCCGTAAATGAATTGCCCATCTATCCCCTATATGTGGGAAAGTTGTAGGATTTATACCAATCCACCACAACACGAAAGCCATTTTTCCGAAAACAAGATCATTATAACCATCACCATTAATATCACCGGGTGAGAAGACCACATGTGAAAAGTTACCAGAGCCTATATTCCGAATAACAAGTTGATACGGGCTGTTTTCAGCTATATTGACAGTATCTCCGCTTAAATCTATCGGGAGAAATGCCCAGAGACGTGCTTCCTCTAATGATAAAGGAGAACGAAATACTCCGGGAAAAACGAAAAATGAGTCGAAGACAGTGTAGTTATGTGGAGCTATCCCCGAAGGCATACCATAATCATAAAATACTAAGCTATCATAATACCTGCATGCAACATCATGACGATTATATGAACCAGGAATCAAATCGGTGGGTAGTAAAAAAAATTGATCAGGATAAATACTGATTCCACCGATCGTCCTTTCAATAAGAATAAGAAATTTTCCTTCATCTGGTATATTTACAATCTTACCACAATCTAGATCCATCTCGCTATTATCGATTGTGTCCACAATAACGATATCACATTCATCTTTATATATTAATGGACGCCATATCCTTCGTCCGTAAAATACTCGAAAATAATCATTACAGTAATTTCCACAATAACTTCCAGTAAAAAAAAGATCATTTATTCCATCGCTATTTAAATCTTGTATAGAGGGATTAGTTATAAATCGATAATCGTATTTCCAATTAATAAGATCGATGATTTTTAATATCTTTACATCAGAATTAATTAAATTATAAGTAATCGCAGGAATTAGATTAAATACGATTAGAAAATATATGCAAATCGAAATTCTTCTCATAATAAGACTCCTATACAAGAAAAAGGGTGATGAAAACCACCAGGTTTATTCCACCTATTAGTATTAATTTATAATTATATTGGATTTGTCAAGATGTAAATAATAATTCCAAAATTTATTTCAAATAAACTACTTTTTTCGACAATTTCCATTTCCCAAAGCTTACATTAACTAAATACACACCACTGCCAATCGATTCATCTGGTTGCCAGATAAAACTCCTCATCGTGAATCCTTCAACCCAATGAGAGAACGTTTCCTCATCATTCTTGATGTGATCCATTTGTGATTGCGATTCCCAGACAAGCTTTCCCTGCAAATTGTATATTTCTATCTTTGAGCCGATTGGTGCTGTAATTTGGCATGAAGAATTAAATGGATTGGGAATTACTTCAATCGCAATATCCTCAGGCTTATTTTTCCGCTCAGCAATACCCAGCGTGTCGTTGAAATTCACACACCATGGCACATCCATTTCAGTGCCAATCATATCTGTCAAGCGATTTATGCAAAACTGAATTATCGCCGAGGTATCCCAATCTCTCGACGGCACAAAACACAGCAATGACTCCGACACATTATACGACAGCTCTGGCGAATCTATATTAAATGTATCCTCGTCAACTGTTAAATTAAGCGATATTAGTGCAAGCGAGGTCTTGAAGTCGAGCTTAAAACATACTGTATCACGCACATTATCGATCCTTGGATAATCGGGCTTAACAAGTTCCGCACTGGGTCGCTTGTTGAAGAAAATATACACAAACGGAAACGGGAAAATATTTCGTCCTGTGGGTGAATCACGAAATTTATACATATAGATCGACAGAACTACATCATCCAAACCGTCACCGTTTAAATCACCAAGTCGCACACCGGTGTTATACATTATATATCGCAAATTCGGGTTTGTAAGGTAAGTGTATGCACTCTCCGCTGTGAAGAAAATATCCGCATCCTCGAACCATTCCGGATACGCTCGATACTTGTTGCCAAGAAACAGATAGCCTAAATGCCCTGCAACGCATGCAGACCCCACAAGAATATCGTCGTATCCATCGCCGTTGTAATCTCCGACAGAAACCGCACCGCCGATGCCAGCATTTGTGTATCGTGATTTTATCGTAACATCGGCAACATTTTGAATTGAATCATACACACCACGAGGGAAATCTCGACGACCAAAGAGAATGTAAAGCTTCGAGGCGTCACCGTAATCGTATCGGATTGAATCATCAATAACACGAAAATTTGGGATACTTATTAAACTAGAATCAGAATAAATAGTAGGCTTAGGTTCGCAAATAACAATATCTGCATATCCATCAGCATCTAAATCGCATTCTTCTTCAGGACCTATTGTCAAATGTGTATTGTGAGTATAAGTGTTATACATATAGGAAGAACTGTCATAACTTATTGTATCAGCGCCAGACCAATCGCTCTTACCCCAAATAATATGCGAGGAAAACCACTGTGTAAAATCCATCCATAAACCTATTTCCCATCTTCTACCCCTAAAAGGCTCAACAGTAAGAGATTTTCCAACAGTCCAAATAGAAGCCATTTTACCTAAAACTAAATCGTTGAACCCATCTCCATTAATATCACCCGGTGAAAAAATTAAATTACAGAAATGAGCGCAATCATGTTTCCTTGAGACAATAAGATGATATACATTAGATTCAGAAACTTTTACTGTATCATCATAAATAGAAAACGGTACAAACCACCAGACACTTTTAAAAGTTACTACTGGATCATCAGTGAAAAAGTAAGAACCTGGAAAAACCAAAAATGAGTCGAATACTGTGTAATTATATGGAAATATTTCAATACCAGATTCATAAGAACCTGATTTTATACTATCATAATACCTGCTTTCTACATCGTGACGATTGTATGTACCAGGAGATAAATCGGTAGGTAGTAAAAAAAAACTTTCCAGATAACTACAGAATCCATGGAGCGGTCTTTCAATAAGAATAAGAAATTTTCCTTCATCTGGTATATTTACAATCTTACCACAATCTAGATCCATTACCCTATTATTCATAGTGTCCACAATAACGATATCGCATTCATCTTCATATATTAATGGATGCCATATCTTATGCCCGAAAAATACTCGGAAATAATCATTAGAGGAAGTTCTATAATAACTTTCAGTAAAAAAAAGATCATTTATACCATCGCTATTTAGATCTTGTACAGAGGGATTAGTTATAAATATAAAATTGTATCCATAACTAGTAAGATCGATGATTTTTAATATCTTTACATCAGAATTAATTAAATCATATGTAATCGCAGGAACTAGATTAAATACGATTAGAAAATATAGACAAATCGAAATTCTTCTCATAATAAGACTCCTATGCAAGAAAAAGGGCGATGAATACCACCAGGTTTTATTCCACCTATAAGTATTAAACTATAATCATATTGGATTTGTCAAGAGGTTAATTATAATTCCAAAATTTATTTCAAATATACTACTTTTTTCGACAATTTCCATTTCCCAAAACTCACTTTGACCAAATACACACCACTCCCAATCGATTTATCTGGTTGCCAAACAAAACTCCTTACCGTAAATCCATCTCCCCGTGAAGAGAATGTTTCCTCATCTTTCTTGAGACGATCCATTTGTGATTGCGATTCCCAGACAAGCTTCCCCTGCAAATTGTATATTTCTATCTTTGAGCCAGCTGGTGCTGTAATTCGACATGAGGAATTAAATGGATTAGGAAACACTTCAATCGCAATATCCTCGGGCTTATTTACTCGCTCAATAATACCCAGCGTGTCGTTGAATTTCACGCACCATGGGACATCCATCTCTGTGCCAATCATATCTGTCAAACGGTTTATGCAGAATCGAATTATCGTCGAGGTATCCCAATCTCTCGACGGTGCAAAACACAGCAGCGATTCCGATGCATCGTATGAAAGCTCTGGGGAATCTATATTAAATGTATCCTCGTCAACTGTTAAATTAAGCGATATTATCGCAAGCGAGGTCTTGAAGTCGAGCTTAAAACATACTGTATCTCGCACATCATCGATCCTTGGAGAATCGGGCTTAACAAGTTCTGCACTAGGTCGCTTGTTGAAGAAAATATACACAAACGGAAACGGAAATATATTTCGTCCTGTGGGCGAATCACGAAATTTATACATATATATCGACAAAACTACATCATCCAAACCGTCACCGTTTAAATCCCCAAGTCGCACACCGGTGTTATACATTATATATCGTATATTCGGGTTTGTAAGGTAAGTGTATGCACTCTCCGCTGTGAAGAAAATATCCGCATCCTCGAACCACTCAGGATACGCTCGATACTCGTTGCCAAGAAACAGATAGCCCAAATGTCCTGCCACGCATGCTGAACCCACAAGTATATCGTCGTACCCATCACCGTTGTAATCTCCGACAGAAACCGCACCACCGATGCCAGCATTTGTGTATCTTGATTTTATCGTAACATCGGCTACATTTTGAATTGAATCATACACTCCACGAGGGAAATCTCGACGACCGAAGAGAATGTAAAGCTTCGAGGTATCACCGTAATCGAATCGGATTGAATCATCAGTATGAATATGACCAAAAGGTGGGGTACTTATTAAACTGGAATCAGAATAAATAATAGGCTTAGGTTCGCAAATAACAATATCTGCATAACCATCAGCATCTAAATCGCATTCTTCCTCAGGACCCACAGCATAGTGTGTATTGTGAGTATAAGTGTTATACATATATGAAGAACTGTCATAACTTATTGTATCAGCACCAGACCAATCGCTCTTACCCCAAATAATATGCGAGGAATACCACTGTGAATGATCCCTCCATAAATTTATTTCCCATCTTCTACCACTAATAGGTTGGCGCGTTGGTGAAATTCCTATATTCCAACAAAAAGCCATTTTACCTAAAACTAAGTCATTGAAACCATCTCCGTTAATATCACCCGGTGAAAAAATTAAATGAGAGAAGAGACCGCAATCATTTTTCGTTGAGACAATAAGATGATATACACTGGCTTCAGAAACATTTACTGTATCATCATAAAAGGAAAACGGTACAAACCACCAGACACTTTTAAAAGTTATCCTCGGATCGTATGAGAAAAAGTAAGAACCTGGAAAAACCAAAAATGAGTCGAATACTGTGTAATTATATGGTCTTATACCCATGGCGCTGGGATATATATATGTACCCCAAAAAGCAATACTATCGTAATATGTCCACTGAACCTCATGACGATTATATGTACCGGGTTCTAAATCGGAGGGTATCGTAAAAAAGGTCTCTAATGTACCAGGCAAAAAGGAATTCCTTTGAATTAATAGAATAAAATTCCCTTCATCTGGAATCTGTATAATTTTTCCACAATCCAGATCCATTTGAAACTCCGCCATTGTGTCGATAACTTCGATATCAGAATCATAAGTATATATTATTGGACGCCAATCTCTTGATCCGTAAAATATTCTAAAATAATCACTTCTGTTTGTTTGCATATCGCTATCCGTAAAAAACAAATCACCAATCCCATCACCATCCAAATCTTGAACCGAAGGATTTGTGATCGTCGTCTTCAATCTTCTAGTTTCATAAGTAATAAGATCTACAACTCTCAAAATTTTCACATCGGAATTAATTAAATTATAAGTAATCGCAGGAACCAGATTTAATACGATTAGAAAATATAAGCAAATCGAAATTCTTCTCATAATTCTACCTCCACAGCAAGAAGGAGTGACGAAAACCACCAGGTTTATTCCACCTATTAGTATTAATTTATAATTATATTGGATTTGTCAAGATGTAAATAATAATTCCAAAATTTATTTCAAATAAACCACTTTTTTCGACAATTTCCATTTCCCAAAACTCACTTTGACCAAATACACACCACTGCCTATCGATTCATCCGGTTGCCAAATAAAACTCCTCATCGTGAATCCATCTCTCCGTGAAAAGAATGTCTCCTCATCTTTCTCGAGACGATCCATTTGTGATTGCGATTCCCAGATAAGCTTTCCCTGCAAATCGTATATTTCTATCTTTGAGCCAGCTGGTGCTGTAATTCGACAGACCGAATTAAATGGATTGGGATTTACATTTAAATTCATTGCTTCAGGCAAGCTTTTATATTCACTTATCCATGTAGATTCATT